>CBDIHJ010000016.1:0-52170 GCA_965279045.1 Henriciella sp. | reverse complement strand
ATTCACCCATCCGATTCGAGCCGCTAGGATGAGGGCCAAGAACCCGCTGACAAATCCACCTGCTTTGTATCCGAACTGATAAAGCGCGGACATTAGGTCTTTATCCTCCTCAGATTCGGCGACTTCGATCCGCCAGGCATCGAGAATCAAATCATGCGTGGGAGACAGAATGGTGATGACGAACGCAATGACCGTCACCAAACCGATATTCTGGGCTGGATTTGAAAAGGCGAGGACTAGAAGCGCAACCGAAATCGCGACTTGCAAGAAAAGGAGCCATGATCGGCGTCCCCCAATCCGCAAAAAGGGCAATTCCCTCGCGCGTTGAAATCCCGGTGCCCACAGATATTTGAACGCATATCCCATGGTTCCAAGACCAATTGCGCCAATGACAGCGGGACCCACGCCCTCGGTGGTCAGCCAGGCCGTGAGGACACCGAGAACTGCTCCAAAGGGCAGGCTGGCCGCAAAGGATAAAATGACCATCGCGGCCATTTTTCGGTCATTCAGGGACTTAAAGGCACGCAGCAGCCGAGAGTCCGAAGACTTCGCGTCGAGTGCGGCCTCGCTCACGCGGCACCCGCTTGCGATTTCAGCCCGACCCATTTGAACGCGAGCTGGCGGAGCGCCTCAGCTTCCAACGGTTTTGCCGCAACGCCATCGGCGCCAGCAAGGCGGGCACGTTTTTCAATTTCTGGATTTATCTCAGCCGAAACCGCAATAACGGGCATTGTCCAACCTTGCGCGCGCAAGTGACGAATTGCTTCGAAGCCATCCATGATCGGCATTCTTAAGTCCATCAACACTAAGTCTGGACTGATTTGCTCCGTCGCGTCGAGAGCTTCACGTCCAGTCGAGGCGACCGTGACGACGAATCCTGACGATTCCAAGGCGCGTTGCGCAATCAGCGTGTTAATTGGGTTGTCATCGGCGATCAAAATCCGGCCCTTGCCCGTGCTTGGACGATCTTCGCCGCGGACATCGCCGCCCGCAATGGCGAGTCCAACGCGCTCGATGACAGATGCTGCGCGCAGCGGTCGCACCAACCAACCCGCCGCACCAATCGCCCGAAACCGTGGCATCTCGGCGCGATCCTCTTGGCGCAAAACCACCAATACGGGTGCAGTGGCACATAACCGCTTCAGTTTCGCCTTCGGCAGGTCTGCGCTGGCCAGAATGAGATCGGCCTCAACTTTAAGCGCTTGTTCAGGTGGCATCGCATTCAAAACTGAGGCTCCGGCTTGGCTCAGCGTTTGTGCGACCGCAAGCGCCGTCGCATTCGGCAGACCCACCAAGGCGATGCACCCTTCGATCGGATCATTCGCTGGGATAGGATCTGCGCTCGGTTCTTGTGCAAACGGCAGAGAAACGGAGAAACGTGTTCCGACACCGACCGCGCTTGCAACCGAAATCTCGCCGCCCATGGCCTCACACAGACGGCTGACAATCGCCAAACCAAGGCCGACACCGCCATCTTTTTGGGCGTCCTCGTGATGGACTTGTTGAAATGCTTTGAACAGAACGGCTTGCCCCGCTTCGCTGATGCCCGGACCTGTATCGAAAACATGGATATGAAGGCGACCTTTTTCATAATTCAGGTCGACAAGGATGGAGCCTTCATCGGTAAACTTCAGGGCATTGCCAATCAAATTGAATAGAATTTGGCGAGTTTTACCGGAATCGCCTTTGACCGTAAGCGCACGATCGCTTTGACAACGCAAAGCGATATCGAGCCCGTGTGCATGCGCGCGCGGTGATAGAAGTTCTATAACTTCGCGCGCCAAGGCACTCGGTCGAAACACATCGTTTGAGAGTTCAATTGCGCCAGCATCGAGGCGCGCGAAATCCAAGACATTGTTCAACAAATCCAGTAAGCGCTCGCCGGAGTTTCTGATCGCATCCGCATATTCGCGCTGCGAGGGGTTGAGCTCTGTCTCCAAGAGCAGGGACACGGTGCCCAAAATGCCATTGAGCGGCGTGCGAATCTCATGGCTTGCCGTGGCCAAAAAGGTCTGTTCGGGGGGCAGTTTCTTTGTCTCGTCACTCATATCAAAGCGCTACCACATCGCCCTGAGCAATTGCTTAATAGGCGTGACTTATTGCGCGAGCGCGCCGAGTTGAGCTGTACTCGCCTCTGCAGGGGCGCGGCGGCGATAAGACAGAGCTTCGGCGACATGGATTCGGCGAACGTGTTCGCAGCCTTCAAGGTCTGCAATCGTACGCGAAACTTTTAGCACCCGATGATAGGCGCGCGCCGACAATGAGAGTTTGACGGCGGCGTCGGCGATGAGGGCCTTTCCTGCTTCATCGGGGGTGGCGTATTTCGCGAGTTCAGCGCCGTCCGCGTCAACATTGAGCAGCCGCTTCGCGGGTGCGGGAGCGGTTGAGCTGTAACGCTCAGACTGCTGTTCGCGCGCGGCAACGACCCGTTTGGACACCTCCTCAGTGCCTTCTGCGGCGGCTGGGAGGGTTAAATCGATCGCAGTTACGGCGGGTGTGTCGAAGAATAAATCCATCCGATCTAGGAACGGTCCGGACAATCGTGCTTGATAGGTTTCTGCGCAGCGTGGACCTTTACGGCATGTCCCATCGCCTTGTCCGCCGCCGCACCGGCAAGGGTTCATCGCGGCGACCAATTGGAACCGAGCCGGGTATTTGACGTGCCGATTGGCGCGCGAAATGGTCACCTCGCCATCTTCGAGAGGCTGGCGCAAACTGTCTAAGACTTGAGCTGAAAACTCGGGAAGTTCGTCTAGAAACAAGACGCCATGATGCGCAAGCGAGATTTCGCCTGGGCGGGCGCGGATCCCGCCCCCAACCAAAGCCGCCATAGAGGCCGAGTGATGCGGCGCACGAAAGGGGCGAACCCGAGACAGCTGGCCGCGTTCGAGCAAGCCCGCGACCGATTGAATTTGTGAGACGTCGAGCAGTTCCGTCGGCGAAAGTGGGGGCAGCAAGCTTGGCAACCGTTTTGCCAACATTGATTTCCCAGAGCCAGGCGGGCCGCAAAAGAGCAAATTATGTCCGCCCGCTGCGGCGATTTCGAGTACGCGTTTCGCGCCGTCCTGACCTCTCACATCCCGCAAGTCTAATCCGTTCGCCGGGGCAGCCAACTCGCCGGGCGGTGGACAGGTCAGGGGAGCCCGGCCGACGAAATGGTTGATCAAGCTAATCAAGTTGGGGGCCGCGAGATTGCCTTCGCCTGCCCAGGCGGCTTCTGGCCCACAAATTTCTGGACAAATCAGTTTTAAATCCATCTCGAGCGCTTTGATCGCCGCAGGGAGCACGCCGAAACTTGGCCCCAATTGACCATCAAGAGAGAGTTCACCAAGCGCGGCGTGACCATCCAGCATGTCCGCGGGAAAGATCCCCATCACTGCCATCACGCCGAGCGCGATTGCCAGATCATAATGGCTGCCTTCCTTAGGCAAATCTGCGGGCGCGAGGTTAACCGTGATGCGTTTTGGCGGCAGTGCCAGTCCAATCGCGCTAAACGCCGCTCGAACGCGCTCACGGCTTTCAGCAACGGCTTTGTCTGGCAGGCCCACAATCATGAAGGCGGGTTGATTGCCGCCCGCCATATGTACTTGAGCATCGATTGGCTTTGCTTCGATGCCCTCAAAAGAAAATGTAGTAATACGAGCAACCATATTTGTTCCCACCTTCTGAATGCTATATATCAGAAGTTATGGAACAAATAAAGAACGATCCTAAACTTTATTCGAGTCGAATAATTGGTTCGTCTTCTTCTTCATCACTTTCAAGCTCGTCGAGCTCTAAGGCGTCAGGATCTTCAGTGAGATTGGTCGCGATCTCCGGCAAGTCCGCGAGGCCTGAAGAGGCGGTCACTCCGGTCCCCAAATTGAAACCATCCGTGCTGGTCGCGTCCGCTCCGGGCAGCGCGAGGTTGAACCCGTCATTTGCGACTGTCGTTGCGGTTTCCAGATCTTCGGGCAAACCGAGATTGAAGCTTCCGCCGATATCGGCGCTCTCTTCGGTCGTTTCCTCAGTTACAGGTTTCGTGTCTTCGGCTTCTGCGTCGACCGTTTGGGAGCAGGCTGTTCCAGCCATCCCGAGGGCGAAAAGCGAAGCAATTGAAAGAGCTTTCATGGTCATAGCTCCATGTGTGACTATCGGTCTAAGCATTGGCAAGCTTGTCTTGCACAACGTTCCAAAACATCGCCGCTGGATCGCGTCCTGTAAAGTCCCGGACCTGTTGAACGCCCGTTGGTGACGTATTGTTGACCTCAGTCAGGCGCCCGCTAATCACGTCAATGCCAACCAAGACTTGGCCGCGAGCCTTTAGGTCGGGGCCAATGGCAGCACAAATGGCCAGATCGGCCTCGCTAAGATCACTGGGCTCTGCGGTGCCGCCGACCGCGAGGTTCGAGCGTGCGTGACCTTTGAGCGGCACACGATTGAAGCCGCCAATCGCTTCCCCATCAATCAAAATGATTCGTTTATCACCATCAGCCACGGCGGGGAGGAAGGCTTGGACGATGAGCGGTTCGCGCGTGCGGCCAAGGAATAAATCGATCAGCGGGCCATAATTGCTGTCATCCGGCTTAACCCGAAAGACATCACCGCCACCGAAGCCATATAGCGGTTTCACGATGACGTCCTTGTGATCGGCGCGAAAGGCTTCGATCTCTGCTTTGTCTCGTGAAATCAGAGTCGGCGGCATAAAGTCCGGCAATAAAAGCGGATAGAGCTTTTCAGGGCCCGAGCGCACATGCTCCGGATCATTCAGAACCAATGTATCCGGCTTCAACAGCTCAAGCAGGTGACAGGCTGTAATGTAAGCCATGTCGAACGGGGGATCTTGGCGCATCAAGACCACATCAACATCTTCGCGCAGGTCGAGTGTGACGCGATCCTTGAACAGCGCAGGCGTCCCTGGGACGCGTTGTACGGTCATCGGCCGTGCATAAGCCGTGATCCGGCCTTCGCGATAGGACAGATCCTCGGGCTGATATTCATACAGCACCGCGCCCACCTTTTGTGCGGCTTCGGCTAACGCAAACGTCGTATTCGACTCGACATTTGCAGTTTCCAGGGGATCGGTCTGGATCGCGACACGCAGGCTCATATCAGCTCCTCACTTCAAGCGTCGCCTATATGAGGTCGATCCACTTGAATGCAAAGAACTTCTAAGCTGAGAATTTAGCTTCCGGGTCCGCCCATCAATTCATCATTGCTGGTTTGGGCAGGAGCCGCGGGCGTATAAGGCACGACTTCGCCGCGTTCATTGCGCAGACGGACATAGGAGACGACTTGATTGACGCCGCCGACTTTGCTGGCTTCTTCGGCGGCTTTTTCAAGTTCTGTGGCGGATCGCGCAATGCCGAGAAGATACACGGTTCCGCCATAAGTCTCGACATTGAAATTATTGGCCTGCACGGTCGAAGACCCCAAGAGCCGTGCGCGAACGCGGGTCGAGATCAGCTCATCTGATGCATTCGCGAAAAAGCCGCCCGGCGACTCGATTCGAATTTCATTGGCGACATCAGCGGCGCGACGCACAGACCAGGCAATGCTTTCTGCTTTGAGACGAAGTTCTGGGGTTTGAACGCGCCCGGATAGCAAGACCAGCCCGGCAGCAACCTCGACATCAACTTCCCCGAGCCCGCCATTGGCGATGAGTTTTGACTTAATTTCGCTTGACACCGCGGCGTCATCGAGGGCCTCGCCGAAGGACCGCTCTTGTGTCGCGGTGACCGCGGTGGCGCCGGCTGCGCCTATGATCGCGGTCGCGCAGCCGCTGACTGTCGGGAGCAAGGCGAGGAGACTTAAGCTGGCAATGATGCGGGACATGAGGGGACTCCTTCGGCAAAGATCTGCAGAATCACAGGGCGGATTTAAAAGACGGATTGGGCGAGATTGCGGCGTGAATCAAGGGCGCCAATAATCACGAAAGTGTCGGGGCCGTGACAAAGGCGTAATGGCGATGAGGTCAAATCGCCAATCTAGCTGCGATGCTTGCGAGCGGCGCCCGGCCCACATGTCAGCGGCGTGGGAAATGCGTTGCCAATTACTCGGGGTAACGGCTTGCAAGGCGTCGATAAGCTTTGCCCTTTGTTTCACTTCAACAAAGGCAATAACCCGCCCGCGTTGCACGATCAGATCGATTTCGCCGACAGGGAGGCGGACCCGCCTCGCGAGGATGCGGTAACCTTTAAGCATTAGCCATACAGCCGCGAGTGTTTCGGCGTGACGTCCTCTGCGTTCTGCTCCCCGGCGATCCCGGTTAGCCATCCTTCAAGCTGAGGGCGCGCTGATATATGTCGCGTTTGGCCCGGTCGAACCGAGTCGCGATTTCAGCAGCGGCTTGTTTTACCGAGAGAGTTTTAAGCGCCTCCTGCAGCGCTGCGTCAATGTCTTCATCACTCACCGCGCTTTTTTCGGGTGGGCCGATGAGCAGTACGATTTCGCCTTTCGGTGGGCCGTTCATTGTATAATGGTCAGCGAGATCGCGTAAGCTGCCACGGCGGGTTTCTTCGAAGAGTTTTGTGAGTTCACGGGACACGGCCGCCTGACGTGTTTCACCGAGAACCTCCGCGAGATCGCTCAAACTGTCGGCGAGGCGCGGTCCGGTTTCGTAGAACACCAGTGTGCCTGGGACACTCGCAAGGTCTGTGGCGGTTCTTTTGCGGGCCCCGGATTTGGACGGGAGAAACCCGCAAAACATGAACCGATCGCTCGGCATGCCGCTGGCCACCAAACCGGCGAGCAAGGCAGAGGCACCCGGCACGGGGATCACTTTGTGTCCGGCATCCAAAGCGTCTCGCGACAATTTCCAGCCTGGATCTGAGACCATTGGGGTCCCAGCATCGCTGATCAGCG
This sequence comes from Henriciella sp., assembly GCA_965279045.1. GTDB lineage: Bacteria > Pseudomonadota > Alphaproteobacteria > Caulobacterales > Hyphomonadaceae > Henriciella. The sequence goes on along the minus strand of CBDIHJ010000016.1, from coordinate 45,327 downwards.
CGATCGCCGCCCCTTCGCCCAGCTTCTCCAGAATCTCGGGTCGGCGCTTTGCCCCATTATGGTCATGATAGGGGCTGAGTTTGGCGCGTACATTATGAGCGTCCAGAAGCCGCCGGGCGACCCGCGTATCTTCGGCTAAGACCTCGTCAGCCGCTTGCAGCGTGTCTAACGCGCGCAGCGTGATATCGCGCAGATTTCCGATTGGAGTCGCGACGATGTAAAGACCCGCATCGAGCGCTTGCGCCGGGCTGGTCGCAGACGTAGGTTCGCCGGAAGCGCGATTCACTTCGCGGCCTTCCGGTGGACTTAAAGAAGGGTTTCTTGATGACATTGTCAGCAACATCGCGCGTCCGTTCGTCCCTGCCAATCCTATTTTTTGCGGGCTTCTTAGCGCTTGCGGGCTGCGCGACCCAGTCGCCGGGGCCTGTCGGACCGATTTCAACTGGAAATCCTCGAGTCGATCCGGTGCCTGGCGTCGAAGGGACGGATGCCGGCGATGTCGATAGTGAAAATATGGATGAACTTGCAGAAGCGGCGCCTTCTGGCCCTTATACACCGCCGCATATGGAGGGCCGCGACTTAATCAGAGCGGGCGTCATGCTGCCATTCTCGCACCCGAATGAACGGGTGCGCCAGCAAGCAGAAGGCATGCTTGCCGGGATCGAACTCGCCCTGTTTGATTTCGCTAACGAGAATATTGTTTTGATTCCAACCGATACCGGTGGATCACAAAGCCAAGCCGAGATGGCCGCTGAAGGTTTACGCGACCAAGAGGTCGATGTTGTTCTAGGCCCACTTTTTGGCGCCAACGTGCAATCTGTTCGCACCGCTCTGACCCCTGAACCGGAAGAAACTTTTTTGGGGATGGCGAGCGAGCCGGTTGAAGAGGGGGCGCCGGTCATTGCGTTCTCGAACGACCGGTCGGCCGCAAGTTATGGCGCCTGGCTGGCGTCAATTGCCCCGGAAGAAGAGGTCAATGCGATCATCGAATACGCGGCTCTGCGGGGGTATGATCAATTTGCCTTTTTCGGACCGCAAAGCGGCTTGGGTGTCAGTGTTGAAGCGGCCATGCGCGAGGCGGTCATGCGCAATGGCGGTTTCATGCTCACGTCTGCTTTCTATCCAGCGTCGTCTACAAACCCGAACACGGAAGCTGAGTATTTCGCTCAAACCATCGCGACGGCCGTTGAGAATGGCGCCCGGATCGCCGTTCTTGTGCCTGAACGCGGCAATCGGCTTCGCCGCATCGCGCCTTCACTCGCTTATTATGGAGTCGATACTCGACGGGTGAAGATGCTGGGTCTCGGGGGATGGAACGACCCGAATGTTTGGCGTGAACCAAGCTTGCGCGGCGCTTGGTTCCCAACAGCACCTTCGGTCGATATTGCAGACTTCGAGGAGCGCTACACGCGGATGTATGGAACGGCGCCGTCTTCTTTGGCGGCCGTCTCCTATGATGCTGCCGCCCTCGTCGCAGCTTTGTCAGAAGATGGCACGCTCACGCCCGGCGAACTAATCAATAGAGATGGATTCATGGGCGTGAACGGACTGTTCCGCTTCCGCACCGATGGAACGGCGGAGCGCTCATTGGCGATCATGGAGATTGATCCAACCGTCGAAGATGGATCTGGCGTCAAAGAGATCTTGCCGGTCTCACCCAATTTCGAAGAAACCATCGGATAGAGTTCGGCAGAACTTTAGGCTGCTGGACGCTCTGTCAAACCTAACAAGCGTCGCGCCGCTTCGCGATGATGGTCTTGGATATGCGCCCCGACCACGCCTAAGGCTGTGGCAAGCACGGTTGCATCGTCGGTAAAGCCCAGACCCGTCACCAGGTCCGGGATCGCATCAACCGGCAGAACGAAGTAGCTCAAGGCCGCGAACAGAACGAGTTTCACCTTGATCGGTGTTTCCGCGTCCAGGGCACAATAATAGGCGGAAGCTAGGTCATCCGCGAAGGGTATCCGACCGGCCACCCGTAACAGTTTCGGGATCAGCTTGCGCTTCGTCCGGCGCTGCTGCTTCTCCGTAGGGATTGGAAGCTGCGTTGGCACGCTTTCGCCATTCTCGATGATGATTTGGGTCGGGTCCGTCATAGGCTTTCCAATTTAGGGTGAATCCGCGCGCAGTGAAAGAGTGCTGCGGAAATGCGGCTATTTTTCGCTCAACCCAGCATCGCGCCGGATACAGCTGATTTAGGGACCAAAGATTCTATCGCAATTGCCGTTGGGTCAGACATTGGCCACGTGCGGACTTCCTTCTACATCGCCTCCAGAACACATTTTTGGAGGATATCTGATGGAACTCAATTCAAACATTTCCGCTGTCATTACAGGCGGCGCTTCAGGCCTCGGCGCGGCCACGGCGCGCTTGCTTGCAAGCCATGGCGTCAAGTGCGCCCTTTTCGATCTGAATGAAGAAAAAGGCGAAGCCGTTGCGAGCGAAATTGGCGGTGTTTTCTGCAATGTGAACGTGACCAATGATGAGAGTGTCGATGCAGGCTTTGAAAAGTCACGCGCTGCGATCGGCCAAGAGCGGATCCTGATCAACTGCGCTGGCACCGGGAATGCGATCAAGACTGCAAGTCGCAACAAAGAAACCGGCGAGATCACGCACTTCCCGCTGGATAAGTTTGACTTGATCATTCAGATCAACCTGGTCGGAACCTTTCGCTGCATCGCAAAATCTGCTGCCGGCATGATGACCCTCGATCCCATCGACGGTGAGCGCGGGGCAATCGTCAACACGGCCTCTGTTGCGGCCGAAGATGGTCAGATCGGGCAAGCTTCCTACTCAGCCTCTAAAGGTGGCGTGGTTGGTATGACACTTCCAATCGCGCGAGACCTGTCGCGCGAATTGATCAGGGTGAACACGATCTTGCCGGGCATTTTCGACACGCCGCTCCTCGCCGGCGCGCCAGAAAAAGTGCGTCAAGCGCTCGGCGCTCAAGTGCCGAACCCAGCCCGTCTTGGCAATCCGAACGAGTATGCTTCGTTGGCTGTCGAGATGTGCAAGAACGGCTATTTCAATGGCGAAGATGTTCGCCTGGACGGTGCGATCCGGATGGCGCCGCGCTAAGCCTAGGCTCTCCAACTTAAAACGGTCAAAGCCCGCCAGATTGGCGGGCTTTTTCCACTCTACGATACTCTACAAAACTCTACGCGACCGGGATCTATACTTCAGGACGTACGATCTGTCCGGACAGGTTCATTAGAACCTCATCGGCGTTAAAAAAGGATGGATCATCCGGCTTTTCACCGCGTCCCATAATGATTTCTGACGTCGCTTCGTAGCGAACAATTTCGCGATAGTCCCAGGGCTGTCCCCAAAATGGATCGTGGTAAGCGAACGGGCTGTGAAAACCTCGCAGGTTGGCGCGGCGGGCATACCAACTGCGCGGATATCCGTAGAGCCGGCCCGAGCGCCCGTAGAAACGATAATTGCAATAGAAGCCCGAATAAAATGGATCGAATGCGCCGGCGCCTGTGGCGACCAGGCGGCGATCTTCATCGGTTTCGCGCTGGATGACGCGGAAATAGTCGTAGCCTTCTTGGCTGGTCAATTCGGCGGCGCGATAAAGCAAATAGGTCTCCACCGTTTGCCGATCTGTGAGGCTATTCCCAGCAAAGCTAATTTGCCATCGATTGCTTTCAATTTGTTGATTTTCATAGCCTTTTTGGCCATTTAACGCGGCTTGATACGGCGTCGCCGTTGCGCACGCGCCCAGCACCGTAAGGGCGGCAAGTGCAAATACGAAACGCGATTTTAGCATATCCATCGACCTCCTGAGCTCACCATTCATATCTGATTAACATATGCAAGCTGAACGCCAGTTAAATTACGAAAGTGTGACCTGGGTCACATGCGTTTTGCAGATTTTTCGCTTTAAAACCAATGGGGGATCGTACGCGGAGGTGGAGTTCCTCCACACCATCGCGACATCCGAAGCCGGGAGACATGCAGCTCTGTCTCCCGGTTTTTTTGCCTACTCGTCCCCTTTGAACAAGATCACCTTCTGGTGTGGGAACGGGATTTCGATCTCGGCCTCGTCCAGAGCTTTTTTGACAAGTTCAGGGACACTGAAGCGCACATCAAACCAGTGCTCGCCTTTGACAAACGGCCTCGTTGCGAAATCAACCGAACTATCATTCAGAGTTGAGACCACAATCACCGGCTCAGGATCATCCAAGATCAAAGGGTGATCAGCGAACACTTTACGAATGACGTCTCGTGTCTTGTCGATGTCGGAGTCGTAAGACACCCCAAACGTCAGCTCGACCCCACGAACGGCGTGGTGGCTGTGATTGACGATTTGCTCGCCCCAGATTTTTCCGTTCGGAATAATGATTTGTTGGTGATCGAAAGTTCGCAGGACGGTGGTGAAGAGGGTGATGTCTTCAACATTGCCGAACTGACCTGCGGCATCGATAAAATCACCGACTTTATAGGGACGGAAGATCATCAGCATGACGCCAGCAGCTAAATTCGACATCGCGCCTTGGAGCGCTAAGCCAACGGCTAAGCCTGCGGCACCCAATAGCGCGACGATGGACGTTGTTTCAACGCCAAAGCGATTGAGTACGGCGATCACCACGAAGGCGAGAACGACATAGCGCGCCAAACTCCCAAGGAAGTTGAACAGCGTGTCGTCAAGTTTCTTGTGCTGCTTGCCGATGCCTCGCACGAACGCCCCAACACGCCCCGCGATCCAGAACCCAACAATAAGAATCACAAGCGCCAGCAAAACGTTTGTTGCCCCGGCCAGTATTGTATCGGCTTGGTCTTCCATGCCGAACGGCGCCAGCATTTGCTCTAAAAAGTCCATGATGAACGAAACCCCCTTTGTTTGTTCAATCCCCGCGCGGTCAAAGCTCATGACCGGCTAATCGCCAGTCTAAGTTGAGATCCTAGCCTCAGGCAAGAGATCGCACACAGGCCATGAGCTTAAATAAAAAGGCGAGCCATCGGCTCGCCTTTTCCGATCGGTTGCAAATTCTTGCTACGCGGCGGCGGCGCCCATCACGGCTTTGACTTCGAGGAATTCTTCAAAGCCATGCTCGCCCCATTCGCGGCCATTGCCGGATTGTTTGTATCCGCCAAACGGTGCCGAGAAGTCTGGCCCTTGGCCATTGACTTGGATCTGGCCCGCACGGATGCGATTGGCGATTTGCGCCGCTTCAGTGGGCTCTCCTTGGACATACCCTGCAAGACCATACTCAGTGTCGTTCGCCATTTCGACGGCTTCGTCGACGCTGTCATAAGGGATCATGACCAGGACCGGGCCGAAGATCTCTTCGCGCGCGATCGTCATGTCATTGGTGACGTCTGCGAACACGGTTGGACGCGCGAAGTAGCCGCGATTTAGGCCTTCTGGGCGGCCTGTACCGCCTGCGACCAAGGTCGCGCCTTCATCAATGCCTTTTTGGATCAGGTCTTGAACTTTTGCGTACTGATTGCCGTTTGAGATCGGACCAATCGCACCTTTGTCGGCTTCGCGCGGCATTTGCACTTTTACCGCTTCAGCTGCGGCCTTGGCGATCGCCTTTGCCTCTTCATTCGCCTCGCGCGGGACAAACATCCGGCTCGGTGCGTTACAAGACTGGCCAGAATTGGTCATCATTTGCATGACGCCGCCGCCGACTGCTTTTTGAAGGTCTGCACTCGGCAGGACGATGTTTGGCGATTTGCCGCCAAGCTCTTGAGCCACGCGTTTCACAGTGGGTGCGGCTGCTTGCGCGACGAGAATACCGGCGCGTGTTGAACCGGTAAAGCTCATCATGTCGACATCTGGGTGGCTGGAAAGATGCGCACCGACGCTCGGACCATCGCCATTGACGAGATTGTAGACGCCAGCCGGGACGCCCGCTTCGTGCATGATTTCGGTAAAGATCATGGCATTGAGTGGCGAGATTTCGGACGGCTTGAGCACCATGGTGCAGCCGGCGGCAATCGCAGGGGCAACTTTACAGGTGATCTGGTTCAGCGGCCAATTCCAGGGCGTAATGAAGCCGCAAACCCCGATTGGCTCTTTGCGCAGCAGCGTTGTGCCGCGTTGTTCTTCAAACTCGTAATTGCGCAAGATTTGGCTCATCGTCGCCACATGGCCCATGCCTGCTGGCACTTGGGCGGCATTAGCGAGCCACATCGGGGCACCCATTTCATCAGAAATCGCTTCGGCCATATCCCCCATTCTTGCCTGGAGGCCCGCCATAATCTTATCCAGCAGGTCCGCGCGATACTCGACGCTGGTTTGCGAGAAGGTTGGAAAGGCCGCTTTGGCGGCGGCGACGGCCTTGTCGACATCAGCAGCGGATCCCAAAGAGATCGTCGCGAACGGTTCTTCGGTGGCTGGGTTTTCGACTTCAAGGGTGCGGGGTTCGACGGGGTCGACCCATTCGCCATTAATATAGAATTGCAGATACTCTTTCATGGCTTTCGCCTCCCGTTTCCTGTCTCATTTGTCCCGCACCTGAGCGTGACGCGGGCGTCAGCGTTTATTTAAGCACAGCCATGCCACGAGGAAAGCCTAAACGCAGCGGAAACACGGGTTGAGAGAATCGGAATGTGAAGCTCGCAAGGTCGAACGTTAAGCCAGGTCGCGTCTAAAGTCCGTCCAATAATCTTCCCCAATTTCGTCTACGAGGCGCGAAATGATCTGATCAACTCGCCCCCGCAAAGGAGGCAGGCGAGCAAGAAGATCCGATCGCGGGAAAGAGAGGCTGGTGGTCCTTGAATCGGGATCAACACCCGATTCTCTAAAGTGAAACCGCTCATCAAGACAGGCGATCAGCAATTGCCAGCCATCTGCGGTCTCTTGCACAGACGACTGATTAGCCGTCTGCTCGAGCCAAGTGAAAAGCGTCCGCATTTGGAGCCAAGAGTCATATCCCTCAAATTCGATTTCCGCCTCCTCTGAACGAAGCCGTAAGCGCAGCCAGAAGTGATAGAAATAGTCTTTGTAGGCGAGTTTATGTTCCGCGGCCAAGCAGAGAACCGAGCGATAATGACTGGTAAGCTCATCCACGTGTTCAAGGGCTTCGACCGACGTATATTCCCCGCTTCTCCGATCCGTGCTGGGGAGCATAGGCAGGGGGAAAGCGCGCGTTTGCTTTCGGTTTCCCGGTTTTGTGAAAAACTTTGGTGAGAGTTGAAAAATAACTTCGATATAGGTGAGGTTTGAGGCCGTAGAATTGGCCGTCCAAGCTAGGTTTCGGGGGGCGGTCACGTGTGCTTTCCTTGCGCGGCACCCCTGCGATCGCGATCAAAGATCAACAAGACTTCACAAAATTCAAATTAAAATTGGAAAATTTGAATCTAGGCTTTGGTTCGAAACTGCTTGTCCACCACTGGGGCTTCAATCTTTCAAGATGTTCGCTTGGTCGACCACATCGTCGAGCCCAAGACTCCGGAGAAGGACGCTGCCTTCGACATGCACAAGGAGCCTGGCCGCGTCATAGGCGCGATCTGTTTCCCGTTCGACCGCCAGATGTTGCGCGCCCCAGGCGACAAAGCCGCGGCCAATTTTTTCGCCGCACGTTCGGTAGAGTGGATCGCCGCCCGCCGAGAGCGCGGCGACTTCGAGCCAAAGCCGCAAATATGGCCAAAACAACTCAGACTTCATGTTCTCGACAAGCATTGGCGCGAACACATGATAGGGCAGGGGTTCTGGCGGAGCGGATTGTTCTAAAATCAGGTTGATGCGCGCGGCGATATGATCCAAGACCGCTTCGATGAGCTCATCCTTATCGCTGAAATAATAGAGCAGCATGCGGTCGCTCGTACCAACCGCTTTCGCGAGCGGGCGCAAGCTGGCATTTAACAGACCGTCCGCGAGAACATGATCGGCGAGTTTCGCGATCAGGTCTGATCGTTTGTCGCCTGCTTCTACCACACCCGTCTCCTCCTATCGGCGTCGTCCGCCCAGGATTCCGCGCAAGACATAATCGGTCACGCGGCGCGCAATGGTTCGAGTGGCGGTGTTCACGGCGCGCTCAGTTGGGGTCATGCGGGTGCTTCGCCGACGCGTGGTGGATCGCTTTTTTTCACGCGCTTTTTTCTCTTCGAGCTCACGTTGCGCACGTTCTTCTTCTTTCGCGAGGCGTTCAGCTGCGGCGGCCGCTTCTTCTTCGCGTTTGAGCAAAATTTCATAAGCCGACTCACGATCGATCGCTTCGTCGTAAAGGCCGAGGACGGGGCTGTTCTTCATCTCCGCTTCGCGTTCAGCTTCTGTCGCTGGACCTAAGCGCGAACTTGGGGGACGGATCAGTGTGCGTTGCACGATTCCGGGCGCGCCCTTCTCATCCAACGTTGAGACGAGTGCCTCGCCAACGCCCAGATCGGTGATGACCTCTTCGGCGTCAAAGGCTGGGTTTTCTCGGAACGAGTCCGCAGCCGCGCGAACCCCCTTGCGTTCGGCTGGCGTGTAAGCACGCAAGGCGTGCTGGATGCGATTGCCAAGCTGGGCGAGCACGCTATCGGGCAAGTCCCGCGGGTTCTGGGTAACGAAGAAAACGCCAATTCCTTTTGAGCGGATCAAACGGACGACTTGTTCAATCTTCTCGAGCAAAGCGCGCGGTGCGTCATTGAACAGCAAATGCGCCTCGTCGAAAAAGAACACCATTTTCGGTTTCTCGGGGTCTCCGACCTCAGGCAGGTCTTCAAACAGCTGAGACAGGAGCCAAAGCAAGAAAGTGGAATAGAGGCGCGGGCTGTTGATCAGGGTTGTCGAGTCCAAAACATTGACGATGCCGCGACCGTCGCGCGTGGTGCGCATGAAGTCCTTTAGATCGAGCGCAGGTTCGCCAAAGAATGCTTCTGCCCCTTCGCGTTCAAGGACCAAAAGTCGACGTTGAATGGCCCCAATACTGGCCGTTGCCACATTACCATATTCTCGGCTGATCTCCGTGCGAACTTCCTTTTCGCCCATATGGTTCAGGAGCTTGCGCAAATCCTTTAGATCTAAGAGCAGCATGCCTTCATCATCAGCGTATTCAAACGCAACCGTAAGGACACCTTCTTGGGTCTCGGAAAGGTCCATGAGGCGCGATAGAAGCAAAGGTCCCATATCCGAGATGGTCGTGCGGACCGGGTGGCCCTTTTCGCCAAACACGTCCCAGAAAACGGTCGGCGTGGCGTCATAGCCATAGTCTTCAAATCCGATCTTTTCCGCACGAGAGATAAGTTTCGGATGCAGCTTGTGCTCTGGGCTTCCAGCGACGCAGATCCCAGAGAGGTCGCCTTTGACATCAGCGCAAAACACCGGCACGCCCTCATTTGCGAACCCTTCTGCGAGGATCTGGAGGGTGACGGTTTTCCCAGTACCGGTCGCTCCTGCAACAATGCCATGTCGGTTGGCGCGGTTCAGTAACAGGGATTGAGCATCATTTGGTGTGCCTTCCCCATCCATATCTGCGCCGCCGATAAAGATCCTGTCGCCCATGCCCGACTCCCTTTGTAACGGCGGCAAACTACTGTGTTCGCAAGGTGGAGCAAGAGACGAGGTGAAGCAATGCTTCGCCTAAATCGGCCATCGTGCGTCTATCGCATAGCGGCCGGCCGCAATTCGCTCGGTGCTGACATCGAGCCCAGCTTCGCGGCAAATCACCTCCGCGGCAGCGATGTCCCAGAGGCCGCAGCCATGCTCGACATATCCGCTCAAACGCCCCAGCGCAGACATTGCGAGCGAGAAAACCGCACAGCGATAGCGCACGACGCTGTATCCATCCTGGCGCAGCGTTTCCGCACGGGCGTCGGTTTGTGCGCCGGTTTCGTAATCATTTTCACCAAGCGACATCGTTCGAACGGAGCTTGCCGCGCGCGAGCTGAGATTTGCTTTGCCATTTATGCGCAGGCCTTTTCCGGCGCGCGCTGAGAGCGTCACGCCAAGCTCCGGAATCGCGATCGCCCCAAGCACCGATTTGCCCTGTGCAACATAGCCCACTGAAATGGCCCAGATTGGCAGGCCCAGAATAAAGTTTGATGTGCCATCTATGGGGTCAATCGCCCATCCCGATTGGTCCGCGGACAAGTTGCCGCCAAACTCCTCTCCGATGATCGCATCGCCCGGAAACTCTTGCGTCAAGCGCGCGCGGATGAGGTCTTCGATTTCCAAATCGGCGTTTGAGGCGAACTGCCCGGCCGATTTTTCATCGATCGAAAGTTCAGATCGTCTGGCGCTCCAACCTAAGCCAATCTCAACGGCGGCGCTGAGGATGGATTCAAGCTGGGTTAAAGGGCGCGTTTGTTCGGTCATGTGTCACTCAGAAGCACGGTTTGCCGTAGGCTGATAAGGATCAATCACGGTTCGTGAACCCATCACGCATCTCTTTGCTCCAGAGCGGTTCCTGGCCGTTTCGAATGCGCCGCGCATTATAGGCACCTGGAGACATTGGATCGGCGAAGAGATCTTCATCGGGCCAGAGAAATCGATTGGCGGCTTCTTCTTCAAAGACTTTATCACTGACCGTTTTCGCGATGTAGCGCGGGTCACCGAATAAGCGTTCAGGTGGGATGGCGCGTTCAGCGCTTGCGATGGCCACTGCGAACGGATCTGGCTTTGGACAGACGTCTTCGTCGTGGCGCTTCAGTTTGAGGCAATCGGCCTGTTTGAGAACGCTTGCGATTTGCGCCGGTGTGACAGTGCCTTCGCTTTCGCCTATAGACGGCATTTCCGTCGCTTGCCCTGACAGCGTGCCGGTCGCGCTTTGGTCAAGCTGGGTTAAGACGCTTTGGGTCTCTGGCGTTACGGCGGGGGGCTCTTGGGAGCTTGGAGCTTGGGTTGGCACTGGCATTGGCGGCGCTTCCGATGGGAGGGGCTCAGGCGTTTGCTGAACGGGGACTTCGATCGCTTCAGACTGTAGAACAGGGTCCGGATCAGGGGGCGGCGGCGGTTCGATCTCAGCCAATTCGATCTCGAGAAAAGACCGCGTAGTCGGGGCGGTTGTTTGAAACACATGGCTCAAAATCGCAGTCAGACCCAGCACATGAACCATCGTCACGCCGGCGACAATCGCGCCGCGACGGCGGTATTCTAGGATCCCAATCCACCAAGCCATGCTGTTGGCATAGACTCGAATGACCTTGGAACGCGCTTAATTCGACGTAATCTGTAGTGAGGATGGGGGTCTCAAACAAATGTCTGTTCAACTTTGAGGAGAACAGACTACTTCATTTGCATGGCGCTCTCGATTATTATCCCGACGCTGAACGAAGAGGCGGCGTTGCCACAAACGCTGGCCAATGTCGCAAAGCTTTCGCCAGCGCCGTCAGACATCATTATCGCCGACGCAGGCAGCACCGATGAGACAGTCGTGCTGGCAGAGGCGTCAGGTGCGCGCGTGCTGAAAAACCTCTCGCGCGGACGAGCCGGTCAGATGAATGCTGGCGCCGACGCCGCGACCGGCGATCTCCTTTGCTTTTTACATGCTGATACAATCGTGCCAGCAGATTTTGTAAGCTGTGCTGAGACCGTCTTGAACGACCCGAAGACCGCGCTCGCTGGCTTCATCTCCGTCATGCGCGGCGAACAAGGCGTCCGCCGAGTCACCACGGCGCATAACTTCATCAAAACCTGGTATGCGCCACTCTTTTTCAGGCCGTTTTCATACGCCAGGGGCGCGCGGCTTTTATTTGGAGATCAGGTCATGATCTGCCGCCGTGCAGATTTTGACGCGATTGGGGGTTGGGATCCCAACCAAGCCATCATGGAGGAAGCGGATCTTTGTCTACGCATGGTGCGGGGCGGGCGGGGACGCGTGCGACAAGTGCCGCGAAAAGTCTGGTCATCAGATCGGCGGGTTGCGGAATGGGGTTTTTGGCGCGCCAACCTCACGTATCTCTATGTCGGTTTAATGTGGGGCTTCGGCGCTGAGTCAAAGGCATTGGCCGAGCAGTATGAAGATGTGCGTTAAAAAAGAGGGGCAGCGACGCTTCTTGGGGGACGAGCCCGCTGCCCCTGCGATCCCTAGAAGGGATCTGAGAGTTTCGGATCTGTGTAAAGGCTGACGCCTGTCAGCGTCAGCAAGAAGGCTTCGAGCTGATCTTTCTCTGCCTCAGTTAGGTTCAAACGTTGCGGATTGCCGCCTGGCAGTAATCGATTGTCGATTGTCGCGCGCCATTCTGAGAGGGGTGGCTCACTGGCGGGTTCTTGGATCGCGTCATAGTGATCAATGACCGCCCCTATGGTTGCAAGAGAGCCATCATGCATGAACGGACCGTTTGAGCTTCCGCCCGGGCCCACCATGTCGCGCAGGCTCGGTGAACGCGTATTGGTCAGGTCAAACTCTGTGGTCGATCCTGCCACCGCGAAGACACCGTTGTGATCTGACCCAGGACGAATATCGAATTCTGGGGCGCGGTGGCAGCCATTACAACCCGCCCCGCCATCATTTGGCGCCTGCATGAAAAGGCGTTTCCCCGCATTCTCGTCCGCGGAAAAGTTCGGGAAATTCGCACCATTATTGTTCACTTGAGCGCGACCTTCATCATAACGTGAATCGAAGGATTGAATGGACTTTGTGAATTGTGCCAGCGCCTCCTGGATGCGCGCTTCGGTGATGTTTGGATCGAGATACACAAATCGGAACAGTTCTTCGTAATATTCCGTCGCCTCCATTTGCGCGATCAGAGTGTCCAGATCGGGACGTCCATTCTGGCCACTGAAGCCCATTTCATTATGATCTTGGATCGGCTGGCTTTCTTGCGCTTCATGGCTTGGCGCGCGCTCATCCCAGAAAAAATCGGTTTCGTCAGCGAACATGGTGTTGATCAAGCGCATCGAATGACGCCCGGTCTGACCGCCTTCAACGCCCGTACTGACCACGTCGGCATCGCTAAACCCGAGGGCTTGCACATGACAGGTCGCGCAAGACACTGTGCCATCGGTTGAGAGTGAAGTGTCATAGAATAGGACCCGCCCAAGCGTCGCGCCCGCATTGGTGACCGGATTGCCGCCATCATTCATTTTGGTGATGTAAGCCGGCACGCTTTGCCCGGCATAATCGTCGAGATTTTCAAGATTTATGGCACTTCCAAACGTCGCGCTGATTGCCGATTGATCGATCCCGACTTCAATCTCGAATGTATCGCTCGCTTCAGCGCCATCTGGGTCTGTCGCCGTGCAGGTCACGGTCACCGTGCCGGTCGAGTTTGGGACGCCAGAAATTGTCGTGCCCGACAGGCTGAGCCCTTTGGCATCAGCGCCGAAGTCAGCGGTCACCGTTAGCGCGTCGTTGTCGGCGTCTGCGAATGTGCCGGCGAGATCTAAGCTAAACTCAAATCCGACATGGGCGATCTGGCTTGCGACCGCAGAAGATACGGTAGGTGCCGAGTTGGCCGCAGTGGTCGCAACCGTGGTGGTCGGTGTTGTGGAGGATCCCCCGCCTCCGCCGCCACAGGCTGTGAGAAGAAGAGCAGCGAACAGGCTCAGTTTTTTGTGCATTTAGAAAAGTCTCCCTCAGGCGCCGAAAAGGCGACGCTTGAAGGGTAAAACGTTTCTATGAAGAAAGTCCGTCGCTGTTTTTATATGACTTTTTCGTAATTACGACGGGGTTTAGATCTCTTGATTGTACGCGCCGATTTCAGGGTATTTGGCGAGGCGCGGTTTCACTTCTTCGCGGAACAGCGCGATCATATCTTCTTCTGACCGCATGCTCTCTACGACGACCGCGAATTCTGGCTTGTTAGAGCTGGCGCGGGCCAGGACCCAAGACCCATCTTCCAGCGTGACGCGCGCGCCATTTACCGTATTCACGTCCACAACCTTGCGGCCAAGGATCTCCGTCCCAAGCAAACCCTTATATTCCTCGACAATCCGCTCGATGACCTCATACTTCACCTCGTCCGCACAATGCGGAGACATGGTGAGGGAGGTAAAGGCGACGCCGAGTTCGCCTTTCAAGTCTGCCATGGTCTTGTCGGGGTTGCGGTCGAGCATTTCCAGGATGGCCTTGGCCGCAATCAAGCCGTCATCATAGCCAAGCCCGATCGGCGGACGGAAGAAGAAGTGTCCAGATTTTTCGAACCCAGCGAGCGCGTCCAAATCGGTCGTCCGGCGCTTAATGTATGAGTGACCGGTTTTGTAATAATCGACGGTCGACCCGTTTTCTTCAAGCACCGGATCGGTCTTATAGAGGCCCGTAGACTTCACATCGACGACGAATTTCGCACCTGGATATTCTTTTGAGAGGTCTCGCGCCAGCATAAGGCCAATTTTGTCGGCGAAGATCTCATCGCCCGTATTGTCGATGACGCCACAGCGGTCGCCATCACCGTCGAAACCGAGCGCAATGTCGGCGCCATACTCTTTGACGGCCGCGGCCATGGCGTGCAGCATCGCGCTGTCTTCCGGGTTTGGATTGTATTTCGGGAAAGTGTTGTCGAGATTACAATCCATCTCGATCACATCAACGCCCATTTTTCGGAGCGCATCTGGGGCGAAGGCACCTGCTGTGCCATTTCCGCAGGCCGCGATCACTTTTAACGGACGCTTGATTGAAACACCCTCAGCAACCGCGTCGATATATTTTTCGCGTACCCCATCGACCCGGAAATGTCCGCCACCGGCGCGCGGTTGGAAATCTCCGGTCAGGACGATTTCTTTCAAGCGGCCCATTTCGTCTGGACCGAACGTGAGTGGGCGATTGGCGCCCATTTTGACACCCGTCCAACCATTCTCATTGTGAGACGCTGTGACCATCGCGCAGCACGCGCAATCGAGTTCAAACTGGCTCCAATAGACCATAGGCGAGAGTGCAAGGCCCACGTCGAGCACTTCGCATCCACCTTGAACCATGCCGAGGATCAGCGCGTTCTTGATCGGCTGACTGATCGAGCGGAAATCGTGGCCTGTGACCACTTTCGGTTCAACCCCCAGCTCATGAAACAAGGTGGCCATGCCGAGGCCGAGCGCCTGAACACCGGTCAAGTTCAGTTCGGGCGCTTTCTCGTGGCCAATCCCATTAAACCACCAACGCGCGTCATATTCTCGAAAGCCAGTTGGTTTCACCAAAGGTAGAATTTCAAAGTCCAGCGTATTGGGTGCGATGTCCGCGCGCGGTGTAGGCAGCATTGTAATGTCCTGAGCAAGTGTTTCCCCGTCATGGGCGTTGAGCAGACTGCGATACAAATTTCAAGCCAAAAGAAAATTTAATATTGCCTATCGTATAAAGAATACTAATTAGCCTCCCGACGGGGGGAAGAAGCCTCTCGTATTATGCAAGGAGTTGAGTATGAAACTCATGAAATCTGTTGCTGCGATCGCAGCAGGACTGGTGATTGTGGGCGCAGCGTCTGCGCAAGAATACTATGTCGGCGGTTCTATTGGGTTCACCCAACAGAATGATAGCGACAATTCTGGCTCCACCGGAGCGTTCACGACGGGCAATCTCGGTGATGGCAGCACGCTCGATGTTGCCGCTGGCACAGCCTATGGCTGGTCAACTGAGTTTGATGGCGGGACCGCCTTCTCTGGTGAGTTTGGCGCACGTTATGGCAATGGCTTCCGGGCCGGCGTTGAGATCGTCTACTCCCAAGCTGACGTCGATACGCATACGGGCGTAACGCTCGGCGGTGGCAGCATTGACGGCGTTGACGCTGCGGCGATCGCGAGCTCGCCCGACCCATTGGGCGTCACGGTGGCTCAAGTTGTTGCAGATGGCCGCGGTGACATCACCAATACGGGCATCTTCTTCAACGGCTATTACGACTTTAATCAAGCTGGCGCCTTCCAGCCCTATGTTGGTGCGGGCATCGGCTATGCTGACGTTGAAGTCACTTATCAGCCATCCGGTATTACCGTCATCGATGATAGCGAAGGCAAGCTTGGCTATCAGGTCAAAGCAGGCGCGACGTACAAGCTACAAAACAATTGGGAACTCTTTGGTGAATACGCCTACCGGGCCACTGAAGACATTGAGCTGAACAATCAGCTTTTCCCAGGCACGCTCGAAATTGAAAATACACAGAATGTGTTCTCGATCGGCGCGCGCTTTAAATTTGGTGGTTAAGTCCACTCAGAGACTGTCCCTTATTTGGGATCAAGGCCCGTCTCCATTTTTGGAGGCGGGCTTTTTTCAACGCCGAGGCAGCAATCCCGTTTGGCTGCCGCTCGCAAGCAAAGTGCCATCCTCGGCAAATTGCTGGACGGTCCCGTGTGCCGCGCCGTTTGCGATGCCGGAGATCTGGACGGCATTCAGGACCCAGCGAGTGGAGGTCAGCGAATGAACGCGGAACGTATTGTCCAGGCTCGTACCCCCTTGCGTTTCCGCGTGCGCTCCCAAAAAGAAATCCGCGATCAGGGCTAAAAGCGAGGCGGAAACGGGCGCTTCGAATTTCGGTTTGAACCAAAGATACTCGATCCCCCTTGCATCATCTTGCAGCGCCGTTCGCCGCTCAAACTGATCGAGGAGGTTTCCGGGCATACCGAATGAATCAAACGGTTTTTCTGGGCATTCTGGCGGTGGCAGGACGTTTGGCATTTCCGCAAACTGATTTTCGATTGGGCTTTCGCGTCGCCCCAAGGCGCCCATCACGCGCTGCAAAACACGATCTTCAGATCGCACCACAGCGCTGGCTTGCTTGATCGTATTGCCCCGTTCGGACTCAACGTGAATATCGATCGTTTCGCCGAGTCGACCGTGCGAGAGAAACTGGATCGTGGCCCACAATAGCGGCATTTCAAACTCGCATTCCATGGCCTCAATCGCCGCGGCGAAGGCGACGCCCCCCATAAAGAATTGGCGGTCGCGAGGCCCAACACAGGCCGCGGGCAAGGTGGTCAACTGGTAGTGGTTCTCTCGTCTTTCACTCGTCCAAAAAGTCATGGGTCTGGCGCTCGAACATGCCGGGCCTGCGCCAAAAAGCACAATGCTAAAACCATCATCGATGTAATCAGCGCTAAGATCGCGTTCCCAGTCCAGCCCCAGACATCGTACGCTGCGGTGCCCGCCCAGCTGGAAACGCCGCCGCCCACAAACATGAAGACAATATAGATCGTCATTAAACGGGTTCGAACCGCCGGAGGCTGGTTGAGAAAGGTCATGCGACCAGTGACATCTATGACCGGGCCAAACACATTTGTGACGAAAATAGGGATCATCAGCAGCCAGAGATTGTTCCCAAAAAATAAGAACAGGGTGACCCCGATCAGCTGAAAAACGGCCACGATCAGCCGCGCTTTTCGGGCGCCGATCCTGTCAGCCCACGCGCCGAGCCGGGGGGTCGTAACCAAATTGATGATGGCGAAGAGGGCGAGATAGCCGACAACATCAACACCATAGCCCATTTCAGGACTGGTCAGATGCAATCCGAGGCCCAACCAAATCGAAATAAAGATCCCAAAGTTGAGCGCTTGGATGGTCCCAGACAATAAGACTTCAGGATATCGCCCAACCATCGGGATCATGGAGAAGATCAATCGTGGATAGGAGCTGTGCTCGGAGGATTCAGAGGCGCTCTCGCGCCGATCCATGGTGAACGGAAGCGTGATCGAAACCACGAACATCAAGCCTGTCGCGATGTAGTAAACCGTCCGCCATCCAAAATACTCGGCGATCACACCCGCGCCAGCGCGCGCGGTGAGAATGCCCGCAATAATCCCAGTGGTTAGGATCGCAGTGACCTTCCCAAGCTCGGTTGGATCGACCCGCTTGGACGCATACGCAGGCAACAGATAGGGCGCGATTGTCATAAAACCGAGCACAGTTGAGCCGATCAGAAAAAGCCGAAAGTCTAGGGCTAAAGCCATGGCTGCAATCGCCAGGAACTGACCCGCAACGAAAATCGCCGTTAGCGTCCGGTTGCTGTAGCGATCGCCGAGTGGCAGCAGCAGAAAAATACCGAGCGCAAGCGCCAATTGGTTGAACGCCGGGACCAGTCCGATCGTCGACGAACTGACCGAGAAATCCTCAGCGACCCGCGCGATGATCGGGTGAATGTAATAAGCATTTGCCGTCACCACAGCAGATGCGATCGTCAGGACCCAAACCTGGCGATCGGTCAAACGGTTAGGCGAAGACTGGGGTGTATCCGACACGAAGTTTAGCTTAATGCCCGCGAGATCGAGGTGAAAAGCGTGACGCGACGCTAATCCGTGTTCTGGATCAGAAAGCGCGCCATCCAGCGGCCGACAAGGTCGTTTTCGATCGGGGCGGTGAAACTGGCTTCGGCGGCATCGACCATTTCGTTTGGGAACACCGTCCCGCGGCGAACATCGTAAAGGGCGCAAGAAAATCCGACACTGTATTCTGGGTGCCCTTGAAAGCTAATCGCCCGCGCGGCGGGGTAGGCCAAGGCAGCAAACTCGCAGAAATCGTTTGCGGCAATCAAAGTAGCGCCGGGTGGGAGACTGAGCACTTGGTCTTGGTGACTGACGCCGAGGTTAAACGTGTCTGGCACATCAGGCCCCATCCAACTTTGCGGTGCAATCAGATCATAGGTATGCCGCCCGATGCCCCAGCCTTTGTCAGACTTTGTGACCTTTGCGCCGAGCGCATGCGCAATGGCTTGGTGTCCAAAGCAGATGCCAATTTGCGGGGTTTGCGCATTCGCGCCCCATCGTATGAAATCCATAAGCGGGGCCATCCAGGGCATGTCATCGTAAACGCCGGCCGCCGATCCGGTAATCAAGATCGCATCTAAAGACGAAGGATCCGGCAGAGCTTCCCCCTCTGAGAGCGCGACCGCTTTGAAAGTCCAATCGGGCAGATTCGGAGACAGAAGGGACTCAAACATCTCCGGATAGAGCGGCCAATCGCCTTTGATTGTCGCTGGCGGACGCCCAGTTTCAATAATGGTCACTGTTTTCATGTCGCTTCATGTAGGATCGTGTCGGGGCGAGTGAAGTTTGATCGGAACAAACCTCCTCCGCGGGATTTATGGGGTCTCCGCGGTCCAGTCTGCGATCCATTGATCGATGCGCGCCTCAAGCGCATCCAACGGCATGGCGCCGGCGCCCAAGACCACATCATGAAAGACGCGGATATCAAACTCTTCGCCCATGACCTCTTTCGCGCGCGCCCGAAGCTCGAGAATCTTAAGCTCGCCAACTTTGTAAGCCGTCGCTTGTCCGGGCCAGCCGATATAGCGCGTCACTTCTGTTTGAATGTTCAATGGCGCCAAGGCGGTATTGTCTGTAAAGCAAGTCTCGGCTTCAGCTCGGCTCCAACCATAATGATGCAAACCCGTATCTGCGACCAGACGGCAAGCCCGCCACATCTCATAGGAGAGCTGCCCAAACCGCTCATAAGGCGTGCGGTAAAAGTCTGCCTCGCCGGCGAGCTTTTCGGCGTAAAGTCCCCAACCTTCCCCGAACGCAGTCGCGTAATAAGATTTGCGGAACTCCGGAACATCTTCGAGCTCTTGGGCAAGCGCAATTTGCAAATGGTGGCCTGGAACCGCCTCATGCGCGGACAAGGCTGGCAGTTCATAGAGCGGGCGCTGATCAAGCGCATACGTATTCACCAAATAGGTCCCGGCGATGCCTTTTTCGGCATCACCCCCGGAGTATCGTCCGGTTGTGTAGCCCGGTGCGATCGCGGCGGGCACGGCAGCGACCCCATAAGGCAAGCGGGGCAGTGTTTTGAAGTAACGCGGCAAGATCGCATCCAGGCGTTTGCTCATTTCCGAGGCTTTTTCGAGCAACTCTTCGGGTGTCTCAGCGTAAAATTGCGGGTCAGTCCTGAGAAAGTCGATAAAGGCGGCGAAAGACCCTTCAAATTCGACTTCTTCAATAATGCCCTCCATCTCGCTGCGGATGCGCGCGACTTCGCTGAGGCCAAGTTGGTGGATCTGTTTGGGGGTGTAGCCCGCGCCGGCTGTATGAAATGCAACCGCGATCGCATAAGCCGCTTGTCCACCTTCAAGCGTCGCGATCCCAGCACCCGACCGCGCCGTTGGGCGGTACTCGTTTTCCATGAAATCTAAGAGCTCAGCGTATGCGGCGATCGCGCGTTCAACCGCTTTTTCGCCCTGCGATTTCAGGGCTTCGATCTCGTCTTCTGGCAAATCCGAGCTGTCGAGTGAGGCGAAAGGCGTGAACAAAGTGCTCTCCCGCGGGGTGTCCTGGATCTGGGCTTTAATTTGCGAGATTGACGTGGCGAGGGGGTCAGAATGCGCTGTCCATTCTGTGGCGATGCCGCGCCGCATATTAGCAATATGCTCGTCAAAATAGCGTGGTAAGTCGTTTAACCGGGCAATCCAAGCCTCGGCGCGATCGCGCGTATTGGCGCGCGTGCGCATAGCGGTGAACGGGGCTTCTGCGAAAAACCCCCAATCTCCAACAAACGGAATGCGCGCTGTGTCATACGCGTGAGCGTTGATGTGGGCTTTGAGAAGATGACGCAAAATCGCGGCTTCTGGACCTTGTCCGGTATCTTCAAGTGCCTCGAGCGCTGCGAGCATACTTTGCGCCTCGCTGGCGCGGGTTTCCACGTAATCCGGTGTCACTTTGCTCCAGCTTGTCGCTGTTTCGCCGCGAGCTTTCGCGGCTTCTTCCGGATCCCCCGCCGTGTTGAAGGCTTCGTACTTCGTGATCAGGTCATCAAGCGATTGCGCGCTGACAAACTCGCCGCTCAGGCAAACCATGATTGCGAGAAAGATTGAGCGGGAGAAGGAACTGATCATCGGAGCGTCCATTTTAAACTTAAGGTACGCTAAGTTCTCAAATCACGGCTGAAAAGGTGATTTCTCTGCCAGAATCTGTTCACGCTGCGGCACACCGCTTTGTGACCAATGTCTGACGTCTCGTCGCGTTGACACGTTTTCCGACACACTTAAGGAAGGCGGCGTTGGAACAGCTTTTTGTATTGGAGGAGCATATGGCTGGACAGGGACGGGCGGACTCGCGCCCCCTATCGCCGCACCTACAGATTTGGAAATGGCATTGGACCATGGCTGGCTCGATTTTTCATCGAGTCTCCGGAGTCGGGCTTTATGGCGGGGCCTTTTTGATCGGCGCTTGGCTGATCGCGCTCGCCACGGGACCGGAAGCTTATGCGTTTGTTGAAATGATTGCGTTCAGCCTGCCCGGTCAAATCTTGTTGTTCCTCTGGTCGATGGCGGTCCTGTACCATTTTGCCAACGGCCTACGCCATTTGATTTGGGATGGGCCCATGGTCGGGTTCAATCCGAGCGTTGCCAGTCTCTGGTCCATGTTCAATTTCGCATTTGCGATTCTCGGGGCGGCGGTCATTTGGTCGCTTGCCTCGTTCTATTAGGAGGACGCGAAGATGACGACGAGCGCAAAAACCGTCCGAGGTCTTGGGTCTGCAGGGGCAGGAACACAGCACCACATCCGCCAACGCGTAACCGCTCTGGCGCTTATTTTCCTGGTGCCCTGGTTCCTCTATTCGATCATAGTCGCCTGCAAGGCAGGTTATGAGGGTGCGCTGACTTGGGCGGCGCAACCAGTGAATGCAATTTTGCTGATTTTGACGCTTTCTGCGGCGCTTTATCACATGCGCTTAGGCATTCAGGTGGTAATTGAAGATTACATTGCCAAAAGCGGGACCCGCCAGGCGTTGCTCATTTTGAACACGTTTGCCGTCTTCGCGTTGGCCGTAGCGACTATCCTGTCGGTGCTAAAAATCTGGTTCACGACCGGCGCTTAGGCGCAGGTGCGGAAGAGGTAAGAGATGAGCGATTATAAATTCATCGATCACACATATGATGTCGTGGTTGTTGGTGCAGGTGGTTCGGGGCTGCGCGCCGCTTTGGGCGCGGCACAAGCTGGCTTGAAAACAGCCTGTATCACAAAGGTCTTCCCAACCCGATCTCACACGGTTGCCGCACAAGGGGGCATCGCGGCGTCGCTCGGTAATATGGGACCGGATGACTGGCGCTGGCACATGTACGACACCGTCAAAGGCTCCGACTGGCTCGGTGACCAGGACGCGATTGAGTATCTCGCCCGCGAGGCGCCAGCGGCGGTCTATGAGCTGGAGCACTGGGGCATGCCGTTCAGCCGAAACGAAGACGGCAAGATTTATCAACGCCCATTCGGCGGCCACACCACCGAAATGGGCGAAGGCCCGCCAGTTCAGCGAACCTGCGCGGCGGCTGACCGGACCGGTCATGCGATGTTGCACACGCTCTACGGTCAGTGCGTGAAGAACGATACGGAGTTCTTCATCGAGTATTTCGCCCTGGACCTGATCATGGATGATGAGGGTGCCTGCCGCGGTGTAACCGCCTGGAAACTCGATGATGGCACACTGCACCGCTTCCGGGCACAGAAGACCATTCTTGCCACTGGCGGATATGGGCGCGCTTTCTTCAGCTGTACCTCCGCGCATACTTGCACAGGCGATGGCAATGCCATGGTCCTGCGCGCTGGTTTACCGCTGCAGGACATGGAGTTTATTCAGTTCCACCCAACCGGGATATACGGCGCAGGCTGCCTGATCACGGAGGGGGCACGCGGCGAAGGCGGGTATCTTACCAATTCTGAAGGCGAGCGCTTCATGGAGCGCTATGCGCCAAGCGTGAAAGACCTAGCGCCGCGTGATATGGTGTCTCGTTCAATGACGATTGAGATCCGCGAAGGCCGCGGCGTTGGCCCAAACAAGGACCACATCTTCTTGCATCTGGAGCACTTGCCAGCCGAAACATTGGCGGCGCGCCTGCCAGGAATTTCTGAGACGGCAAAAGTCTTCGCTGGCGTCGACGTCACCCGCGAACCGATCCCAGTTCTGCCAACAGTTCACTATAATATGGGCGGTATTCCAACCAATTATCATGGCGAAGTGCTGACCAAGAAAGATGGTGATCCGGACTCTGTGGTTCAGGGCTTGATGGCGGTTGGCGAAGCGGCTTGCGTGTCGGTGCACGGCGCGAACCGCCTTGGCTCAAACTCGCTGATCGACTTGGTTGTGTTTGGCCGCGCGGCTGGGCTCCGTTGCGGCGCGACCCTGGAAGCTGGCGCCAGCCAGCCGAGTATTCAGGAGTCCCAAACGGACAGCCACTTGGCGCGTTTCGACCGGATCCGAAATGCGGATGGCGATCATTCGGTCGCCGATCTGCGCCTCGAGATGCAGAAAGCCATGCAAGACAATTGCGCGGTGTTCCGCACCGGCGAAGTCTTGGACGAAGGCGTCGAGAAGATCGACGAGGTCAACAAGAAGGTCCCAGGCATGCGCATCGATGATCGCGGCCTGATCTGGAACACCGACCTCCTTGAAGCGCTCGAATTCGACAATCTGATTGGCCAAGCGACCGTGACGGTAAATTCTGCGGCAAATCGCAAAGAGAGCCGTGGGGCGCATGCTCGAGAGGATTTCGACAAGCGCGACGATGAGAATTGGATGATGCACACGCTCGCCTGGTCGGGCGACAATGGCGAGGTCAACATCGATTATCGTCCGGTGCACAATTACACGATGTCGAATGAGATCGAGTATATTAAACCCAAAGAGCGGGTTTACTAGGAGCGCCTCGTGTCCATGTATCGAACCCTCTTCATTGAAGCCAAACCCGTGCACAAGGAACGCGATAAGTTCCTGGGTGAGGGCACAGTTCGTGAAAAGGATTCGTATCGGACCGATGCAGAAGCGCTCGCGCTTGAGATCGAAAACGCTTGCAATGCTGCCGACGCAGACGGCTATGAGATCATCTCAATCCTGCCCATCGATCGCGGCGGAGAGCATATGCAAAGTCTAGCTTTTAGTATTACGCACGGCGTCATTTTAACGGCGCGGAGGAAACAGTAGCGATATGGTACAATTGACACTTCCCAAGGGCTCCGCGCCCAAGAAAGGCAAAACCTGGCCGAAGCCCGAAGGCGGCGGTAAAAGCGTCAAGAAATTCAAGGTCTATCGTTATAGTCCGGAAGAGGGCGGCAATCCCCGGTGGGACACATATTTCGTGGATACGGATGAGTGCGGCCCCATGATTTTGGACGTCCTGATCTATATCAAGAACAATATCGACTCGACTCTGGCGTTCCGGCGTTCGTGTCGCGAAGGGGTGTGCGGCTCCTGCGCAATGAATATTGGCGGACAAAATACCATTGCTTGCACCCGGGGTTGGGATGAAATTGCTGGGCCGCACATCACGATTGCCCCGCTGCCGCATCAGCCTGTGGTCAAAGACCTGATCCCAGATCTCACGAATTTCTATGCGCAGCACGCTTATGTGCAGCCCTTCTTGAAAACGGATACGCCCGAACCGGAAAAAGAATGGAACCAGACCGAAGAAGAGCGTGAAAAGCTCGATGGATTGTATGAGTGCATTCTGTGCGCGTCATGCTCGACGTCTTGCCCCTCTTATTGGTGGAATGGCGATAAGTATCTTGGACCAGCGGCGCTTCTACAGGCCTATCGGTGGTTAATTGACAGCCGCGACGAGGCCACCGGCGAACGTCTCGACGATTTAGAAGACCCATTTAAATTGTACCGCTGCCACACGATCATGAACTGTGCGCAGGTTTGTCCGAAGGGGTTGAACCCGGCCAAAGCGATCGCGAAGATCAAACACATGATGGTCGAACGCGTCGCTTAAGGCGCTCATACTTCATACATTACAAAAAAGGGCGGAGATTTTGATCACCGCCCTTTGTTTTGTGTAAGCTCTTCAATTATTGAGCTGGAGCAGCGACCTCATTTTCTAGGCTTGCGAAGACCGACACGGCGGCGGTGCCTTCTTGCAGAGAAACGCGGCGGACTTCAGCGACGGCTTGCTCGAGTAAATCATCGCGGCAAGCTTCATCATGCTTTGGCGTGCCTAGAATTGGTGAAGCATATGTACATGCTTCAATCGCTTGATCCCTCAGAGACTCCAAAACAAGCTCTGCGCCAGACTCAGTTTCGAGTAGGGCGCGATCATAGGTCAGGTCGACTGTGATCGTTTTGCTGTCGGCTTGGGCAAAAGGCGCTGAAAAGGCAGCAATGGTAAGGAGAGTAGCAAGTGTCTTGTGCATTGGATTTATCCATTTTTGCAACGACGACCAGGAGGCCGACTGGGAGGAATTCGCGTAACACACACTTGTTTTGGGCTCTTTTTAGCGCTCTTTGAAACTTAGAGCCCGGCCTTTTGAGTCCGTGTCACAGTTTCTCTTTAGCAAAACATTGAACGATATGCAAATCATTTAGCGTATATTTTTTGTGAAGGGCGGGATTAATTTTCGTGACGCTAAATCAGTTGTTGCGAGGCGTTCCCGCACAGAAACGGGCGGTGAAGGACTTCACCGCCCGCATTTTGTTTTGATTGCAGTCGCTTATTGCGCGCTGGTTTTTCGTTCCGTTTCTACGCTTGCGAATACGTATGTGGTGGCTTGACCTTCTTCGAGGGCGGCCAGACGGATTTCGCCGATCGCTTTGTCGACGAGGTCATCGCGACAGTCGCGGTCTAATGTTGGCGCGCCAGTGACCGGCATCGGGTATGAGCACGCTGCAGCAGCTTGCTGCTTAATTGAGGTCAACACAGACTTCGCGCCAGCTTCTGTGGCAAGAAGAGTGCTGTCATAGGTCAATTCTACTGTGATTGGAGTGCCCTCAGCTTGGGCAAAAGGAGCTGCAACGGCGGCAGCGGCGAACAGAGTTACAAGAGTCTTACGCATGTAATTCTTCCTTACAGAGTTAGCGACGGCCCGAAGACCGACCAGAAACTCCTCCCGCAACACTTATTTTGTCTTTTAGCCTTTTTAGCGCCCGGCCAGATCACGGGCTCAGCTATTTTGCGTCATGCTGCGATGCAACAATTTACTCAGACTGAACGATGTTCAATTGATTTAGGGTGTGGCTGGTATGCAAAAATGCGAACCCCAGTAATGACAGGCGATCTGGCCGTGTGGCAAAAGCGAAGCATTCAAATTTTGTGCTGCAATGCACAAAAACTAAGCGCGCCAAGTGCCCGAAAGGGCCATTCTTTCATACTTGCGCGCATATTTGGCTGGCACATTCATCAAACGATTCTGCCCTTCAACACGGTGTCCCCACGCGGTGAACTCTGTGGCAAATTGCTGGGCTGGAGACAGCGCGAGCGCCCCGGAGCGAACCGGCATCATCCAGCTGGCCATGTGCCGCTTATATTGCGTATTCCCAAGCCCGAGGTGAAGCTCTCGTAGACTCTCGTCGGTAGCCCATTGCGCGAGGGAGAACAAAAGCGTGAGGCCGGGCTTCTGTTTGGCGAACTTCGCTTCATAAGCTGGGAACCAATAATGCAGAACCGACTCTGAGCGCATACAGTAGCAAATCGCCGCGACTTCGCCGTCAATACTGAGCGTTGAGAGAATGCCGCGCGCATGATCATCACCGGATTCGAGCAAGGCTAATAAAAGCGCGCGTGGCCAGCCCAACTCGAAAATATCAAAATGCCCGGATCGTCCATAAGCGTCTTGCTTCAACGCGATGAGGCGATCAAAACTGTCTAAGTCTATAACATCGTGACGCACCAGAGTGGTTGGCGCTCCGAGGAGTTTGAGGCTTTTTCGCCATTCGCGGCGAAAGTTGGCGCTCTCTACGCTCCTGGCCGCCAGCCAAGCGTCGAACCCGCCGCTTAAATCCATCACTTGATTGCCCGCGCCGGTTTGACCTTGCAGGCCATGCCGTCGCTGCTGGTAGGGAACGGCTGAGAAGGCATAGCCGCCCATCCGTCGCCTTACATCCGGGTGCTGTAAATCAATGTTCGCTGCAGGGTGAGCGATGATGCCATGCAGATCATCCATAGCACCCGCAACCGGGCGTACGGTTCCGAACACGCCTTTTCGAAAGGGCCAATACGCGGCGGGTCGTCCATCTTCAAAAAAGCGAAGCACTTTGATCCCCGGACGGACGCGTTCAACAGCCTTAAAATATGCATGTGAGAAATATGGGCTTGCCAGACTGGCGTCTGCGGCTTGGAATCGCTGCCAATTATGGACGTCTATGTCCGTCAGATCTTCGAAATCGAGATAGTCTGCACTGGAACGCATTTTGCAGAATTGCTCTTAATTGTGTGTCACCCTGAAGCGATGTTATGGCCGATTTAGGTTACTTTTCTCAGAAGATTGGAAGTGCAATTGACCGCGTTCTGTGTGAACGCTTTGAAAAGCGTGAGCGCGAATTGCCAAAAGGGCGATTTGTAAGCCTTTGTTTTGATGACTTTCCGAAATCTGCCGTGGAGACAGCCGCGCCGA
The DNA here is from genome assembly GCA_965279045.1 of Henriciella sp. Classification (GTDB taxonomy): domain Bacteria; phylum Pseudomonadota; class Alphaproteobacteria; order Caulobacterales; family Hyphomonadaceae; genus Henriciella. The sequence continues at coordinate 18,221 of CBDIHJ010000016.1, read as the reverse complement.
TGATTGAAGCGCGCGATTGGCGCGCAACTTGGTATGTGGCGGGAGGCTATCTTGGGAAAACCGAGCCCAAATATGGTGCCATGTTCGAGGCAGATGATCTCGCCCGGCTTCAGCAAGCGGGCCACGATTTCGGCTGCCATACCTTCGATCACGTTGATTGCCGTCAAGCGAGCGCTGAAGAAATTGACGCGCAGTGCCAGCGCAATCTCGATTTTATGCGCGAACACGGCATCACGGATGTGAGATCCTTTGCTTATCCATTTGGTGCGGCGAACCTGACCTCTAAAAAGAACCTCTCGACGTCCGACATGGCGTTGCGCGGTGTGAAGCCCGGGCTCAATCGCGGCAAAGTTGATCTCAACATGCTGAAAGCCTGCGGATTGCAGGAGAATAATGGCGGCATAGGCCAAGCCATGTCAGACCTTGAAGCCCTTACCGCGAGCGACGGGTGGTTGATCATCTTCACACATGATGTGCGAACGGCCCCATCTCCTTGGGGGGCCACACCAGACGATTACAATAAGCTCTTGGCGGCGATCGCGGATAGTGGTGCCGAGGTGGTCACAGTTGGGGAAATGATGAAGCGGCTGGACGCAGGAACGACTGAGACTCAATCCGTTGCAGCTTAGGGGCGCTGCATTTCAATGCTAATCGGCGCATGATCTGAAGGCTTCCAACCACCTCGCCACGCCAGGTGAACCCGGTAGCTCTCAAGGTCTGTAAGCGCGGTCGCCGCATCGGTCGTCCAAATATGATCTAAGCGCCGCCCCTTATTGGACGCCGCCCAGTCGCGCGCCCGATAGCTCCACCACGAATACAGTCTCTGGTCATCGTCATGGACGTGTCGGGCAATATCGGTGAAGCCGCCCTTTTTGCGAGCCTTTTCAAGCCCTTCCGTCTCGACCGGCGTATGAGAGACGATTTTGAGGAGTTGCTTGTGTGACCAGACATCATTCGGGTGCGGTGCGATGTTCAGATCTCCAACCAAGACACGTGGCACGCCATCCTTGGCATGTTTGCCGTAATGGCGTCCCAGGCGTTTTACGAAATCGAGCTTGTGGGCGAATTTATCATTCTCCTCCGGGTCGGGGACGTCGCCACCCGCCGGTAGATAGATATTATGCAGTTCAATCTCGCCGACGCGAACTGCATTGACCCGCGCATGACCTTCTCGGCACAGCGCGGGCGTATCCATAATCTCAATCGGTTCCCGGCTTGCAATCGCGACGCCGTGATGGCCGCCGCGCTGACCATTAATCGCGAGATGCGGCAGCCCCATCTGTTTGAAGGCTTTCTCCGGAAACTCTGCGTTCTGGCATTTGATTTCTTGAAAACAGACAATGTCCGGTTGCTCCTGCGCGACAAAAGCTTCGACATTCGGCAAGCGCAGGCGGATCGAGTTGATGTTCCAACTCACAATTTTTACAGGCGATCTCGTCATGCGCTTCGGATAGGCAGAGCCAACGCCTTCGTCAACGCGCCCGAATGTTTGGGGACATTCGGGCGCTCACACTTCTGGGTTTGTGCGTAGAGGAGCGGGCCAACCAAGGGGAGGAACACCCGCTCGGGTTGCATATTATGCCTCAGGCACAACTAGACAAGTTTTTTCTTTAATTTTCAAGCGGCGTGAACTTCAGCTTGGCGGCCTGAAGGGTCACTGTTCCGATATCCTCGGTCTCTGCTTCGATGCGAACAGGGACGTGCGCGCCGTTTGGAAGCGGTGCAAGCCACATCCGCAGTGGGCCATCAATTCCGGAGAGATTGTCCTTGTCGGATTCGCCCGCTTTATAGCCGGCGACCTTGTCCATTCTGATATGGCACTCATAGGCTTCACCTGACCACGCTTCTGATTTGACTTGCGTCATGCCGTGATTGGTGAGGTGCAAGTGCGTAAGCTGACGGCCGTCAAAAATCTTCAATGGTCCACCACAGGGGTCTTCGCCAGCTGCCCGCGGTTCCAGTGCAAATGAGATAAGAGCCGTGACTGGGTCCTTGGCCTCTAGAGCTTGCTCAACCGTCGCGGGTGGTTCGCCCAAATTGCCAAAGCGCGGCATCGCGGTCATCTCGAAATCATCTTTCAGGTACTTCAAGTCCACACGACGATTTTTCTTGCCATCCCGATTTTGAGACACGAACGCATAGGTGTGCAATCCATCTGGGCGGGTATAGCCTGAGGCGGCGATTTCGAGGTCGTAATTAACGAGAATATCCGCCAGTCCAGTCGTCTTCACTTTGCTTTTGATCGCATAAGTGTCCTTATTCATCGTCACCCGGAAATTGGCTTTGCCGGTGATCGGCAAAATCAACACCCAGGCGTTTGCCTTGATATTGTATTCCATTTCCACCGGCTGTCCCGCCTCGATCATTTCGAGGATATGCGGTTCCACAATCGCTGTGTCTGCACCGGAGATGGCGGAAACGGTGAGTGTTGCAAGCGCAGCGGATGCTAAGACTTTTTTCATCATGCCAAAGGGCCTCATAGATGGATCAGGATCACTTGATATATATGTGTGTGGCAAAAGATAGGCTGAACAAGTGTGTCACTGTTTCGCCGTGATTAATTCCTGTTTATGGACTGATTCTTGAGCCCGCAGTTTCAACTCATCTCGGTGCTTGACGGCGCCAGACGAGACGCGTAATAGCCGCGCTTCGGTTTTTAATCTAGACAAATGAGCGAGCGACCCATGTCCCGCGTATGCGAACTTACTGGCACCGGCCCGATGGTCGGACACAATGTCAGCCACTCGAACATCAAAACGAAGCGCCGGTTCATGCCAAACCTGGTCAATGTGACCTTGCACTCAGAGGCTCTGGACCAGAAATTCTCCATGCGCATCGCGGCTAAAGCCCTGCGTACAGTCGACAAGCTCGGCGGATTGGACGCTTATCTTGCCAAGGCAAAAGATGACGTCTTGTCTGAGAAAGCCCTGAAAATTAAGAAGAACATCGCGAAAAAGGCAGCTGAAGCAGCCTAACCCAGCTGATCTTCTGATCAAAACAATGGCGCGTCTTGCTCAGCAGGGCGCGTTTTTTTGTACCGAATTGCGCATCCACCTTGCTCGTCTGTCAAACCGCTTTAGACCTTCCGGATAAAGAGCTTTGGGAGATAGCTTATGCGTTGGATGATGGCCGCTGCTGCGGGCTTTATGGTGGTGGGATGCGCCCCGACTGAAGAAACCACAGAAATCGACGAAACGCCGATTCCTCAAATGATTTTCTCAGGTGGGACCATCTATACCGGAATTGGTCTGGAAACGGTCGATGCCGTAGCGATCGATGCTGAGGGTCGAATTGTTTCCACGGATGCAGCGTCTCTAGAAGATGCGAGTGGAGATGATGTCACGTTGATCGATCTCGACGGCGCCGTGATGTTTCCGGGGTTTGTCGACGGACATGCGCACTTATTAGGGATTGGTGAGCGCGAACTCACGCTCAATTTGGAGGGGACCGCTTCAGTCGTCGAACTGGTGACTCGGATCGAGAGCGAAGTTCAGGGGCTGCCCGCCGGACAAGTCGTCTATGGCCGTGGCTGGATTGAAACCGGGTGGCCGGAAAACCGGATGCCGCTCGCGAGCGATTTGGACGCTGTTAGTCCAGATAACCCTGTCATCCTCACCCGCGCGGACGGTCACGCTCTGGTGGCGAACTCTGCCGCTTTCGCAGCTGCGGGCATCACGGATGAAACGCCGGACGTAGATGGCGGTAAGATTGAACGCGACGCTGACGGTAAGGCCACGGGAATTTTGATCGACAATTCCATGGGACAAGTCCTCGCCTTGGTCTCCGAACCGACGCCCGAAGATATTACCCGCGCGTATGTGGTTGGATCGGCGGCCTATTCGGCGCGCGGCTGGACGGGGGTCCACAATATGAGTGTGAACCCGCGAGATGCGGCCATCCTTGAGCGGTTAGACCTCGAAGGCCGTATGCCACTTCGATTGCATAATGCCTATGACCAGGCGGGCTTCGAGATCGCGGAAACACGTGCGCATGAAACTGACACCATCACCAATCGATCCATCAAGCTTTATATGGATGGGGCGCTTGGGTCTCGGGGGGCGTTACTGATTGAACCCTATTCTGATCGCCCGGAGACCCGCGGTTTATCCCTGCTAGACGCGGACGAACTCGGCCGGTTGATGCGTCGCGCAGAACGTGGGGACGTCCAGCTTGCGATCCACGCGATCGGCGATTTAGCCAATCGTTTGATCCTCGACCAATATTGGATCGAACAAACCGCTGAGCCTGACGCCGACCAGCCGCCTATGGATTATACCAATAATCGCTGGCGGATTGAGCACACGCAGATCCTACATCCGGATGACATTGAACGTGTCGGAAGCCTTGGATTGATTGCGTCCATGCAGCCGAGCCACGCCATTGGCGATTTCAAGTTCGCCCCAGCGCGGTTGGGCCCCAATCGCTTATATGGCGCGTACGCCTGGCAAAGCTTGCTGGCGACTGGTGCAATTATTGTCGGTGGATCAGATGCGCCAGTGGAAGTCGGCACACCGCAAATCGAGTTCTACGCGGCCGTCGCACGCAAAGACCTTGAAGGGTTCTCGACCAATGATTGGTATCCGAATGAGGCGCTTTCGCGAGAGCAAGCTTTAACCCTGTTCACGTCTGCACCGGCTTACGCCGCCTTCATGGAGGACGAGCTCGGTACGATCGAGGTCGGTAAAATCGCCGATTTCTCGGTTTTTGATCGCGACCTGATGACGATTCCAGAAGCCGAGATCTTACAGGCCGAAACCGTCATGACCGTTGTGCAAGGCGAAATCGTCTATTCAGCGGCGGCGGAATAGACTTTCGTTGAGGCAAAGTGATCGAGCATCAACTGAGTGATCTTCGGTAGGAAGCGTGGTGGCACATCGTGGCCCATCCCTTCCATCGTTTCCATGCGGGCGCCGCGGACCAGCTTGGCAATATCGCGTCCGCCTTCGATTGGGACGAGCGGATCTGCATCGCCATGAATGACGAGTGTCGGGGCCTGAACGCTGCGCGTATATTTGCGAAAATCGCCTGAAGCGACAATCGCGGACATTTGGCGGAGGACGCCAGCTGGATTGAAGTTGCGATCATAAGAGCGCGTGATGCGATCGCGCATCCCATTGGTGTTCTGGTCCTCGCCCGGTGTTCCAATCACGCCAAACGTGGCGACCGATTGATCGATAATGGCTTCGCGCGTCGTCGGCTGAGGACCGCGCCGGATCATGGCTTTCATTACAGCGCCGGATGGACGTGGGAGCTTGGGATTGCCCGTCGTAGTCATTATGGCGGTCAAGCTCGACACGCGATCTGATGCCATAGCGGCAACGTGTTGCCCAATCATGCCGCCCATAGAAATGCCAACCAAATGGGCGCGATCTAGCTTCAACGCATCCATTAGCCCAATTGTGTCTTTCGCCATATCGCGCAGATCATAAGGCGTTTTTGAGCGAATCCCGATGCGTCGGAGGATGATCTGGCGCAGAATATTGGGAGTCTTTTCGCCGGAATGGTGGTGAGACAGGCCGATATCGCGATTGTCGAATATGATCACGCGGTATCCGCCTGACACCAGATCTTCGACCAATTTGTCCGGCCACATAGTCAGTTGCCCGCCAAGCCCCATAATTAGCAAGGCGACGGGCGCGTCGCTGGAGCCGTGCGTTTCGTAAGCGATTTTGATCCCGTTGGCGGTGATTTCTGGCATCGATGCGTATCCTTGCTTGGGTTCCAGACTTAGGGCGCGGCGGATGGATCAGCAAATTGAAATCTGCAGAATCCAAAGCCGAGAGGGCGAAGACCAAAATATCATTCCGGCCCAGCGAAGCTGCGTTCTCTACGTAAATCGCAGCTGCAAACCGCGTCTTACCCAATGTCACACTTGGCGCGCGGCGCGGTTGTGATAGGTCACGCATGAAACGATATGATGAGAGACCACAGTCATGACCGTGATGAGCGATAGCGACGCCCTGCAAGGCATGGAGCCAACGGAAAAAATCGATGTTCGCGAGGTGTTTGGCCTCGACACGGATATGGTGGTGCATGGCTTTAAAGAGCGCACAGAATATGTGCCCGCGATTGATGAATCGTACCGCTTCGACCCGCAAACGACGATGGCGCTCTTAGCCGGCTTTGAGCACAATCGCCGCGTGATGGTCCAAGGCTATCACGGTACCGGTAAATCGACCCATATCGAACAGATAGCCGCGCGCCTGAACTGGCCAATGATCCGGGTGAACTTGGACAGCCACGTGTCACGGATCGATATGGTCGGCAAGGATGCGATTGTCTTGAAAGACGGCGCTCAAGTGACGGAGTTCCGCGAAGGGATCCTGCCCTGGGCGCTGCAACGTCCCGTGGCGATCACTTTTGACGAATATGATGCCGGGCGTCCGGACGTTATGTTCGTGATCCAGCGGGTGCTCGAAGCGAGCGGGAAACTGACCTTGCTCGACCAAAACCGCGTGATTGAGCCAAATCCGTTTTTCCGCCTGTTCGCGACCACAAACACCGTTGGGCTTGGTGACACGACGGGGCTCTATCATGGTACGCAGCAGCTCAACCAAGGGCAAATGGACCGTTGGAGCATTGTGACCACGCTCAACTACCTTGAGCATGACGCCGAAGTCGAGATCGTTGCGACCAAAGCGGGCGATGTCGATACAGAAACACTGAGCCGGATGGTGACACTGGCTGATCTCACGCGCAACGCGTTCATGAATGGCGATTTGTCGACCGTGATGAGCCCGCGGACGGTGATCACTTGGGCGGAAAACTTCGCGATTTTCGGCGATCTTGGCCACGCATTCCGGATGACCTTCTTGAACAAGTGCGATGAATTAGAGCGCCCCCTGGTTGCTGAAATGTATCAGCGTTGCTTCGCAGAAGAGCTCCCAGAAAGCGCCCTTATGGTGCGGGTTGCATAGGCAGACTCAAGGTTTTCACTAAAAGTTATCGTGTTTTCGATACTCGCGAGAGGGTCGAAAAGGATAACCTATGTCAGCGACGGACCGCCTGTTCACCCCAAGACTTGCCTTTCTTGCGATCGTCGCCATCGCGGCCTCGCAATATCTCGTCTTTGTGTTGGCGCTTCTCGGGCTCAGCCCCGAATATACCTTTGGCGGCGACTTCGTCGCGTTTTGGGCGGCGGCAAAAGAGACCCTCGAAGGCGGAATGACCGGCCTCTATGCGCCGCACGGGCTAGAGCAAGCGATCCAGACGCACTCTCCCCATCAGGATTTGGAAGGCCTGACGTGGCAGTATCCTCCTCATGCGGGTCTGATCTTAAGTCCGATGGGTTTGCTTCCGTTTCCAATCGCCTATGCGATCTGGTGCGGCTTCGGCCTTATGGCTTATGCGGCCGCCTTGCATGCCGTCGGGATCAAACAGCGTTTCCTGCTCGTCGCGCTCGCGTCTGTTCCCGTGCTGCTGGCGCTGAAAACCGGTCAGAATGCCTTATTCATGGGCGCCCTTTTAATAGTCGCCGTTTTCAATGCACGCTCTAAGCCTTGGCTCGCAGGCTTGGCTGCCGCGCTTTTGACGATCAAGCCGCAGCTTGGGTTTCTATTGCCGGTTTTGTTCCTCGCCGGCGGGCATTGGCGGGCGTTTTTGTATGCGAGCCTTGGGAGTCTGGGGCTCTTTGCGCTATCGGTCGGCGTGTTGGGTTTGGGAACATGGTCCGCCTTTATGGATAGCGTCCTTGCCGTGTCTGGCTCTGTGGCCTCGGGTGAGATGCCGATCTTCAAGATGGTCAATGTTTACGCGGCTGTGCAACTTATCGGCGTGCTCGACGTCGTTGCAAGCCTCGTGGCGGGGCTCACAATCCTTCTCGCTATAGTCGCCGTCGCCTGGGTCACGCGCGCGACGGAAGACCCGGTCTGGCGATATTCAGCCCTAGCCTGTCTGACTTTGTTTGCCGCCCCATATTCGTATTATTACGAACTCGCTTTGATCGTTCCCGCTTTAATCTTCTTGGTGAAACGCGGCCACGAAGCAGGATGGCTGCGGTTTGAACGAGAAATGCTCACCGTCGTCGTTCTTTTAAGCCTTGCCGTACCCGGGCTGGCGATCCGGTCTGGCGTCTCGATCAGCTTTATTTTGATGACCCTCATTACAATCAGTGTTGCGCGCCGCTTGAGGGTCGAGCTTGCGCCTAAAAGCAGCGCACGCTTGCAGCTCGCCTGAGCTTTCCGCGACGCGATCGCGGTTTGCGTGTTTGTCACGCTTCGCAAAATCGATCAGGCGCGCTAGATCACGCGCATGAGTAAGACCGACGAAGCCCCATACGAGCTGTTTAAACAAGCGCTCGCGACCACCGCGAAGGCGATGAGCCAGACGCGAGATGTCGAGGTGGCGTTTTCGGGCGACGGTCCACGCGCCGAACCTGAGCGGTTGATTTTACCGCCGCCGCCTCGGGATTTGTCACCAGAATTGGCAGCGAGAGCGCGTGGGGAAGCAGACGCGACAGCCTTGCGTCTTGCGCACCACGATCCAGCGGCGCATGCCCGTTTGCAGCCCAAGAATGATGTCGGTCGTCAGGTCTATGAAGCGGCAGAACGCGCGCGAATCGAAAGCATCGGGGCGCGCGCAATGGATGGCACCGCTGAGAACTTGGATGCAGCGCTGACGGCACGGTGCGAGCGCGCAGGCTATGCGCGTATGGAAGATCGCCAAGAGGCTCCATTGGCACCAGCTGTTGAGTTTTTGCTGCGGGAACGCCTGACCGGCCGAGATTTACCCGCCGAAGCAGAAGGCATAGCCTCATTGTGGCGCGAAGAAGTAAATGCCCGCGGCACGGACACCTTGGATAAGCTGATTGACCAACTCCACGACCAAGAGGCTTTTGCGCGCACGATCCAGGAGCTGATCCGCGACCTTACACGCGGTGACGAAGTGAGTGATGATCAGGGCGAGCAGGACGAAGAGTCTCAAGAAGAGACTGAGCAGAACAACCCTGAGAACTCGTCTGAAGATGGTGAGTCCGGCGAGGAAACTCAGGGCGCCACGATGGAAGAAATCGAGGCGGGCGACACGGATGACATGGATGGCGAAGAGACCAATGTCTCAGTCGATGCTGATGTCGATATGGACGCCGATGACAATCCTGAAGACACTGATGACGGAACCAAACCGCTCCGGCCAAATTTCCGTGAAGGCGATGATGCGCAGCGCTTTCAGTATAAAGCCTTCACCACGGCAAATGATGAAGTCGCCCAGGCCGTGGATTTGTGCGATCCAGAGGAGTTGAGCCGTCTACGCGCCTATCTCGATCATCAGTTAGAAAGCCTACAAGGCGCGGTTTCGAAGCTTGCAAACAAACTGCAACGACGTTTGATGGCGCAGCAGAACCGGTCTTGGTCGTTCGATCTTGAAGAGGGCGTGTTGGACACGGCACGCTTAACGCGCGTGATCACCGACCCCACCGCACCGCTTAGCTTTAAACAAGAAGACGATAGCAATTTCCGCGATACGGTCGTGACGCTGCTGCTGGACAATTCAGGCTCGATGCGCGGACGTCCGATTATGGTGGCAGCGTTGTGCGCGGACATTTTGGCTCGGACGCTTGAGCGATGCGGCGTAAAGGTCGAGATCCTCGGGTTCACCACGAAAGCCTGGAAGGGCGGGCTCAGCCGCGAAGACTGGGTCAAAGCGGGTAAACCTGCAGGACCGGGTCGACTGAACGATTTGCGGCATATTGTGTACAAGTCTGCCGACGCGCCGTGGCGACGTGCCCGTCGTAATCTCGGTTTGATGATGCGCGAAGGCCTCCTCAAGGAGAACATTGATGGCGAGGCGCTCTTATGGGCGCACGATCGCCTTTTAGCCCGCGCGGAACAGCGCAAGATTTTGATGGTGATTTCGGATGGTGCTCCGGTCGATGACTCAACGCTTTCGGTCAATGTCGGAAACTATTTGGAGCGTCATTTGCGCCAAGTCATCGAAGAGCTGGAGACCCGCAGTCCGGTTGAATTGATCGCGATCGGGATCGGCCACGATGTGACACGCTATTATAAGCGCGCTGTAACGATCGTTGACGCCGAACAATTGGGCGGCGCGATGACCGAGCAATTGGCGAGCCTGTTTGATGAGAATGGGGACGCGCCAAAGCCTGAAGCAATGGCGGTGCCGCCATTGACGCGCGAAACGGTTCGGCCCGGCGGATCGGCGACGTCTGGCGCTGGAGCAGGGGCGCCGCGCTATGGCGGTCCAAAAATCGGATCTGGGCGTGATGTGCGCCGCACGCGGCTGTAATTCTTTCATCTTCCTGCCCTAAAGGGGGCGCAGAGCTTGCCTCAGAAGAGGTCTTCCATTGATGCGTTACACAGCGATTTCTGCGGCACTCATTCTTGGCGCGTGCACCGCGCCTGAGCGCGCCAGCGTTGAGTCCGGCTCCAGCGCTGCGGTTTGGATCTTTGACGATCATTTCGAGGATCTCCGTGCGCGTTCTTGTCCGGAGGGAGTACGTTTTCAGACAGCTCGCGATTTGCCGCTTCGGGTTATTCAGGCGGAGCGCGGCTCAAAAAGCGCGCAGCAGATGAACTTGAAAGGGCTTACACTCGCTGGCGCCTGGCAGCTCAAATCAAGCGATGATGATTTTGGCGGGCTCTCGGGCCTCGATGTGCTGCGCTCTGGCTCGCTCTTGTCTGTCAGCGATGACGGCAAATTCGTTTGGATTGGCGTTGATCCTGAAACCGGTTCACCCGATGGGACCGGGTCGATCGCCTATATGCGCAACACTGATGGGCAGATCTTTCCAACCAAGATGTCGGCCGACGCGGAGGATTTAGCCGTCCGGGACGGCTTGGCCTTTGTCAGCTTTGAACAAAGGCACCGGATTGAAGCCTATGACCTCGAAAGCTGTGGGACTGCCGCTCACGCGGCGCGTGTCGTCAAACTTGATAAAGTCGTTGCTGGCGAAGTCTTGCGCAACAATCGAGGGCCCGAAGGCCTGGCGCTTGTAGAGGAGACCCTAGAGGTCGGGTTCGAAGTTCAATCGTCCGGAGGGTCACCCTTCGGGGTCGTTCGCGTCGATGGGACGCTCGCGGACCTGGACCGCACGCGCCAACCGCTTTTATACATGCTGACGGGGCTTGATTATGAGAATGGGCTAAGGGCTCAAGTTTTTCGGGCCTATGATCCAGCTCGCGGTGCGCGTGCGATTGTAAGAGTTCTCAAAGATGGTGAGCAGATCGCTGAGGCACGGCTGAAGCCGCCCTTGCCAGTGGACAATTTTGAGGCCGTGGCGATTGGTGAAGCCCCTAATGGATCCTCTCGGATTTGGCTGTTGTCCGACGATAATTTTAGCCCTGATCAACGCACGCTACTCTTGGCGCTTGATCTCCAGCCGGCCGCTTAGAAGTCGTTTGATGGACCACGAACCGCTCTTTTGGGTCATTGCCGTGATCTCTGTTTTGGTTACTGGAGTCTCCAAAGGTGGGTTTGGTGGATTAGCGCTGCTCGCGGTGCCGCTCATGGCTCTTGTCATTTCGCCGGTTCAGGCCGCCGGTATCATGTTGCCGATCCTAATCATCATGGATTGGGTGGGCGTCTGGACGTACCGAAAATATTGGGACCGGCGATTGTTATGGCTGACACTGCCCGGCGCGATATTGGGAATCATCGCTGGTGGTCTGTTGGCGGGCTATGTGGATGATCAGGTGGTTCGCATTGTGGTCGGTTTGATCGCGATTTTGTTCCCAATCTACGCGATCGTAAAACCGTCGGGTGGTGATGCTTTTATAAAAAATAATCGCCCGCTCGGATTGATTTCCGGAACCGTCGCGGGATTCACCAGCTTTATCGCCCATGCAGGCGGCCCACCGTATCAGGCCTACGCGATCCCTCAAGGACTCGACAAGCGCATTTATGCGGGCACCGCCGTGATGTTCTTTTTTGTCGTCAATTTCGTCAAAGTCGTGCCGTACGCCATGCTTGGACAGTTCGATCAGAGCAACCTCACAACATCTTTGATTCTGATCCCGCTTGCACCCATCGGGGTTCTTTTCGGGGCCTGGCTCGTCAAACACATTGATCAGACTCTGTTTTATCGGATCCTGTACGGCATCATCTTCATGGTCGGGCTGAAACTGCTCTGGGATGGGCTCGTTTAGTTCTCACGAACCGCATCGATCAAAGCCACCGCTTGATAATTCGCCCAATCGGCCTCGCCCTCGAGTTTCGCGACTTTCAGGCCTCGCTTGTCATAAAGGATCGTTGTCGGAAACCCGCCCCCAGCGCCCATATCATAGACCGCGTTCCACCCCTCTGGTCCCTCTGACAGCGTGTAAAAATTCAACACGCCCCCAGACAGCTCTTGTAAACGACGCACCGCATAGTCTTTGTCCGCAGGGTCATCGACGCTGATGGCGATCACTTTGAAGTCCTCACCCCCGCGGGCGGTCTCAAGCGCCGCCAGAGACGGCATTTCCCGCTCACAAGGCCCACACCAAGTCGCCCAGAAATTGACCAGCACCACTTGGCCGGGAAAGTCTTGCAGCGTGACCTCATTTCCATCTGCATCCACAAAGGGGGCGGTCGCTGCTGGGGTGCCGCGATCGGACAAATCAAGCTTGGCCAGCTCGCCAACCGCCAATCGTTCCACTGGGTCGCGGTTACTCTCGTTTGAACTGGCGCTAAAGACGGCGTAAAGCAGCGCCAAAGCGATTCCGGCAAACATGGTCGGGATGGCGATGCGCAAGAAACGATCCATGGGGCGTCGGGCCTCTGAGACTAGAATAGACGAGACAGCGATATGGCGAATGAGAGTTCAAAAGGCCAGAAAATGTGGGGGGGACGCTTCGCCGCACAACCCAGCGACATTATGCAATCCATCAACGCATCGATTGATGTCGACAAACGCATGGTGCGCGAAGATATCGCCGGATCCCGCGCACACGCGGACATGCTGGCCGAGCAAGAGATCATTTCTGATGCTGATAATGAAGCCATTCAAGGCGGACTTGATCAGATTGTTGAGGAAGTTGAGGCGGGCACATTCCCCTTCCGGGTAGAGCTTGAAGACATCCACATGAATGTCGAGGCGCGACTCAAAGAGCTCATCGGAGAACCGGCGGGACGCTTACACACAGCGCGCTCGCGGAATGACCAAGTTGTCACAGATTTCCGTCTCTGGACCCGCGGCGCCCTGACAGAGGCGCGACGGAGCCTGAAAACGCTGCAGCGCGCGATGGTGAAGCTTGCGGGCGAGCATACCGACGCGGTTATGCCAGGGTTCACTCATCTTCAGACTGCACAGCCGGTCACCCTCGGCCACCATCTATTGGCCTATGTTGAGATGATGGAGCGTGATCGCTCGCGAATGGATGATTGTGCGCGGCGATTGAATGAAAGCCCGCTCGGAGCCGCGGCGCTCGCAGGCACTGGGTTTACGATTGATCGTGATGCGACCGCCGAAGCGCTCGGCTTTTACCGCCCCATGGCGAATTCATTGGATGCCGTCTCGGCGCGCGACTTTGCATTGGAAGCGCTTTCTGCACTTTCAATTGCGGCGACGCATCTGTCCCGGCTCGCTGAAGAAATCGTGCTCTGGACCAGTGCACAATTCGCCTTCGCGAAACTGTCTGATGCCTGGTCGACAGGATCATCGATCATGCCGCAAAAGCGCAATCCTGATGCCGCTGAGCTGATTCGCGCCAAGGCGAGCCTGATCACCGGCCAATTCGCTGCCTTGCAAGGCGCTGTCAAAGCGCTCCCACTCGCTTATGCGAAAGACCTGCAGGACGACAAACAACTCACCTTTGCGGCGTTTGATACGTTCAGTCTTTGCGCCGCCTCCATGGCGGGTATGATGGAGACGATCACATTTAATCGCGACAATATGCGTGCGGCCGCGGCCAAAGGCTTTTCCACGGCAACGGATCTCGCAGATTGGTTGGTGCGCGAGCTCAAAATGCCATTCCGCGACGCTCACCATGTGACCGGCTCCTTGGTCGCTAAAGCTGAGGAAAAAGGATGCGATTTGCCAGAGCTCAGCCTGGAAGACATGCAGGCCGTCGAACCTAGGCTTACAAATGACGTATTTTCGGTGCTGACTGTTGAAGCCTCAGCGATGAGCAGGCAAAGCTATGGTGGGACTTCACCGGTCCGCGTGGCGGAACAAGTTGAACAATGGACGCAGCGCCTCGGTTAGGCGCGACATAGGAGCGAGCCAGATGAAAAACATGATCAAGACCACAATTGGTTTGTCGATACTTGCCCTGCTCGCAGGTTGCGGGCTGCGAGGTGATTTGAAAACGCCACCACCGATCTTTTCTGACCCCCCAAGCGAAGAGGCTCAACAGCCGGTCGACTCAGCGGCGCAATTCGCGGCAGCCGAGATTGATGATAATTTGGTCTATTATAACTCGCTCGGCGGCGAGATTCCAAAACCAGCACCCGATGTGGATGTTGAAGAGGAAAGCATGGGGGAGGTCAGCCCCGGCTGATAGGCGTCCTTGCACCACTTTAACTACGAACATGGCCGTCTTCATTGCGAAGAGGTCGATCTGAATGAGATTGCGGACACGGTGGGTACACCGGTCTATGTCTACTCGACCGCAACATTGCGTCGGCACGCGCGCGTAATTGCTGCCGCCTTCGAGGGCATGGATTGCTTGATTGCCTATTCGGTCAAAGCCAATGGAAACCTGGCCGTTTTAAAGACGCTTGCGAGTGAAGGGTGCGGGGCTGATGTGGTCAGCGGCGGCGAGTTGCGCCGCGCCTTAGCAGCGGGCATTCCCGCGGATCGCATTGTCTTTTCAGGCGTCGGCAAAACGCGCGAAGAAATGGCGCTCGGTCTGGAGCAGGGCATTCACCAATTCAATGTCGAAAGCGGCGCTGAACTCATCGCGCTGTCCGAGGTGGCGATGGGAATGAACAAGGTCGCACCAGTCGCTTTGCGCGTAAATCCGGATGTCGCTGCGGGTGGACACCCAAACATTTCAACCGGCAAAGCTGGCGATAAGTTCGGCGTGCCTTGGGCTGAGGCACCTGAACTTTATCACCAGATCAAAGCCTTGCCGGGTGTGGAAGCGGTCGGCGTAGACGTTCATATTGGCTCCCAAATCGGCGAATTGGCGCCTATGCGGGCGGCGTTTGAAAAGACGATTGGTCTGGTCAAGTTCCTTGGCGATGCGGGGCATGATTTGCAGCGGGTCGATCTCGGTGGGGGATTAGGGATCCCATATAAGGATTCAGATGCGCCAGCGCCCCCTGCAGATTATGCTCAAATGATCCGCGAAGTCACGGAAGGCTTGGGTCTACAAGTGATCTTGGAACCTGGCCGTGTGATTGCCGGCAATGCTGGGGTTATGGTGAGCGAGGTGTTGTATCACAAGCCTGCCCCAGACCGGACCTTTATGATCATCGATGCGGGGATGAACGATCTCATGCGTCCAGCGCTTTACCAAGCCCACCACGATGTGTTGCCGCTCAATGCACCGAAGGGTGAAGCGAGTGACGCGGAGTACGACATTGTTGGTCCGATCTGCGAGTCGACGGACAAATTCGCTGCCAAGCGCGTGATGCCGAGCGTGAGCCCCGGCGAACGCATTGCTTTTATGTCATCCGGTGCCTATGGCGCTGTGCTCTCCAGTCAGTACAATGCACGTCCGCTCGTGGCGGAAGTTTTGGTGGATGGCGACCAATTTGCAGTGGTTCGACGACGCCCTAGCTTCGAACAGATGGTAGAATTGGAGCAGTTCCCAGATTGGCTGACATAAATCGCATCCCCGGCACGAAGCGCCTGATCGACCTGACCTTTGGTCGGTTGCGGCGCATTGAGCTGTGGCGTGCTTGGTGGCCCTTTCTGGCGCTGGTCGTTATCTTTGTTGGCGCTGCGGTGCTTGGGGCCTTCGAACGGGCACCCGCGGGTCTTTCCGCGCTGGCGACACTTATTTTTATCGTCGGCCTCGGCATAGCCTTTGTCCGAGGCTGGCGGCGATATCAGAGCCCGCCGCGTCAGCGCGCGATTGAGGCGCTGGATCAGCAATCAGACCTGCGACCTCTAACATCCCTGGCCGATCGCCCCGCGAGACCTGAAATCGAGGGCGTTCAACTTTGGCGCGCGCATGAAGAGCGTCTCACCGATGCGGTCCGACGTCTGCGCGTCCCTGAGTTCAGCGAAGCCTGGTCTACAAGCGATCCATTGCGGCTTCGCTTTGCAGTACCTGTTCTTCTCGCGTTGGTCCTTGCGTTCAATTGGGACAACGCTCAATCGCGTTTAAGTGCAGCGCTCGATCCAGATTATGGCGCGCTGTTCGGCGCGGAAAATGTGCGGATCGAAGCTTGGATCGCACCGCCGGAACACACAGGCCGTGCACCGATTTTCCTCAAACCTGAGCAGGGTGAAGTGCGTGTGCCGGCTGGGTCTGTCATGACGCTGAGAGCGCAAGCTCCGTCTGCGCCTAAGCTTCGCGTTTCGAATTCCGATGGGCGCGAAACCTCAAGCTTCGAAGCGACGCCAGACGGCGCCTACGAAATCACCACCAAGATTACTGGCGATAGTAATGTCGCGGTCCGCTGGTGGGGCGAGCGCAAAGCCTGGACCGTTTTTGCCTCTCCGGACGAAGCGCCGATTGTAGAGTTTGTCGATATGCCAGTTCTCGGCGATGGCGACCGCACCGAGTTTAGCTGGAAAGTTAGCGACGATTACGGCGTTTCAAAACTCGAACTGGCCATCAAACCAGAGGGCGAGGCGCGCGAGCCCGATTTTGTCGCCGTCGAACTCGGCGGTATCAGCCCGCGCGAAGCCGAAGAAGAATCCAAAATCGACCTTACACGTAATCGTTGGGCCGGCGCCCGTGTTGAAGTTTGGCTGGTGGCGACGGATGGCGCGGGACAACAGGGCTTGAGCGAGCCGTACACGTTCAAACTGCCAGAGAAGCTGCTATTGCAGCCGCTCGCAAAAGCGATCCAGGATGTGCGGGTCACCGTCTTGCGCGAGGATGAGGCCTATGGCGAAGCACAACCCGCGTTGGATTCAACCCAAGCCGGCGCTTACTATGTGTCGGCCACGCAGCGTTTGGAACAAGCGCCGTCAGGAGTGCAACGCGGTGCGGTCATGCTTGAGGCTGTGACTTATCGTGCACCACGCTATTTCAAAGACGTTTTGGTCTATTCTGGCCTTGAGACCGCGCGCTATGCGCTGGAAGCTTCGATCTCGACCGATGAAGCTAAGTCGACGGAACCATTGCTCTGGTCCCTGGCTTTGCGGGCTGAGTATGGATCGGCCGCGGACGCTTACGCGGCGCTGATGGCGGCCAAAAAAGCTCTTGAAGACGCTTTGCGGGATGGGGCAAGCGAAGAAGAAATCCGACGTTTGATGGAAGCCTTCAAAGATGCGGCCCAACGCTATGTTGCGGCTAAAATGGCAGAAGCGCTGGCCAACGGCCTAGAACCTGCGCCCGACAATCGAGACGGCGCCGAAGGCCCAGGTGGGTCGGGGCTGGGTGGCCAAGGCTTTTCCGACATGCTGGACGCGCTCGAAGACCTCACCGAGACAGGCGCCACAGATCAAGCCCGCCAATTGCTCGCCGATATCACCAATATGCTCGAAAACCTCGAATTCCAGCAGGGCTCAGGTTCTGGAGAAGGCTTCCCCGGCATGCCTGGCGAAGGCGGTGAAGGCGAGGAAAACGAAGATCTGCCCGAAGAAGAGCGTGAGATGAGCGAGACGATGCGCGAACTCTCTGATCTTCTGCGGGAACAGCGCGAACTCAATGATGAAACCCTAGCTCAACAGCGCGGCGAACGCGGCGACCAAGGGGATCAGCAATTCGGTGAAAATCAGCCCGGAGCAGACGGGCAGCCCCAAACCGGCGGCGGTATGGGCGATTTGCCAGAATGGATGGAAGGCGAAGACGGTCGATCACTCGCTGAGCGACAGCGTGAACTTGCCGACCGTCTTGAAGAGCTCGCCGAAGGTCAATTGGGCGACGGCGAAGAAGGGGAGGGTGCCGGAGGACTGCTCGACGATGACACCGTGGACGCCATCGAACGATCACAAAGACGGGCCGGAAACGCGCTCGAAGACGGCAATGAAAACCGTGCCATTCGGAATCAGGAGCAAGCCACACGGCAGCTCCGGGAGCTGGCTGAAGGGCTGGCGGAGGCCTTAGATGAAGCCCAAGCTGATCGCATCGGCGAACCCCAAGGCAGCCGAAATGGATCCGCTGATCCATTTGGGCGGTCTCCTATGGGCGGCATCGACGACAGCAATAGCGTCGATATAG
>CBDIHJ010000015.1:0-83870 GCA_965279045.1 Henriciella sp. | reverse complement strand
CGCGCACTGCGTTCGACCAATTTGGGCAAAAGGCGAGCGCTATGCAAACCACCGCGGTGCGTTTGGCGCAAACGCAAGGGCTTTTGAAAGGGAACATCCCAGCCGAAACGATCGCGCGCCAAATCTACTTCAACTATAGCGAAGCCTCACGTTATTGGATGCACGGGCGCTACACGTTGGATGATTTCAGGAATACGGCGATTACGGGCGTCTATCTCTGCTTTCTATCAGATGCGAGCGAAGCCTTAGAGCCTGAATTGCTGCGACGGCTCGGCAAGATGGCACCCGTAAAACTCTAAGTCTGAGAAGCGACAAAACGCATCTGTCTTTCAAGGCGGATTGACTCTCCAGAAAAAAGAACAAAAATAGAACATATGGGACGAGCTGATCTTCAACCCCTACGGGCTGCAGGTGCGCTGCCGCTTGCACAGAATGTGCTGGCGGTCGGTGGGCGTGTGGCGCTTCGCAAAGGCCGGATCCATGAAGTCATGGGGCCGGGCGCGGATCTGTTTGCAGCGATTGCAGCCGCGGAGGCAGGATCGGAATATTCTCTGGATCGGCTTGCACCGGGACCTGACCAGCCTCTGTCCCACAGGTCTGCAGGCCTATCTGAAACCTGAGGATTTGATCCTGGTCGAAGCGGTCTCACGTGGGGAATTGCTGTGGGCGGCGGACCAAGCGCTGCGGGCCGAAGGTGGGTTTTGCGTCATCCTCGAAATGCCGGATCTGCTGTCTCTGAAGGAGAGCCGCCGGTTGCAACTTGCGGCCGAGCAGGGCGGCGGCCTCGGGCTTATTCTCCTGCGTGGCGGGGCGAGCACATCGGCGGCGCAAACGCGATGGGACTGTACGCCCGTGCACGCCGACCAGCCTGCTTGGGACTGGACCTGCGTCAAAGGCAAGAATGGCGAGGCCGGGACCTGGCATGTCACCCATGCGCGTCCAGAAGAGGGAGGGCAGAATGCCAAGGATACTCTCCATATGGCTCCCGCAACTCCCCCTTGATCGCCTGACCCGGCAGGGCGACCCCCGCCTCACCGGACCGTTCGCGATCATTGCCGAAGAGAAGAATGCCTGGCGGGTCACCCATGCCAATGATGCGGCACTGAAGGCCGGTGTGGTGGCGGGCCAAGCCCTTGCCGATGCACGGGCCATCTGTCCGGACCTGTTGACCGAGCCAAGCGACCCGATGCGCGAAGACTTGCTCTTGCGGGCACTTTGGCGTTGGGCCGATGCGCTCTCGCCGCGGGTCTCGCTCGATGCGCCGGATGGCTTGTTGCTCGACATTTCTGGCTGCGCGCATCTGTTTGGCGGCGAGTTGGAAATGGGGCGCGAAGCGCTGACCCGGCTCTCCGATCTTCAGATCCAGGCGCAGATTGGCATTGCTGACACCAAAGGCGGGGCCCAAGCGCTCGCCCGGTTCGGGCCGCAAGAGGTCTCGCTCGCGCCGCCAGGAGAGCTGCGCCCCGCGCTTACGGACCTGCCCATCGCCGCGCTGGGCCTCACCCATAAAATGGTCAGCGAACTGGCGCGGGCCGGGCTCACCACGATTGGCCATCTGTATCAGCAAAAGTCAGGGGAGCTCGCGCGCCGGTTTGGGTTGCATCTCACCCAAGCGCTGCAGACCGCGAGCGGGCTCACACCCGACCCAGTCACACCCAAGGCGGCCGACCCGACATATGCCGCGCGGATGACTTTGCCCGAACCGATTGGCTTCTTGGACGATCTAGAAAATGTGCTGCAGCGTTTGGCGACGCAAATCTGTGGACGGCTAGAGGCGGATCAGCGCGGGGCGCGGCGGTTTCACCTAACGGTGCGTTGCGTCGATACAGGCGACCATCCGCTCAGCATTGGCTTTGCCCGGCCATGCTCGGACCCAGAGGCGATTCTGCGGCAATTCTCGCATCCGCTGTCCAAGCTGGAGATCGAATATGGCGCCGACTGGTTCCGCCTGGTGGCTGAGCATATTGAGCCGATCCGGCTGAAACAGGGCAGCTTTGGCGAGGATACTAAACGTGCCGACCAGCGCTTGATCTTGATTGAGACACTCGGCAATCGGATCGGCTTTGATCATGTCCGGGTCTTTCGCCCGCGCGATCATCATGTGCCGGAGCTGGAATTCGGGCAGGTCGAAGCGGCGGGGGTTGAACCTCATTGGCGCCCGGCGCCCCGCCCACGTCCGATCCGTCTGTTCACGCCGCCTGAATTTGTTCAGGTCGAGACGCCCGGCCGTCCGCCGCTCAATTTCAAATGGCGGCGCATGTCCTTTGCCACCGATCGCGCGCATGGACCTGAGCGGATCACCCCGCGCTGGTATCGCGAAGAAGATCCACGCACGCGCGACTATTGGACCGTGCAAACCGATCAGGGGCGCCGCCTCTGGCTGCTCAATTACCCAGGTGAAGAGACCGAGGATTGGTATGTCGCAGGAGAGTTCCCGTGACTTATGTCGAACTGTTCGCGATCAGCAATTTCACCTTTTTGACCGGGGCCTCACATGCCGAAGAGCTGGTCACGCGCGCCCGCAAACTGAGCCTGGGTGGACTTGCCATTGCCGACACGAACACGTTCGCGGGCATTGTCCGCGGGCATACGGCGGCCAAGGAACTTGGCCTGCGTTATCTGGTGGCGACCCGGCTCAAGCTGATGGATGGGACAGAGATCCTCGCCTATCCGCGCGACCGCAAAGCCTTTGGTCAGCTCTCGCGCTTGCTCACGCTCGGCAAGCTGCGAACGGTGAAAGGCGCATGCGATCTCAGCCTCGAAGATGTACTCGAATATGCAGACAATTGCATCCTGATCGGACTCACCGGCCCAGACTTTGAAGCGACACTGCAGAGGCTCAAAGCCACCTTTGATGACCATGTCTTCGTTGGGCTGTTGCCGGAATATGATGGCCAGGACCCGGCGCGCTTTGCCAAAGCGCATGAGCTGGCGGATGCGGTCGGCTTGGAGACCGTCGCGCTCGGCAATGTCATTATGCACGCAGCCGGACGGCTTCGGCTGGCGGATGTCCTCTCCTGTATTCGCGAGAAGACGACCATTGATGAGCTGGGTCGCCGCGCGCTGCCCAATGCCGAGCGACGGATCAAGTCCGAGTTCGAAATGCGCCGTCTGTTTCAGGCCTATCCAGATGCGGTGGTGAATACGGTGCGCATTGCTGAGGCCTGCCCGTTCTCACTGGATGAGCTGCGCTATGAATATCCAGATGAGATAAGCGACGGGCTCGAACCAAACGACCGCTTACGCAAGCTGACCGAAGAAGGCTTGCTGCGTCGCTATCCAGATGCGGTGCCGCTCAAAGTTCGCAGCATGGTCGAGAAAGAGCTGCGGCTAATCTCAGAGCTCGATTATGCCCGCTACTTTCTGACCGTGCATGATGTAGTGACCTTTGCCCGCTCAAAAGGGATTTTGTGTCAGGGCCGCGGCTCGGCAGCGAACTCGGTTGTCTGCTACGCGCTCGGGATTACTGAAGCCTCGCCCGACATGATCACTATGGTGTTTGAGCGCTTCATCTCTGAGGCGCGCAATGAGCCGCCGGATATTGATGTCGATTTCGAGCATGAGCGGCGCGAAGAGGTGATCCAGCACATCTATGAGAAATATGGTCGCCACCGTGCCGGGCTATGCTCGACCGTGATCCATTATCGTTCGCGCAGTGCGATCCGTCAGGTCGGGCAAGCCATGGGGCTCTCGGTCGATGTCGTCTCGGCCCTGTCCAGTCAGGTCTGGGGCGTGTCCTCCTCAGACCTTGGCGATGAGCGGGCAAAGTCAGCCGGGCTAGATCTCGAAGACCAACGCCTGCGCCAAACCTTGGATCTCGCCAAGCAGATTATCGGCTTCCCGCGCCATCTCTCGCAGCATGTTGGCGGCTTTGTCATCACCAAAGGCCGGCTCGATGAGCTGTGCCCGATTGAGAATGCGGCCATGGCCGATCGCACCGTCTTGGAATGGGATAAGGACGATATTGAAGCGCTCGGCATGCTCAAGATCGATATTCTCGCGCTCGGCATGCTGACCTGTATTCGCAAATGCTTTGACCTGCTCGAAATGTGGAAAGGCGAGGCTTACACGCTCGCAACGCTGCCGCAGGAAGACCCGGTCGTTTATGACATGTTGTGCGAGGCCGACACCGTCGGTGTCTTCCAAGTCGAGTCGCGCGCGCAGATGAATTTCCTGCCGCGCATGCGCCCGCGCACCTATCAGGATCTCATCGCTGAAGTGGCGATCATTCGACCAGGGCCGATCCAAGGCAATATGGTGCATCCCTATCTGCGTCGCCGCCGCGGCGAGGAAGAGATCATCTATCCGTCCGAGGATCTGCGCGCTGTTCTGGAGCGGACTTATGGCGTGCCGCTTTTCCAAGAGCAGGCCATGCAGATCGCCATCGTCGCGGCCGGCTTTAGTCCAACCGAAGCCGATGCCTTGCGCCGGGCTTTGAACGGGTTCCGTCGCCAGGGCGCGGTCGAGGATTTCAAAGAGCGTTTCATCGCGGGCTGTCTTGAGCGCGGCTATGAACTGGAGTTCGCGGAGAATTGTTTCAAACAGCTAGAGGGTTTTTCGAGCTATGGTTTCCCGGAAAGCCATGCGGCGAGTTTTGCGCTCCTGGTCTATGCTTCGTCCTGGATCAAGTGCCACCACCCGGAAGTGTTTTGCTGCGGGATCCTGAACGCTCAGCCCATGGGTTTCTATGCGCCCGCTCAGCTCGTCCGCGACGCGAAAGATCATGGCGTTGTCGTGCTGCCCGTCTGTGCCGAGAACAGTTTCTGGGACAATGTGTTGGAGCCATTGCCCAATGGACGCCTCGCAGTGCGCCTTGGGTTTCGTCAGATTAAAGGCTTTTCCGAAGAAGATGGGCACTGGATCGCGGCGGCGCGCGGGGCGGGCTATGGCGCGATTGAAACGATCTGGCGCCGGGCCGGGATTGGCCGCGGGGCGCTGACCCGGCTGGCAGGCGCGGATGCGTTTGCGGTCTATGGGTTGGAGCGCCGCGATGCGCTGTGGGCTGTCAAAGGACTCGGCGCGGACCGACCTTTGCCGCTCTTCGAACAGGCTGGGGAAGGGCTGCCAGAGGTTGAGGCTAATCTGCCGAGTCTCAGCCTACATGAGAGCGTGTTTGAGGATTATGTCGCCACCCGACTGACGCTCCGCGATCATCCGGTCAATTTGTTGCGGGACCATTTGCCGAAATTTCAGCCTGCTGAAAACCATCGCACGACTGCCGATGGGGTCTGGCTTGCGGTTTCAGGTCTGGTCATCACCCGCCAGCGACCCGGCACGGCCAGTGGCGTGATCTTCCTAACCCTGGAAGATGACACCTCGGTCTCGAATGTCGTCGTCTGGCCGAAAGTGTTTGAGAAGTTCCGCAAAGAAGTGATGGCCGGGCGGCTTTTGCATGTGCGCGGCAAGCTGCAACGGGAAGGCACGGTCACGCATGTGATCGCGACTCACATTGTCGACTATTCCTATTTGCTGGATGGGCTGGGTTATCCCGAATTTGCCGGCGATAGTATTGATCCTTCGCGTGACAATGCCGACGAAGCGAAACGCCCCGTACCGGATATGCGCTCTGGTCCTAAGAGTGAGAAACGCCGTAAAGTGGCCGAAGCGATCACCGCAGAGCTTCAAGAAGCGCATCGCGCGCGTATTGCCTCAGGCGCCCGTCATCCCCGCGAACAGGCGAAGAAACTCTTTTATAGCCGAGACTTTCATTGAATGGGTCACGCTCCTAATTCTGAGCGAAGTCGAAGGATCAGGGCGGACGCTATTCCGCGGCAGGTCGGATGTCGCGATCCGGCTCGAAGAGATCCACCTCTGGCTCATCCATCATATGTGGTTCGACACTGCGCCCGGTGAGACGCGCCACCATGCGCTTGCGCCAACGCCCCATCTTCGCTGGCGCAGCTAACCAAACGGGCGTTACGATGAGGGTGAGCATCGTTGAGAAGCCAAGGCCGAAGACCACCGCTGTGGCCAAAGGTACCCACCATTCTGCGGTCACTCCGCCAAAGCTGATTGCGCCTTCGCGGAAGTTCACATTCATCATGAACACCATCGGCAAGAGGCCACAAATCGTCGTCAAAGTGGTCAGTAGGATTGGGCGGATGCGTTGCGCCGCTGCCGCGATCGCTGCTTCTTCGCTGGACCGTCCGTCTTTCTGTAAGCGCTGGAACGTATCGATCAGCACGATATTATTGTTCACCACGATCCCGGCGAGGGCGACAACGCCCGTCCCGATCATGAGGATGGAAATATAGGGCAGGACCAATTGGATGCCGATCAGAACGCCTGCGGTCGACAAGATCACAGCCGAAAGCGTCAAAACTACATGGTAGAAATTGTTGAACTCCCAAAGCAGAATGATGCCCATCAGGAACAGCGCAGCGAGGGCGGCGACTTGGAAGAAGGCTTCGGCTTCCGCCGCGTCTTCGTCGGCGCCTTCGAACTGAATGTCTACAGCTGGATCAATATTCGCCGCCGCGATCAGCTCTTTTAGCTCGGCAACTTTGGCCGCGCCTGCGCCTTGCTCAACCGCGTTTGCGCGAACCAGAACGATGCGTTTGCCGTCGCGCCGTTCGATCTTGGTCACTTTCGGGGCGGGGATACGCTCAACGAATTGCGACAGGGGAACTTGTCCATTCGGGGTGGCGATCCGCAGGCGATCAAGCGCTTGAACGCTCCGCTCGCTTTCCGGCAAACGGACCCGGATGTCGATTTCATCGAGCGCGTCATCAGGACGGTAACGTCCAACCAGGATGCCATTCGTGATCAATTGTACGGCGGCGCCAACTTGGCTGACATCCACACCAAACTTGCCCGCTTGCGCGCGATCAACTTCGAGTTGGTACTCGATACCGGGCAGGGGACGGCTGTCTTCGACTTCCCGTAAGCCATCCATGGAGTCTACGAGCGCGCGGACCTGCGCCGCCGCGCGCATTAAGGCCGGACCATCATTTGAGCGCACGGCGACTTGAATATCTTTCCCGACAGGCGGGCCTTGTTCGAGCTTTTGAACTTCGGTGCGCAAGCCAGGGATCCCGACCAAGGCGTCCCGGATGCGTTGCTCCGTCACGCGGCCATCATAGCCGTCATCGCGGTCTTTCAAGTTGATCAAGACCCGGCCCACCGTGTCCTGCGGCGGCGAACTTACGCCGTCGAAGTTGAACGAGCCTGAGCCTTCGCTACCAGAACTCGAAGCGATCGACTCGATGCCCGGGACTTCTAAGAGCGGCCGCACAGCGCGGTTGACGATCTCATATTCCTCGTCGGCGGAGAGATTGCCTTGCGCCTGAACGAAGACATAGAGCTGCTCAGGCTCCACATCGAGAAACAATTCAGATTTGTGCTGTGTCGATCCGAACCACATGAAAATCGCGACGATCAAAGCGGCAGCGCTCGCTGTGACCAAGAGTGGTCTTTCAATCAGGGCTGACGTGGCGCGGGCATAACGCCCAAACCAACCAGAAGCTGCCTTTGGGTCTCCGGAAACGCCCGAGACCTCAACCAAGCCATTATTGTCGTTCTCATCCGCGCCGCGTCCGCCGACAACGGAGCCGAGGACCGGTAAGAAGATCAGAGCCATAATCAAAGAGGCTGCGAGCACAAAGATCAGCGTGATCGGAAGGTAGGACATGAACTTGCCGACCAGGCTGTCCCAGAAAAGAAACGGGAAGAAGGCCGCTAGAGTTGTCGCCGAAGAGGCGACAATCGGCCAAAACATCCGTTTCGCGGCCATCGCATAAGCTTCCTTGCGATGAAGCCCTTCAGCCATTTTTCGATCAGCATATTCGACCACCACAATCGCGCCGTCGACCAAGATCCCAACCGCGATCACCATGCCGAACATGACCATCATATTGATCGTGTAGCCGAACACACCGAGCATCAGGAAGGCCATCACAAACGAGCCCGGGATGGCGAGCCCGACCATGCCCGCAGAACGCAACCCGAGCGCCGCGACGACGATGATCATCACCAGGACAACAGCCACCGCGATCGACGCTTGTAGCTGTCCAAGCTGCTCATCGATCATCTCAGACATGTCGGACGTCAAAGTGTAGTCGACTGTTTCTGGCCAAGCTGATTTCGATTGTTCAACAATCGCTTCAACTTCGGCGACTGTGTCGAGAATATTCGCTCCGGTACGTTTGACGATTTGAATGGTGACCGCCGGCTGTCCGTTAAATTTCGCGTATTGCTCACGGTCCTTAAACGTCCGGCGGACGGTTGAGACATCCGCGAGCGTAACTGTTGCGTCGCCATCGGTTTTCACCGGCAAGTCGAAGGCGTCCTGTGAGGTCTTGATCAATCCGGGCACCTTCACCGGAAAGCGGCCTTCCCCCATATCGATGCGACCCGCTGGAACGAGACGGTTATTGTTCGCAACAACAGCGAAGATTTCTTGGTACGAGATATTGTACGTTTCGAGCTTGGCCGGATCGACGGTGATCTCAAGCACCTCCTCGCGGTCACCGGTGAGTCTGGCCTCGAGAACCCCTTCAAGCCCCTCCAATTGCTCTTTCAGATCCAAACCAATCTTGAAGAGCGCGCGTTCAGGCGCGTCACCATATAGGTTGATGGCCAGGATCGGGAAGAGAGAGGCATTGATCTCCGTGATAACGGGCTCGCGCGCTTCTTCGGGGAAATCGCGTTGGGCGAGATCGACTTTTTCTTGCACGTCCAAGACCGCTTGGTCCTGATCGAAGGAGACGTCGAATTCAATGATGATTTGACCGGCGCCTTCCAGTCCGAAGGAGTCAATTTGTTTGACTCCTTCAATCGCCTGGACTTCGCGCTCGACGGGACGCACGAGCAAACGTTCTGCGTCTTCGGGCGAAACGCCCTCTAGAGGAATGGTCACCCCGACAAACGGAATTGGAACGTCTGGGTCAGCTTCTTTCGGCAGATTGATATAGGTCATCGTCCCCGCGATCAGGGCGACCACGAGGATGGCGAGCACCATTCTCGCGCGACCGATGGCTCCGTCGATGAGACCGTTCATAGGCTAAAGTCCTTCGCCCAGTCGAGGGGAGACCGTGACCCCTTCGCGTAGATAGTCTTGGCCAGCGGCCAAAAGGTTCACACCTTCTGGAATTCCGCTCACCCAAATTCCGTCTGGTGCGTCGTCTATGATGTTCACTTCAGCGAATTGGACGACGTTTTGCTCATCGACGAAACGAACACCGACGCGGCCATCATCATGCAAAACCAAGTTGGCGGGAGTCATCAAAGCGGCAGGTACTTCTTCCAGACCCAACCGCACCGTGGCCGTGAGCCCGGCCGCGATTTGATAGTCTGGATTGGGAATTTCGACTTCGATGCGGAAAGTCCGGGTTTGTTGGCTCGCGGTGCTGGCAAGGTACCGTATCGTGCCAATGGCTGTACCCCCAGTGGAGAGTCGCACGGCCACGGGCTCAGCGGTGTCAATTGAACCCATTTGATCTTCGGTTGCGTCGACGGCCACAATTATCGGATCGAGGTCAACTATTCGGCCGCAGGGCGCTCCGACAGACAGAAAATCACCCCGCTCAGCCATGCGCGTTTCGAAAATTCCACGGAAAGGGGCTTTGATTTTTGTCTTTTCGTATTCGATTTTGGCGGCTGCGAGGGCGGCTTCAGCGCCATCTAGAGCGGCCTTCGTCGCGGCCGCACGATTTGAGGTCGTCCACCCCTTTTCTTCTAGCTGGCTCGCGGCATCGTAATCGAGACGGGCTGAGGTGACGGCGGCTTCGGCTTCGGCGATACGTGCGGCTCGGCTTTCCACGTCGAGGCCGCATAAAATCGTGCCAGTGCCAACGATTTGGCCCTCACGCGTATTGGCTTGGCTGACGGTCCCCATGGTCTCGGAGCGGACCGTGACTTCGCGATCCGGCTCAGTGCTACCTTTCAAAGTTGCGATGACTTGATGTTCCGACAGGGTCGCCGGGCGAACGATAACTTCAGGGATGGTCTCTTCGACCGTTGTCTCGCTTAAAGTCGACCCGGTTTCCGGCGGTGGAACGGGTTCACGCGTGAGGCCTCGAAACACAAAATAGGCCAGAAGCGCAAGGAGTATGAACCCAGCTGTTCGAACAGATGTCGGAAACGAGGGCATGGGAGAGTGCCTTTCAAAAGCGCGCGGGTGCGACCCACAACATTATTTATGGTTAACCGGACTACCAGTGAAACATTTCAAATGTGAAAAGCCGGACTGGGAACCCGTTAAATCCAGATTGTATATAGTTTACTTTTACTCGGATTAAGAGCGTCGTCACTGTCGCGGGCGCTCAAAACGCGCGAACCTGTCGTTCCAATGGCGATTTATGGGGCAGAAATGCCGCTATTTGTCCGCAAAAAAGGGGGATCAGTGAGACCGGCTGCGTCGTTCGGCCTCTTTAAAGATCCAATCGACTTTGTGCTCCCTCAGCCATTGAGGCAGAGCTTCACTGCGCGCTTTTGCATTAAGGTGCGGTTTAACCGTCGCTGGGGCTTGAGCAGCGTCACGTGGGCGGAATTGGATAATCTTTGAGGACATGCCCCGGTCTTGCAAAACCGGTGCCGCGCCAAATGAAGGAGCTTAAATATTAAGCGTCATCGCCTTGTTCATACCGTTCTGCGATCTGCGCCCCCATTTGATTCATCATGGTAAATAAGGTGTCGGGATCACTTTGACGGAGTTTTGCTGCGTCGTATTCTGTGCCCTTCGCGAAGATCAGTTCCGGGGTTTTCTCCGTGATCGCCGTCATGATCTCACGAGCCAGATCTGCCGGGTCGTCTCCGCCATCAATATTGGCGTCGGACTTCCCACGTTTGCTGCCATCCTTTGTGAGCGCGTTGCGAGACACATCGGTTGCGACCGAGCCGGGCAGGACATTGGTGACGTGAATATTATGGCGCTCAGAGACTTCTGTTCGCAGCGAGTCCATATAGCCGATTAAACCATGCTTGGCCGCGGCATAAGCGGTGCGAAGTGGAGGCCCGATCCGTCCCGCGACGGAGCTGATTGCAACGATATGCGCGCCGCCCGCATCGACCATGCGTTTGAGCTGCAACTGCGTTAGCCAGATCGGGGCAATCAAATCGATATTGATCAAGTCTGTATAGACTTGCGGATCGGTGTGGATCGCGAGACTTCTTTGGCTCACCCCAGCATTGTTGACCAAAATATCGATCCGACCTGAAAAGGCCCAGGCCTCGTCGACCTTGCCCGCGAGGGCGTCGTAATCCGTAACTTCGAATGGAAGGACCAAAGCGTCGGTGGTCAGTTTATCTGCAACCGCTTGCAGCGCCTCAACGCGCCGACCCGAGAGGACAATTTTTGCACCGGCCTCTGAGAGCGCGATCGCCAAGGCTTTACCAATCCCTGAAGACGCGCCCGTTATCCAAGCTGTTTTCCCTGTAAATGCGCCCATGACCTTCCTCCGCTTCTATCTTCTGAAGCATTTATGGGCTGCTTAGAGGGAATTCGGCAAGCCGTTCCTCTGCGCCAAGCGAAACAGGACAAACCTTAGCGCCAGCGCAAATTGTCTCGCGAGAGTTGATCGATGCTCGTCTTGCCCATGAGCTTCATATCGCGTTCGATCTCAGTGCGCAGATTTCCGAGCGCGCGTTCAACACCTGCCTGACCCGCGGCCGCCAGGGCATAGAGGTAATAGCGTCCGCCTGAGACCGCCTTGGCGCCGACAGACAACGCCTTCAGAACGTGCGTGCCGCGTTGAACGCCGCCCTCGCAGATGACATCTATTTTGTCGCCCACCGCATCGACGATTTCGGCGAGTTGATCGAATGGCGCGCGTGCGCCGTCGAGCTGGCGGCCGCCATGATTAGAGACCATGATTCCGGTGCAGCCAATGTCGACGGCGCGTTTGGCGTCTTCGACGCTCATAATGCCTTTCAAGGCAAATTGCCCATTCCACTGGGCGCACAGCTTTTCGGCGTCAGCCCAATTCATCGATTGGTCGAGCATGGTGGAGAAATAATCCCCCACCGAAACCGCGAGATTGGTGCCCTCGCTGACATGGCCAGACAAATGCGGCATGTCGAACTTTTCTTTGGTCAGAAAGTTCCAGGCCCAAGAGGGATGCGCGGCGAAACTGAAGAGAGAGCTCGGCGTCAGCTTTGGAGGGGAGGTAAAGCCCGTGCGCAAATCGCGCTCGCGGTTCCCACCCGTAATTGTATCAACGGTGAGGGCCATCACGTTGAACTTCGCAGCACGTGCGCGCTCCAGCAAGGCGTCATTCAGGCCGCGATCTTTGTGAAAGTAAAACTGGAACATCTTTGGCCCAGGCGCCAGCTGGGAAATTTCCTCGACGGTGACAGTCGCGAGCGAAGATACGCCGAACATGGTTCCAAATTTGGTTGCAGCCTGCGCAACCGCGCGTTCGCCCTCGTGATGAAACAGACGCTGCAAGGCGGTGGGGGCGCAATAGAAGGGCATATCGAGCTTTTGCCCCATCACCTCGACTGACAGGTCAACGCTTTCAACATCATTCAAAACACTCGGCACCAAATCAACATCATCATAGGCCGAAGTGTTTCGCCGATAGGTGACCTCGTCATCGGCGGCGCCATCAATATAGTTAAAGATGGGGTTTGGGAGCCGCTGCTTGGCGAGCGCTCTGAAGTTCTTAAAATTGTGGCAATCGCTAAGGCGCATTTTCGCTTCCGGTGTCTGACCGCCCGGTGCTTAAAATAACACAGCTATAAATCAATGCGGTGATCGTTCGCGTGCCGAGATTAATTCAAGTTGACGCGGACGCGCGCCAGCACAGAAGATGAGGTCATATAGAGATATTCTTCGGCATCATCGAGTGTGCAGTTTGACGTGGCGAAGCCGGTTGAGATTACACCTATGACCTCGCCAGACTCCGGGTTCAACACATAGACCCCTTCGGGTCCAGTTGCGAACAAGGTGCCATTTCGAGCGATATCCATGCCGTCTGGAAGGCCGCCGCCATCCCGCAATTCCGGCATTGCGTTGAAGAATACCCGTGCATTGCTCACACCGCCTTCTTTTGACGTATCATAAGCCATGATGACGGCGTTCTCTGGGTCCGAGACGGCAACATAGAGTGTGTCTTCGTCGGGCGAGAGCCCGATCCCGTTCGGGAAGCTTAAATCTTCAATGACCAATTGTGCCGCACCGCCTTTTTCCAGCCGATAGACTCCATTGTGGGAAAGCTCCTTTTCTGGGGCCTCGTTCAAGCCACGCAGGCCATAAGGCGGATCCGTGAAGAACAACGCGCCATCGCTGTGCGCCACGATATCGTTTGGGCTGTTGAGAGACTTGCCATCAAAACTCGAAACGATCGTGTTTCGCGTTTTGTTAATGGGGTCCAAGACAGACAATCCACGGGCGCCATGATCGGCGAGGACCAGTTTGCCGGGGGCTTCGGCCCACTCGATGATTCCATTCGCGCCGGGTTCTCTCATAATCTCAGACATTTCGGGGGTCGAGCCGCCCGAAGGGGTCAGAAACAGCTCAGCTCCGGTGTCTTGCGTCCAACGATACATCTTGTTTTCGGGAACATCGTTAAAGTAGAGCGCGCCTTCTTCTTCGACCCAAACAGGACCCTCTGGCCATGTGAACCCGCGCGCGAGCACTTCTATTTGAGTGCTCGGCGTAACGATCGCATCCATTGCATTGGTGCGACGGTCGATCGATCCGATGGTTTCCGTTGCGGGCAAGTCTGATGTCGAGCATGCACCGATTAGAATGGGGGCTAAAAGACCGAGACAAATCAAGGATGAAGCGCGCATATCTGAAGGACCTCCCAATCCATTCCTGATCAGAAAAACTGATCTTTTCTTTTCCGTCATGCAGGCACGCGTAGCGGGCGGCTGAATGAGAGTCCAGAATATTTGATAGCGCTATCAATTTTATTGAGTGGGATCGGTTGCGCCCTTCGGCACAAGCTGTTAGCGCTAACACCTATAAGAATAAGAATCCAGATTTAGACTTGGGCAGGGAGGCTCAAATCGTGACGGAACGCAGGCTCCGAATGGGCATGGTCGGTGGCGGCCAAGGTGCCTTTATTGGTGACGTTCATCGCTTGGCAGCGCGTTTAGATGGGCAGATTGAGCTCGTCTGTGGAGCGTTTTCTCGAGACCCAGAGAACAGTCGGGCGACGGGGCTGCAGCTCGGGCTGGATCTCGCGCGGTGTTATCCAGATTACGAAACCATGATGCGATCTGAAGCGGGCTTGCCTGAGGATCAGCGCATGGACTTCGTCGCGATCGTGACACCAAACCATGTGCACTTCCCGGTCGCCAAGGCAGCGCTCGAAGCTGGCTTCCACGTGCTCTCCGACAAACCGGCGACTTTGAATTTGGACGAGGCGCGCGAGCTTGCCAAAATCGTTCAACAGAATGAGACGCTCGCCTATGGTTTGACCCATACTTATCTTGGCTATCCGCTCGTCAGCGCCGCGCGATCGATCGTGGCAGAGGGCGGGATCGGCAAAGTGCGCAAAGTCTTTGTCGAGTACATCCAAGGGTGGCTCGCAGGCGAGGTCGACAATAAGCAAGCGGACTGGCGCACTGACCCTGCGCGCTCAGGCATTTCTGGCTGCATGGGCGATATCGGCACTCACGCGCACAATCTCGCAGAATTCGTGACGGATAAGATCATGACCCATGTCGCAGCGGACCTTTCCATTTTTGTGGAAGGGCGCCGGCTCGATGATGATGGGTCGGCTTTGTTCCGCATGGAGGATGGCGTCAAAGGCGTTCTGAGCGCGTCTCAAGTCTGCGTCGGCAAGGAA
This sequence comes from Henriciella sp., assembly GCA_965279045.1. Lineage (GTDB taxonomy): Bacteria > Pseudomonadota > Alphaproteobacteria > Caulobacterales > Hyphomonadaceae > Henriciella. The sequence goes on along the minus strand of CBDIHJ010000015.1, from coordinate 69,132 downwards.
AACAGTTTGTCGATCCGTGTTTACGGTGAGACGGGCGGCCTGGAATGGAACCAGGAAGAGCCAAACACGCTGATCCGGACCTATACAGATCGTCCGACAGAGATCCTGCGCGCGGCGCAAGGGCATTTGCCGGATAAGGTGGCTGCCGGGTTCCGGACACCGCCTGGTCACCCAGAAGGCTATATCGAAGCTTTCGCCAATATTTATCTAGAGTTTGCCCAAGCGCTTCAGACCCAAGGCGGTGTGAGTGCGGGTATGGACGCGGCCCTCCGCGGCATGGCCTTCGTCGAAGCGCTTGTGGTGAGCAGCAACAACAATTCTGCCTGGACGGAGATCAGCGCATGAAGACGATGCAAGGCCCCGCGATTTTTCTCGCGCAGTTTATGGGCGATGCGCCTTTTGACACGATGGAAAATGCCTGCCGCTGGATGGCGGATGCGGGCTATAAAGGTGTTCAAATTCCGTCGGATAATCCGGTTTGTATGGATTTGAAGCTGGCGGCGGAAAGTAAAGATTATTGTGACGAGCTCAAAGGCAAATGCCGTGAATGGGGCGTAGAGATCACTGAACTCTCCACCCACATTCAAGGCCAACTGGTCGCGGTTCATCCTGCCTATGACACCGCCTTTGACGCGTTTGCACCGGCCGAATTGCACGGTAACCCCAAGGCACGGCAGGAATGGGCTGTGCAGCAGGTCATGTATGCGGCGAAAGCCTCCCAGAATCTCGGGCTGGATCGCTCGGTTTCTTTCCCGGGCGCGCTGGTCTGGCCCTTCATGTATCCTTGGCCGCAGCGCCCCGCAGGTCTAGTCGAAGAGGGGTTCAAGGAGTTGGCCAAGCGCTGGCGCCCGATCCTGGACTATTATGATGAGTGCGGGGTCGATGTTTGCTACGAAATCCATCCGGGCGAAGACCTGCACGATGGCGTCACCTTCGAACGCTTCCTGGAAGAGGTCGACGGCCATACCCGTTGTAACATTCTCTACGATCCCAGCCACTTCATCCTGCAGCAGCTCGATTATCTCGCTTTCATCGATCACTATCACGACCGCATCCGCATGTTCCACGTGAAGGATGCTGAGTTCCGTCCAAACGGAAAGAGCGGTATCTATGGCGGCTACCAGGGCTGGGTTGAACGACCTGGACGCTTCAGGTCGCTCGGCGACGGCCAGATCGATTTTGGCGCGATCTTCTCGAAACTCGCGGGTTACGATTTTGATGGCTGGGCCGTGGTCGAATGGGAATGCGCTTTGAAGCACCCAGAAGATGGGGCGCGTGAAGGCGCGAAATTCGTTTCAGATCACATCATTCGGGTCACCGATAAAGCATTTGATGATTTTGCCGGCGGCGATGTCAGTACCGAAGCCAACCGGAAGATGCTTGGACTGGGCTAGGGCGCCGCATCGCGCCTGAAAGCCGCTAAAAATAAAAGGGAGGGAGGCCATGACAGTCGCCTCAGAACAAAGTTACGACGCCAGCCTGCCGGCTCAAAGATTGTTCCTATTGAGTTGTATCTCGCTTTGCGTGACGGCGATGACTTTCGCCATACGGGCCGGGATGCTCAATGATCTCGGCACCGAATTTTCGTTGACGAAAGAGCAACTCGGCTGGACTGCGGCGATGGCCTTCATTGGCTTTCCTGCCGCAACCGTGATCGGTGGTTTGATCTATAACTCGATCGGCCCGCGGATCATCATGATCGTCGCATTCTTTGGCCATCTGCTCGGTTTGACGCTGACGATTTTTGCTGGTGGATTCTGGGGCCTCATCATATCGACCTTCCTGGTCGGGTTCGCGAATGGCGCCGTGGAAGCGGCGTGTAATCCGATGATCGCTTCCATGTATAAAGACAACAAAACCACCATGCTGAACAAGTTTCACGTCTGGTTCCCTGGTGGCATTGTCGTGGGGTCGCTCGCGGCACTGGCGGTGAAGTCGCTGTTTGGCGGCGACGGACAAGCAACTTGGCAGTTGGAAATCGCGGTCATGATCGTGCCGACGCTGATCTATGGATACATGGTGTTTACGACCAAGTTTCCGGATGTTCAGTCTGATAACTCGGATGAGACGGATACGGGCAAAAACCTCATGGCGATGATCTCTCCACTGTTCCTGCTGATCGCTGCGCTGATGACGATCACAGCGACAACGGAGCTTGGTACACAACAATGGGTTGGATCCTTGCTGGAAAGCTCAGGTGCAAATCCGTTAATCATCCTCGCCATCGTAACAGGCCTTATGGCGGTTGGGCGATATTTTGCTGGACCCCTCGTCCATGCGCTCAACCCGATCGGCGTGCTCTTATTCTCAGCCGTCGTAACAACAATTGGGGTGTTCCTGCTGTCGATCGCCACCGGCGGTATGACCTATGTCGCCGCTGTCGTCTTCGCGATTGGCGTTTGTTACTTTTGGCCAACCATGATCGGTTTTGTTTCCGAATACATGTCTGATACCGGCGCGCTTGGCATGTCGGTTGTCGGCGGCGCAGGTATGCTCGGTTTGTCTTTGTGGACGCCCGTTATCGGACGATGGATCGATGATGCCACGCTCAAAGCGCAAGAAGCGGGGCTCGACGAAACGGCGGTCACGCTGGCCGCGGGGCAAGATACACTGAGCAAGATTCTGCTCTTCCCCATCGTGCTGACAGTGTGTTTCATCGGGCTTTATCTCATCCGAGGTCGCTTCAAGCGGTCCGTCGGCGAGGACGCCGTTGCGGCGCATTGACGGGAGACAGACAATTGAAACATCTCAGTTTAGATCGCCGCGATATGTTCAAGAGCCTGCTCGCGCTCTCTGTTGTTGGGGCTGTGAGCGCGTGCGGTGGGGCTCAGGAAACGGCGTCGACTGACGCTCCCACGGATACGCCTGCAAAAGCCCCCACGGGTGGATTCTTCAACGCCTCTGAAATGGCCTTCATTTCCGCTGTTGCGGATACGATCATTCCGACGACGGACACGCCAGGCGCTGTTGCCGCTGGGGTGCCGGAGACGATCCAAGCGTTGGCGACTGATTGGGGGAATGATGAGTTTAGAACCTATTGGCGCGACGGCTTGGCAAGCCTTGACAGCACCCTGACCGAACAGGCTGGAGGTGAATTTTCAAGCCTTGATCCAGACCAAAAACTGGCTGCGCTAACGGCCTATGATGCGAGTGTGTACGATTGGGAGGTGGATGACGAATTCTACCGTGCAATCAAGGCCACAATCGTTCAAGCCTATTACATGTCCGAGCCCGGTGCGACCGAGGAATTGGCTTATGAGCCCGTTCCGGGGGAGTGGATCGGATGTGTACCGCTTTCTGACTATCCTAAGACGTGGGCAACCTAAGCCATGACAGATTTTGACGTAATTGTAGTTGGGTCCGGCATGTCGGGCGGCTGGGTCGCCAAGGAGATGTCTGAGAAGGGATTCAAGACGGCCGTGATTGAGCGCGGGCGCGCAATTTCACCGGTCGAAGACTATAGCGATTTCACCGATCCTTGGACGACAGAACATCTTAATCGAGAATCTGACAAGCATCGCGAAGACTATCCCATCCAGTCGAATGTTTATGCCTTTCAGCCGCACACTAAGCAGTTCTGGGTGAAGGATAATGATCACCCTTATGAAACGGCAGAAGGCACGAACTTTACTTGGTATCGCGGCTACCATGAGGGTGGGCGCTCCATCATGTGGGCGCGCCAGAGCTACCGGATGTCGGAGATCGATTTCGAGGCCAATAAGAAAGATGGTCACGGCGTTGATTGGCCGGTGCGCTATGACGATCTCAAACCTTGGTATGATTATGTCGAGCGCTTTGCGGGCATCTCGGGAACGGTTGAGGGTTTGGACATTTTGCCAGACGGCATTTTCCAACCGCCGCACGATCTGACCTGCGCAGAGATCGACTTTCGCGATGCGATTGAATCGACCTTCCCAGGCCGCCGTCTTATTCCCGGCCGCGTGGCCAACCTTACGGAACCAACGCAAGAGCAGATCGAGCTTGGACGTGGCCGCTGTATGGCGCGCAATCACTGCCATCAGGGGTGTAGTTTCGGGGCTTACTTTAGTTCGAATTCAGCCACACTCCCGGCAGCGCGCCGGACGGGCAATTTCATGCTTATTGCTGACCGGGCTGTGCACAAGGTGATTGTCGATGAAACGACGGGTCGCGCCACGGGCGTGGAGACCGTTGATATCAATACCGGCGAAAAGACCATCGTGACCGCACGAGTCGTCTTCCTCAATGCGGGCACCATTCCGTCTACGATGATCCTTTTGAACTCGGCGAGCGAAGCGGCGCCGAACGGACTCGCGAACAGTTCCGGACAACTTGGTCGGAACATGATGGACCATCATTCTGGGGCGCGCGGGTCAGCCATTCTGCCGGGCAATCTGGACAAACACACATTCGGGCGTCGTCCGAACGGGTTTTACATTCCACGTTTCCGCAATCACACCGAAGAAGCAGAAGGGTTCGTGCGCGGTTACGGCTATCAAGGCGGCGCCACGCGAGAGCGTTGGTGGCCTGCCATGGGCAATAAAGGCGTGGGCGCAGACTTCAAAGCCGAGACGCGCACGCCAGGTCCCTGGCGCATTGGCATGGTCGCGTTTGGCGAAGTCCTTCCGAACGAAAAGAACCATATCCGCTTGCATCAGAGCAAAACGGACCAATGGGGGTTCCCAGTGCCGATCTTAGATGTCGCTTGGGGAGATAATGAGCGGAATATGGTCCGGCAGGCGATCAAGGACACGCGAGCGATGCTGGAAGCCGCAGGCGGGATCGACATTCAGACAGATGATCCCGAAACCGCGGAGCCGGCCCCCCCGGGAATTGGTATTCATGAAATGGGCACGGCGCGCATGGGACGTGATCCTTCGACGTCTGTCCTCAACAAGTGGAACCAGGCTTGGGACATCCCAAACCTGTTCGTGACCGACGGCTCGTTCATGACCTCTGGCGGCTGTCAGAACCCATCGCTGACGTACATGGCATTCTCAGCCCGGGCCGCCAATCATGCCGCTGAATTGTTGAAAGACGGTACGCTTTAAACGCCCCAAATCGCGCGAGCGAATGATCAAAGGAGTCTAAATCGATGAACCTCAATCGTAGACATTTTCTAGGTGCATCCGGCGCGCTTGCTTTGTTAGGTGGCTGCAAGGCTTTGCCAGCGACTCCTACTCCAGCGGTTGGGACACGGCAGCTCGATAAGATCGGCATTCAAACCTACACCTTGCGCGAAGCGCTCGGTGAGGACTTTGTCGGCACGATGCAAATGATCAAAGATGTCGGCTACGATTATGTCGAGCTTAATCGCGGAGACTTTGCGACCCGCACACCGGCTGAGCTTAAGCAAATCTTGGATGATATCGGTCTGCCATCGCCGATTTCGCATGTAGACTATGACAGTCTTGCTAATCGACCGGGGGAGCTGGCCGACATAGCTGGGGTGCTCGGCTGTGACCATCTGATTTTACCTTGGATTGGCGACGATCAACGCGGACTGGACCAGTACAAAGGTCATGCCGAAATGCTCAATCGAGCCGGCGAGTCGTTGAAAGCGTCAGGCATCAAAGTCGGTTATCACAATCACCAGTTTGAGTTTTTCGATCTCGGAGATGGCGAAACTGGCATGAACATCTTGCTCGAAGAGACAGATCCAGTGCTTGTCACCTTTGAGCTCGACCTTTTTTGGGCGGCGCTCACGGGCACAGATATTGTTGGACTGTTCGAAAAGCATCCTGGTCGCTTCAAGATGTGCCATGTTAAAGACCTGAAGGGCGATGCTTCAGCCTTCCGAACCAGTCTCGATTTCCCGACGATCGTGCAAGCCGTGATGGCGAATGTCGGTGAAGGCGACTTGCCATTTGAATCCTATTTTGCAGCAAGTGAGACGGCTGGCCTTGAGTATTTCATTGCCGAGCACGACAATCCGCCTCGTCCGTTTAGGCAATCAGCTGAAACGAGCTATCAATCGATGCGAGCGATGCGGTTCTAAACGTTCGCCAGCGCCCAAATATTACACAGATAACAACAACTATGTGTTTCGCAGAAGGTGTGATTGCCATCACACATAATCTTGTCGTAGCCTACTCACGTAAGACAAAGACAAGATAGGGCGTAAATGAATTGGTCCGATTTATTGAGCGTAGCTCCAAATGATCCTGGGGTTGATTTTCTAAATAAGAATACAACCACACAATCACTTAAAAAGAACGAGATATTGATTCACCAGGATTCTGTCGTCGAACAGGTTTACCTGGTGAAAACGGGGCTCTTGCAGGCGAAATTTGTGTCTTTTGAAGGCTCGGAAGTTTGGCTCGCCAATTTGGCGCCTGGAGCTATTGTCGGCGAAATCTCCGCGCTTTGTGAACGGTTGAGCTCCGCTAATGTTGAAGCGGCATCCAAAAGTGCAGTGCTTGCGGTGCCGCAGGCTGTGTTCCTCAAAGCGATAGCACAAAGCAGCATATTGGCGGTGGCGATCTCGAAAATGCTGGCCGAACGGATCGCAGACACATCGAACAGCTTGACGTCTCATGTCGCGCTGAAAATTGAGTATCGTCTCCTGAATGCGCTCAAAACAATGGCGCAGAGCGGACCGCAGGGGCCCACCATCATCGTATCACCGTCCCCTTCTGTATCAGCGCTCTCAGTCCGCATTCATGCCAGTCGCGAGGCCACATCCCGAGCGTTCACGAGGCTTCTCAAACGCGGTGTTTTAGAGAAACGGGACAATGCCATAATAATCCATAGTCCGGAGCGCATAGATCGCAGGTAGCCCCGGAAACAAGACTTCAGAGCTGACAGATCAGATTTACGCCGCGTATTTTCATGATAATTGCATTGAGTTCAGACAAACCTGTCGATTGATTGTTTTGAGCAAGGTCGGACAACATGTTCAATGACCCGTCCGAGCCTCCTGAGGGGGACGCAGGAAAACGGCGGCTCGCCAGCGTTCTGGTCGCCGATATTTGCGGCTATTCGGCCTTGGCGGAACGTGATGAATCCCTCGCCCTGGCGGTGGTTCGGCACGTCAGCGCGCTATTAGCAGACATCGCAACAGCACATACGGGCCGCCTGTTTCATGAAGCGGCGGATGGCTTTTTCTTTGAGTTCGCGAGTGCCAATCAATCGATGCTGGCGGCGCGCGAGATGCTGGTACAGATTTCTGGCGACGCTGAGCTCGCGCAGCTTCACCCCGTCGAGATACGGATTGGGATGCACCTCGGAGACGTTCAAGTCGAAGATACGGGTAACCTCATGGGTCATGGCGTCAATTTGGCTGCGCGGCTTCAGCAGAATGCTGATCCGGGGAGTATTTTGGCGTCAGGCAATCTCGTCGCCGCGCTGTCTCAACGCCCCGGGCGGTTTTGGTCTAAGCGCAAATTGTCTCTCAAAAACATTAAACGCCCGATCATCGCGTTCAATATCCGCGAACGGCGAAACTGGGCTCTAGCTGTCCGGGACCTCACAACGATTATGCCGGCGCGCGTTTTGGGTGGCGTCGCGAGCTTATTCGCTGCCCTAATCGTGGGGGCATACATGCTGGTGACGGAGCCAGTTCCCGATCTAGGGCCTCTGGACAAAGAGGCTGTGAACGCGTCGCTCCAACCATTGATCGAAGCGGGACGTCCGATCGACGACATGGTCTCCGCGCTCATCAGAACCAATGACTTTGAGCAAGCTGTGACGGATCTACGCCAACAGCACGCGCGCACAGAGGAACAGCTGACGCGCGAACAAAGCCTTGATTTGCTCCATCAAATCGCTGCGATTTCAGTGAACCGCGATGCGACTGCGGCGGAAGAGATCTATCAGGATATCCTGCGACTGGATCCGTTTGACGCTGAAGCTTTGTTGCAAATGTCGAAGATTCTCCGACGTCGAGATTTTGATGATCTCGCTTCAGCTAACCTGACCAAAGCGTTGAATAGCCCAACGCTCACCGATCGTTTGCGACTGCGGATCGCTATTGAGCGCGTCAATCTGGAACGCTCGCTTGTCTCACAAACGATCAGCGAGAACCGCTTCAACGGAATTGCGGCGGATGCCGCCGCGAATGGATATGACGATTTAGCGCTCCGAGCCAAGTTCAACGCGGTCAGGGTGAAGTATCGTGCTGTGTCAAACGCCGAGGCGACTGCGTCACGAACGCCGGCGATTATGGCCTCATATGAGGGCTTGATAGACCAAGCCGCAGAGATTGCCGATCAACAAATCGAAATGGGCGTGTATTATGATGTCTCCGAAACGCTGGCGACGTTAAGTACGATACAAAACCGCATTTCAGACTATCAGGCCTCAAAAAAGACTTTGACGCGCGCGCTTGAGATTGAACAGAGTCTGCGCCGCCCGGTCCGAATGATGTCGATCCACGCGAATTTAGCCTACGCGAATGTCGCAGCTTCCAAGCAGTTGGGAGCGGTCGATGAGGCGCGACTGAGCGAAGCGGAGCGTCAAGTTGAGATCGTCCGCGACTTAGCCAAGCGAGAAGGCCTGACCAGTCGGGATTATTATAATTGGTACATCCTCGCCTTGGTCGAAGACCAACGCGGTAACGCGGCGCTTGCCTGTTCGCATTTTGAAAAAGCGATCCGGGCCTGGCCTAAAAAATTTCTGACGGACGCGGATGCTGAGGAGATGGCGAGCGACTTAGGGTGCGCGATCTAGCCGCCCGCCATTGATCTCTAAGAAACTAGAATTGCCATGTGCTTTCTAGCGTTTCCGGCCAGCCGTAACGCGTGCATCTTAAAGTGACCGTAGAGCCCGCGGCTTCTTCAGCAGAGCCGATTGAAGCCGTGCCTGCCACAGGTGCCGCAGCCGAAATCTCGAGTTCGAATCCGAGCGCCACCTTTGCTTTGGTGTCGTCGTCTGGATTGCCATGTTGCATCAAGGCTTCTTTGACCTGCTTTAGAATGACCAATGCTGCAAACTGACGGAAGGTTTGAACAGATTGGTCCGTCGGAAGGTCATCCATATCTTTCCATTTGGGCGCCGCTTTTTTCATCAGCTTTTCGAGTGTCGCGACATCAAGTTTATCCGCCATTGGTATCTCCATTTTTGGCATTATTCTTGTGGGGGCGACCCCTATCACGCAATCGACCCCTGAGGACGCATTCTGGATCGCTAAAGGACAATCCAAACTCGTCCTCGTGATCGCATTGTTCTATCGGCTCGCCGATTGGCTGCCGTGATGCGTGTCACGACCCGTTGGGTTTCTTCGCAGATATTTGGACGAATTATAGACCCTCAAAACGGAAAAAGGCCGGATGCCCGGCCTAAAAAATCGCCGATGCTGACGCTGCATGACAGCATCGGCGAGTTTGAGGAGACGTGAGCAAAGCTCACAGTTTCGGTACGTTCTTGAACTTAGAAAGTTTTGCGTACCGTAACGCCGTAGGTCTGAGGCTGACTTGGGTATCCCGAGAACACACCCGGTTGGGCAACCCCGGGGAACGCGGTGGTGATGTATTCGTGATCGAATATGTTTCGTCCCCAAAGCGTAATGCCCAGACCATTCTCTGACACAAAGCCAAGTGAGGCATTCCATAGGTCGACTTCGCGCGAATACTGGCTGCCGACAATCGGTTCGGCAGGGCTCGTCTCACCGAAGAATTCGACATCTGACTCATACTGCCAATCGGCGCGAACGAACCCACTCCAGTTCGCATTGACATCGAAATCGTAATTGGCCGACGCCGACGTGATTGTGTCAGGAATCCCCGATGGGACCGTTCCGCTGAGATCAGCCGGGAAATTGTTGCCCGCGCCATCGATGACGGATCCGTTCGGGAAGCTGTCATAGGTTGGGTCGAGGAAGGTTCCGGCAAAGTTCAGGGTTAGGTTCTCAGTGGGGTTCCAGCTGAAATCGATTTCGAGACCGGTCGCTGATTGCTCATCTGCGTTCGCCAAAACGAACCCGGTTCCCAGGAAAACGTTCGATTGGAAATTTTCGATCGTCTGATCAAAAATCGCGAGGTTGATCGCGAAATTTTCCCACGAACCTTTCAGACCGATTTCGAAGACTTCTGAGTCCTCGGGCTCGGCAAATCGGGTCCCGGTGGTCAGGTTAGCGACCGCCAGTCCGGCGTCTTGAATTGGCGAAGATGGAGCTGAGCGGAGTGTTTCGCCCGTGAATGGATCGACGACCGTTCCAACGGATTGAAGCGTCACCGGATCAAGCGATGGAACGAAGTCCTCAATGAACGGACGGCTATTGCGTGAAAGGTTGATCGAGCTTGATTTCCAACCGGTCGCGTAAGAACCGTAAATGTTGATATTGTCCGTCACGTCATAGGCGAGGCGGAAAGAATAAGTGACTTGGTCGTCATCTGTGATTCCGCTTTCAACGGCGTTCGGAATATCCAAGAAAGGCGGCTGGAATTGGAAGGCGCGCAACGCCACTAATGGGTTCTGTGTCATCGCTGGCGTCGCGGTGTTCAGGTTGCTGGCGACGGCGAGCGCCGTTTGCTGTAACGTGGAGTAACCTGGGGTTCCTGGCAGTATGCCTGTAGAATCAACCAAAGCACCTATGGTTGCGATGTAACCGGCTTGAACGAGATCGATCGCGGCTAAAGCGTCGCTGGCATCAATGTCAACGCGACCCTTCTTTTCGTTCTCTGAATAGTTCAGTCCGATGGACGCGGTTAGGCGATCGGTCAGGTGCCAATCCGCGGTACCGAAGATGGACAAGGCTGTGTCGTCCTGACCAATGTTTTCGACCGTTCCTGTCCCATCTGCACCAATGATGCCTGCGGGCAAACCGAGCAGGGCTTCGACACCGCCCACCGTGTCTGGCAAGAAGCCAGCTGTGAACGCGCCGGTCACAGCGCCAACCGTCGCAGGATCAACCGAGCCGCCTAGCGCTGCGGAGATGTTTAAGAAGTCGCGGAAGTCGCTGTCATATGTCAGCTGGCTTTGCTGACTAACGGTTTCGTCGAAATAGAAGCCGCCGACCATCCAATCCACGGGACCGTCGCCGGTCGAGGTGAAACGGATCTCTTGAGTAAAGGTCTCGAGCGCGAGCACGTCCCGGAGAGATGCCAGGTCGCCGCTGGTGAAGTCGATATCATAATTATTGTCGAGATCGGTTTCGCGATAGGCCGTGATCGTCGTGACCGTGAATCCGTCAAACTCGATGTCGCCATGTAACGACACACCGCGGTTCTCAACCACATTGTTCGGCAAGCGATTGAGTGCGATTTCGCGGGCATAAGGGTCTTCTGCGATCAGTTGTCCGCCGAGCGCAGAAATAATCGCGTCGGTCGCTCCGCCATTGATCAAATTTGTTGCGACACAGCAGACCTCATCGATTTCGTCGATATCCGCAATCAAACGCCATTCTTGATTGTCTGTTGGGTTGAGTAAGAGTTCGCCGCGAATGTTCCAACGATTGCGCTCATTGAGATCTGCGCCGGTTTCGACTTCAGTCGCTGTACCGTCCCGCTGATTGATTCCCCCGCCAATCGAGAAGGCGAGGCCGTCAGAGATCGGACCGGAAACATAGCCTTTGACGCGCTGAAGATTGAAATTGCCAAGGCTTGCCTCAACGCTTCCCGTCAGTGTGTCAGATGGCTTCTCTGTCACAACGGACACGACGCCAGCAGAGGCATTCTTACCGAACAGAGTCGATTGGGGCCCGCGCAACACTTCGACGCGCTGGATGTTTGGCAAATCGCCAATTTGCGACGCCGCGCGCGAGCGATACACGCCATCAATGAAAATACCTACTGACGGCTCAATTCCCGCATTGTTCGCGCCATTTCCGAAGCCGCGGATTGTGAAATTGGCATTGGCCGAATTTTGGAAGGTTCGAAAACCCAATGATGGCACGACCGACTGAAGGTCGTTGAGGTCGAGAATTTCTGCTTTCTCGATCGTAGAGTTGTCGACGACGGACACCGCGACCGGAACATCTTGGAGTGTTTGTTCGCGCTTGGTCGCTGAGATCGTGATCGTGTTGAGGCGATTGACTTCGTCTTCGGCTTCTTCTTGAGCGGTCGCTGAAAAGCTCGTTCCGGCAATGATTGCAGATAGGCCAACGCTGAGAGACAGAGCCGTTCTGAATCCAAGATAGCCGTTAGGGTTCGTAGGTTTACGCATGATTTCCTCCCTCGAATCGCCTCGATCATGCAATGGTGCCGAGGCTGTGTTTTGTCTTGACGTGCCATAGGGGTTGAGGCACTGCAAGTGCCAATATCTGTTGAGCGCGGGTGTGGGGTCGAAGCGTTTCTTCAAGGATTGGGGGCAGGGAGGAGAGATATGCACCGACTGAGTATCGTGTTGCTTTTATCGATGTTTTTACAGGCGCTTTCGGCGCATCCTCAGCAACAGGGCTCGCCGAACGTGGTCATCATTCTGGTCGATGATGCGGCGTTGATGGATCTCGGCGCTTATGGTGGCGAAGCGCGCACGCCGAATATTGATGCCATGGCCGCCCGCGGTGCCATGTTCTTGCAGTACCGCACATCGCCGCTTTGTTCTCCGACCCGGGCCATGCTGCTCACCGGCTTGGACAATCATCTGACCGGTGTGTCGACGATCCCTGAAGTGCTGCCAAAGGAGCATAAAGGGCAACCGGGCTATACAATGGCGTTGGAACCGGGGGTCCTGACCCTCGCTGATCGTTTGCGGGCTGCTGGCTATCGCACGCTCATGAGTGGGAAATGGCATTTGGGGGAAGCGGCCGAAGAGATGCCGCACAATCACGGTTTCGATCGCTCATTTTCACTCGCGGCGTCTGGGGCGGACAATTGGGAAGATAAATCCTACATGCCCTATTATAATGATGCGCCGTGGTGGGAAGACGGGGTCGAAGCGTCACTTCCCGGTGACTTTTACTCGTCCGAGTTCATCGTCGACAAGATGATTGAATATCTTGAAGCAACGAATGATGAGCAGCCGTTCTTTGCTTATTTGCCATTTCAAGCGATCCACATTCCCGTCCAAGCGCCGCCGGAGTTCATTGCGAAGTATGATGGCGTTTATGACGATGGATGGAACGTCTTGCGCCAGGCCCGGTATGAGCGCGCACAAGAGCTCGGATTGTTTTTGCCGGGGGCGCCGCTTGCACCGATGCCCGAAGATGCCCGAACTTGGGACAGCCTGAGCGATGAGGATAAAGTCCTCTACACCTCCATGATGGAAGTGAATGCAGCGATGCTGGAAGCGATGGACTTCCATATTGGTCGTTTTGTTGAGTATCTGAAAGCCGAAGGAGAGTTTGAGAACTCGATCTTCGTGATTACGTCTGACAATGGACCCGAATATAATCGAGGTGACCAAGATTGGCGCCTCAAGCTTTGGCAGGCTATGAACGGGTACAATATCGATCCCGAGCGTGCAGGCCTGGAAGGCAGTTGGGGCTTCATCGGGCCGGAATGGGCCGCCGCTGCAGCGTCGCCAGGGTCGCTTTACAAATTCTATGCGACTGAGGGCGGCATTCGCGCGCCTTTGATTTTTGCCGGTCCGGGAATTGAGCCGATGACCGTTGGATCACCAGCCATGGTCTCTGATATCACGCCAACTTTATTGGATTGGATCTCCGTGCCCAACGCGCCGGAGAGCGCAATACCGATGACGGGTCGCTCGCTCCTCCCGGTCTTGCGGGGCGAGGTGGACAGTGTTTATGCTCCCAATGATGTTCGCGCCATTGAAGTTTCGGGGAACAGCGCGCTTTATAAAGGCGACTATAAGATCACACGCAGCATGCCACCGGTCGGGACCGGAGAATGGCAACTCTTCAATATGGCAGTCGACCCTGGCGAGACGACCAATCTGAGCGCTTCGAATCCTGAAAAGCTGGCGGAACTGCTGGCTGATTATGAAGCTTACGCTGCAACTGTTGGTGTGCTTGAAATGCCGGAAGGCTATGACACAGCGGTTGCTGTCGGACAAAATTCAACGCAACGTTTCATGCAGAATAATCGCAGCCTATTCGTGATGATGGGCGTGATTTTGCTGCTACTGCTATACGGGATTTGGCGTCTGATCCGTATGATTTGGCGGCGCGTCGCGGGATGAGTGAAGAGGCCTCCACACCGCCCGGGATCATGGGTGTCTATGGCAGCAAGATTTCTTACTATACTGGAAAGTTCGAAGCCTATTTGCGGTTTCGGGGCATTCCGTACGAGTCCTTTCCGACCGTAGCGCATAGTAAGAAACTCATCGAAGGCGTTGGCATTGTACAGATGCCCGTTGTGCAGCTGGCGGATGGGCGCTGGATGACCGACACCACGCCGATGATTGCCTGGCTGGAGCGTCAGCAAACCGCAAGAACTATTTATCCCGATGATCCGCTCTTAAACTTCGTCGCTTTGTTGATCGAGGACTATGCCGATGAGTGGCTTTGGCGGTCGGCGATGCATTATCGGTGGTCGTATCGGATCAGTCGACAATATGCCGCCGAATTTCTCTATAAGGAGCTCGTACGCGGGACGCTACCATTGCCGCGCTTTCTCGCGATCAACATGTTGAAGCGGCGTCAGCTGTTTGGCTTCGTTTGGCGTGATGGGGTCAACGCCCATTCGCGTCCACACGCGGATACGACGTATCTGAACGCGCTTGATCGGATGCAAGCCATCCTCACCCAACGCCCTTTTTTGTTAGGAGACGCGCCTACGATTGCTGACTTTGGCATGATGGCACCGATGTTTCGGCATTTCAGCGAAGACCCAACCCCGGCCGAGATCATGCGCGAGCGCGCGCCCTTGGTCTATGATTGGGTCGCCCGGATGTGGATTGCAAAACCCCCTGCAAATGATCCTGCTCTGATCCGCGAACTCGATCCGCCATTGATCGAATTCTTGATCGAGATTGCGGAGACCCATTTGGAGCAGCATCGACACAATGCTTTGGCTTATTCTGAAGGTCGCTCGCGTTACGATCTTAGCGTGCAGGGCTACACCTATAAGCGCGTACCAACGTCTCGTTACCGGGTTTGGTGTTTGGAGGCCTTGCGGAGCCGCTGGGCCGATCTTCCGGAACAAGCGAGATCTGTTCTGGACGAGCAATTGACCCATCCGCTTTCCAACATTCTGTCAGATGAGTTCTCTTTTACCGCGTCGGATTATGATGTTGTCGGTGAGGCGCCGTTTAACCGTGCAATTAATGTCTTTGAGAATGGGGTGCCTTAGACGGGCAGGCAAGTCAGATAATCCTGACAGAGGTAACTTAATGGTTGTAATGACACTTCGAATGCCATTAACGTGAAGTCTAATCACACGCATTTGGGAGGATGCAAGTTGGACGGTCTCAGCTTTCAAACCAGAGTCAGGCCTCACGCATGAGGCTCAAAGCAGCGATCCAAAACAAAGTCGCGCGGTCGATGTTCAGTGTCGAGCGCCGGAACGCCGCGCGCGCGAAAGCAGAGCAGGCGCGCCGTAACGCGAACGCGCCGCACACGGTTGAGTATTTCCATGAGGCTAGCGATCCATACTCGCATCTAATGGTTCAGCTGCTTCCGGTTTTTTGCGAACGCTATGATGTTGAGTTGAAGGTTCACATTGTCCCGCCACCGCCCGACTGGGCTGCGCCAGATCGCGCCAGACTTGATGCCTATGCCCGAAAAGATGCGGCGAGGTTGGCAGCGCGCGCGGGGCTAAACTATGTCGATCCGGGGGCTCAACCGCCACTCGATGGGCTGGACGCTGCGAATGCGGCTCTGGTCGCGAGCGTCCAAGTTGGGTCGTTTCTGCACATCGCTTATGAAATTGGTCAGTCATTGTGGGATGGGGCGGACCTTCCGACCGCGATCCAAGATGAGAATACCCAACGGGCCATGGACGCAGCCGCAGCGCGTCGCGATGATCTTGGCCACTATCTCGGCGGAACAGTATATTATGCCGGGGAATGGTATTGGGGGCCTGACCGTTTACACTATTTGGAAGCGCGATTGGGTGACCTTGGCGCCGTTCGTGCCGCGGTCGGCGAGTATTTGTTTCCGCCGCACAGCATAGAATCCAGTCAAAAAAGGACGCCCTCTGGCGCGCGGCCAGAGCTACACTGGTATCTGTCATTTCGCAGTCCATATACCGGGATCGTCGCAGACCGTGTTAAAGCCATTGCTGATCAATATGGCGTAGATCTAAGGCTTCGATACGTCCTGCCTATGGTGATGCGCGGCATGCAAGTGCCCCGCAAGAAGGGCTTTTATATTATGAAGGACACAGTTCGAGAAGCCGAACGCCAGGGCATTCCGTTTGGCAACACGGTTGACCCTGTTGGGGAACCCGTCGAGCGCGGTTATGCGATCCTTCACGAAGCGATTAAGCGCGGTAAGGGCTATGAGTTCGCGCGCTCCTTCTTATCCGGCGTGTGGGCGGACGGCCTCGATGCGGGGTCAAACAAAGGTCTCAAGACAATGACCGAACGCGCTGGACTACCGTGGTCGGAAATGAAAGCGCTCATCGGCGGTGATCATTGGCGCGCCGAGGCCGAGGCCAATCAAAATGAGATGTTTGAATATGGCATTTGGGGCGTGCCGAGCTTTCGGGTGGGAGATGTCGCTGCTTGGGGGCAGGATCGCCTTTGGGTGATTGAAGACGCGCTCGAGAAACTCACAGAAAAGAGCCGGGAGGAAGTGTCGTGAAGGTTGTCAATGAAGTCGTACCATCAGATCCGAAACAAATGGCAGGGATGGCCGAAGAGGGTCCGGACGGTCCGGTCTTCATGGTCAATCTGCTCAAGTTTAAAGACAAAGCCGAGTATGAAGATGGCAGAGAAACCGATCTTACCGGTCGCCAAGCGTATCAGCTTTACGGCATGGGCGTCGCGGGTCTTTTGCCGGAATATGGGGGGCGGGTCTTCTTCATGGCTGATGTTACGTTTCTATCGCTCGGGCAGGTTGAAGACTTATGGGACGAGGTTGCAATCGCAGTCTATCCCAATCGCAACGCCTTATTCCGAATGTCGACGTCGCAGGAATGGCAAGATCTCGCGGTGCATCGCGCGGCGGGTCTGGCGGGGCAGCTCAATATAGAGACGGTCGTCCCCACGCCAGGTAAAGGTCTGCCTTGGATGCAACTCTTACTCCAGGAGATGGACGCATGAGTTGGGTGGTGCGAGGCATTATAGGTATTGTCGGTATCATCGTCATCGCCTTTGTTGGGTTTAATTTGTTCAAGACGCAAATTGCGACCGCCTTGTTTGATCGAGCCATGGACGCGCGCTTGGCCGCCGACCCGGTTGCGGACTTGCCGGATGGCTTGCACGTTTATCTCTGTGGCATGGGCTCACCCATGCCTGACGCGACCCGCGCTGGACCCTGTCTTGGGGTGCTCGCCGGCGACCGGGCTTACATCTTTGATGTCGGGTCGGGTGGGGTCCGCAATCTCGGTACGATGGGATTTCCGATTGCACGTTTGCAAGCGGTCTACCTGACACATTTGCATTCGGATCATATTGATGGGCTAGGCGAGCTTCTCGTCCTGTCATGGGTCGGCGGGAGCCGCTCAGAGCCGACTCCGATTATCGGTCCTGTCGGCACGCAGCGCGTCGTCGATGGGTTTAACATGGCCTATCAAATCGACAGCACTTATCGGGTCGCACATCACGGAACCGAAGTGGCAAATCCGACTGGCTTCGGCGGTGTGGCGACGGAGTTTGAGTTGCCAATCGGGCCCGCTGGACAAGCGGTTGTCTTCGAGGATGCCGATTTGAAAATTACTGCCATGCGCGTTGAGCATGCCCCTGTCGAGCCGGCTTTTGGATATCGCATCGATTATAAAGATCGTTCCGTTTCGATCAGCGGTGACACGATTTATCATCCGGGGTTTGTGGCGACGTCAGAGGGGGTTGATCTGATGCTTCATGAAGCGCTGGACCCAGAAATGGTCGAAGCGCTTGGCGCGCGTTTGAAGGAACTCGGACAAACCAACACATCAAAGATATTCTATGACATCCTCGACTATCACGCGTCACCGGAGGACGCGGCGCGATCCGCTCAGCAGGCGGGCGCTGCACATTTGGTGCTTTATCATTTGGTGCCACCGCTCCCGGTTCGATTGATTGAAAGCGTGTTCCTCGGCGATGCTGAGTCAGAATTTGATGGACCGATCACGATTGGCCGTGACGGATTGCTGTTCACATTGCCTGCTGGAACCGACAAAATCATCAAACGCAAAACGTTCTAGAGATTGCTCTTATTCGAGCACGTCCATGACGATGCGAAATCCAATATGATTGGATGAGAAGTCGGTCTCTTGGGGATGTCGCGCTGCGGGTCTGTATCGCCGGCAGAAATTGTTCGCACACAAATAAGACCCGCCTTTGAGCGTATGCGTTCCTTCGCCGAACGGGGTGTCCGTCCATTCCCAGACATTCCCAATCATATCGTGCAGTCCGATCTTGTCTGGTGCGAAGCAGCCAACCGGTGCGGCGCCTTGAAAGCCGTCGCTCCCCAAATCAACGACCGGGAAAACTCCCTGCCATGTATTTGCGATCGGCACCTCGTCTCGGTACGCGCCAGAGGTCGGAGTATCAGGGTCTGGTAATCCGAGATTGGCGGCGTATTCCCATTCAATTTCGGACGGTAAGCGTCCACCCGCCCAAGCGGCATAGGCCTCTGCATCGCGTTTGGAAACATGTACGACGGGGTGCTGATCGCCTTGAGCTCCCATGGGGTGATGTCGCCAGTTCGCCTCTGGGTCGAGCGCCCAGGCTTGGTCAATCGGGCCGTCCGAAGCGGGATGCGTAAAGACGGCAGAGCCGGCATCTGCGCGTCCGTCTATAAGACTTTGCTCAGCGTCGGTAACGTAGCCGGACTCTTCCACAAAGTCCGCAAATTGTGCCCGCGTGACTTCGTGAATCTGTATGCGGAAGGATGCGACCTGAAGTCGAAGGCTTGGGGCTTCTTCAGGATAGAGTGGCGCGTTTCCTTTAATAAAGCTACCACTCGGTATCGTGACAAAGTTACCGATTTGAGGAGCATTTAATCCGCAAGTGTCCGAAGCATTTTCAGCCGTGCCTATCGGTTCAGAGCACGCCGCAATCATCAGGCTCAACGCCACGACGCTCAAAACACGGACCGGATATGACCTATCCAATTTTGCTTTCCGCGATCAGCGCTCTCATGATCAGTTTCAAAGTTTCTTTTGAAGCTTCCACGCTTAACCCTTGATCTTCCCGCAATCGCCGCCAGGTCGCGAACGTAAAATTCACTTCGATCGCGGCAAATAGGGGGCGGTTTTCGACAATGTCTTTAGGCAAAAAGGACTTGAGCGCGGAACGCAAAAGTTGGACTTCGCTCTGATACTGTTTTGCTAGAAAATCCGATTGAAAGCGCCGAATGACGAGCGCAACCTGCATCGGGAAAACATCTTCCCAAAGCTCAGCATTCCGATCTACCAATTCCATGAGTTGATCGCGCCAATCGCTTGCTTCAAACGGGGCGACGACTTTCGGCATCGTGACGGCTTTGAGTTCCTCCGTCATCTCTTCGAAGATGCTCTCCATGTCCTCAAAGTGACGAAATACGGTGCGCAAGCCGACGCCCGCGCGCTCCGCCACAGCAACAGCGGTGGGGGTCATTTCATCATCGCGCATCAGTTCGAATAAGGCTTCGATGATCTGCCGACGGCTGCGACTGCTGCGCTGGCGCCGGCCATCCTCAGACTGGGTCTTGATCTCTGGCCAAGGGGTTCTTTTTCTCGAGTTTGCGGTCATTCAGTTTGGCCACCATACATACTCATCGCCGTCCTCGACGGCTTCTAGCGGTGTTTTGTCAATAAGTCGCGCACTTTCGATTGTGTATGGATAAAGCGCGTCGACGCGGTCTGCCATATGGTCGTCGATCAGCGCCTTCAACTCCGCCGCTTTCTCTGGCTGTTGATCGAAGAGGTTGGTCTGTTCGGTGGGGTCGCTGCTGAGATCAAAGAGCCAAGTTTTCTCCTGACGTCCGTCGATCTGCAGTTTCCAATCCCCTGCGCGGACCACCTGGATATATCCCGAGTGCCAAAAAATCGCATCGTTTGGGCGTTCGATTTGCCCTTCGCCTGTGGCTTCAAGCAGCATGTTGCGTCCATCGATGACGCGATCAGCGGGCAGGGGGATGTCCGCTGCGGCGGCGAGCGTCGGCAGCAGGTCGATATGCGCGACCGGCGTTTCGACCACTGTATTCGGGGCAATTCGAGCCGGCCATTTGACAAACATCGGCACGCGGATGCCGCCTTCGAACAATGTGATCTTCCAGCCTCGATATGGCGCATTGATCTCTGGTAGGGCGACATAGCCAGCACCACCATTATCGCTGCTTAAGATGACGATCGTATTGTCGGCCAAGCCTTCGTCTTCCAGCTTTTGAACAATTCGGCCCACGCTGCGGTCAAGCGAGCGGACCATAGCGGCGTAGACCCGAAGTCGGTGCGGCTCAATATCGCCGACCGCCTCATAGTCTTCCTTGGTTGCCTGTAAAGGAGTGTGAACCCCCCAGTGCGCCAAGTATAAAAAGAACGGGCGGTTCTTATTAGCTTCGATGACGTTCAAGCTCTCATCCGTCCACCAATCGGTTAAGTACCCACCGGGTTCATAAGGTTCACCGCCATTAAATGAGGCGGCAAAGCTCATGCTCGCCCAAAGAAACCGGTCGATGGGGTCAAAATCGAGCTTCGCGTTGACGACCCCAGGATTGTTTTCATCCATGAACAGACCGCTATGCATCAGGAGGCTTTCATCGAAGCCTTGCGCATTTGGATTGCTTTGGGCGTTTCGGCCGAGATGCCACTTGCCGATATGGACGGTGTGATAGTCCTTTTGTTTCAGCAGTTCTGCAATCGTGATTTCTTCGCCGGGCAAGCCTTGATCTGGATAGGAGACCGTCGCGTTGGCGGCGTCTCTATTGAAACTCCCACGTGGGAGGTTTTGAGTGTTCTCCATACTATTGGCAATCGTCGTGACGACGCGTGCCATGCCATCCGGTATAGGTGTGAACTCAAACCCCGTTCGCGTCGGATAACGGCCCGTCATCAGCATCGCGCGGGACGGTGCGCAGGTCCCTGTTCCGGCGTACGCGTCCGTGAACAGGGCGCCATCGGCGGCGAGCCGATCAATGTGCGGCGTTGGAACTGCGCCTCCTGCGACTCCACCGCCAAAAGTCGAAATGTCGTTTATACCGAGATCATCGAGTAGGATGAAAACGATATTTGGTGGGCGGTCTCTCAAGGGCAGTTGAGCGGTTGTGGGGCCTTGATCCCAATCGATGGCGCGGTACTCGGCGACTTCAATTTTGCTTCGCTCCGCCGCCCGCAGGACCAATTGCGTGAGCAGCGCGCCACGATTGAACCAAGCCAGAACGCCCGCGCCGAGAATGATGACGACAATGCCAATCAGAATTTTCTTCCACATGGCGCCCTCCTACGAGAATAAAGCTTCACATCCGGACCCAGCCAGCATCGCGTCCACCGCGCCGCGCTCATTGTCCGATAGGTTTGCGTGATCGCCTCGAAGCCAGCCCAGGCATTTCGCCTGATACTTGAACACGGGCTGTGTCCAGGGACGACCATCGATTTCAGTTTCGAATTCCGTCTCGCCCGCCATCACCGCCTTAGCATTTGCGATCATCGCAGGGGCATAGGTCCGTCCAATTTCTGCCAATAGGGGGGCGAGGGCTTCACGGGCTTCTTCTGCGGTGAACCAATCTGTGTCGCTGGGGTCGACACCGGATAAGTCGTCCATGAGATCGACCCAGGCCCGCACGCGATAAGACGTGTTGGTCGTAATGGCTGCAGACGTGGGTTCAACGATGGTGAGCTGTGTCAGCTGCCCGAACAATGCGAAGTCGGCTGCTGAAGGTCGCCCACCCAAGACAAACCCTTTGCGAGCAATCAAAGCGTCTAAGATTTCGATTAATCTAGCATACGAGCTCTCAATCGTTTCTGCGGTAATGTCGTTCGAACCCACCACGTAAAGCCGCTCAATTTGGCGCTTGGCGAAATAGTCTGCGAATTGCTGCGCTTGCTCGGGGGCGGCTGTATTTGTGTTCCAATAGACCAAAAGCGGCGCCGCATTCTTCCAGTCCGCTTCGTGCGCCCAGCGAAAATGAAACATGGCTTTGGTCAGCCATTCATCCGCATAATCTTCGATTAAGTCATTGAGGAAGCGCAAAACTGGATCCGAAGGCAAAACCGACCGTCCGTTATATTCACTCTCAAGCCGGCGAATAATTGGGGTGGAATCCGTTACCGGGACCAGGTCGCCATTCTCTCCATCTGGGAAAAAGAAAGTCGGGAGCAAACGGACTTTTGGCGAGGGATAACCCTCGGGGATGCTCTCTGAGCCCCAATAGACCGAAAACGGTAAGTGCCGATAGCGCAACACGCCTAACATCTTTCGAGTGTATGGCGACCCAGGCGCGCCGGTCAGTTCAAGGCGACCTTGTTGTGTCATTGATTAAGTTCCTCCCGACCGCACCATCATAAGTGGCACTCAGAATGTCAATATAAAGATCGTGGGTTCCGTGCGGCTCGTCGCTTGACCCCATGGTCCGATTTCTCGCATGAGAACGAAGCGATTGCGCGCATGCACAAGCAGCCTGAAGGGCCAATATGAAACTGAAGATTGATCCCTCGGAAATCAAAGGATTCCTGGCGCCGGAAGAAGCGAGCTTGCTCTACGAAATTGCCTTAAGACAAGCGCAGCTCGGACCCTGCGTAGAGATTGGGGGGTATTGCGGAAAGTCGGCCACCTATATCGGAACCGCCTGCAAGGAAGCCGGTGAACTGCTCTTTTCGATCGACCATCATCGTGGCTCGGAGGAGAACCAACCGGGTTGGGACTATTTCGACCCCGAAGTTTGGGACGAGAGTGCTGGCGCGGTCGACACTCTGCCTTTCTTTCGAGAAACGATCCGCCGCGCCGAGTTAGAGGGGACCGTTGTTCCCATCGTTGGGCGGTCGATCGATATTGCTAAGCGGTGGCAAACCCCGCTCAGTTTCCTCTTCATAGATGGCGGCCACACCATGGAACATGCGCTAAATGATTATCGCGGCTGGACTCCGCATGTCATGCCAGGCGGTATCCTCGCGATTCATGATGTGTTCCCCAATCCAGAAGACGGCGGTCGACCGCCATTTGAAATCTATCAACGCGCCCTGGCATCAGACTTGTTCGCGGAAGAAGCGTCAGTTTTAAGCTTGCGAATTTTGCGGCGTTTATAGTTTGTTGCCTGTCAGCAATTCGCTTGCGGGGGAATTTCCATAAAGCGCGTCGGCGGCGAGGATAACCGCGGCTTGCGTCCAGGCCGGGCGTTCGCGAGGCCAGAAGATATCTTCTTCAAGCTGGTGCCCCATCCAATAGACCCCGTTCTCATCTGTAACGGCGTGCGTGGTTTCAAAGATCTGTTCAGCGAGGTCGCGTTGCCCGGCCGCCAGTAACGCCAGCACGAGTTCCGCTGTTTCTGCCGTTGTCACCCATGGCTCGTCGGATACGCACCGGCAACCGTGATCTGGGAGTACGAATGTGTTCCATGTCTCAGAGAGTCTGCTTTGTGCTCGTTCTGATGAGAGCACGCCTGACAGAACGGGATAATACCAATCCATGGCGAAGCGGCGCCCCATTTGGCGACGATCGAAACGCTCCGGAAATGTCCGCAAAGCAATAGCCAATTTAGCATGAGCGGTGCGCCAGTGGGGCAAGTCTTCTCCGAAGGTATTGGCAAGAAAAAGACCGCATTCGAGGCTCTTCGCGATGGATGCGTTTCCGGCGAGCAAGGCGTCATCCTCATCCGTGCCCAACGCTTCAAAAGACCAGGAGATGGTTCCATCCCCTCGCTGCAAAGTGAGCACGAAATCAAGCGCGCGTTTGACCATAGGCCACCAGGTTTCAACACGCTCTCGTTCATTTGTGGCAAGGTAATAATGCGCGACGCCAACCGCTGGATAAGCACAAAAGTTTGAGTCCAAAAACGCAGGCGCAGGCTCACGGCTGATATAGTCTCGGTCAACCATGGGAAGAGTGTTGCCGTACGCACCAAACCAGGCGCCATCGTCTCGTTGTGTTTCCGCCAGATGGTTATAGGCAGCAATGGAAGCCTCGAACTCACCCATCGCGGTTAGTGCCATGGCGCTCTCGACATGGTTCCAGGGATCCCAAGGGCCATGTTCGAACCAGGCAATGGCGCCATTATGAGTTTGGATCTCAAGAATGCGGTCAACCGCGGGCTTGAGGTCAACCAAATGCGGAGCCGGATGGGTCTGAAAGAGTCCGTCCATCATCTCTGATCCGCCCCCTCAAAATACATCACCAAGCTCTTTCCCATGACTGGCGAAGAAATCGTATCGAGCGCGCGAGTGATCCAGGGTTTTTTCATCAAATCCCAAACCAAGAAATCGTGGTAAGACTTCACCCATGGGTGATCATCTTGGCGCTCCCAAAACGCGCATTTAAGCCACCAATAGGGGACGTGGATCCCATGCGCATGATGGCGCTTTTTCAACTTGAAGCCGCGCCGTTCAATGGAGGTCTTCAAATCAACCTCGTCGAAGATCCGGATATGTCCTCCAGGCTGAAACGGATAGCCGTTGGGCGGTGGGGCCAGTTGCCAGCAAACCCGTTCTGGCCAAGCGTGCGGAACAGAAATGCAGAGCGTCCCAGTTGGCTTCAATATCCGACGGATTTCGACAAGGGCCGCGTCATAATCAGGAAGATGTTCTAATACTTCAGAACAGATGACCGCATCAAAAGAGGCATCTTCGAACCTCAAGGCAGTCGCGTCGCCCGTTTCGAATGAGACCTGACTCGCGGATTTGGGCAGAGTTTCGAGACCCGCGCGGGCTTTTTCGAGAGACGCCTCGTCGAGATCTACACCAAAAATTTCGTACTCACCTGTCATATAGAGGCCATGCACATGCCGGCCCTCGCCGCATCCAAGATCGAGGACCCGATCGCCGGGTTGGAGGCCTAGGTGATTAAGTCGAGCTGTTAGCATTGATCCGCGATCGCTGCTTCAAAGAAAGAGAGGTATTTTGGGGCGATTTTTTCCCAATTGAATCGGTCTTGAGCGCGCGTCAGGCACGCGTCGGCAACCGATGCCCGGCGCTCTGGGTGCTCCAAGAGTAAAGTCATTGCTTGAGCGAGAGCGACTGCATCGCCTTTCGGGACGATGACACCCGCCGAACCCGCAACTTCTGGGAGCGCGCCGCCATCTGTAACAATCACCGGTGTGCCGCAGCTCATGGCTTCGGCGGCGGGCAGCCCAAACCCCTCGTACAAAGATGGCGTGACAGCAACCGTGGCGCGCCGAAATTCTTCTGCTAACGCCTCTCGGCTCAGGTCGCTTTTAAACTGAACATGTTGGTCCAGAGCACGATCCCGGATTGTGCGTTTGGTCGTGCCATTGCGGAGCTTCCCGATCACAATCAGCTCTGCATCCGGATGGGTCTGGAGGAGGTGATGATATGCCTCGAGCAAAATGTGTAGGCCTTTAAGTGGGGTATCTGCACTGGCGGTCGTGATAATGCGTTTGCGGGCCGGTTGAGTCTTCGCGCTTGGTCGGAACGTCTCTTGATCCACCCCGAGTGGAATCGGGTGAATTCGATCCGGCTCAACGCCAAATTCCGAGACGATATCCGCTTTTGCGAGTTGAGACGGGCAGGTGATCGCGCTCTGCTTGCGCGCCTCACGGACTTGCATGCGGTGGAAAGAATACCATCGACGCACCAACCAGCGATGCTTCCAGTCAGGTGCTGCGTCCAAGGCCAATTTTAGATCGTGAGTGATCGGGTGGTGAATGGTGGTCGTTAAGGGAATACCGAGCTGTGTCCGGATCTTCGTCACGCCCGTGGCGAGCGTTTGATTATCGAGCACCACATCGTAGGCAGAAAGCGATCGCTTAAAATGCGCGAACACCCGTTGCCCAAATGTGTAGGGCTCGACGAATTTCCCGGAAAGGTGTCCAAAATACTCGTAAGTGTCGGTCGGACTGAGCAAATGCTGGGGGCGCAAGGCATAGTGACCATTATTCGGTTGGGCATAAAGGTCTAAGGATGGCAGTTTGATCAATCGGACATTGCCGCTGAGCTCAGGATAGGGCTGACCCGAGATGACATCGACGACCGCCCCGGTCTTGGCTAGGGCGCTTGCCAGGTAATCGACGTAAACGCCTTGCCCGCCGACTTTCGGGTCTGACCGATAAGACAGGATGGCCACACGCAAAGCGCTTGAGGTGCTTGGCTTGGTGCCGACCAGGCCATCAGGTTTGTTGGGCAATTCGAGCATTGAATCGTCTGCGAGGTCCCGTGCCGCCAATTGTGCACACTCGTACGGATCAGACGATTGATCTCAACCCTTGATGTGAATTTTGAACGAAAAATTCAGCTTTGACACGTCGGTTGAGCAGAAACTGGCCGCGTGGGTGCCAAATTAGGCCGGATAGAAGCCGGGTCCCAATCAAACGAAACGATTGGAACCCGGGATTTTCGAATCAGAGGCGTCTGGCGATCGCTTCTAAGGTCGATTCGAGTGCGTCCATGCGTCCCGCGGTGATCGCGTCCGCGTCAGACCCATCAAGATCAGAGGCAAACCGGCGCAGCGCGCGACGCACGCGCCGGTTGCGATCGCCTGCCGCAATTGAGAGTTGCGCTTCGCCCAGAGAGGCTGAGATGCTTCCAGCATCGGTGTCAGAGAGCGCCTCGCTTCGAACTAATTGATCAACATAGGCCATCGCCACGGTCGGGTTCGCGTCTGGCCAGGTCACCCCGAATTGCTGCTGAGGGTTAAACAATTCCCCCTGGTCTGCGAGGTTCGACGCAGCGATTTCATTGGCGGTGATATGCTCACTCGGTTCCAGTTCAAACACATCCAAGCCACGAACAATTTCCGTGCCGTAGACGCGGCCATCATACCAATAAGTTGACCAGTAACCACCGAGCACGAGGCGCTCTTCGTGGATCGGGCCACGATCGAAATATGCAATCTCTTGTGGGTTGGCGCTATCGGTGAAATCGATCACGGACATGCCGCCCTGATACCAAGCTTGGACGAAAATATCGCGGCCCGGGATGGGAACGACAGATCCGTTATGGGCGACGCAATTCTCTTGTTCGCTCTGAGGTGCTGCAATTTTGAAATAGCTGCGGAATTCAAGCTTGCCGTCGACAATGTCATAGATTGCGTTCGCGCCCCAATCCATCGGATCCGAGGCCCGGCAACGTGGACGGCTGCCGCCGCCCCATTCGTCGGTGAACAGGACTTTTGTACCGTCATTGTTGAACGTGGCAGAGTGCCAATAGGCGAATTTCTGATCCAAGACTTCGTCAATTCGCACCGGCTTATAGGGATCGGAAATGTCAAAGATCACCCCGTTCCCAGAACAGGCGCCTGCCGCGATTTTTTTGTCTGGGAAGACGGTAATGTCGTGACAGTGATCGGTCCGGTTCGTGCGCTGTGTGTCCTCGCCATGGTCACCGCCTTGCCAGAGGCCGGCGATTTGACCGGACTCGCTGTCCATAAAGACAGCAGGACTATCGACGATCCGAGATTGAGACGGATCGTCCACCGGTATTTCGATCACATCGATGCGGAAGAGGGCGGTGCGATCATCGCCTGCCACCGCGCCAATGCAGCCTTCCAGCTCCTCTTGATCGCGAATCCGAGCCGTCCCCGAATTGTAGACAATGATTTTGCCGTCCGCGTCGGGACCAGAGACAACGGAATGCGTGTGCGAGCCGCGGCAGGTTTGAACCTGGCCAACTTGTACGGGCTGCAAAGGATCCGAGAGATCAAAAATGCGCAGACCGCGGAAGCGCTCCTCACTCACATCCTCTTGGACGCCTTGGCGCCCACAATCAACGCGTCCGCGCGTTTGCTCAACCGACATGATCAGCAGATCGCCAACGATTGAGACATCGCCTTGACCGCCTGGGCACACCACAGAGCTGATCAAGGTTGGCTCGGCCGCGTCCGTGAGGCGGTAAATGTTGAAGCCGTGATAATTGCCGACAATCATCATGTCGCCCGAGAAGGCCATGTCGGTGTTCGAGAAGCTCAAAAGCGGTGAACGTTCACCCCATTCGGTTTCATCATTAGATTGCTCGTCTTCTGGATCTCGCGTTGGCTCTGTTTCAGCGTCTGCGGTCTCAGTCATATCCTCATGTCCCGCATGCCCGGCATGATCGCCATGGCCCGCATGCTCCGAGTGATCCATGGCTTCAGCTGATGTATCTTCTTCCGGTTCGTCCGCCGGCTTGATCGGCGGTAAGCCGGAT
Source organism: Henriciella sp. (assembly GCA_965279045.1). Classification (GTDB taxonomy): domain Bacteria; phylum Pseudomonadota; class Alphaproteobacteria; order Caulobacterales; family Hyphomonadaceae; genus Henriciella. The sequence goes on along the minus strand of CBDIHJ010000015.1, from coordinate 40,957 downwards.
GGATTGCTCGGATCGAAAAAGCCAGCTGGTTTCGGCAAAGATGCAAGCTTGGTCAGGTTGGAAATGGCTTCCCCAGCGTCTCTGAACCCCGGTGAAAGCGCCGCGCGCGGGTCGCCTGACAGGCCTTCTAATAAGACATTCATCCGCTCGATTTCAGCGGTTTGGTCATTGACGATATCGTTCACGAAATCAAACAGGACTGGGTCGTAAGCCGAGCCTGGCTGTTCAAGCAGCCCTTCCACCATATCGACCGCGCCTTCATGGTGACGGATCATCAGGGTCAAAAACAGCTCATCAAATGCGACACCGTCAGAGGCTGCGAGTTGCGACATTTGTTCAGGCGTCGCCATGCCCATCATCTCATGCGACATATGTGTGTCGCCGTGGTGATGCGCGTGCGCGTCGGGGGCGCTTTCACCGCGATCGGTCAACCAGTCGCTCATGAATTGGATTTCGTCAGACTGGGAGCCGTCAATCCGACCGGCAATGTCGACAATATCATCATTATTCGTGCGGTCTTCGACCAGAGCAGCCATCTCAACAGCCTGCTGGTGGTGCGGAATCATATCCTGCATGAAGCGCACATCAGCGACAGAATAGCTTGTGTCCGCGATCGTCGCCGCTTCGTCAGCACTCAAGGCTGTTGCCGGTTCGCCAGGGGCACCCGGCTGAACAATCACGACGTCGTCAGCGACGCTCGTGCCTGCCATCATTGCTAATGCCAAACAGCTCACCGCCGCCTTGCCCAGAATTCGTTGTCTCAATTTTTGTTTGATCACCCGCATTCGGTCCTCTCTCGCCTAAATTTGAGTTTAGGGTTTCATATGGCCTGAAGCGTCAAACTGGCAATCGTTAACCCTTCACAATTGGCATTGTGCGGCATTTATGCCTCGGTCCGCTCAGCGTGCGAGATAAGTGTTCCAAAAAATACCGACGGAGCCGCTTGCGCAAATCGAGAAGACAGTAGAGAGTGTCTGTCTATGTTGACGGACAATTCGCCCCCCGCTGATGCCAATAAGAGTATCCTCAAACCGCGAGCAATCGTGATTGGAAGCGGTTTTGGAGGACTCGGTGCCGCCGTGCGCTTGAGTGGTAAAGGCTATCACGTGACGGTGGTCGAGCAGCTCGATGCTCCTGGCGGACGCGCTTACACTTATCACAAAGATGGATTTGTCTTTGATGCCGGCCCCACGCTCTTAACCGCCCCGCACATTTTCGAAGACTTGTGGAAAGCGGGCGGAGGTCGGCTCGAAGACGACATTGATGTCCGCCCGTGTCTGCCCTTTTACAAAATTCGCTTCGACGATGGCGATACGTTCACATGTAGCGGCGACCACGAGCAAATGCGGGCTGAAGTGACGCGTATCTCCCCGGACGAGGGCCCTGCGTTTGATCGATATCTGGAGATGAGCCGTCAGATCTACGATATTGCGTTCGATAAGCTCGCGGATAAGCCATTCCATAGTCTGACTTTTACGCTCGCAAATATGGCAGATCTCGTCCGACTCGGTGGGTATTGGTCCGTGTATCAGCGCGTTGGGCAATTCTTTAAGAACCCCAAACTCCGCATTGCGTTTAGTTTTCACCCTCTATTTATTGGCGGAAATCCATTTTCGACGACGGCATTCTATTGCTTGATCGCGCACTTAGAGCGGACCTTCGGGGTGCATTACGCGATTGGCGGGACCGGCGCCCTTATCAATGGCATGGTTTCTTTGCTGGAACGCAATGGTGGGACTTTGCGCTGCAATAGCCGGGTCAAAACGATTCTCAGTCAAGGCAATCGGGCGACCGGCGTGGAGCTGGAAAGCGGTGAGCGACTTGAGGCTGATCTCGTCGTCTCGAATGTCGATCCGGCCTGGACCTATAGCAAACTGCTCGGTGATCGCCCGTTAAAACGCTGGACCGACAAAAAGATCGCGCGATCCGATTTTTCTATGAGTTTGTTCGTTTGGTACTTTGGGACCAATCGAAAGTATGAAGACATCGACCATCATTCGATCGTACTGGGGCCGCGTTACAAAGGCCTGTTGGACGACATTTTCACCCATAAGAATCTGACCGAAGATTTCAGCCTCTACCTGCACCGACCGACGGCGCACGACTCGTCCTTGGCGCCGGAGGGGTGCGATACATTTTATGTGCTTAGCCCCGTGCCAAACCTGGCTTCAGGAGATGATTGGGACGTGCTGGCGCCGCAATATCAAAAGCGAATACAAGATCGTCTGGAGGAAACGGTTTTGCCCGGCTTCTCTGAGCATATTGTGACCTCGCACTATATCACGCCGCAGGACTTCCAGGATCGATACAGTTCGCATCTCGGGGCAGCCTTTGCGATGGAACCTAAACTGTTCCAGAGTGCCTGGTTCCGGCCGCACAATCGCAGCGAGGAGCTCGATGGGCTCTATATGGTCGGCGCTGGCACGCACCCTGGCGCTGGTGTGCCGAGCGTCTTGATGTCCGCTAAAGTCGTGGCCGATATGATCCCCGATGCGACCGCGTTTGCGGCTCAGCGTGCTAAGACGGCCTGAGCCGCCAATTGACCTGACATCGTCGCCATGGGGACGCCTGCGCCGGGATGAACGGTGCCGCCTGCGAAATACAAACCATTGATCCGGCTTTTCGCACCATTGCGCGCGAACGTCGCGAGAGGAGAGTGGTTGGCCGCGCCATAAAGCGCCCCACCAGACCCGGGAAACAAAGTCGAGAAGCCCGCCGGATCTGTGACTTGAGCCGGCGCGTCGGGTTCGAGAATTAGTCCATAGCGCGCCAGGACTTCCCGTGTCCGCGATTCCGGCCAATCGAAACTTGCATCGGGGCGATCTCCGTCGGCGGGGGCGTTCACCAAAATAAGGAGACGTTCGCGTTCGGTTGGCGGCTCATGCCTCGCGCGATCTTGTGCACAGATATAAATGGTCGGCTCCGGTGGAGGGTGTCGCTTAGTGAAGACTTGATCAAATTCGCGTTTGTACGCGTCTGAGAAAAATACCGTATGATAGTCGAGATCGAAGCCGCTGGTTTGGGTATGCATGCAGCTCACAATCGCGGATAAGGATCGTGATTTTGGTGGAACTGGTTTCCCAGCGGAGCTCACCTCTTTGCCCAGCAATCCTTGTTCGAGCGCCGATTGATCTCCGTTAAAGATGACGACATCGGCATGCAGGTTTTCGCCGGTATCCAAGACGATCCCCGTTGTTTTTCCGCCATTGATCTTCAAGCTCGAAACGCGCGCGCCAAACCGGAATGTCGCTCCATTGTCTTCGGCGGCGCGCTGCATGGCCTTCGCGACCGCATGCATCCCGCCCTCAACCAGCCAAACCCCGTCTTGTTCGACATGCGCGATTAGCATTAGCGTCGCCGGCGTCAGATAAGGAGACGATCCGATGTAGGTCGCGTAGCGTCCAAACAATTGGCGCAAGCGGGGGTCTGGAAAGTAATGTCCTAGCTTCGACCAATAAGTTTGAAATGGACGGGTCTGCCAAAGGCGATTGAGCCGGTGAAACCCTATTCGCGAACTGAGGCTCAAGGGGTTGGGTTTTTGCGCGGCGATGAATGTGTCGCGTAGGGTCTGATAGACTGATCGGCTGTCGCGACAGAACCGCGTGTAGCCTTGAGCATTTTCCTTATCTGAGAAGTCTGCGATGGCGTCCGCGGATCTTTCAATGTCTGCCCACAAATCCAGCCGACTACCATCCAGCCACGCGTGACGGGCCAATCGCTCCGCCGGTTGGATTTTGATTTCCTGAGCGATGTCCTTTCCGGAGCGCTCGAACAAAGTCTCGAAAATCCAGCGCATGGTAAAAACGGTGGGCCCACCATCGATCGCTGCGCCGTCAACTTGAACGTGGCGCATCTTACCACCGACATGCGCTTCTTTTTCAAGCACCGTAACGTCCAGGCCTGCTGCAGAGAGGTCCATCGCTGCAGCGAGACCACCTGCGCCAGCGCCGACAATCAGTGCCGTTTTGGCTGCGCTCATGTTGGGGTAACCGATCCTGTGCGGCGCAGGGGACGTGTGACTTGGCGCTGATGATAGATGATCAAAGTTAAACCGGTGACGAGCGGAATGGCCCATAACGCCGGGGCGAGCGCGAGCTCCGGCACCAATCGAACCGCACCGAATGCAAAAAAGGCCGTGTAGACCGAGATCCCGGTGCCAACGAGCGCTTTGATATGCTCGGTCAACCATTCAAGCGGTCCGGGTGTCTCGCGAAGCATGAACCAGAGATTGGTGCCAACGGTTGCAAACCCGACCATCGAGATCCCGATCATCATGGGCTGCCCGATCAAGACCCCCTGGATGGCGCAATTGGCGGAAGCGACGAAGAGAATGACCTGCAGCGCCATATTATGCCAACGGCGATTTCGAGCGTGATCTCCCCGATTTTGGATACACAACCAACCATACCAAGTCAGATTGATGGTCAGGATGGCGAGATACAACATCATCCAACCAAAGATGCCGCGGATCAATTCGGGGTCATTGAAATCTGAGTGGTGCATTAGTTCCGGATGGCTGGCGACGGGGTCAATGATCGACATGGTCGACATTGCGACCGCGCACGTCGCGGTGACCAGCATCATGCCTACGAATGCCTTGCCCCAAAGCTTATGGACCTTTGAGCCTTTCTTTCCGATCACCGGCACCCAAAAACTGATTAAGCCTGGCGCACCGAAAATGATGTGAATGGCGATAAACGTTTGAAACAGATGCAGATATGACATGGCTGTGCTAACCCATTGGGGTTGGAGGAGGATTTGGATGAAAGACGCGGAGATTATGGACGCAGAGGACGTTTTTATCCCGCCACGCCCCTCTAAACTTTGGTCGGTCGCAGCTTTGGCGCGGACGCTCCGCCAAGGAGATGGAGACTTGCTCAGCCTCTTGCCGGGCGACGCGTTTCGGATGGGGATTGGAACGCTCGGCTATTCTCGTCGGTCGATCTTTTTGCTGAATGACCCGGCCCTGATCAAACAAGTGCTCCATGATGATGGGGCTTTGTTTCCCAAGAGCGATCTGATGGTCAACGCGCTTGAACCCTTGATCGGCGAGTCGATTTTCGTGACCGATGGCGAAAAGTGGCGTCGGCAGCGCGCAATGATCGATCCGGCCTTCTCTCATATGCGGCTGAATCTGGCTTTTTCCTCGATGAGCGCCGCAGTGACCGATCGGATTGATTGGTTGTCGGAGATGTCGGCTTCGGGGACGCCTTTTTCGCTCGATCTGGCGATGAGTCATCTCACAGCGGATGTCATCTGTCGGACGGTGTTTTCGGTCTCGCTCGACAGTGATGTCGCCAAAGACGTCTTTGATGACTTCGTGATCTTTGAACGAGATGTCGCGCAAGTGAAGATTTGGAGACTGATTGTCGATCCTGCGTGGACGGCGGTTGAGCAGTCGCCACAAGTGCTGGCGGCTTGCGAGCGCATTCGAAAGCATTTGGGCGATCTGACCGATACCCATCTGAACGACGCTGACGGGCGATACAATGATATTGCGAGCGCGGTGATCGCGGCGCGGGATGCGGATACGGGTGCGCCGTTTGCGCGCGAAGAGCTGATCGACCAGTTGGGTGTCTTCTTCTTGGCCGGGCATGAAACCAGCGCCAGCGCGCTGACTTGGGCGTTTTACATTCTTGCAGAACGCCCCGAATTGCGCGCCCGGGTTCGCGCTGAGGTTCAAGAGCGGATAGGCGATGGACCGATTAGTTTCGAAGATGCCCGCAAGCTGCCTTTCGTCCGGAGTTTCTTTAAAGAGGTTCTGCGGCTCTATCCGCCCATCACGTTTATGCCGCGCGTGGCCGAGCAGTCGGTTCAATTGGGAGGCAAAAAGCTGCGCCGCGGGGCTTTGGTTATGATCGCGCCTTGGACCTTGCATCGCCACGAGAAATTCTGGCCAGAGCCGGATCGGTTTTGATGCAGACCGATTCATGGGCGCGCGCGAAAAAGAGGTCCAGCCAGGGACTTACATTCCGTTTGGGCAGGGACCTCACACCTGTATCGGCGCGGGCTTCGCGACCTTGGAAGCGTCCTTGATCATCGCCAGCCTCATCCGCGAATTCGACTTTGAAGTCGTTGGCAACCAATCGGTCCGCCCCGTTGCCCGGCTGACCACGCGTCCATCGCAGGAGATTAGCGTTCGGGTACGGCGTCATCGAGGACGGACCTCCACGCTAGAGGGGGGAACACTCGGCGCGTCCTGACCGTGCCAAAGAATATCGCGCGTCACGGCATCGGCCCAGCGGCACCCGCTCAAACAAGCCTTGTCGCAACGTATCCCACGACATCGGCGTCATTAGAAAAAACGGCAACGGGTCTCGCCAATCAAACACCACGTCTTTGGTGGTCAGCACTTTGCCGAGCAGTTTCAAATAAGTCAGCGGTTTTGTGATTGAGCCGACGGCGACGGTCAGCGCGGAATGCGCGTCTTGGAACGCTGCTGCGCGCTTATAGAGGTGGGTCGTGACGGGCTCGCCAGCGACCATTGAAGCAATTGCGTTAGGGTTCAATAGATGCAGGCCGCTGGTCAGCCGCGGGTTACATTCGATCGCGTATGGAATGCCTGACTCTGGGACGAAGAAGTCAAATGAGAGGAAGCCTGTGTAAGTCTCCGCTTTTGCGAAAGTTTTTATCCAGTCGAACACGTTTGGAAGATCGTCCACACGCTTAAAGCGCACGGAAACTGTCCCCAAATAGACATCGCCTTCATACAGCCCAGTGGCTAGAATTTCACCGTCTCTGGCAATACTGAAAGAGCTGATTTGTCGACCGTAGAGACGTTTTTGGACCAGGTTGTCCGCCGTTACCTCTGCGGGCTGTAATGGGTCGCCCTGTGTGCTGAGGCGCAGGCCAATACCGGAGCATCCATGGATGGGTTTTACGATGTAGTCCGCTCGCGAGGTCAGCGCGGCAGCTTCAGTCGTGTCGGCACGATAGGTTTCTGGTGCGCTAAGCCCAATGGATTGGCATCTCTCTGCGAATGCAAGTTTATTGTGCAGGCGCGCCATCTGCTCGAAGCTGGGACCAAAAAGCTGCGTCCGCGCTGGCAAGAAAGGACCGATGCGCGATGTGAAGAGAGCCTCTTCAGAGACGGGGATCACAAGATCAATGCTTTCAGCGTCAATGATCTCCCGTAGATCTTCGAGATATCGCTGCATGTTCAAGACCGGGGCGGTCACTTGGTAGCTTTTCGCGACGCAGTTTGAGGGTTTGGTGAGATGCCACCGAAACGGGTCTGCGACGATCACGCGATGGCCAGCGCGAGCGAGCGCGCGCGTCAGTTCCAAGCCTTTTGCCAGGCGGCCGAGCGTGAGCAAGACATTCATGCGAACCTGCCTTCCATCATCTCAACCGTAGCGTCGCGCATTTCACCGATCCTCGCGAATTGATGCTCTTATAGGTAGTATGTCACTTTATTTGGACACTTGGTAGTGTTGTCGTGGCTTGATGTTGGTTTCGTCGCACGTGATCGCTTCGGCCGCGTCCCGAAATCTAACTCGCAGCAGGCGAGGGAGGACGCACCACGCGGTCCATAAGTTCAAAGAGGAGCATTCCGGCCATCATCGCGAGCAAAAACCCAATCGCGGGCCAGGCGCCAATTGTTATTGCTGCGATCGCTGGGCCGGGGCAGAGGCCAACAAGGCCCCAACCGACGCCGAAGAGACTCGCGCCAAGGGCCAGCCTCGTGTCAATCCCGCGATTGCCGGGAAGTTGGAATTCCGAGTCGAAAACCGGTGCCTCATTCTGCCACGCGAGGCGATAACCGATTGCGGTGACCAATAGGGCTGCTCCCATGACGAAAGCGAGAGAAGGGTCCCAATTCCCGAAAAGGTCTAAAAAGGCCAAGACCTTAGCGGGGTTGACCATTTCGGAGATGGTCAATCCAAGTCCAAACACGAGGCCAGCGGCGAGTGCGGAAAGCTGCTTCATCAGACTATTCCGCTATGAATGTGCGCGCTGCGAATACTGTGAACATGCCGACTGACATGAACACGCCAACGGCGAGGAAGGACCGCGGAGACAGGCGAGACATCCCACAAACGCCGTGACCGCTGGTGCACCCTGAACCGAGCCTGGTCCCGAAGCCGACCAAGAGACCGCCAAGGATAATAAGAGGCCAGCCCGCTTTCAGATCGAAAGCGGGCTGATTGCCGGATAAGAATTGATACAGCACGGGGGCTGCGATGAGGCCGAGGACAAAAAAGATCCGCCAGGAACGGTCGCCCGGTTTGGCAAAGGCCGCCCCAGAAAACACGCCGCTGATGCCTGCGATACGACCGTTAAAGAGCATCAGCATGACGGCTGATAATCCGATTAACGCGCCTCCAATGCTCGCAGAAAGCGGCGTGAAATTTTCCATTGAAATCCTAAGTCCTTATGGCGTCTGAGCTTAACCTCGTTCTTCTGCTTCGAAGCCTTCGAGGGCTTCTGGCAGGCCTTCGATCACGTCGGCACCGACCGGAACGGTCAAGCTCGAGCCTGTAAAGTCGTCTCCGATCGCTTCAACGCGGCCACCAAGGCAGGTCGCGAGGAAGCCTTCAGCGACGCCATAAAAGGCAAGCCGGTTTTCTGGGCGCGCGAATCCATGGCCTTCATCTGGGAACAGGACATAGGTCACTGGAATACCTTTGGCCTGCATTGCGTCGACGATTTGATCAGACTCCGCTTGGGCAACTCGAGGGTCGTTCGCGCCCTGACCGATCAAGAGCGGCTTGACGATATTGTCGACACTGTTGAGCGGCGAGGCAGCTTTCAAGATGGCGAGGCCCTCTTCGGTGTTGGGATCCCCCACGCGCTTTTCGAGTACACGGCGGAAGCTTTCCCAATATGGTGGGATCGCATCAAGCAGTGTGATCAAGTTCGAAGGGCCAACAATGTCGACACCACAGGCGAACTTTTCAGGTGTGAAGGTGAGGCCGGCCAACGTCGCGTAGCCACCATATGAACCGCCCATAATGGCAACCGCATCATCGGTTGTGATGCCTTCGGCCACAGCCCAATCGACCGCGTCGATCAGATCGTCATGCATTTTGAGGCCCCATTCCAGGTCGCCAGCATTCACAAAGCTTTTCCCGAAGCCGGTTGAGCCACGGAAGTTGACTTGCAGAACGGCGTATCCGCGGTTTGCGAGCCATTGTGGTGTCGACCGATAGCCATAGGAGTCACGTGCCCATGGGCCGCCATGGACGTTCAAGACCAAGGGGAGTGGAGCATCTGGACGCGCATCGCCATCTGCATCCGTGCCTGGTGGCAAGGTGAGATAAGACACCATGGTCAATCCATCGCGCGACTCAATGAATTCTGGCGACATCGCAGCCAGCGTTTTGTCTTCGAGTTCAGGACGAACAGAAAAGAGGCTCAGTGAAGCTGTCCTCGGTGCGGTCCCAAACATAATATGTGGCGACTTTGTCAGACTGTGTGTTTACGACGACCCATTTCGAACCGTCTTGAGTTGTTGAGGCGCGAGAGACTTCGCCCTCAAACTGATTGTCCAGCGCCGCGAGAATTTCCTCGCCGCGCTCGTCCATGGCAAAGTATTGAGTCTTGTCATAGGTCACGGCGTAGACATAAGGCTCGCCTGTGTCGGGGTCGCGCCAAGTGCCACCAATATCGGCGCGGTCATCGGCGGCGATTAGAGACTTTTCGCCCGTTTCCATATCCAATCGCAAAGAGCGCGCCCGTGTCGCGACCCGTGCTTTCGATCACATAGAGTTTGGAGTTGTCTTCGCTGAATCCAGACAATCCGGTCGTGTACAGGTCCTCTGGCGAGACCTCCATGAACAATTCCCAGCCATCTTCGGTGCGCGTGTAGTACTCTGCACCGCCTTCAGATGTTGACTTTTGTCCGAAGCGAAGCTGCAGGTCATTGTCGAACGTGAACCCACCGATTTGATCAGTGTTTTCATATAGCAGCGTCAGGTCGCCCGTCTCGGCGTCGAGTTCATAGACATCGTGCCAGCGCGGATCGCGATTGTTAATGCCGATAATTTGCTTGCCAGGAATGTCCTCATCGCTCGCGATGAATTGAACGCGGGTGTTCTCGAATGGTGTGTAATTCGTCTCTTCACCCGTCATCGGATCGACGCCGTAGAGCAAGAAGTTCTCATCGCCGCCTTTATCCTGGATATAAATCAGACGGTTCATGCCAGACAGCCAGCCATAGCCGCGAATGCCGCGACCCGTATCGGAGGTGATCGGCTTAGCTGAGCCAATATCATCGCTCGGTGCGACCCAGATGTTCATGACGCCTTCAACCGGGGCCAGATAGCTGATCATCGAACCATCGTCGCTGATCTGGACGCTGGAATAGGTTGGATTGCCGAAAATCATTTCACGCGGGATGAGATCCGCTTCGACTTTCGCAACCGCGACTTTGGGGGCTTCAACGACCTCGACGACTTCCTCTACCAGAACGGCAACGGCGCTTTCGGCGGTCTCGACTGGCTCGTCTGATGCGACAATTGTTGAGCAGGCGGCTAAGACCAAGGTGCTCGCGCCCAACAGGCCCAGCTTAATTTGTGTTCTCAATTTGAACTCCATTATTTTGAATATCTCGTCCCAAGTTGGCCTATGTCTAAGCCAAAATTCCAAGAGTGTCTCGCCAAATCGGTTGTAAATTTAACAATAAGGCATGAATTGGCCTGAATTATCGCGGCGCCATTCTAATCGCTCCGTCCAAACGGATGGTCTGGCCGTTAAAGTATCCATTGCGAGCGAATTCTAAGGCGAGCGAGGCAAACTCTTCTGGTTTGCCAAGGCGCTTGGGGAAGGGCACCGATGCCGCCAGACTGTCGAGCACATTTTGCGGTGCGCCTAACATGAGCGGTGTCGCGAAAATACCGGGCATAATTGAATTGACCCGAATGCCGATATTCATCAGGTCACGGGCCATGGGTAAGACCAAACCATTCACGCCCGCTTTGCCCGAACCATATACGATTTGACCAATTTGGGCGTCTTGGGCCGCAACTGAGGCGGTGAGGGTAATGCACCCGCGCTCGCCATCCTCCATGGGCTCCGCGGTCGACATGCCGAGTGCGGAGAGAGAGGCTACTCGATACGAAGCCACCAGCACCCCAGCAATGCCTAGCGCATACGTTTCTGTATCAAGCCGATTGTAGGCGCCTGTTGTTTTATCGAACGCCAGTGTTTTTCCACGCGTAGAGGCCATCGCGCAGTGAACGCAAATTCGCTCTTGGCCTTGCTGGGCCCGTGCGGCTTCAAACCCGTCAATGACTGAGTCCTCGTCGAGGATATTCACATGATGATAGGTCGCGCCAATTTCTTCGGCGGTTTGTTGCCCCATCTCATCATTGATATCGAAAATGGCGACGGGTACGCCAGCCGCGGCCAAAGCTCTCGCTGTGGCTTGCCCTAATCCCGATGCGCCCCCGGTCACGACTGCGGGGGTGTCTTTTGATAGTTCCATATCGCTCTCCTGATTTTCGTCTTTGCCGTAGCCTAGGAGCGATAATAGGGGAGTCCAGAATGTCGGAGGGAGAGCTCGGCGATTTGGCCAGGTTTGGCGCGGTTGGTTGCGTTCGTCCGCTTAAGCTGCCGCTGTTGCGTTGTCGCTCAAGAGATCACCGCATTCGGCAACCGGCATAGGCTTATAGAAGTGGTAGCCTTGCACCAGGTCGCATCCCATACGTTGGATTTCTGCTAATTGTTCGGCGGTTTCAACACCTTCTGCGACAACGTCTGCGCCTAAAGCCCGAGCCAATTGAATGCTCGACTTGCACACGCCCGCATATTTTGGATCGAGCTCAACATTTTGAACGATTGATTTGTCAATTTTGACACGATCAATCGGGAGTTCTGCCAAGCGCTGAATGTTCGAATACCCGACGCCATAGTCATCCAAGGCGATCCCGGACCCCGGTCTGGTTGATCTGCTCAAGATTGGCTTTCGTCACTTCGACATCTCGCAGCTTTTCTGTCTCCGTCACCTCAATCCAAACCTGGTCTGGACGAATACCCGTCTCTTCGAGTTGATGGATAAAGAAGCGAACAAAGTCCTCGGCTGCGAGCTCCATAGGTGACACATTCAACGAAATGGTATCGAGCTGGCCGTGCTGAAGAAATGGTTTGATTTCAGTCAACGCCATTGAGCGGAGGCGGCGTTCAATCACGAGACCAACACCGCTTTCTTTGGCAATCTCCAAAAACTCAATCGGGCTGATTGGTCCAAGCAGGTCATGGCGCCATCGCGCCAAAGCCTCCACCGACTTTATAGCCTCTGAGGCGGGGTCCACAATTGGCTGAAAAACGACGCTTAAGCCGTCTTCGTAATCGTTCGACAGAATCGCCGACTGAATCGCGCGGCGACGATCGACCTTGTCTTTTACACGCATGTTAAAGACGCACAGGCTGCCGCGGCCTTGGCGTTTCGCATCAAGCAGAGCGGCCGAGGCGTTTCGTCTAAGATCGCCCAAATTCTTTGCGTCGACGGGATATCTTGAAACACCAACAGAGCCTGAAACCTTAATCACGCGCCCACGGACGCTGATTGGCTGATAGATGAAATCGCGAGCACCAGCGATATCTTTGGCAATCCGTTCGAGCGGCTCATCGCGACCCCAATGCTCATTATCAACCAAAATTGCGAATTCATCGCCGCCAATGCGTGCGGCGGAGAGCAGATTTGGGAGCTTTGAAATCCGGTGGCCAACGCGCCTCAGCACCGCGTCGCCTGTGGTGTGCCCGTGGCGATCATTGATGCCTTTGAAATCGTCTAGATCCAACAGGACCAAAGTCAGCGCGCTCTCATCATCGTCAATTTGGGTCTTCGCCGCAAGTAAGTCCTTCTCAAATCCTGCGCGATTGCGAAGCTGTGTGAGGGCGTCGGTCTCAACTGCTTTTTGCAACTCGATCAAAGAGCGTTGCACGAGACGATGGGCTGGAAAAAAGATGAACATAGCCTCCAGAACCAAGACAAACGCTGCGATCGCCATCGTAATGTTCTGGAGCTGATGCGCCCAATCAGCTTGTTTTTTGACCCGCAACTCAAATGCTGAAACCGCTTCATCCAGCCGCTGCAAAACCTCGCCTGATCCAGTGAATTTCAGATCGGCCAAGAGCGCGGTCGGGTATTCGCTGGTTGGGATTTGCCGGGCAATCGAGATGAAATTCAAAACGATTTCGTCCGTAGAAGGTGTACGCGAAAGGTACAAACGGCCGAGGCTCTCCTCCGAGGACGCATCTTCCATCAAGGCGTGATGGGCAGTTTCAAACTCTTCCAAACGTTGGTTGAGCGCCTCGACGGCCTTTGGATCGCCATAAGTCACATAGTCCTGAGCATGCAAAACGATCTGTTGTGAGAGGACACGTTGCTTGCCGCTCATATTGATAACGGCGGCGTCTTCCTTAGCCTTTGCGATCGCTTGAGTTTCGATCAGATGACTGGCGCCCAAAAAGGCAAGAATGATCACCAGCGCGACACCATAGCGCTTCCAAAGGTTGTTGGGGTCCTGGTTGAGGTGCTTGATAATCAATCGAAACTCCGCGATTGATCTCGTGAATACCACCCTAAGTAGAAATTAGGGTGAAAACTAGGAATCCAATGTTCGCTCGGGTTTCAACACCTTTTTAACCAAACAAGATCTGTTTTTGTATCGTAATAGCGCATTTGTCTTTGGGCGGCACTCTTTCGTGAGCGGGTGTTCGACAGACTAGAATAGTGGAGGCTCTGCCGGACTAGGGGCAGGGCGTCCCATTTAACCAAGACTTCAATCTGCTGGATCTGTTTGCGACTCTAACCCGCGTTTTGCCACCAGAGAAAGAGCGGCACCCAAATCAAAGACGTTGTGATCAGACCTTTGACGCTCTGATAAGCGATCCAGACCCAAAACAATTCAGATTTGCGCGACGAAACCTGTTTTAGGGCCCGCAAAGGCCAGCGTGCGGCAGCACTGATCATATGCCTCTCCAAAGGTCATCGGTCACCTGTACGGTGTTGGGCGGACCTTGTTCGAATGCGAGAGGTGAGGGGATAGGTAGAATTCCGTAATCCCATCAATCCTGCGGCAAGCGTTCCGAGAGAGCGATCGCCAACGGTTCAGCAATAACGCGAACGCCCTCAGCCGTCGGATGCAAACCATCAGGCATTAGCAAATCCGGTTGGTCAAAAATTGGATCGACCAATCCCTCATAGAGTGGGACCTCATAAGTGCGTGCAAGGTCCGGGTAGATCTGAGCAAACTCCGCTGCGCGAGGATCATCGTCAGCGGATGAGCGCGCCGAAATACTGATCAACATCACATCAACCTGATCGGCTATAGCCCGCTCGATAATCGCCGTAAGATTGGCGCGGGTTAGAGTTGGGTCGATCCCCGTCAGGTAATCATTCGCCCCAAGCGCGATGACGAGAAGGTCGGGTTCAGCCGAGGCGACACTCCAATCATATCGCGCTAACCCGCCCGCGCTTGTGTCTCCAGAAACACCTGCATTCACAAGGTCGACGGCGCGCGTTTCGGTGTTCAAAAGCTGTTCAAGCCGCTCCGGCAGCGCCTCAGTTTGCGACAGGCCGAAGCCGGCGGTGAGGCTATCCCCAAGCATGACGATCTTGTAGGCACCCGTTTGTTCTTCTGGGGTTCCTTTGGACGTGGGAATTTCTTCTTCAGGGGTGAGACGCTCCGCCGCCACGGGACGATCAGCGCTGTCCGAGATGGACGTCGAAGCACCGCATGCGGATGCTAAAACCAGAGCAATCGCCGCGGTGGTCGTGGGCAGATAAGATCTCATGTACGCCTCTTGAAATTGGGTGATCGACATGCCGTCATTTTGGCTTAGCTACAGACTTAATGACACATCCCATAATCATGACCAGTGTTGGTTTGACCCTGCCGTCGTCTTCGGGGCCGGTTGAAATTCTGCGCGGCGTCGATTTTTCCTGCAAGGCGGGAGAGTCGGTTGCGATTGTAGGGCCATCTGGGTCAGGAAAGTCCTCCTTGATTTCAATCGGCGCAGGTCTGGAACGCGCGACCGCTGGCGAAGTCGAGCTGCTCGGGACTGAACTATCAGGCTTAGACGAAGACGCGCTCGCGCGCTTGCGTCGTGGGCGAGTCAGCATGGTGTTTCAGTCGTTCCATTTGCTTCCGACCATGACGGCGCTTGATAATGTTCGTGCAGCGCTCGAAATCGCCGCTATGGAAGACGCTTTGGACCGCGCTAAAGAGGCATTGAGGGCAGTCGATCTGTCTGATCGTTTAGATCATTATCCTGGGCAGCTCTCGGGTGGCGAGCGGCAGCGGGTCGCCGTGGCGCGCGCCTTGGCCTGCGACCCAGATCTCGTTTTCGCCGATGAGCCGACGGGAAATCTCGACAGAAAGACGGGAGCAGCCGTCGCAGATCTTTTGTTTCAAATCGCCAGCGATCGCGGGGCCACGCTCATCCTCGTCACGCATGATGCTGCCCTGGCCGGACGCGCGGATCGGACGGAGCGCATGCTGGATGGTCTACTTCAGTGAATCGGTTGGCTTGGATCATTGCAAGCCGGGAACTCGCGGGCGGCGTCCGCGGCTTCGTCATCTATCTGGCGTGCATCGCGCTCGGAGTGTTCGCGATCGCCGCAGCCGGGTCTGTCACGGAAGGATTTAGTCGCGGTCTCGCTTCTGAGGCACGTACGCTTCTCGGAGGTGACGCCATGTTCACGGCCTCGCAACGTCGCGCGACCGATAAAGAGCGCGCCTGGATGGACGCGCAGGGGCGGGTGTCAGAACGCATTGGTCTCAATGTTATGGGACAAGCCGGTGACGTGCGCCTGCAAGTTGATATTCGCGCTGTCGACGACTTGCATCCCCTCATTGGAGAAGACGTCGTCTTTGGGGCTGCCAACATCAGAGACGCTCTGGCCTTTGCAGACGGCAAATGGGGCGTGGCTGCAACACCGTCTCTGCTTGAGCGGTTTGAGCTTGAGATTGGAGATGATATCCAGCTCGGCAGTATTACCGCAACGATCCGTGCGCGATTGGATAAAGAAGCCGACGGCATTGGCACCCCGGGGGTTTTTGGGCCCGAAGCCACCATCGATCTCAAGGCGCTTGAAGAGGCTGGACGACTTACAAACGGACAATTGTTTCGATCACGATATTTGATGATCCTGCCGAACGGTCAAACTGGCGAAGACATCGCGCGCGCGGCGGAAGAAGAATGGGGTAATGGCGGGCTTCGTTATCGCGGGCCAGAAGACGCGGTTGATGGGCTGCAGCGTTTGCTGGAAATGCTCAACACGTTTCTATCGGTCATTGGAATTGCTGCGCTCGTCGCGGGCGGTGTCGGGATTGCGCAAGCATGCACCGCGTTCTTGCAAAGCCGCATTCATTCTATCGCCGCGTTCAAAGCGCTCGGGGCCGAAACACAAACGATCCGTCTTGCCTATATGATGCAATTGGGTGTGTTGGCGGCGTTCGGCGCACTGATCGGAGTGGTGCTCGGAGCCGCTATGCCATTCGCGATCGCGCTGTTCTTGGGAGACCGCATTCCGCTCCCGTCGATCCTCGCGATTTACCCCGAACCGCTTTTGCGCGGCGCGCTCCTTGGCATGCTCGCCGCGGCCATGTTCGCGTTACCACCGCTTGGGCGTGCCCGCGCGACGCGACCCGCAGCGCTGTTCCGTGCACTTGGACCTGAAGATCAAGCCAATGTGCCTTGGCTGGAGCGCGGTGGTGCTTTGATCGCAGCTTTGGCTTTGGTTGCCTTCGCGATTTTCACGAGCACAACCCCGTTAATCACCGGCCTATTGCTGGCTGGATCTGGCTTGGCTTGGTTGCTCTTCTTAGGCACGGCATTTTTGATCCGACTGGGCGCGCGCCGAGCTTTGCCAGCCGCGAGGGGTTTCAGACGCCTGGTTTTATCCAACCTGGGAGGCCCCGGTTCGCTCGCGCCGACCGTTGCCCCGGCATTGGGCTTAGGATTGGCATTGCTTGTTTTTGTCGTTGTGATCCAAGCAAATATTGTCCGCCAAGTGAAAGAAACGGCAGCGGCGAATTTACCAGCTTTGTTCATCACACAAATCCCTCAGGCCCAGGTCGGTCAGTTCGATGCGCTGCTGCAATCTCAAGGCATCGACATTGATAACCCCGAAGCCTATCGCCGAACGCCTTTGATCATTGGCCGCGTCATCTCGCTAAAGGGAGCTGAGATTGATAAAGACTTGGTCGCAGACTCTGAGCGATGGGTCATCGAAGGTGAGGTCGGGATGCCTTACATCGCGCGACAACCGCCTGAAGTAGAGCTGATTGAAGGCGAGTGGTGGCCAGAGGACTATCAAGGACCACTTTTGGTCTCGATCGAAGCGGATGCCGCGCGGGGCTTAGGGCTCGAGATCGGAGATTCGATTGGCTTTCGTGTGTTCGGCCGCGATGTCGAGGCGGAGGTCGCGTCGCTACGAAATGTCGATTGGGGAAGCTTCGGGGCGAACACAGCTTTCATCCTGTCCCCCGGCACACTCGAAGCGGCTCAACCACAACATATCGCGATCGTTCAAATGGAGGCGGGCGGTGAGGCGGCGATTATCAGCGCCTTGGCCAATGACTTTCCAAATGTCGTTGTGTTCCAAACGCGCGAGGCTTTGGCTACCGCAGCAAGACTGCTCGGAAATATCTCGATCGCGATCAATGCCGCCGCCAGTATCGTTTTGATGGCCGGACTGCTTGTCTTGTTCGGTGCGTTCGCCTCAATGGCGCGAGAGCGGCGCAACGAAGCGGCTTTGCTGAAGACCTTTGGCGCGAGCCGGCCGCAGATCTTTGGGCTCTATGCGGCGGAGTTTGGTGTTTCTGGTGCTGTTGCGAGCTTGATCGGCGCGGCCATCGGCACGGCTGCGGCCTGGCCGGTGGTGACCCAACAGTTTGAAGCGGAATGGGCCATGCCTTGGCTGAATTGTTGACCATCCTCGGACTTTCGGTGCTGGTCTCAGCGGCGGGAGGACTCGTGGTCGGGACTCGAACGTTGGCGCATCCGCCCATGCGTGTGCTGCGATCGATATAAGAGGCGTTAGGTGGACTCTTCTGCCTTCTTCAGGCGCATACGCCTAAGACTTGTCGCGCGACTGATGTCTGCGAATAAGGCTGAGGACAAAGACAGCGCCGATCAATCCGAAGACGATCCAAATACCATCCGAGGACGCTCCGGCGTCGATGTCATAGATCGCGTGGTCGGAGTGTGCGTGATCATGTCCTGGATGCGCGAAGCTCGCGCCTGCCAATGTGAGCGCGCTAATCGTATACGTGCCTAAACGAGCCAGTTTGCCGATCATATCGTGACTTCCTCCCCAACTGTCGCGAACTCGCGCAGCCGCTATTTTGCTTCTCGAATCTATCTGCAGGGGGGCTCCCCGCCAAGCTCGACTAAAGTCCATAACCGGACACGCGCGGAATACGGGATGATACGTATTCGCAGACTCGAGCTCCTCATCTTGTATGGCGCGATAGAGCGGCAAAGCCGTCAGTTGGGGAGGACTTGTCACGCGCCGATACCTTGCAAATGAACAGCAAGCCAAAGACGCCGTGAACGTTTTCACACACCTGATGGTCCGAGCCGAAAGCTGCAAGAGGAAGCTTTTAGCATGGCAGAGACCTTTTACGACCTGATCCGCAAACAAGGCGTCTCGCGCCGCTCCTTTATGAAGTTTTGCTCGCTCACGGCGACATCACTTGGTCTCGCGCCTCACATGGCCGGGCAGATCGCAAATGCGATGGAAACCAAGCCACGAACGCCAGTCGTCTGGTTGAACGGTCTAGAATGCACGTGTTGCTCTGAGAGTTTCATACGCTCCGGTCATCCGCTCGTGTCTGACGTCGTGCTCTCGATGTTGTCGCTTGATTATTCGCATGTGCTGATGGCCGCCGCAGGTCACCAGGCCGAAGAAGTTTTGGAGCAGGTCCGGGCTGAGCATGACGGCAATTATATTCTCGCCGTCGAGGGGAACCCACCGCTGAATGAAGATGGCATGTATTGCATCATCGGCGGGAAGCCTTTCGTAGAGCAGCTCAAATACATGGCCGATGGCGCCAAAGCGGTCATCGCTTGGGGTTCCTGTGCATCCAATGGATGCGTGCAGGCCGCCAAGCCGAACCCAACACGCGCCACGCCCATTCACAAAGTGATCCGCAACAAGCCGATCATCAAAGTCCCGGGCTGTCCGCCGATCGCCGAAGTTATGACCGGCGTCATTACCTATATGTTGACCTTTGATCGTATCCCGCCGCTCGACCGGCTCGGGCGCCCGAATATGTTCTATGGTCAACGCATCCACGACAAATGCTATCGCCGACCGCATTTCGATGCCGGTCAATTTGCTGAAGCTTGGGACGATGAAGGCTCTCGCAGAGGGTATTGTCTCTACAAGATGGGGTGCCGCGGGCCGACCACGTATAATGCGTGTTCGACCATTCGGTGGAATGGCGGCACCTCATTTCCAATCCAATCCGGGCATGGCTGCATAGGCTGCTCGGAGGAGGACTTCTGGGACAATGGGCCGTTCTATGACCGGCTCGCCAAAGTCAACACGCCGCTCGGTGCTGAGAAAAATGCCGACCAAATCGGTCTCGCCGCGACCACGATCGTCGGGGGCGCAGTGGCTGCACATGCTGGCCTGAGCGCCCTCAAGCGGGCCCGGGAAAAGTCAATCGAAAGCCGGGCTGCGGCTGAAACGCATAGCGAATAGGAGCCGGCACAATGGTTACGACTACGCCAAACGGTTTTACTCTCGACGATAGCGGTCGCCGCGTTGTTGTCGATCCGGTCACGCGGATCGAAGGACATTTGCGCATTGAAGTGAATGTCGATGAAGAGAACGTCATCCGCAATGCGGTGTCGACCGGCACCATGTGGCGAGGACTCGAAGTCATTCTAAAAGGGCGCGACCCGCGGGACGCCTGGGCGTTCACGCAACGGATTTGCGGGGTCTGCACGGGAACGCACGCGCTGACATCGGTTCGCGCTGTGGAGGATGCGCTCAACATCAATATCCCAGAAAACGCAAACTCAATCCGCAACATCATGCAGCTCGCGTTGCAGGTCCATGACCATATCGTTCACTTCTATCACCTGCATGCCCTTGATTGGGTCGATGTTGTGTCGTCGCTTTCAGCAGATCCGAAAGCGACATCAGAACTTGCTCAGTCTATCTCGAATTGGCCGCTTTCCTCCCCAGGCTATTTTCGAGACCTGCAAGCCAAGCTGAAGCGCTTCGTAGAAAGCGGTCAGCTTGGCCTTTTCAGAAACGCCTATTGGGGTCACCCGGCCTACAAACTGCCTGCTGAGGCGAACCTCATGGCCGTCGCGCATTATCTTGAGGCGCTTGATTTCCAAAAAGAGATCAAAAAGATCCACGCGATCTTTGGCGGTAAGAATCCACATCCGAACTGGCTGGTCGGCGGGGTGCCTTGTCCGATCAATGTTGATGATGTTGGTGCGGCTGGCGGCGCGATCTCGATGGAGCGCCTGAACCAAGTCAAACAAATCATTGAACAGTCTATCGCATTCACCGAGCAGGTCTACATTCCAGACCTGATCGCGATTGCAGGCTTCTACAAAGACTGGACCTATGGTGGCGGTCTCGCCTCAACCAATGTGCTTTCTTACGGAGATATCCCAGAGCACGCGAATGATTACAGCACTGAGAATCTGACGCTCCCGCGCGGGGCCATTATCAATGGCGACCTGTCCACCGTCCATGATGTCGACTTGCGCGATCCAGAAGAGATCCAGGAGCAAGTCGCGCACTCTTGGTACAAGTATGACGATGAAACGATAGGCCTGCACCCATGGGATGGCGTGACAGATCCGAACTATGAGCTCGGACCGAACGCGGTTGGTACAAAGACTCATATCGAAGCGTTGGATGAGCAAGCCAAGTATTCTTGGATCAAGTCGCCGCGCTGGAAAGGTAATGCGATGGAAGTCGGGCCGCTCGCCCGCTACATCGTCGGCTACGCGCGCGGCATTCCAGAGTTCAAAGAGCCAACCGATGCCGTCTTGCGTCAGCTCGATCTTCCCGTCGCCGCTTTGTTCAGCACGCTTGGTCGAACTGCAGCCCGCGGCTTGGAATGTGGCTGGGCCGCGCACAAGATGATGCACTTCTATGACAAGCTCGTTGCGAACATTCGCAATGGCGATACGTCAACGGCAAACATCGAGAAATGGGACCCATCAAGCTGGCCCGCCGAGACCAAAGGGGTTGGCTTCACTGAAGCCCCACGCGGTGCGCTTGGCCATTGGATCCGCATCGCAGATGGCAAGATCGACAATTATCAATGCGTTGTTCCAACCACATGGAATGCCGGTCCACGTGATAATGCTGGCAATATTGGCGCCTATGAAGCGGCGCTGATGAACACGCCCGTGGCGGACCCCGAGCAGCCGGTTGAGATCCTGCGAACGGTGCATTCTTTCGACCCGTGTCTCGCCTGCTCAACGCATGTGATGAGCCCCGATGGCGAAGAACTTGCGGACATTAAAGTCCGCTAGAGGAGAGCGTTATGGCCGACATTCCATCAGAAGCTACTCCAAGCGCCCCCACCCAGAGCGAGGAGAAAAAGTCATTCTTTGATCGGCTGGTCGAAGAGTCGACCGAAGCGCCCTCCGTGGCAGAGAAAGTCTATGTCTACCAAGCTCCGGTGCGACTGTGGCACTGGGTCAATGCGCTCTGCATCATCGTCTTGTGCGTCACCGGTTATCTGATTGGGACGCCGCCACCGAGTGTGCCAGGAGAAGCTTCTGATAGTTTCCTGTTCGGGAACATTCGTATGGTACACTTCGCCGCCGGACAGATCATGGCCGTGGCCTTTCTTGGCCGCATTTATTGGGCCTTTGTCGGCAATAGCCATTCCCGCCAGATCTTCCTTCCACCGGTCTGGTCCAAGAAGTGGTGGGGCGAAGTTCTGTTTGAGCTCAAATGGTACGGCTTTGTTGAGCGCGAGCCCAAGAAATATATCGGGCACAACCCATTGGCTCAGCTTGCCATGTTCTTTCTGCTGGTCATCCCGACCGTGATTCAAATCCTGACCGGCTTCGCACTATATGCTGAAGGGCAGGGCACAACGACGTGGTGGTATAGCGCCTTCGGTTGGGTGTTCGGAGTCTTCGGCAATAATAGCTTCGCCGTCCACACCTATCACCATCTCTTCATGTGGGTGATCATCGTCTTCTCCGTTGTCCATATCTATGCGGCCATTCGCGAAGATATCTTCTCCCGTCAAAGCTTGATTTCGACCATGGTTTCTGGCTGGCGCTACTTCAAGGATGACAAAGAATGAGACAGGGTCTGGATGTTCTCGTCCTGGGCGTCGGCAATATTCTGTGGGCGGATGAAGGATTTGGGGTCCGCTGTGCGGAGCAAATGGCGGCGCAGTTTGATACCCCACACGGCGTGGAAATCATGGATGGCGGCACGCAAGGATTGGCGCTCGTCAACGATTTGGCAGAAGCCCGCCACATCATCATCTTTGATGCGGTCGACGCGGGTTTAAAGCCCGCAGAACTCGTCACCGTACGCGGCGAAGAGGTTCCAAAATTCGCTGCCGGTAAGAAGGTTTCGCTGCATCAAACTTCGATGATGGAACTTCTGGCCTTGGCGGAATTTATGGGCGATGCACCTGAGGCGATCACCCTCATCGGGTGTCAGCCGGTCGTACTCGAAGACTATGGCGGCGGTCTTACAGAAGCTGTCGCAGCGCAGGTAAGACCGGCGATCGAAGCGGCAATTTCAGAATTGAAATCCTGGGGCTTCGAGGTGACCCCGGCCAAAGTAAATTCAGCGGCAATCCTCCCAGAGGCGGTCGGTTGGAAACCTTACGAAGACAATCGTCCAGACGCCCAAGCTGCGTGTCGAATTGGCGATGATCGCGTTCTCGCGCGGTTGCCGGCGAACGGAGTTTAGAGACGATGTGTTTCGGCGTGCCCATGCAAATCCAATCCGTTGACGGCTTAAATGCCATCTGCACCGGACATGGCCGGACTGAAACCGTGACTTTGTCGCTCATTGATGCCGTTGAGCCGGGCCAACACGTCTTGGTCTATCTCGGCTCAGCCGTGCGCGTGTTGTCTGCAAAGGAAGCCACACAAATCTCGGACGCCATTGCAGCGATCGATGCGGCCAGCCGCGGCGAGGCGTTCGACCATCTCATTCAAGATCTTATTGATCGGGAGCCAGAACTCCCGGCGCATTTGCGGCCTGACGCCGCGCCTAAGGAGGCTCTATCGCATGCACCCGTTACTGAAGAAATTGTGTGACGACGCCATCGCGCGTCCGCTCGGTACAGATGAAATCGAGACTTTCATAAATGATCGCGCGCCAGGTTTGCGGGTCGTCTTTCTTGCTGGCGATCCGGACAAGAAGCTTGAGACCGCAGATGTCGCCGTGGTCCTCCGGGAATTCACCCGAATGTATCCCGGCGCGTTCGAGGTCGCGTTCGGTGAGACAACCGAGGCCGAGAAAACGGCGATGGAGCTCACTGGCGTTTTCGCCCTGCCGAGCCTGATCTTTTTTGCCGACGGCAAAAAGCTCGAAACCCTCCCGAAAATCCAAGATTGGTCGGTCTATGCTGAAGCGCTCCCGCGACTGATCCAAGCCAGCCGAACGGAGACTGTGTCATGAGCCTGAAACTACATCCCTCACCGCGCAATCCGGTGCTTGGCGAAGAAGATCAACCGGCCGAGGGCATCATGGCGCCTTTTGAGGGCAGCGATGAGGGTGACGACGTCTTGAAACTCCTCGGGCTGCCATCCCAATCGCTCGATGATGGGCGTGCGCGATTTGCCTTCTGGCGATGAGGCGGGACCCGCTGTCCATGCTGAGCTCGTGCGGGTTCATAATGCACTTAAAGCCGCTGCGGAGTCCGGTGCCGCCTGGCGCCGACGGATTGATGGATTGATGCCTCAAGATCGCCAGACGTTCTTGGACGCGCTGGGTCATGGTGAAGTGTCTGTGGTGATTGAGGGTGCCGACGGCGAAGGCGACGCGCAAGTCCTTGAAACCGTCTTGCCAGGGGTTTGGGTCGGCCGGGCTTGTCTTCCGGATGGCACAATTGGCTCAGAGTGGGTCGAAGTGGGCGATGCCCCGCGGGCCCTGCGCGAACTTGCTTTATCTCGTCCCCGCACAGATTTGCCGATCGAAGCGCTAACCGCCCCACGCGGAGCAATGAACGTGATGAGCGTGCTCGCGGAAGTCCGAGAGCGTTCGATCGCCTGGACACCGGGAGACCCAAACCATGTGATGAACTTCACACTGTTTCCGATGACGCCCGCTGACAGCGCGTTTCTTGCGAAAGTTTTGGGCGAGTCCGGCATTCGAATGTCTTCGGGTGGATACGGCGCCGCGCGCGTTGTGATGACTGGGTTGCGGAATGTGTGGGCGGTTCAATACTTGAACGGACTCGGTGCTGTGATCCTCGATACGCTCGAGATTGGCGACCTGCCAGACGCGATCCTCGCAAGCCCTGAAGATTTTGAAGACAGTGCATTACGGCTTTCAGATATGCTGGAGGCGTACACCGTATGAGCCTCGCGTTTGAAAGCTCAGCCGCGGGCGCGGTCCCAGACGGGTCACGACTCGAATGTGGGGTCTGCTGGTGGGTCTATGACCCTGCTCTTGGCGAAGACACATGGGATACGCCGCCGGGGACGCCCTTTACGGCGCTGCCTGCGGATTGGCGTTGCCCTTGCTGCGACGCGCCTAAGAGTAAGTTCATGGCGCTCACGCCCGGGCAGTCGCCAAAGCGCGCCAAATCCGTCTCTTTGGAAGATCGCGTTCAGGCGCTCACAAAAGCGTTCGAAACCGCCGAAGCGGGCATGATCGGATTACCGGTTCACAATGATCGCCTCGAGATCGCAGCGATCGGCTTTCGTGAGCATCAAGATCATTATTTCGGTGTGATGGTGACGCCCTGGAGCATGAACCTAACGCTTGTTCCAAAAGATCCTGACGCGCCGGCGCCCGGCGCTTTGGGGGCGTCTCGTACGCACTCGTTCCCAAGTGGTCAGTACAGTTTCATTATTGGTCGAATGGACGGTGTCGGGATCCTTGAAACCTGTTCGCTGTTTTCACCTATGGATGAGTTTGACGATCCAGAGGTCGTGCGAGCGGTCGCGGAAGCTGCGCTTGAAGGGGTGTATGAAGCGCCAGAACCACAGCCCAAAAAGAAAGCTGTGTCGCGACGTTTTCTTCTTACATTGAATGGAGAAGCGCAGTGACATCCGCACCGCCTTCGCTTGGATTTCGGTTGGTTCTGTCCAAAGACGGACAGGCGCCAAAAGCACAGCGCGTTGGGCCAAGCAATGTCACTCGGCTTGGTCTTGGACGTCCCGCTGAAGATCTACCTAAACTCGCTGCGCTCTTGTTCCCGGTTTGCGCACGGGCTCACGCGGCGGCGGCGTTGACGGCGTGCGAGCGTGCCGCGGGGATCAATCTATCGAGAGTTCAAGACGCGGCGCGAACGTCAATCGTGTTGGCCGAGTCTCTTGCTGCATGCATCTGGCGCAGTGCCCTGACATGGCCCGCATTGCTCGAGTGCTCAGCCAAGCCTCACTTAGTGAAACAAGCTCGCGCCGCAAGCGATGACCTTCTGGAGGCAATCTTTGCCGAGGACTGGAGGCAGCTGGGTGGCGCCGATCTTAGATTTGATGCGAGCGCCATGCGGGAGGCGCTTCTGAATTTTGAGCGAATTGTAACTCAACTCCAAGAAATCGCGGACGCCGTTCGGTCTAAGAGCCAGCGAGGCGTCTCGACATATTGTCTGATCATAGATCCGGACAGGCTTGAATCGAACCAAAGTCTTGGAGAGACGCCTTTCGAAGAAACACCGCGTAGCTTGTTCGCGCCAACCCGCCCCGTGCGGTGCCAGTCTGAGTTCTTCGAAGCGCAGTGGCAGCACACTTTGAGTCTTCTCGATCTCCTGCGCAGCAATCTGGTGCAAATCGATCGCGAACCCGCAGTCAATGTTTCGACCATGCGCGATGGCGGCGGGGTCGGCGTCGTGATGACGGCACGCGGGCGCTTACGCCATACGGTTGAGCTAAAGGGCGGTCGCGTAAAAAGCTGGACGGCGCTCGCCCCGACAGATTGGAACTTGGCGCCCAATGGCTTGCTCTCGCAGCTCGCTGCGAACCTACACACAGAAGCGGACCCCGAAGGCGCTGCGAAATGGGCGATCGCTGCGGTGGACCCGTGCGCCCCTTGCACGGTCGAATGGGCGCAGGAGGCGGCGTATGCATGAGCTAGATCTCGCCCGTAGCGTCGTCGATGCGATCGAAGCCGAGGCTTTGAAACAAAGCTTTCGCAAAGTCGATCTGATCGTCTTGGAAATCGGCGCGCTCTCTTGCGTCGATCCCCACGCGCTTGAGTTTGGTATGGATGCCGCAACGCGCGGAACGTGCGCGGAAGGGGCGCGTCTCGAAATTCAATCTCCACCCGGAGAAGCCCAGTGCTTTGGCTGCGGTGAAACTGTGGCCTTAGCGCGCAAAGGAGAGCCTTGCCCAAACTGTGGCTCTTATCAATTGGTCGTCTCGGGCGGCGAAGAACTCAAAATCAAATCCTTGGAGGTTCATTAGATGTGTACCGTATGCGGATGCAGCGACGGCGGCGCGAAGATCGAAACCGGCCACGCGCACACTCACAAACACGAGCATGGCCATGCGCATGATCACCATCATCACCATCATGACGAAGACGGCGCGTTGGATTTCGGCGCAGGTCCGGCCGGCGTCCACGTCGCGGGTCACAGCCAAGCGCGATTGATTGAAATCGAGCAGAACATCCTATCCAAGAATGATGCGATCGCGGCGCAAAATCGCGCACGCTTAGAGGCCGAAGGCATTGTCGCCATTAACCTCATGTCGAGTCCAGGGTCCGGTAAAACAACCCTCCTTGTTGAGACCATAAAGCAACTTAAGGAGCGATGGCCTATTGCCGTTATTGAAGGCGACCAGCAAACCTCGAATGATGCCGCACGCATCCGCGAAACGGGGGTGACATCGATCCAGGTCAATACCGGTAAAGGATGCCACCTCGATGCCGAAATGGTCGCGCAAGCGCTTGACCATATGGAGCTACCGCGCGGTGGAATCCTATTCATTGAGAATGTTGGCAATCTCGTTTGTCCCGCTGGGTTTGATCTTGGGGAAGCTCGACGGGTCGTGCTCGCGAGCGTCACAGAAGGCGAAGACAAACCTCTAAAGTACCCCGATATGTTCGCCTCGAGCGATGCGATGATCGTCTCGAAAGCCGACCTGCTCCCGCATCTCAACTTTGATGTCGAGGCGTTGATTGCCAATGCGCGAAAAGTTCGACCGCGTCTTGATGTGTTGAAGACCTCTGCGACGGGCGCGCCCGGTTTAGACCCATGGCTCGCTTGGCTGCAGGGGCTGCATGGTCAGTTCAAAGTCGCCGCGGAATAGTTCAAATGGCCGATACCGTCTTCTCCCCTTTGGATCACGCCGAGCGTTTGCGCGTTCGCGTGCGTGGTGCCGTGCAGGGGGTTGGGTTTCGGCCATTTGTTTGGACCTTAGCGCATGAGCTCGCGCTCAGCGGTTGGGTTTTGAATGATAGTGATGGCGTTCTGACCGAAGTGGAAGGGACGAGCGCGGCGCTCGCAGCATTTTCAAGGCGACTGGAGGCAGACGCACCACCCTTGGCACGCATCGACTCGCTTGAAGGGGACACCATTGAGGCGCTCGGTGCATCCGGCTTTGAAATCCGGCAGAGCGCAAAAGGGGACCAGGCGCGGACAATGGTGACACCAGACATGGCGACTTGCGATGCCTGCCTGGGGGACATCTTCGATCCTACCAACCATCGGCACCTTTATGCATTCACCAACTGCACGCATTGCGGTCCACGCTACACGATTACCCATCAGCTTCCCTATGACCGGTCCGAGACTTCGATGGCGCCGTTTCAGATGTGTCCAAGCTGCCAGACGGAGTATGAAGACCCGGCGGATAGACGGTTCCACGCGCAGCCGAATGCCTGCCCGGATTGTGGGCCTAAACTCTCGATGGACCCAAAAGAGATTGCCGCGCGTTTAACAGCGGGTGAGATTATTGCGATCAAAGGACTTGGAGGCTTCCATCTTGCGGTCGATGCGCGCAATGAAAGCGCGGTTGCGCGGCTACGGGTCCGCAAGCAGCGCGACGGCAAGCCGTTCGCAATCATGGTAGCGGGGCTCGCATCCGCGCAAAGGCTTGCAGATATAAGTCCAGAAGAGGCCGAAACGCTCAAGGATCGACGGCGTCCAATTGTCATTTGCGAGGCGCGGGCCGATCACGGGCTTGCGAGGAGCGTCACGAATGGTCTGCCGACCTTGGGCCTTATGCTGCCTTATGCACCAGTGCACCATCTGGTCTTGCACGCGCTGTGTGGATCACCTGAAGGAACCGCTTGGCTAGAAGCGCCCCAAGACCCTGCGATTGTCATGACCAGTGCGAACCCCGGCGGCGAGCCCTTGGTGATTGACAATGACGAAGCACATTTGCGGCTAGGAGAGATTGCGGATGTGATTGTCACGCACGACCGCGATATTGTGGTTCGCTGTGACGATAGTGTGGTCCGCCATATCAATGGCGCGCCGGCCTATTTCCGCCGGGCGCGAGGCGCGACGCCAGAACCGATCGAACTCACGCACGAAGTTCCCTCCGTCTTGGCACTTGGCGGCCACCTAAAGAATACAATCTGCATTACGCGCGGGCGTGAGGCCTTTCTGTCCCAACACATTGGCGATGTTGAAAACGCAGCGACCCTTGGGTTCTTACGCGAGACTGTCTCGCACCTGCTCTCGATCTTGGAGGTCGAGCCAGAGCGCGTCGCCTGTGACATGCACCCCGATTTTCTGTCCACGCGGTGCGCCGAAGAGATGGCGCTGCCGCTCTTGAGGGTTCAGCACCATCACGCGCACATCGCTGCAGTTTGCGCCGAGCACAAACTTACAGGACCGCATTTGGGACTCGCTCTCGATGGGTTTGGATTGGGCCTGGATGGCCGTCAGAGCTGGGGTGGGGAACTGCTCCTTTGCGATGATGCGACCGTCGACAGAATAGGCCATCTCTCACGATTGAAGCAGCCCGGCGGTGACGTTGCCGCGCGGGCGCCCTGGCGCATGGGCGCAGCCGCGCTTCACCGTTTGAGAATGGACGAGCAGATCCCCCGACATTTTGAAGGCCAAGACGGGTGTGACCTCGTGGCGGCAATGCTTGCGCGCAATCTCAACGCCCCAGAAACGAGCTCGCTGGGACGCCTCTTTGACGCTGCGTGTGGGCTTCTCAACGTGAAGCCCCTGGCAGCTTTTGAAGGCGAAGCCCCCATGGCGCTTGAAGCATTGGTGACGCAGCCACGCGTTTTGGCGTCGGGTTGGACGATCAGTACAGAGGGCGTTCTCGATTTCGCGCCGCTTCTCCACGCGCTTCTGCGCTCGGGGCCAACAGCTGGGGCTAATCTATTTCATGGCACGCTTGCGGCGGGATTGGCGGATTGGGCGGCTCAAGCGCAAGCGCGTTTGGGGGTGCCGAAGACCATACTCGCTGCTGGAGGTTGCCTGCAGAATCGCGTGTTGAGCGCATGCTTAAAAAATGAACTCTCAGATCGTGGGCTCGACTTGTTGCTCCCGCAAAAAGCGCCAGCCAATGATGGCGGTCTGAGCCTTGGGCAGGCTTGGGTTGCGGCCTTGGCGTCGCCCGAAACTATGGAGGTTGTCTGATATGTGTCTCGCATTACCCGCCGAAATTATCGGCATAGAGGGAAAAACCGCGACCGTTGATGTTGATGGCACGCAGATGCCGGTTTCTCTTGCGTTTTTGGAAGACGTGGCGCCGGGCGATTTCGTTGTCGTCCATGTCGGCTATGCGCTGTCAAAAATCGAACCAGAACTCGCAGCCGAGCAGATTGCATTGATGCGTAAAGGATCCGCCGTGGGAGGTGCGTTATGAAATATGTTGATGAGTACCGAGAACCCGAGGCGGCGCACGCGCTCGCCGATGCGATTTCGGCGGCCGTGAATCCGAACCGCCAATACAATTTCATGGAATTTTGCGGCGGGCACACGCACGCTTTATGTCGCTTCGGTCTGGAGGACTTGCTCCCAGATAATATCCGCATGATTCACGGGCCTGGGTGTCCCGTTTGTGTCCTGCCAGTGGGCCGACTGGATATGGCCATCCAATTGGTGTTGGATCGGCCTGAGGTCATCCTTTGCACCTATGGCGACCTCATGCGCGTCCCCGCGACGGGAGGACAGACGCTGCGGACTGCCAAAGCCAAAGGCGGGGACGTGAGGATGATTTATTCTCCTGTTCAAGCGGTGGACTTGGCAGAAGCCCATCCTGATCGCGAAGTGGTTATGTTTGCGATTGGCTTCGAAACGACGACCCCACCGACGGCCGCCGCGGTGAAAAGCGCGGAAGCGAAAGGCCTCACCAATTTCTCGGTGTTTTGCAATCACGTGCTCACGCCTGCGGCCATCGATGCGATCATGACAACGGGCTCTGGTGAGACCGGGGCGAAGCTGGATGGCTTTATTGGGCCCGGAAATGTCTCAACGATTATCGGGGCTGAGGCGTATCAAGATGCGGCTCAAAAATGGTCCAAGCCGATCGTGATTTCCGGATTTGAACCGAACGATTTGCTGCAATCGATTCTGATGTTGGTCGAACAAGTCAATCGCGGTGAGGCGATCGTTGAAAACGCTTTCGCACGCGCGGTCCGAAACGGCGGTAATCTCGCTGCGCAGGCGCTTTGTGACCAGGTTTTCTCGGTCCGGGATCGTTTCGAATGGCGCGGCCTCGGGGCGATCCCAAAGAGTGCGCTTCAACTTGCGCCGAATTATGAGCAGTTCGACGCCGAGCAGCGATTTGTCATGCAGTACGTCTCAAGTCCGGACCACAAAGCCTGTGCTTGCGCGTCGATTTTGCGGGGCGAGAAAGCGCCGCGCGACTGCAAAGTCTTCGCAACCGGCTGCACGCCTGAACACCCGCTTGGATCGTGCATGGTATCACCTGAAGGCGCATGCGCAGCGTACTATCTTTATGGCCGGTTTCGCGACCGGACCCCTCAACCTATGGCGGCGGAATAATGGACGGATTTCAATCAATGCCTCGCCGAGATCGATTGTTCTCGAAGAAACTCAACTGGCGAACGGGCCAAATTGAATTGGTTCACGGGGCTGGCGGTAAAGCCTCTGCGCAATTGTTCGAGGAACTCTTCAAACCGGCTTTCTCAAATCCGGAGCTCGATCGTGGCGACGATGGTGCGAAGATCTCTGGATCGGCGCGCATGGTCGTCGCCACAGATGGGCACGTTGTGAATCCGCTTTTCTTTCCGGGCGGCGATATTGGCTGCTTGGCGATCCACGGGACGATCAATGATATCGCGGCGTCTGGGGCCCAGCCAACGCATTTAACGGTCGGTTTCATTATCGAAGAAGGCTTTGCGCTGAGTGATCTCAAACGCATTGTTGAGAGCATGGCCACCGCCGCACGCGATGCGGGCGTGCCAATCGTCGCGGGCGATACGAAAGTGGTTGAACGCGGCAAAGGGGATGGCGTGTTCATCACCACGACCGGGATCGGGGTGCTTCCAGAAACAATGAGCACGCCACCAAGCGCTGAGCGTGCGCGACCGGGCGATGTTATTCTCGTCTCGGGGCATATTGGCGACCATGGCGTAACCATCCTAGCTGCGCGTGAAGCCTTGCCGATGATGGCGCCGGTTGAGAGCGATACTGCGGCGCTTCATGGACTTGTGGCGGATATCCTCGAAGCTGTTCCGGACCCACATGTTTTGCGAGATCCGACCCGTGGCGGCCTGGCCACTGCCATTAATGAGATCTGTCGATCCAGCGGAACGGGCGCCTTGCTACGTGAAGCCGATATTCCAATTCGGCGACCTGTGGATGGCGCCTGCGAAATCCTTGGGGTGGATCCGCTTTATCTTGCCAATGAAGGTAAATTGATCGCCGTGGTCGCACCTGAAGATGCGGAGGCGGCGCTCGCCGCGCTTCGGGCTCATCCTCTCGGGGAGAACGCTGCGATCATCGGAGAAATTATCGACGACCCAGACGGCTTCGTACAAATGGAAACACCGCTCGGGGGACGCCGTATGGTGGACTGGCTGGTTGGCGATCCGCTGCCGCGCATTTGCTAGGGTCTAAACGTGAACGAGCTTTCGGATTGGCGATCGCTCAATTCGTGTTCATCTCTTTCGATCAGACCCACCAGCGTCGCGGCTTGTCACTTTAGATCAAAAAGATATATCATTTGATCTTGGAGGTCAGGTTGGCGCTTACTTTGTTCGATAAGTTGTGGAGAGATCACCGTGTTTGTGACGCGGGCGATGGTGCAGATTTGTTGGCGATTGACCGCCTTTTGCTTCACGAACGGACCGGCGGCGTTGCGCTTAAAAGCTTAGCTGCGCAGGGGCATCGCGTGCGTGATCCCTCACGTGTTTATGCCATCATGGATCACATTGTGTCGTTCCAATCGGGTCGCGGACGGGACGATGCGCGCAGCCCAGGCGGTGAAGCCTTCATCACAGAAACCCGCGCGATGGCGACCGAAGCTAGTATCCAATTGATAGATACAGACGATCCGAGCCAAGGAATTGTGCATGTCGTTGCGCCGGAACAAGGCATTGTGCAACCCGGCTTTTCTATACTTTGCCCCGACAGCCATACATGCAGCTTGGGGGCCTTCGGAGCCTTAGCATGGGGGATTGGGTCCAGCGAAGCGGAACACGTTATGGCGACGGGCGTTCTGCGTGCGACCAAGCCGAAGCAGATGCGTGTGCAGATTGACGGCGTGTTGGCACCTGGATGCTCGGCCAAAGACGTCGCGCTTTTCCTGATTGCAAAATATGGGTCTGCTGGTGGCAAGCGCTGTGCGATCGAGTTTTCGGGGCCTGTGGTGGAATCGCTTTCGATCGAAGCGCGTTTAACGCTTTGCAACATGGCGGTGGAGTTTGCCGCTCAATCGGCGGTCATCGCGCCTGATGAGAAAGTTTTCGACTATTCACGTGCCCGTCTCAAAAACCCGATGCAACAACGTCATGCCCTTGAGCGTTGGCAAGAGCTCTTCTCTGATACTGACGCAGTTTTCGATTATGAGATCATGATTGATGCGTCTGAGATCGCACCGCAAATCAGTTGGGGTACGAGCCCGGAAGATAGTTTCGCGATGGGTCATAAAATTCCAAGTTCAGCCTCAGCCGAAGCGCTGGATTATATGGGTTTGAGTGTCGGCCAAAGCCTTAAAGGCTTGCGGATCGATGGTGCTTTTATCGGCTCTTGCACGAATGGCAGACTGTCTGACTTGCAGGCGGCAGCGGACGTTTTGAAAGGGCAAAGAATAGCAGCTGGACTTCGCGCGGTTTGTGTTCCGGGGTCGAAACAGGTGCGGCGCGAGGCGGAAGCCTTGGGCATTGATCGTATCTTTATAGAAGCTGGATTTGAATGGGGCGAGCCAGGGTGCGCTATGTGCTTTTACGCAGGAGGCGAAACCTTCCCACCGAAGTCGCGCATTGTGTCGTCGACGAACCGTAACTTTGAAGGGCGCCAAGGTCCGGGCGTGCGCACACACCTCGCCAGCCCCGCGGTCGTTGCTGCTTGCGCCATCGCTGGCGAGATCTGTGCGCCGGCGGATCTACGCACTCGAGAGGAGGTGGTGGCATAGTGTCAGAACGCTTCCTAAAACACGCCGGTATTGCTGCGGTATTGATGCGCGATAATGTCGACACCGATCAAATTATTCCGTCGCGAGAAATGAAAGCCGTGAGTCGCGAGGGACTTGCGGACGGATTGTTCGCTGGATGGCGATACTCAGATCCAGCTTCGCGCACAGAGAACCCAGAGTTTGTGTTGAACGACGCCAAACAAAACGGAACTTCGATCTTGATTTCGGGACGCAATTTTGGCTGCGGATCATCGCGCGAACATGCCGTCTGGGCGCTAAAAGAGTATGGAATTCGGGCGATTATCGCCGAAAGCTTCGGCGAGATCTTTCACGGAAATTGTTTGCGGAATGGCCTGCTGCCAATCGTGTTGGATCACGCCCAGATCAACCAACTCTCCAGCATTGCAGCGCCGGTTATGGTTGAGATTGATCTAGAAGCGCAAACCCTTTCCTGTCCCGAATTGCCGAACTGGTCGCAGCCTTTCCAAATTGACCGTTTCGCCAAACGCTTGCTCACGCTCGGCCTTGATCCGATCGAGCTAACCTTAAAAAGCAGTGATGAAATCGAAGAGTTTTTCTCGCGGGATCAAACCCTTCGGCCTTGGGTTTACTCTGCGGCTTGAGGATGGGTGTTTGCTCGGTGAGCATCAATCAATCCGCGTTCAAGCAAGTGCTCAATCTCTTGGGTGGACAGCCCTAAACGGCGCAAAACTTCTTCTGAGTGTTCGCCAATTTCGGGAGGATTGATGGTGAGCCCAGGGCGTGCACCGTCGATCGCAATCGGCATAGCGGGCAGAGAGATTTCGCCGCCATCGGGAATGGTCATGTCCAACAAGCCACCACTTTCAACCAGGTGGGGGTCGTCAGCTAAATCCTCTGGTCTTTGAATGGGGGCAAACGGTAAGCCAGTGGTTTCCAGTTTCGCCATGAGTTCGTCTTTGCTGAAAGCGGCAAAGACCTCTCGCAAAACCGGAATGATTTCATCGCGTCTGGCGACGCGATCATTGTTTGACGCGAGTGACGAGTCCGCCGCCCAATCCGACAAGTCAAACGCCTCGCAAAAGGCTGACCATTGGGAATCCGAGACAACGCCGACAAAGACTTTTTCGTCGTCTTTTACATCAAACACATCATAAACCGCCCAAGCGGACACGCGCGCGGGCATCGGGGCGGCAGGCGTTCCGGTCACGGCATATTGAGCCATATGTTGGCCGACTAAGAACACAGTTGTTTCATAGAGGGATGCGCTCACATGCCGGCCTTTGCCCGTCCGGGCGCGGTCTTGTAAGGCGGCCAGGATCGCGATCGCTCCGAACATACCACCGGTCACATCGATGACGCTACTCCCAGCCCGCAATGGGCGTCCGGGTGGTCCCGTCATATAAGCCAAACCTCCCATCATTTGCGCGACCTCATCAAGCGCAGTGCGATGCGCATACGGCCCGTCGAGAAACCCTTTCTCCGAGCAGTAGATGAGTTTCGGGTTCCGAGTTGCGAGCGCCTCGTACCCGAACCCGAGCTTCTCGAGCGCGCCGGGTCTGAAGTTTTCAATAAAGACGTCAGCCTCTTCGATCAGTTTGAGCGCGATCTCTTTTCCCTCAGGGGATTTCAGATCGATGGCGAGGCTCTTCTTATTCCGATTGTACATCGCAAAATAGCCTGCGCCCGAACCTCGGAGCCGGCGCGTCTTATCACCCCCCACCGGTTCAACCTTCACGACATCCGCACCAAGATCTGCGAGGACCAATCCTGCAGCAGGGCCCATGACCATATGGGTGAACTCAACCACCTTGATTCCTGCGAGCAGCCCTGTTTCAGTGTTCATGTGTCTCTCCCGCCGGCAAAGTAACGCACTCTTTGCTTTCCTGCACATCTTTAATAGATATATCAATTGAATTAGATATATCATTTGACGAAAAGGTCACGCCATGACGAGAGAAAAAGGCGAATGAGACGATGACGGACACTGTACTGATCAGTGAAGTTGGCCCACGTGACGGGTTGCAGAACTGTAAAGCGATTATGCCCACGGAGCAGAAGAAGGCTTGGATTTCGGCGCTCGCAGCAGCGGGCTTAAGGGAGATCGAGGTTGGTTCTTTTGTCTCGCCTAAACTGTTGCCGCAAATGGCCGATACGGCCGAAATCGTTCGACACGCGGTGACAATTCCGGATCTCGATGTCGCCGTTTTGGTGCCCAATCTGAAAGGCGCTCAGCTCGCGATCGGAGCGGGCGCGCACAAGATTACGCTGCCGCTTTCGGTGAGTGAAACGCATTCCTTACGCAATATTCGACGCACGCATGATCAGGTGATCGACGAAGCCAAAGCAATCGCAGACCTTATCGCGGCCCAACCCGAAAATAGGCGCCCGCACTTTGAAGGATCGCTTTCGACCGCTTTCGGATGCACTTTGGAAGGCCCGATTGACGACGACATAATATTGCGTTGCGCGGAGCGTCTTATGGCGGCGGGCTGTGACGAAGTTGGACTGTCTGACACAACTGGATATGGCGACCCGGTTTCTATGAAGCGTCTCATTCGTGCAGTTCGCGCTGTGGTCGGCGAAGACAATCTCGTCGGCGTTCATCTGCACAATACGCGCGGTCTTGGTCTGGCGAACATTCTTGCCGCTTATGAAGAAGGAATCACGACCTTCGACAGTTCGCTTGGGGGGTTAGGCGGATGCCCAACGGCTCCAGGCGCGAGCGGAAATGTCGTGACTGAAGACCTAGTGTTTATGTTTGAATCCATGGGCGTGGCGACAGGTATTGATCTTGATCAGCTCATGGCGACGCGCGAGCTTGTTCAAGCCTCTCTTCCGGATGAAGAGCTTTATGGATTTACACCGCGGGCTGGATTACCCCTTGGCTATAAAGGTGCACCAGTCCCGGTCGCAGCTGAATAAGTCACGCGGAGGCAGCGTTGCAAAATTTACCTGCGCTCATCACGCTGCTTTTCTATTCGGTGGTCCTGTTTGGAATTGGATTTTGGGCGGCGCAGCGGGCGAAGTCCCAAGAAGACTTCTTACTCGGCGGGCGCAATCTTGGACCGTGGGTGGCCGGCATTGCCTATGCCGCCTCGAGTTCGAGTGCATGGGTGCTGCTCGGATTTTCTGGATTTGTTTATGTTGCTGGACCCTCTGCCTTATGGATGGTGCCCGGGATTATCGCAGGTTATGCGGCGGTTTGGCTGTGGGCAGGGGGTGTTTTGCAATCGGCCAGCCGCGATCAAAACCAGCTCACACTAACCGATTTCTTGGTGGAGCATGCAGGCAACGGCATGGCCAAGATCATTAGAGTGGTCGCCTCCTTACTTATCGCGATCTGTTTCTCATTTTACGTTGCTGGACAGTTTCAGGGCGCGGGCATTGCGATTGATGATTTGTTTGCGACTGGCTTCGCGCCGGGTGTCATCATCGGAGCCTTGGTGATTTTGGCGTACGTCTTCTTGGGCGGATTTCTGGCGGTCTCCCTGACAGATACGATTCAAGGTCTTTTGATGGCTTTCGTCGCCGTGCTGCTTCCCGCTTTAGCTTTTATTGAGGCGGGCGGCGCTTCCGGAATTCAAGCCGCGATGGCCTCTGCGCCGGACGCCTATTCTGCAACCTTTGGAAACCGCGCGGGGTTCGCCGCGATTGGGCTCGTACTTGGCTTGAGTGCAACCGGGTTCGGCGCGCTCGGGCAACCTCATCTGATCGCCTGGATTATGGCCACAAAAGACCGATCGGCCCGCGTCAAAGGCGCTGTGGTGGCGATGAGCTGGGCGACACTCGTATTTGCTGGAATGGCGGTATTGGGCTTGTCCGCACGTGCCATTCTTGGTGCCGAGGCCGCGGCTGAAGGCGTGTTCTTTCAGCTGGCCCAAGACTTATTGCCGGGCATTCTTGCCGGTGTCGTCGCAGCGGCCACCTTGTCGGCGATTATGTCGACGGTGGACAGCCAACTGCTGGTCGCCGGAGGGGCAGTCTCGCATGATCTCGGTCTAGGGCGAGCGCTCGGAGACCGGGCGGTTCTAACCTCTCGATTGGCGATCATCGTCGTTTGTCTGGCGGCAATGGGGCTCACCTTTCTGGTGCCAGCCTCCATTTTCAATCGAATTCTGTTTGCGTGGGTCGCGCTTGGCGCCGCGTTTGGGCCGATTGTGGTCGCAAGGACGCTGGGCTTTTCGCCCTCTGGCCCAGTGGTGCTCAGCGGTATGCTGTCCGGGTTTGGCTTTGCGGTGGCGTACGAGTTGGGTTGGATTGGTTCAGGACCAGGTGCGATGTGGAAGACTATTGCGCCGTGGATCGGAGCAGGGCTGTCCATGATCCTTGTGGCGCAGTTACGAAAAATTCGCGCGCAGGACGAAATGGGGCTTGGCGAGCGCAATTAACCGTGCCAGTCTAAATGATATATCATTTGGAGGTGGACCCCATGAAACTCTTTCCGAAAGTCGCTGCTTTGGGCGCATCGATCGCAACCCTGACCGCATGCGCAACGATCAGTCAGGCCCAAGAAGGGGCACAGCTCGACCCGACTGTGGCCTCTGACTCGCTCACCATTATGCGTAAAGTCATGTGCTCAACAGTGGATGATCAGCCCGAAGTCTATTGGTGGCACGGCATGGCCTTGTCCCGCAAAATGGGGGAGCGGGACCGTCACATTTTTGATGTTGAAGGCATGAACATTCGCGCCTGCTCAACGATTGAGGATGAGACTTTAGGCAAAGGCCTCCACTTGGTGTCTCGGGAGATCCTGCTCTACAAAGACCCAGAAACGGGGGAAGTTTTGTCGACGTGGGAGAACCCATGGACGGGCGACACCGTCGATGTGCTGCACGTGGCCAATGACCCTGTGAACTTCAAAATGTACGAGACCGGACGTGATGGTTCGCCGCTGCAATGGAGCGGGGAGATTGGCGCAGATGGCACCTGGTGGATGCGCAGCACGATCCCGCTTTGGTATCCGAACCCGCTTGGTGGCGACTTCCAAAAAGAGGTCGGGGGGACTTATCATGCGACTGAACTTTTCAACTTCTTTGGACGCACGGATGATTTGCTCGACCCCAGTATCGATTCTGCAAAGGTCACTGTTGGTTGGAGCCGCATGGCCGATTGGCTGCCTTGGATGGACATGAATGGTCGTGAAGGCATGCTCTATATGCACACTGCCGGCTATAAGCTTGAAACGTTCGACCAGCTTTCCGAGACGATGAAGGCCGAGATCGCCACGCATTATCCTGAGTATGCGAGCGCACCGCCATCTGGCGACCCGCGCCCCAATATGACGAGTTGGAAGTATTATAAGGGCATCGCTGATGGATCGA
Organism: Henriciella sp.; assembly: GCA_965279045.1. GTDB lineage: Bacteria > Pseudomonadota > Alphaproteobacteria > Caulobacterales > Hyphomonadaceae > Henriciella. Next base: position 2,003 of record CBDIHJ010000015.1, on the reverse strand, counting down.
TCACGGCGCCCGATCGTGGCTCTGAATAGATCAGAGCCAACCTCCAAAACTGAAAAAGCCGGGACGAAACGCCCGGCTTCTTTTTTGGGTGTGTATCAAGCCGTCTAAAAGGTTTGGCCTTCATAGGACTGCCAGTCCTTGGTCACGAACGTTTCGTCTACGAGCGTACGCTGAAACAAACGATCGGCTTTGAACCATTGCCAGACGCGCGCTCGAGATTGGCCGTCATCTGACAATTGAATCATTTCATAGAGATAGAGATCAGGTTCACCGGTGCGGGTCCAATTGAGCATGGTGGTGCGATTAAAGTCATCGAGCGCGACATCGCAGGCCCAGCCATTGATGAACTCATTGTCCCACTTCAAGCGGCCATTCTCGACCATGGCTGGAAAGTCTCGCGTTTCGCGTTTGCCATCTGCCCATCTGTAATAATTGGTTTGATGATACGGATGCCCGGCGTCTGGAAATCGGCAGATCAGTCGCGAAGCGTGCTCGTCGATCAGTTCTCCGGCCACATTGTAGAATCGGTAAGTCCCTTCCCAGACTCCTTCGTGACGCGCCAAAAGCGGCATAATTTTCTTCAACTCGTTCGAGGTAATGCCGTCGGGCATGGCGCTGACTCCTTGTGAGTGTGCCGAATTTGACACGGTTTTTGTGACATTTGTCCGGTCTTTTCAATATGGCACTTGTCTTCTCAGAAAAACATGCGACAAAAGATATATCATTTGCTGAGTCTGACGAGGAAACAGGCTGGCATCGCGATCCACATTTGTTGCACGTGGCAAGGAATCACGGCGACGCATCGGGGAGACCTTCATGTCTAAATCAAACAAAAATCTTCTAATGTTCGGGGCCGCCGCGTTTGCCATATCAGCTTATGGCGCACCCGCACTCGCCCAGGATGGAGGGGAAGACGCGGAGGCTCGTCAGGATGTCATCACCGTCACCGCTCGAAAAAAAGATGAAACACTCTTAGAAGCGCCGGTCGCGGTTAGCGCTTTTGGCGAAGATACAATCGAGAATCTGCAATTGCAGTCTGTCGATGACATTGCCCGATTCACGCCAGGCCTCTCTTTTTCAAAAGCATTTGGTCGAACCACAGAGCGGCCGGTTATTCGCGGCCAATCCAACGTCCTCGCTGGCGTCCAGTTCGGGGTGGAGTCGGGTACGGCTTACTTTGTGGATGGGGTTTACTTCAATGGCTCAATCCAGAACCTCGACCCAAACGATCTCCAGCGTGTCGAAGTCATTAAGGGTCCTCAATCGGCGCTTTATGGACGGAACACTTATGCTGGAGCGATCAACTTTATCACACAAGGCGGCACGGATGAGTTTGATGTGGGCGCCCGTCTGCGCGTCGGCAACAATGACACGACGGACCTTTCAGCGTTCATTTCTGGACCCATCATGGGCGAAACGTTGCAGGGGCGCGTCAGTGTTCGCAATTATGAATATGGCGGGGAGTTCACCAATGCGGTGACCAATGAAACCGTCGGAGACGAGTCGACGTTTTCGATCTCGGGTGTGCTCGATTTCCAGCCCATGTCAAATTGGGAGAGCCGTCTTCGCGTCAGCTATACCGAAGATGAGGATGGCCCGTTGCCACTCTTCTTGCAGCCTGCTGCGGCCAATAATTGCGAGCCAGGCTTCCGGTCGTTACAATTCTGGCCATTCTCCGGTACCGCCAACAATAATCAGTACTATTGTGGGGTGATCTCACCGGGCCAAGTGGCGCTCAATACCGGACCGGACGCAGACGGCGTACCGAACACGATTGCAGGTGTGCCTGAAACCGGTGCAACCTTCTTTGGTGATCCATACAGTCTCGCTGATGGGACCGCCTTTGATGGTGTTGAACGCGAACAAACACTCGTAAACCTCACCAGCACTTACACGTTCGCAAACGATATGTCGCTGAGCTTCTTAGGCGGCTATCGCGAAGAGACCTTGCTGCAAGGCTTTGACAGTGACCACTCTCCGATCAACTTCTTCTTGGGGCCACC
>CBDIHJ010000014.1:0-39055 GCA_965279045.1 Henriciella sp. | reverse complement strand
CAGAGTACTAGAACCCGCTGCTTCATTTTATTGAAACCGGGTATAATTCGGGCTGTGACCCCAACCCCTATTTTAATTGCAACTGGTATCTCAGCACCTATGCGGATGTTGAAGCAGCCGGGCTTAACCCGTTGACGCACTACACTGAAATGGGCTGGCGCGAAGGACGAGACCCATCCTCTGATTTCTCGACTTCAAACTATCTTGCTGCTTATCCGGATATCGCGGCTCAAGATATTTGTCCGCTAGTGCACTATTGCGAGACCGGGCGATTTGAGGGGCGAAAAAGCGCTCCGATCCTGGCGCATCCGGAACCGGCGCCGAACTATGTTGCGCTCAGCGCCAAGCCCCCGCTTGAATCGCGCCTGGCACGACTGGTGGCTTTCTATCTTCCGCAATTCCACACCATTCCCGAAAACGACTTGTGGTGGGGAGAAGGTTTCACCGAGTGGAGCAATGTGCGCCCTGCGCGCCCCCAGTACCAGGGTCATTACCAACCCAGATTGCCGGACGAATTGGGTTACTATGACCTGGACGCAGCGCCATGGATGATGCGCCGACAAGCCGAGCTGGCGCAGAATTATGGCCTGGAAGGGTTTTGCTTCTACTTTTACTGGTTTGCCGGGAAGCGCTTGCTCGAAAAGCCAATCCAGACTTTTGCTGAAAGTGACGAGATCGACTTTCCGTTCTGCCTTTGCTGGGCCAACGAGAACTGGAGCAGACGTTGGGACGGATTGGATAGCGAAATTCTGATTGCTCAGGATCACTCCCCCGAAGATGACATCGCTTTTATCGAACATTTGTCTCAGTACTTGCGAAATCCGCGTTACATTCGGATCGATGATCGGCCAGTTCTGTTGGTTTACAGACCATCACTGTTGCCCGACGCAGCCGCGACAGCTGAGAGATGGCGTCACTGGTGCCGAGAGAATGGTATTGGTGAAATTTACTTGGTGTACACTCAGAGCTTCGACAAAATCGATCCAAAAATAATCGGTTTTGATGCCGCGGTTGAGTTTCCGCCAAACAATTCCGGCGTCCCAGAATTGCCGGGGCAACCGGTTGGTTTGCGTACCGATTTTACCGGTAAACTCTACGATTGGAGAGCTTTAGCAAATGCGAGCCAGAATTATAAACCGCTCGAATACAAGACCTTCAGAGGTGTAAATCCGTCCTGGGATAATACCGCGCGCCGAAAGTCTGATGGAAACAATATTGTACGGTGCCAACCCCCAAGACTATCAAGCTTGGCTTGCCAGGGCCATTGCTAACACCATGCAAGAACTTGACAATCCATCCGAGCGGTTCGTGTTCATCAACGCCTGGAACGAATGGGCGGAAGGGGCTTGCCTCGAGCCAGATGCAAAGTATGGATATGCTTGGTTGGAAAGCACTTACAATGCACTAGTGTCGTCGGGTTAGTGTCGAAACCTGAGCTAGGTCGACTCGTATTGTGTGGCCTCAGATCAGAAAGCTAATGAGGGATACTAGGTCAATTGTCAGAAGTCATTTTCTCGCATCCGGGCACATGTCCAATCTGTGAGCAATCTACGGTGTTTACTGCGAAACTGCATTGGTTTCGAGACCATCTGTTGTGCTCGAACTGTGGGTCCATTCCGCGTGAACGCGCATTGATGACCGCGATTGAAAACTGGTACCCTAATTGGCGAGACTTGAGCATTCACGAATCGTCACCCGGCGGCCGTGGCGTGTCTTTGAAATTGGTTGATCAATGTACCAATTATAGTAGTTCGCATTATTTCGATTCCGTCCCTACGGGCACCCATCACCCGACGCTTGGCCATCGGTGCGAAAACCTTGAAAAACTCACATTTGCTGACAATTTTTTCGATATATTCATAACGCAGGATGTTATGGAGCACGTGTTCCAACCTGCCCATGCATTCAAGGAAATTGGCCGCGTTTTGAAACCTGGCGGCGCACACATTTTCACGGTCCCCATCGTCAACAAGGTCAAACCAAGTGAACCGCGTGCTGTGATGAATGCAGACGGCTCGATCACGCATTTGAAACCAGCAGAATATCACGGAAATCCTGTTGATCCTGAAGGCTCGCTCGTTACCATTGATTGGGGATATGACATTGTTGGCTTTATTTACCAAAGCAGCGGTATGTCTTCTGTTTTGTCGCAAATAGATAATATAGAATTAGGTATTCGCGCGGAATACATCGATGTCATTGCCAGCTTCAAATACTGATTTTGAAGCTCGTGTTGAGTGAATTAACTTTACCTGCCAACAAAATTAGCATTTCAGGACACGTGTTTCATCCGAAAGTGGGCTGGTTCTCATGCGGTGGTGGGATTTTTATGCCCTGACCGTCGGTAATGTTGCCTTTTTAGCCTCTGGCGTGGCTGAGCTAGGCCACTACGCCATCAATTCCACGGCGCGCTCTGCCGTCCAATCCAGCTTGGGCCTGATTGTTGCCATTTCGGCATTCCTATGCATGATGCTTTTGGCACTTACTTACCCGATTCTGCATGCTGTCTCGTGCTCAGCGATCATCTTGTTCGGCTTCGCCGGGGAAGCCCTGATGGTAACCAGTCATCATCGTTTGGCCGCAGTTCGGATGGGATTCTTATTCGGTGTGATCTATTTACCGTTTATCTGAATATTCGGCTCGCTGGACATGCAATAAAAAATTGATCAAGTCGCTGTGCTGACGTGCTTTCGCGAAACAACGCTCGTGGTTTATTCATCAATGGGCTTTGGGAAGAATAGCTGAATAAAATTCAGGAAATTTCAGCCACAGGCGTGCTCAAAATGGGCAGAAGTTGCTGCGACGAGGAAGAGTGATCGACTGCGATGAAGTGAGATTGCCATTACAGGTTGATGCGAATAAGAGGCTTAAGAAGATTGAGGTTTGAGGAATGATCCACAGAAAAGTGATTGTGACCGGTGGCGCCGGATTTATTGGATCGGCCGTCGCAAGGCAGCTTACAATGGTTGAGAATGCCGATGTCGTGGTCATTGACAAAATGACTTACGCGGCCAACCGCGCCAATCTCGCGCCGGCGAAAGCCACAGGAAGGTGTAAGCTAATCGAAGCCGATATTTGCGATCTTGAGCGAATGATTGACATCATTGCTTTCGAAGCGCCCGATCAAATCATGCATCTGGCGGCAGAAAGTCATGTCGATCGTTCGATTTCGGGCCCGGGCGAGTTTATCATGACCAACTTTGTCGGCACTTATAATTTGCTGGAAGCGGCTCGCGCATATTGGGACTCACTGCCAGCGCAGCGCCAGGATTCGTTTCGATTCTTACACGTATCCACAGACGAAGTATACGGCTCGTTGGGGGCTGAAGGCCTGTTCCACGAAACGACACCTTATGATCCGTCATCTCCATATTCTGCGTCCAAGGCGGCGTCTGACCATCTCGCCAAAGCTTGGTTTCGCACCTATGGATTTCCAGTTGTGGTTTCGAATTGCTCGAACAATTATGGCCCATACCATTTCCCCGAGAAACTCATTCCATTGGTGACGTTGAATGCGTTGGAAGGTAAACCACTGCCAGTCTATGGCAAAGGGGACAATGTTCGTGACTGGTTATTTGTCGATGATCACGCGCGAGCATTGTCACTCATCACGCAGTCAGGTCAACTTGGCGAGACGTATAATGTGGGGGGACGCAATGAGCGAACCAATCTGCAAGTGGTCGAAACGATTTGCGATATTCTGGATGAACTCGCACCCTCCTCGACCCCGCGACGCGAACTGATAAATTTTGTCACTGATCGGCCTGGACACGATCATCGATATGCCATCGACGCGACGCGTCTAGAGACAGAGCTAGCGTGGCGTGCGCACGAAGACTTCGATTCTGGTATCCGCAAAACGGTACGCTGGTACCTCGACAATCCGCAATGGTGGGGACCATTGAGAGAGTCCGTTTACTCTGGTGAACGTCTTGGACTGAAAGCCGACGCAAAAGTATGAGACGATTGATTCACTAAAACAGGAGTCGGGTTATGGCGTCGCGTAACGTATTAGTTTCTGGTCGAACAGGCCAGGTGGCAAGCGCACTTGCCGAATCGTCAGCCGCTAGCGAAATGGGTTTCGCAATTCTCGGCCGTTCTGAGATGAGCATTCTTAGTCGATCGCAGATGCGTGCGGCATTTGATCGCGTGCGTCCAAGTCTGGTTATCAATGCGGCGGCATTCACAGACGTGGACAGTGCTGAGACAGCGGAAGTCGACGCGGTTGCATTAAACGCGGAGGCGGCAGCTGGATTAGCAGAGATGGCAGCCGAATTCGATGCTCCGATACTGCATCTTTCGACCGATTACGTCTTCGATGGCACCAAGACTGAGGCTTATCTGGAAACGGATCCGGTCGCCCCGCTCGGCGTTTATGGAAGGTCGAAACTGCTGGGTGAGCAACTCGTCGCAGCGGCGCAACCAGAGCACCTGATTTTACGGACCGCCTGGGTGTACGGCAGATTTGGAAAGAATTTTGTAAAAACGATGCTGCGCGTCGCAGATGGCCGCGATGACTTGAACGTGGTCGACGATCAATGCGGCAATCCAACGAGTGCGCATGATATTGCAAACGCACTAATCAGGCTCGCAGATAAGTATTTCGAACCGGATTCACGCTGGGCGCCTGGCACCTATCATATGGCAGGCGAGGGAGACGCAACGTGGGCGGATCTTGCGACCTTCATTTTTAAAGTTAGCGGAGAATGTGATGGGCCGACCGCACGCGTCAAACGAATATCCAGCGCAGAGTGGCCCACGCCGGTCACTCGCCCAACCAATTCGAGGTTGAACTGTGGCAAGCTTGAGCAGGCATTCGGCATAAAGCTACCTCATTGGAAAACGAGTACGCGCGCTTGCGTCGAACAACTCATCAAAACAAGGACTTGGGGATAATGAAGGGTATCATTTTAGCCGGAGGAAAAGGCACTAGACTGCATCCGATCACGCGCGGGGTATCGAAACAATTGCTACCAGTTTACGATAAGCCTATGGTATTTCATCCGATCACAACCCTAATGCTTGCGAGTATTCAGGACATATTGATAATTTCAACTCCTCAGGCCCTTCCAGTATATGAGCAATTGCTCGGTACTGGGCATGAATGGGGAATGAACTTTCAATATGCTGTTCAGGACGAGCCGCGAGGATTGGCGGAAGCATTCTTGATAGGGGCTGATTTCGTAGCTGGACAGCCAAGCGCGCTCGCACTCGGGGATAATATGTTTTACGGTGCCGGATTAAGCGAAGAGCTTGAAAAATCGGGCGAGCTGTCAAGCGGTGCTGAGATTTTCGCATGTCGTGTGCAGAACCCAGAAGAATTCGGCGTAGTGGAGATTGATGCGAATGGCAAAGCTTTGTCTATCGAAGAAAAACCGAAAAACCCAAAGAGCAAGTATGCAGTCACAGGACTGTATTTCTATGATAAAGATGTTGTAAACATTGCAAAAAATGTCGAACCTTCTGAGCGCGGTGAATTGGAGATCACTACTGTGAATGAGGTCTATCTGAACCGAGGAGACCTAAGAGTAAATCAGTTGGCACGGGGGACCGCATGGTTGGACGCTGGAACTTTTGACGGCTTGATCCAAGCGTCGCAGTTCGTGCAAACTCTCGAAAAGAGGCAAGGTATTAAGGTGGCTTGTCCGGAAGAAGTTGCGTGGCGGAAAGGATATATTTCCAACGAGCAATTATTGAAATTGGCTAGCGGATATCGGAACGATTATGGTGGATATCTCAAAGGCTTGATCAATTGATGCTGAGGACATCGGCAACTCCAAGCGCGTCGCGATAGGGTTCGATCGACACGAATTTCTTGGTGTCTGACTTTCCTCGTGCCGCGATTTTAGCTCGATGCTCACAATCGTCTGATAGGCGACGCAACGCATTTGCAGATTCTGTGCAATTAATAGTCGCCCACACATCACTCGATGTTTCGTATGTGTCCGTGGGGTCGATCACTTCTCTAAGTGTATAAGGGAGCAAAATCGAATTTTCCGCGTCCATGAAGTCTGTATTTCCCGACCAACCAGTTGCCACCGCGATTGTCCCAAGCATCATTGCTTCCGCCAATGAAATGCCGAAACCCTCGGAACGGTGTGGCGACAATAGAACATGATGATCAGCGATCAGTGACATTAATGCCTCATGTGGCATGCTTGTATCCAACACACTGATGCGATCATCTGCGTTGACCGCTTCATTCAACAATGTGGCAATCTCGGGGTAGCGAGGCAGGTTTCTCGACTTTATCGTGAGTTCGGCAGCCGCTCCTTTTTCAAAGGCGAGCTTAAAAATTTCAATTGAGGCTGCGATGTTCTTTCGGTGGAAAGAAGAGCGTCCGTCCGCGAGCACTACCACTTTGAAAGGGTTTTCAGCGTCGATAGGTGACGCCTGGTTCTTAGCAGTCTTCTCTGGAAGCTCAAAATAATGCGGTACTCGTTTCACGGGCACTGAGAAGTCTCGTGAGAACGCGGTTGTGACGAATGAACTCGGCGCCCAAATTTCTGAGACTAAATCGACCTGCTTTTGCCAAGCCTCAGGCGCAGACGGGAGTTCCCAAACCCAGGCTCCGATTACTCTCCAAGCGTGCCACCGCCGTAGTCCAAGAATCATCAACGCGCGCTCTAACTCCGGAGGATTGGCATATATAATCGCGGTCCCGTAGCGTGAAATCTGAGGCTGAGACAGAGTGATAGGGCTGTCTTGATCGACTTGGTTAAAGCCTTCGCTCAGGTCCACCGCAATTGGGTCTAATCCTAATGCGCGTAACGCTTGATAACAGCCGACTGCGGCTCTGCCGATCCCATTTGAAGTTTTGAAAGTGCCTGCCACGATGAGCGGTTGATTTGGATCGAAGCTGCGCGATCGCTCACCGCGGACGATGATTTGGTGTTTGATGCTCGATTTAAGCTTTTCAAAAAACATCAGTCAGGGATCCACTTGAGCGTCTGTGGGGGCATAGCAGGATCGTACCTCAAACGAAATTGATGGCTAGCATTTACCCCAAAGAGCCTAGTTTTTTTTTGTACAGCGTGGCATGTGCGACGTGTCAAAATTAAGGACCACTAGACGATGTTGGACGTTCAATCGCTCGAGATACCTGAGGTTAAATTGGTGACCCCAAAGCGATTTGGTGATGATAGAGGATTTTTCGCGGAAACCTATAATAAACAGAGGTTCAACGACGCGGGGATCACAGCAGACTTCATTCAAGATAATCACTCTCATTCGGCAACCGTTGGGACTGTGAGAGGGTTGCACTATCAAAGCCCGCCTTTCGCTCAGGCAAAATTGGTGCGCGTCCTGCGCGGAACTATTATCGATGTCGCTGTTGATGTGCGCGTCGGGTCGCCGACATTCGGACAGCTTGTGCGAGCCGAGCTGAGTGCGGAAAATGGCGTTCAGATATTTGTGCCTCGCGGATTTTTACATGGCTTCGCGACGTTGGAGCCGGATACTGAAATCGCTTACAAAGTCGACAATTACTACTCAGCCGAATGTGACGGCTCGGTCGCCTGGAACGATCCGGACTTGGGGATTGATTGGGGGATTGATGCGTCTCAAGCAACGGTTTCTGAAAAAGATGGAAATGCGCCGACATTCGCTAAGTTTGAAAGTCCTTTCGAGTTCTAGCAGCGGATTATCAAGGGCGCGAAAGCTGTAATCGCGTGATAAAGCATACTGGCCGGGATGGACGTTGAAGTGTCATCGCCGTCCTGATCCACTTCGTCGACCCAGCCACCAGAGGGACCTTTCGTAAGGAAAGTGACGATGATCTTTTCGAGCACCCGCTCGATTTGATTGCGGGAAAAAATGTCGCTGTAATGAAGATAACTTCGAAATTGTTCGAACGAATGCCAGAGGCGAGAGTTTGGATTTAAAACCTCTCCAGACGATTTAAGCCGGTTGATTGGCAAGCCAGTCTGGCAATTGATGGCAGTGCGGTCTGCTAGTTGGATCATGCGGCGCGCCCAGCTTGAGCTGTCATGACCAGTTATGAGCTGATAGTTGGAAAGCAAAGTCGCCCACTCGTAATGGTGCCCCGGCTCGAATATCGTCTGGTTCATTGGTGCTTGATTCGACCAGTCTTCTCCGAAGAATTCGGCCATAACGTCGGTTGCCGGATTGAAGAATCGCGTCTCAAACAACCGGACAATTTCGGCCGCGCGCTCGATCGCAGAGTTGTCCCCGGTTGCGGAATGATATTCCATCATCGCCTCGAGCAAATGCATGTGCGGGTTGGCGCGGCGAGGCAATTCGCGCTCGCTTGATTCAAGCCAGCCGCCATGTTCGTGATCTTTGAGATGCGCGTCGATATAGGCGAGCGCGTCCTCAGCGATTTTAAGGGCGGTCGGGTTGTCCGTGGCTTTGTAAGCCGCTGCCCCGGCGAGGATCATGAAAGCGTGATCATACAGATCGCGGCGATCGTCGAGCGCGTTCCCACGTCGATCGATTCGATGAATGAAGCCCCCATCCGCATGGCGCAGACGCTCATCAATGTAGGCAATGCCGCGATCGACAATCGTCCCAGCGGTCTCTTTATCAGGCCACCCCATATCGATCGCTTTGGCGAAGCTAAAAACCTGACGCGCTTGGACGCGGACCCGGCGATCCGCCTGTACGTCTGGCGTCCCATCCATATTGAGTTGTTCGACAAAACCGCCGCACTCATCGTCCCAGCCGACCTTGGACCAGGTGTCGAAGGCGGTCCATAACCAGTCCTTGCACTTGGCGCGCAGCTCTGGTGAAAGCCCCAAGGCATGACGTTCTGACTGTACCTTAGCGCCGAGGGTCTTCACCGCAGCGTCATCTTGCATCGGCGTAATCATCACCTCGTTTGGCGTGGCCACGACGACCAGGTCCGATACGCCATTGATCGAAATCACGGGACCTTCAGAGCGGACATAGAGGCCGGTCGAATTCTCGATGACCACCGGACCGCTTGTATAATTCTCTCCAGTGTCATCCGTGAGGAGGTCATGCAGGGCCCGATAGCCGCCAACATCGCTCCATCCCATGCTGACGGGCACTGTTCTGACATTTTTGGCTTTCTCCATCACCGCATAGTCAATGGAAATGCTCGGGGTTGCACGGAAGGCGTCCTGATCAAGATGAACCAAGCTTTGGTCATCACTCTGCGCCATGGCCCGTTTGACGCCCGCAAGCACTTTTGGTGCGAACGCCTCCAAAGCGGAAAGCATTGTATTGGCTTTGAACAGAAAGATGCCCGCGTTCCAATAATAGGTCCCATCGGCCAGATAAGCCTCCGCCGTCTCTAAATCTGGTTTCTCGACGAACGCTTCAACGGGCAGAGCTTTTTCGGACCCACCTGTCTGTGCTTTGATGTAGCCATATCCTGTCGCTGGGTGGGTGGGCTCAATTCCAAAAGTTACAATCGCGCCGCGCTCTGCTGCATCAGCGGCAATCTCGATCGCCTGGTGAAATGCCGGGATATCAACAATGTCATGGTCTGCCGGAAGGATCAAAATAAGATCGTCTTCGCCATATGAGAGGCAAGCGGCAGCGACGGCTGGGGCAGAGTTACGTCCAAATGGCTCAAGGATCTTCGAGGCTTTGGGTAGGGTCGCATCGAGGAGCTTAGCGTGCCGCTTCGAGCCAACAACTTTGATCTCCGAAAACACGATTGAAGAAATGTGTGATTTCGCAAATCGCGCCGCCGTCTCTTCGATCATGCTCTTATCGGATGTGAGCGCCAGGAATTGCTTAGGGCGCTCTGTGGTAGACAGTGGCCAAAGCCGCGTCCCTGATCCACCGCATAAGATCACCGGATGAATGGTGTGCGTCATTTATTCCCCGCGAAGCCTCGAAGCCGAATTCTCTCGACGGAATGCAAGTTCTTTACCGGTCGCAGCTCTACCCTAAACCACACCAATCGCAAGGCAGTCATGTACATGAAGCAGACCGATCGGTTCGTGCTGGGCATTGACGATAAACAGGGCCGTGATTTTGAACTCGCTCAGCATCGATAACGCTTCGGCTGCGAGGCCGTCTTCCTGGATCGTGCGCGGATTGCGGGTCATAATGCCTGAGGCAGAAATATTATCAGTTGTGCCTTTTAAAGCCCGTCGAATATCCCCGTCGGTAATGATTCCCGTCAATCTGTCGTCTTCCAAGACGCCGCAACACCCGAAGCCGCCCGCCGTAATCGTCTCAACGATGTCGCCAAATGAGGCCTCAGGACCAAGGAGGGGCATTTCTTTGTGATGCATCAAATCGGTCACGCGTTTCAGCGCGGCGCCGAGTTTGCCGCCGGGATGGAAGGTGTGGAAATCGCGCTCGCTAAAGCCTTTGAGACGCAAGAGGGCGACTGCCAGCGCGTCTCCGAAGGCCAACATTTGGGTCGTCGACGTTGTCGGGGCTTTGGTGATCCCGCAGGCTTCGGCCGATTTTGGCACAAGGAGTGCGGTGTTTGCGGCTGTTGCCAAAGTGGAGCCTGCGCCGGACGTCATTCCGATCAATGGGATATCGAACCGGCCACAATAGCCAATAATATCGCCAAGCTCCGGGGTTTCTCCCGAATTGGACAGCGCGAGGACAACATCATCGTCCGCGATCATGCCAAGGTCGCCATGGCTTGCTTCGCCAGGATGGACATAGAGAGACGGCGTGCCAGTGGAGGCGAACGTGGCGGCGATCTTTCGAGCAATATGTCCCGATTTACCCATTCCCGTAACAATGGTGCGACCGCTGGCGGATTGGATCGTTTCCACCGCCGTGTTGAAGGCCGACGCAAGCGTGTCTTGGTCGGTTTGAAGAGCGTCAATTAGAGCGTTGAGGCCGCGTTGCTCGGTTTCTAAAACTTCGAGAGCGGTAAGCCGGGGCGAAGACATGGTCCTTGTCCTTAAATAGAGATGACGAGCGTCTACTGCTCCTGGCGGTAGCTCGTCCAGTAGTCTTTGAACCATCGGGTGAAGCGCGTCAGCCCTTCTTGGAGCCCAACACTTGGGGTGTAGCCTAGCTCTGCGCGCGCTCGGTCAATGTCAGCCCAGGTTTTTTCCAGATCGCCTTTTTGCATCGGCTCATATTGTTTTTCAGCCGCGATGCCGATGCCTTGCTCGGTCAATCGGATCATGTCCATCAAAGGCTCAGGCCGATCATTCCCAAGATTATAGATCCGGTGTGGCACCGGCAGGTCAAGTTTACTGGCGGGCCGATCAAGCGCCGCGATCGTGCCTTTAACGATGTCGTCCACATAGGTGAAGTCACGGCTCATCTTGCCATGATTGAAGACCCGGATCGGTTCGCCGCGCATGATTTTTTCGGCAAAAATCCAATAGGCCATGTCTGGACGTCCCCACGGTCCATAAACGGTGAAAAACCGTAGCCCGGTCAGAGAAATCCCGTACAGCCGCGCATAGGACTGAGACATCAACTCATTTGATTTCTTCGTCGCCCCATAAAACGAGACCGGGTCGTCGGTTTGATCGGTTTCAGCAAATGGAATTTTCGTGTTGCCACCATAGACCGATGAGGAAGAAGCGTAGACCATGTTCTCTACTTCGAGTTTGCGTGCCAGCTCAAGCATCTCGAAATGGCCTTCCAAATTGGCTTCTGTGTATGCGGCGGGGTTCTCGAGCGAATATCGAACGCCAGCTTGTGCGGCGAGGTGTAGAATTCTCTGCGGACGGCGTCCAGCGAGCGTGCGTTCGAGCGCTTCGGGCAACGCGACGTCGACTCGATGGAAGGTGAAGCCGCTCGAATTGCAAAGTGTTTCCAAGCGATGGCGCTTGAGTTTGGCCGGATAGTATTCGTTCAAATTATCGAAGCCGATGACCTCTTCGCCGCGTGCCAGCAAGGCTTGCGCGACATGGGCGCCGATAAAGCCTGCTACTCCGGTGATGAGGATGGTCATTCTGGTCTTTCTCGAGCCGACGCGTGCGGCTTCGGCGCTGTGTCACATAAGGTGTTTGGGCACGATAGAACATATATTCGCTGTCATTTGATGAAGACGGCGAACGTGGTCGCACCGTCACCAATGAAATGAATCAGATCTCGAGGTGATGCGAAGTCTTTCCATCGGGCATTCAATGCCGCTAAAGGGCTATCCATGAAGACGTTGATTGTTATTCCGTCGCGCTGGGCGTCGACCCGTTTTCCACAGAAGCCGCTGCATAAGATTGCGGGCAAGTCGCTTTTGGCACGGGTCGCTGAAATCGCAGAGATTTGTGCCCAAAGCGCTCAGGATGTGTCCTATGTGATCGCTACGGATCATAAAATGATTGAGGCGCACGCTCAAGGGATCGGCGCCCCCGTTGTGATGACCGACCCGGCGCTGCCATCCGGGACTGATCGTGCCCTCGCCGCCGCGAACCTAGCCGCGCCAGATGCTGAGTTTGTGGTCAATTTGCAGGGCGATGCGCCGTTTACGCCGCCGGACTATATTAGCGCGATCATTGAAGCTGGGCGGACGACACAATTGGATGCAGTAACTCCGATTGTTCAGATGTCTTGGACGGACTTAGACGAAGTGCGAGAGCGCAAACGCGAAACACCATTCTCCGGCACATCCTGTATCGTCAATGCGCAAGACGAAGCGCTTTGGTTCTCTAAAACGATCCTCCCGGCCATTCGCAAAGAAGAGCAGTTGCGCGCGAGCGAGCCGCTTTCACCGGTTTGGCGCCATATTGGATTGTATGGCTATAAACGGGCCGCCCTGGAACGCTTTGTCAGTCTACCGGAAGGCCATTATGAGCAGCTGGAGGGACTCGAACAGCTGCGTTTCATAGAAAACGGCATGCGGATCCAAGCGGTGAAAGTTCCAGCCAAGAAAAGCGCGATGTGGGGCATCGACACGCCGCAGGACGCCGATCATGCTGAAGCGCTGATCGCCCAATATGGGGAGCCTTTGGCGGAGTATCGCACATGACCGATATTTACATCGTCCGGCACGGTAATACGTTCGATTCCGGCGACACCGTCACCCGGGTTGGCGCGCGTACAGACTTACCCCTTTCGAAATCTGGCCGTGCGCAGGCAGAGGCTTTGGCGCGACACTTCAAAGACTTGGCTCCAAAAGGTTTTGATATGGTGTTTTGCAGCCCGCTTCTGCGGACCCGGCAAACGGCTGAGGCGATCCTCAATGGCTATGAGACTGCGCCCGAGATCAGGACACTCGAGTTTCTGCGGGAGATTGATTATGGCCCGGATGAAAACCAACCAGAAGATCAGGTCGTGGCACGGATTGGCCAAGCCGCGATCGACGCTTGGGATCGGGATGCGGTTCCGCCTCCCGGATGGGATGTTTCGCCTGAGACCTTGATCGCGGAATGGGCGAGCCTTCTGAACACGCTGTCTGCTCCAAATTCGTTCCCACCGGTCCTGATTGTGACGTCAAACGGGATCGCGCGCTTTGTGCTGGATGCTGTGATCAAAATGCAGTGCGAACCTGCATCGATCAAATTGAAAACCGGTGCTTATGGTTGGATCCGGACGCATTCGACGGGCGCCACGCTGATGGATTGGAATGTTCGGCCTTAGTTGACGATTTCGTGGATCGCCTTGAGCTCTATCAGCAAGGGCTCCGCCGCCGAGATTGGTAAGCAGCTCGGTCCATCACACAGCGCTTTATCGGGATCAGTATGAAACTCTAGGAAGACCCCGTCCGCGCCGGCGGCGACGGCGGATTTAGCGATCGTTCCAACGCCTTCGCGACGTCCCCCGGTGGAGGCGCCAGCCGTGCGCGGGTCCGCCCCAGGGAGCTGAACGGCGTGGGTCGCATCGATCGTGACTGGGCAACCGAGCGCCTGCATTTGTTGAACGCCGAGCATGTCGACGACGAGATTGTTATAGCCGAAACTTGAGCCGCGCTCGCATAGAATAACGCGATCGCCTGGGAGCACTTCGCCGATTTTAGAAACGATGTTCTTGGTATCCCAAGGGGCGAGGAATTGGGCTTTCTTGACTTGGATGGCGCTGCCGGTGTCTCCCGCTGCTTTGGCGGTCGCGACAACCAAATCCGTCTGCCGACATAAGAAGGCTGGGATCTGAACAATGTCGGCGACTTTCGCGACCGCTTCGGCCTGATACGGCTCGTGCAAGTCGGTACAGATGCCAACCCCGAGCTCTTGCTTGATCTCCGCGAGCATAGGCAGGCCTTCTTCGAAACCAGGGCCGCGATACGACGTGATCGATGAGCGATTGGCTTTATCGAAGCTCGCTTTGAAAATGTAAGGGAGGCCCAAGCGCTCACAAATCGCTTTCAGCTCGCGCCCTACCGTCAAAGCGAGGTCGACATCCTCCAGAACGTTTAGGCCCGCGATGACCGCGAGGGGCTCTCCGGATCCAATCTTCCAATTCAGACTATCAATCCTGACCAAGGGCATTGTCGGTCTCCAAATGCGGGAATTCGATCTGCTCTTAGTCAAACCCATGCGCCTTGACCAGTGCGCGGCGACAGGCCCGAGTCTTAAGTTTCTGAGACCTACAAACAATCGCTGCTGTACAAAGAAATCCTTCGTGTTATAGGCCTCACAAAGTTCATATAAAGGATCGTTGATATGTCTCAGGATTACGCTGTTGCGGACATCAGCCAAGCCGACTTCGGCCGCATGGAAATCGAGATTGCCGAAACCGAAATGCCAGGCCTTATGGCTGCCCGCGAAGAGTATGGCGCGAGCCAACCGCTGAAAGGCGCGCGCATTGCCGGTTCTTTGCACATGACTATTCAGACCGCGGTGCTGATTCAGACCTTAGAAGCACTTGGCGCTGAGGTACGTTGGGCGAGCTGTAATATTTACTCCACCCAAGATCATGCGGCGGCGGCGATTGCCGATGCCGGGACACCGGTCTTCGCCCATAAAGGTGAGACACTAGACGAGTATTGGCAGTTTGCAGACCGGATCTTCGAATGGCCGAATGGTGAGACGGTGAACCTGATCCTGGATGATGGTGGCGACGCGACCATGTACTTGATCCTTGGCGAGAAAGCCGAAGCCGATCCATCACTGCTCGACAATCCGGGTTCAGAGGAAGAAGAGGCCTTGTTTCGCCAAATCCGTAAGCGGATGACGGAGACCCCTGGCTGGTTCACCAAAATCAAGTCGGGCATTCGCGGTGTCTCTGAAGAAACCACGACCGGCGTGAACCGCCTGTACCAGCTTGCGAAGAAGAACGAACTTCCGTTCCCGGCGATTAACGTCAATGACTCGGTCACAAAGTCGAAGTTCGACAATAAGTATGGTTGTAAGGAATCGTTGGTGGATGCGATCCGTCGCGGCACAGACGTGATGATGGCGGGCAAGACTGCTTTCGTGGCGGGCTACGGTGATGTTGGCAAAGGCTCTGCGGCGTCTCTGTCTGGTTCTGGCGCACGCGTCACGGTCTCGGAAGTTGATCCGATCTGCGCGCTACAAGCCGCCATGGACGGCTATGACGTTCAGACCATCGACACAATGGCGCCGAAAGCCGACATCTTCGTCACCGCGACCGGCAATAAGGACATCCTGACCGTCGACCATATGCGGGCCATGAAAGACATGGCGATCGTTTGTAATATCGGTCACTTTGACAATGAGATTCAAGTCGAAGCCCTGCGCAATTTCAAGTGGACCAATATCAAGCCGCAAGTCGACATGATCACATTCCCAGATGGCAAACGGATCATTCTTCTTTCTGAGGGGCGTCTCGTGAATCTTGGTAATGCCACCGGGCACCCAAGCTTCGTGATGTCAGCTTCGTTTACCAATCAGGTACTGGCGCAAATCGCGCTGCACGAAAATACGGGTGAGTATAAAAACGAGGTCTACACCTTGCCGAAGCATTTGGACGAAAAAGTCGCGATGCTGCACCTCGCCAAGCTCGGTGTAGAGCTCACCGGCCTGTCGAATGAGCAGGCCGATTATATCGGCGTTGCTCCGCAAGGCCCGTTTAAGCCAGAGCACTATCGCTACTAATCGAAAGCTACAGGAGAAGAGCTATGCCGCTTCAACATCACGAGTTTACGTCTGAAAGCGTCTCAGAGGGCCACCCAGACAAAGTCTCAGATCAGATTTCTGATGCCGTCGTCGATTTGTTCCTGAGCAAAGACCCAACCGCGAAGGTTGCGGTTGAGACACTGACCACGACCAATCTTGTGGTTCTCGCGGGCGAGGTGCGGACGAACAATGGCGCCGTGGTCACCAAAGACGAAATGAACCAAGCGGCGCGCGATGTGGTCAAGAAAATTGGCTATGAGCAAGACGGCTTTCACTGGGAAAACATGACTGTCGAAAACCATGTTCACGGTCAGTCAGCCGAAATCGCGCAAGGCGTTGAAGCGGGCCAGGGCTTGCACACCGAAGAAGGCGCCGGCGACCAAGGTATTATGTTTGGCTATGCTAGCGATGAGACCAAAGAGCTGATGCCGGCCACGCTGGTCTATTCGCATAAGATCTTGCGCAAACTGGCCGAGCTTCGCCACAATGGCACCCATCCTGAATTGGAGCCGGATGCTAAGAGCCAGGTGACGCTGCAATATGACGGCTCACGACCGGTCGGTGTGAATGCGATTGTTGTCTCACACCAACACAAGGACTCAGCCACGCTCGAGCAGCTGCGCGAAATCATTCGGCCTGTGATTCAAGAGGTGTTGCCGGAAGGTTGGTTCCCAGAAGAAGACAAGTTCTATGTCAATCCAACCGGGCGTTTCGTGATTGGCGGACCAGACGGCGATGCCGGTCTGACCGGGCGCAAAATTATCGTCGATACTTATGGCGGTGCAGCGCCCCATGGGGGCGGAGCGTTTTCAGGCAAAGATCCATCGAAAGTGGACCGTTCGGCCGCCTATGCGACCCGTTATCTGGCCAAGAATGTTGTTGCCTCTGGCCTCGCGAAGCGTTGCAATATTCAAGTCAGCTATGCCATCGGGGTGGCGCAACCCCTTTCACTTTATGTCGACACATTCGGCACTGGAGAAATTGGCGAAGACACGATCGCAAAAAAACTGCGCGAGCTTGTCGACCTGTCACCGCGCGGCATTCGGAACCATTTGAAGCTTGAAGCGCCGATATACGCGCCGTCAGCGGCTTATGGACATTTCGGCCGCACGCCCACGGATTCGGGCGCGTTCACTTGGGAAAAAACAGATCTTGTCAATGAGTTACAGGCATTGCTGAACTGATTGGTAGCTTCTGCCTTCATCCGAGACACTGAGTGTGAGAGACTTGTCACAGTTTCTCGCATTCTCAGCTTATTGGAAAATTACAGTTGTCGTAATCTGAGCGATATGCATACCCTCACAGTTGAGTGATCCGGGTGGGAACTTGACTTGAGGGAGTCATTCGTGAGTAGCGTACAACCTTTTTTTTCGGTGCTGGTGGTCAATTACAATGCCGGTACTATGCTGCAAGACGCAATTAATTCCCTAAAAAAACAAACATTTAAAGATTTTGAGGTCTTGATTGTAGATAACGACAGTCAAATCCAACCCATGGGGAATCTTGATTTAAACGGCATCGAAAGTGTTCGCGTCATGCGCGAAAAGACCAATCATGGGTTTGCCCGAGGAAACAATCTCGGCGCCGCACATGCCAAAGGTAAATGGCTCGCACTTCTCAACCCAGATGCAACCGCGGACCCAAATTGGCTCGCCGAAATTCACAAAGCCACTCAGCGTCATCCGTCTTGTCGAGTCTTTGCCTGCGGACAAATCAATATGGACAAGCCTGATCTATTGGATGGCGCGGGAGATGCATATTTTGCTTTCGGTATTCCATGGCGCGGGGGGTATGAGCACCCGCGATCAGCTTTGCCGCGCGAAGATAGCCATTGTTTCAGCCCGTGCGGTGCGAGTGCCGTGTATGAGCGAGAACTCTTCCTAGATATTGGTGGGTATGACGAGCGTTTCTTCTGTTACTGTGAGGATGTCGACCTTGGCATGCGCCTACAACTCAGTGATGAAAAGTGTGTCTTCTTGCCAGATGCCATTATTCATCACAGGGGCAGCGCCACGAGTGGGCGGTATAGCTATTTCACGATGTATCATGGCTTCCGAAATCGCACTTGGACCTATCTCAAGAATATGCCGCTCTCGGTACTCTTATTGACCCTACCAGGCCACCTTGCCTTGATGTTCTATATCTATTTCCGGAACATGGGGCATGCTGATCTAAAAGGCATGCGGCGCGGGATGTGGCACGGCTTGAAAGATGGCTGGGCGATGCGTTGGCAAGATCAGTACAAGGTCAAACCATCGCAAAAGGCGATCTGGAATCTGATCCGGTCGATGGCTTGGAATCCGGTGCGTTTATCGCAACGCGGTGTGCATGTCTGGGCTTTGCCCGCCTAAGACAGATCCCAAACGCGTTGATGAAACTTCCAAGCTGAAGACACGATTGTGTCCATGTCTGAATGCTCGGGCTCCCACCCCAAAACCGCTTTTGACTTTGACGTATCCGCGTAAAGGGCGATCGCGTCGCCTTCGCGGCGCGGTCCGATCTCCACGGGTACTGGTTTTCCGACGGCGCGCTCAACCGCATCCAGCACTTGCTTCACCGTAAACCCATTGCCTGTGCCCAAATTCAGCTGCAGGCTTTCGCCCGTTTTCTGAATGTGCTCCGCCGCTAGGATATGCGCGGTCACAAGGTCAGCGATGTGAATGTAGTCGCGGATACAGGTGCCATCCGGAGTTGGATAATCATCGCCAAACAGCTTCATACCCTGACCAATCCCAGCCGCAGCTTTGAGTGCATTGGGAATGAGGTGAGTTTCCGGGTCATGCTCTTCGCCCACTTCACCATCGAGATCCGCCCCTGCGGCATTGAAATAGCGCAAGGCGGCGTAACGTAAGCCCTCGGCACGTGACATATCTTCTAAAATGGTCTCGACCATGAGTTTCGAGCGGCCATAAACACTGACCGGGCGCTTTGGCATGTCCTCAACCAGTGGCAGTTTCTCGGGGTCACCATAAATCGCGCAGGTCGATGAGAAGATGAAGTTTTGAAGTCCGAGGTCAAGCATGGCGCGCACGACGTTGAGAGTCCCGGCCACATTATTCTCATAGAATAATCCAGGGGCTTTTTCGCCTTCGCCGACTTCGATATTGGCGGCAAAATGCATGACGGCATCTGGGCGCACTTTTTCCAGTGCAGCGCGGATTTCATGCTCGTTTCGGATATCGCCCTCGATCAATTCTCCCCATTTGACCGCGTGTCGATGGCCACTTGAGAGATTGTCAAAAACAACCGGTTCACGACCGCTCATTTTGATCGCTTTACAAGCGTTTGCGCCGATATAGCCAGCGCCGCCGATCACGAGTATGGTCTTAATCACAGTGAAAGTCCTCTTACCGGTTCATGACTTGAAACGTGTTCGCACTCAGGGGGCAGGCACTCAAGTTTCATGCCGAAATCGTGGCTATCCGTCGCGCTTTGATTGATCTACATCGCGCTTATGCTTCGCCGCATTCAGCTTATCCCGTGCTTTTTCGGCCTTTGTGCGTCCGAATTTCACACGGTTCTCGCGGGCCTTTTGGTCTTTTTCGGCTCGCGCCTTGGCTTTGCGCGCTTTATTGAGGTTGATCGGTTCGACCAATTCACTCTCCGCGGTGCGCGTTCCGCCACTGCTCCATGGCCAAAGAGATCGCGAAGGTCTCACGATATTTTGGGCTCGACGCAGGGCGTGGAGCTTTGGCGGAGGTGAGGGCCATAATCTCTGCCAGCATATTGTGGGCGGCGCCAGCTTGTCCGGCCCCGATATAGGCATGCAGTTCGACCAAAGCGCTGGATAGCGGATCGTTAGCGCGAATAACGAAATAGGGCTCATCGTCCGCCAGGCGCGGCATGACATCAAACTCAGATGGATTGGCTTTTGAGCCGACAGGAGCAGTGTTCATAGGGTTCATCCTTAGGATCTGTTCTGATTCTGCCTCACGGCTAGCCGGATTTGCACGCGGCGTCAGGTGCATTCTTGCACGGAAGTTAAGCTGAACCGGCAATTCCAAACCCGCACCCTCAATGGATCTACAGAGTTTTGTGCAAAACGTCTCGCGATGGAGATAAATTGGGGGCGACTATGGAAACGGTGTTAAAGGCGATCGGCGTTGCACTCGGGCTCGGCATTGGGGTTTGGGGCGTTTCGCAATCTGAAGCGAACGTTGAGAAAATGATTGAGCGGTATCAGCTGGATGCTGCACAAACCGAATTTGCGAAAAGCTGTATCAGCACATTGGATCGGTTCGATAAGAAGTTTCGGGGCGGTGCAAAGGACTTTGTTGGATGTGGGTGCATCGCAACGGAGCTGGGCAAGACTAAAGCGAACGGGCGAGCGCCGGACTATGATCTTTATGAAAAGGCATTTCATTCGGTCGTAAAATACTCTGAAACCAATTCGAACAGCTCGCCCGATATCCTCGGCATGTTCAAGCACATGACAGAAGTACAGGACATCTCAGCTGGTGAAGCTATGTTGCTCGCCACCAAACTGGGCGAGACGGTTGATCAGTGCAAGGCTGCGAAGCTTCCAGAAGCGCCGATCGAAAAGGCTCAATCTGGCACACAGGTTCCGTATCAACCGACCGTCACCGATGCGCCGTCCAATGATCAGGGCTGTGAAGGTCTCAGCGCCTCCAGCATCGAGACACTCCAGAAGATTGCAGACCGGGACGGTAAATCCCTTGAGCAAATCTGCGCAAGCGTGATCAGCTAGGACCGATCATTTTTTCTGGGCGCACAATCGCGTCGAAATCTTCAGCTGGAATGCCATCGGCGATCGCTTCTTCGCGCAAGGTCGTGCCGTTCTTATGCGCGGTTTTGGCGATCTTAGCGGCGCGGTCATAGCCGTACTTCTCTTTCAGTGGCGTCACCAACATCAGCGAGTTCTCGAGCCCACGCTGAATATTGTCGAGGCGCGGTTCAATCCCGACCACGCAGTTTTCCGTGAACGAGACCGCTGCATCCGCCAGCAATCGGATGGATTGCAGGAGATTGTAGCTCATCATCGGATTGAACACGTTGAGCTCGAAATGGCCCTGGCTGCCGGCAAAGCTGATGGCGGCATTATTGCCGTGAATATGCGCGCAGACTTGCGTCATGGCTTCGCATTGGGTTGGGTTCACTTTGCCGGGCATGATTGAAGAGCCGGGCTCATTTTCCGGCAATGCGAGCTCGCCAAGACCGGAGCGCGGGCCCGAGCCAAGGAAGCGGATGTCATTGGCGATCTTAAAGCACGACATGGCCGCGGTTGTGATCGCGCCATGCGCAAACACCATCGCATCATGAGCGGACAGCGCTTCGAACTTGTTCGGCGCGGTGACGAAGTTGAGGCCGGTAATCTGGGCAATCTTATCGGCGACGCCCTCGGCAAATCCGATCGGGGTCGACAGGCCGGTGCCGACTGCTGTGCCGCCTTGGGCAAGTTCAAGTAGAGCCGGCAGGGTCTGTTCGATGCGCTGAATGCCCATTTCGACCATTTTTGTATAGCCGGAAAATTCCTGGCCGAGCGTCACGGGTGTCGCGTCTTGAGTATGGGTCCGACCGATCTTGATAATGTCGGTCCAGGCTTGGGCTTTGTCATTCAGGGCATTGTGCAGCTGCTGCAGCGCCGGGATCAGGCGGTGGGTGATCTCTTCGGCGCAGGCAATATGCATCGCGGTCGGGAACGTATCGTTTGAGCTCTGGCTCATATTGCAGTGATCATTGGGGTGAACCGGGGATTTCGAGCCGATCTCACCGCCGAGAATTTCAATCGCGCGGTTAGCGATCACTTCATTGGCGTTCATGTTGGACTGTGTGCCGGACCCGGTTTGCCAAACAACTAGAGGGAAATGCTCATTGAGCTTACCTTCGATCACCTCGTTTGCGGCCGTGATGATAGCGTCACCGAGTTTTGTATCGAGTTTGCCGAGCGCCATATTGGTTTCGGCCGCGGCGCGCTTCACGATACCGAGCGCTCGGACCAATGGCAGGGGCTGCTTTTCCCAGCCGATTTTGAAATTGCCGAGCGAGCGCTGCGCTTGAGCGCCCCAATATTTGTCGCCGGGGACTTGGACCTCGCCCATCGTGTCGGTTTCGATCCGGGGTGCTGCGTCCTTATTGCCCGATATGCCCATGGCGACGTCTCCTCTGGCTTAACGAAAGCCGCGAGGTAGCACGCCGTCCTGAAACCGCAAGCATTATGCGGTCAAACGGTCTAATTGGTCGCTGATGCCTGGAGCGCTTCAGAGGCTTCTTGCCAGATTTGGGTTTGGCAAATTGGGCCGATGCAGCCTTTGACTTCGAGGCGGCCATCGCCGAGCCGCTTCAGCCGAGAGGCATAGGTCTTATCATTCTCAGGGTCATAAATCGTGCCGCCGCGCCAGTCTTTTCGACGCTTGTCAAAGCCTTGCAGCATTAACAAGCCCAAAACGGGTTCACCCGCTTGGGTCATCGCGGTTTCCGGGGTTTGACCGGGTTCCATGGCTTCGGGATCGATCCAAGATACACGGCCGCATGGGCTGCCATCACCGCAATCTTCAATGGTAACGGTCGATGTTCCCGCTTGCGTCAGGTAAGTGCCGAACACATCGTGTGCTTCTTGCGCCTGCGCCGTCATCGCTAAAACGACTGCTCCCGCCGCGATCCCCGTGAATTTCCACATGTGCTGATCCTTTAAATTGCACCGCCACTTCATCGTTATGACGCGATGTGACAGTTTTTCCACCTTCACAGACATTAATCCTCGTTTACCTTCTTCTACATGATTCACATGGTGAAGCTTTGTGTCGGGGCGGATGACGTCGCCGATCTGGAAAACTGGCAAAAGCGAGTGATGCAGTCCTATCCGCGGCCCGTTCATCACACCCGAATGATCCCCAAGCGCGGTGATGAGCTCGCCTCTGGCGGCTCGATTTATTGGGTGATCCGCGGACTGATCCAAGTTCGGCAGGAAATCGTTGAGGTCAAACAAATCACGGACCGGACAGGGCGCAAGGCCTGTGAATTGGTGTTCAATCCAGAGCTGATCGGGGTCGAGCCAACCCCCAAACGCCCGTTTCAGGGCTGGCGCTATTTGAAACCGGAAGATGCCCCCGCCGACTTGCGTGTCGGATCTGGCGTGATCGAGATGCCTGCAAATTTGCGGGCTGAACTTCGCGAAGCGATGGTCTGGTAGGCGTTTAGTTCAGATTGAACATGACCGTTTGCGGGTCTGCAGCGCAGGTTTGTTTTAAAGTTGTTGCCACGCGTCCAACAGTTGGGCTCCGACGCTGCGCGGCAATCGCGATCACTTCGGCATCCGCGAACATGGCAGACAGACGGCTCAAGCTGGAGCGATGCGCGAGAAGATCCGGTTTGGCTTCGAGCGCCCCCAATTGGTCTTCTGACTCCGTCGCCATGCCGCGGAAAATGCAGCCCAGATCATTCGGCCCGTTCGAGCTTTCAATCCAACGCGCAAGATCGGATGATGTGCGCCCAAAGCGATATACGTCTAAAGCGTAAGACTCAGGAATCTCTGCCGACTGCCCCATGTCCAATGCATAAATGTAGTTATATGTTTCGACCGAAAGGCGGCTCGCCTCTTGTCCCCATTGGCGCGCCAAATCTGGGCTCGCATTTGCGGATAGCGGCAAGGCGGCGAAGAACAAACAAGCCAAAATACGTTTCATGACGATACGGTCCCAATCTGGTTCGCCTCAGAGGCGAGCAAAGGGCGTGCCAATCTTACCTATGCTTTCATAAAGGCCCCTATTCGCGCCTGCATATCAGGTCCTACGCCTTCGTTTTCAGTGATTTCCCATTGCAAACCGGCATCCATCGGGTCCGCATCTGTGGCTTCTAGCAATCGCTTATTTGCAGCATGCGAAAATGCCGAGTTGGCCAGTATCTGCTGGGCGAAGGCGCGAAGATCATCTTCAAATGAGGCGTCCTCGTACACGGCCTCGCACAATCCCATCTGAAGCGCCGCCTCCGCGCGAACGGTTTCAGCTGTAAACATCAGACGTTTGGCAGTCGCGATCCCGACCCGTCGGGGCAAACGCTGGCTCATGCCCCAAATCGGAGTGAGTGCCCATTTTGCGTGGGTGTCGGCAAACTTGGCACTGCTTGCGGCGAGGATAAAATCCGCCGCCAGTGCGACCTCCAAGGCCCCTGTATAACAATGCCCATGGACAGCGGCGATCACCGGTTTCGGGAGCTTTTCCATTAATCGCAGCGTTTCAGAATGCCAGCCCGGCGATGGCACTTTCTCGCCTTCCGCGATGTCCCCCAAATCATGGCCAGCTGAGAAGCACTTCCCCGCACCTTTCAGGATCACGCACCCAATGCTGTCATCCTTTTTCAGGTCGATGATATGGTGACGAAGCGCCTGGAACATACCGACGGTAAGCGCGTTGAGCTTGTCCGGCCTATTCAAGGTCAGCCAACACAGTCCATCCTCGTCATGGCGCAAAACCAAATCGCTCATTTTGACCTCCCAAATTGCTTTGTTTTGAGAAGAACCATGGCTCCCCTAGGGTTCGCATAGACCCTATTCCAAATCTCCCTCTAGGCTTTCGCGGCGACAGGGCCTTATGTAATTCTCCAAGACAATCGCGCAGGAACCGAGAAGGAGAGCGCCCCGTGGCTGAGACTGAATACACGCCCCCAAAAGTGTGGACCTGGGATAAGGAGAGTGGCGGTCGCTTTGCGAACATTAATCGCCCGATTGCCGGGCCGACCCATGACAAAGACCTGCAAGTCGGCAAACACCCGATCCAACTCTATTCGCTCGCGACACCGAATGGGGTGAAAGTCACCATCATGCTGGAAGAGCTTCTGGCGGCGGGCCATTCTGGCGCAGAGTATGATGCTTGGCTCATCAATATCCAAAACGGCGACCAATTCGGGTCTGGTTATGTTGACATCAACCCGAACTCGAAAATTCCGGTCATGGCCGATCACTCGACCGATCCCGTCACCCGCGTGTTTGAGAGCGGATCGATCCTTGTTTACCTGGCGAACAAGTTCGACGCCTTTATCCCTGAAGATCACAAGGGCCGCACCGAAGCGATGAACTGGCTGTTCTGGCAAATGGGTTCGGCGCCTTATCTCGGCGGCGGATTTGGGCACTTCTATGCCTACGCGCCGACCAAAATGGAATACCCGATCAATCGCTTTGCGATGGAAACAAAACGCCAATTAGACGTGCTGGATCGTCACTTGGCTGAAAACGAATTCATGGCGGGCAGTGAATACTCCATCGCTGATATGGCCATCATGCCTTGGTACGGATCTTTGGCCAAAGGGATCTTGTACGAGTCGGCCGAGTTCCTTGCGGTGCACGAATATACCAATGTCATCCGCTGGACAGACATGCTGATGGACCGCCCCGCCGTAAAGCGCGGACAAATGGTCAACCGCGTCTGGGGCGAACCGCACCGCCAACTCCCAGAGCGCCACGATGCGAGCGATTTTGAAACCAAGACAATGGACAAGCTCCAGCCTGAGGCGAGCTAGAAGCACCGCGTGACCCCCAACCAAAAAAGCCTGCCGAAACGAGTTCGGCAGGCTTATCCGGATGTTCCGCAAGCTGGGTGGGGGAACGCACGCGACATCCGAATGTAAACTAATTTACATACGAAGCGCCTCGCGGCAAATCAAATTTTCGGCAGATCTCAGCCTCAGCTGCAAATACTTTGCTTCAGATTACAGCGCCTGTTCGAAGATCCGCTCATAGTCGCTTTGATCGGCGGGACGGGCATTGCCGCGGTGGGCAAGGTCATTGAGGGCGAACTCGACGATGCCTGGACCGTCAGACGATTCAACGCCAATCGCGCTGAGCGTATTCGGGATTCCGATATCTTCGTTGAGTTTTGCGATCTCGTCGCCGAGGTCTGCATTTTGCGACAGACCCATTGCAAACTTTAAACGCGCATATTTCTCCGGCGCCGCGCCTTCATTGAACCGTAGGAGATGCGGCAAAAAGATCGCATTCAGCGTACCATGATGGAGTTTCTTTTCCTTCAGTCGCCCGGCCGCATGGCTCAGCGCGTGGACGGAACCGAGGCCTTTGGTGAAGGCCAATGCGCCTTCATAGCTCGCCATCATCATGTTCCAGCGCGCGTCTTTATCAGAGCCATCGGCAACGGCTCGTTTGAGTGCTCCGCTTTTGATGGCACGGTTCAGGCCATCATACCCAACCCCTTCTGCGGGGGGATTTACGGCCGGTGTCAGCACCGCTTCCATACAATGGGTGACCGCATCCATGCCGGTCGCCGCTGTGAGAAGCGACGGGAGGCCCAGCGTCAAATCTGGGTCACAAATGGCTGTGGCTGGAATCAGGTGCGGCGAGGCGAAAGTTTCCTTACGGCCATTATTCATCGTCGTGATCATGCCCACGGAGACTTCTGACCCGGTGCCAGCGGTGGTGGGAATAGCGATCAAGGGCGGGAGTTTGCCGATATGCTTCGCACCGCCGGTGATTGCCGCATATTTCTCGAGCGGTCCGCCCTGGCTCGCCAGCAAGCCCACTGCCTTGGTGAGGTCCATGGCGGAGCCACCACCGAGCGCAACAAGGCCATCTGCGTTGGCGGCATTATACTGCTCAGCGACTGCGATGGCTTGATCCTCAGTCGGGTTGGCGACCGTATCGGTGAAGACGGCCGCGGGCTCCATGCCGAGATTGTCGAGAATGGTATCGAGCAAGCCCACGGCTTTGATACCGGGATCGGTGATCACCATTGGGCGCGAAACCCCGAACCCGGTCAGTGTGGCGCCGAGTTTGGCAACGGCACCATGGTCAAAAATACAAGTGGTCAGAAAGTTCATGACGGGCATCGGTGTCTCCAGACTGGCAATTTCTCATTTGCCGCCTAGAAAGCCCAGAGACGGGAGGAGAGCAATCTCTCCCCTAGCGGCAGCATCTATTTGGAGGTGATCGATGGCGGCATTAGGAATTGGAATACTCGGTGCGGCGCGGATTGCCGACAAAGCGGTGATCGATCCAGCCCGGGTGGTTCCTCAATGTCAGATCACGGCCCTTGCGGCGCGCGATCGGGCGCGCGCTGAGGCCTTCGCGGCGAAGCACCGCATCGGATCTGTGCTCGACACATATGACCAAGTGATCGCGTCGACGGAGGTCGATCTCGTCTACAATCCCTTGCCGATCAATCTGCATGCAGACTGGACGATCAAAGCGCTGGAAGCCGGAAAGCACGTGCTGTGCGAGAAACCATTGGCAATGAATGTAGAAGAGGCGCGCGCCATGCTCGATGCTGCGGAGAGCAGCGGCAAGCGTCTGATCGAAGCCTTCCATTATCGCTATCATCCGGCGTTCGAGACCTGTCTCGCTTGGCTCGCAGCCGATGAGATTGGCGAACTGAAAGAGATCCACGCCGTGTTCGATGTCGAGATCAAGGACAATGGGAGCGAGATCCGCCACCGCGTCGAAACAGGCGGCGGCGCGATGATGGATCTTGGCTGTTACCCGCTTCAATGGGCGCTTTCGACGACGGGAGAGGCCCCCATAGAAACATCCGCGTCGGCGACGCTTACAGCGGTCGGCGTCGATCAAAGTCTGCAAGCGGATCTGACATTCCCGTCCGGCGTGATCGCGCATTTGTCGACGGACATGGGGCCTGGAGCCCGGTTCAAAGCAGAGATGAAACTGATCGGCACCAAGGGCGAAATCAATTTCATCAATCCGCTCGCGCCGCACCATGCCTTTGTGCCGGGGCGGTTGACCAGTTCGACAGGACGAGACGCAGAGATCAGCAAGATCAGCACTTATGCGTATCAACTCGCATCTGTGGTGCGCGCGATTCAATTGGAGACGCCGCTGCCGACGGAAGGCGAGATGATCCTTCGCCAGCAACAGGCGCTGGACGATATTTATGCCGCAGCCGGGCTGCGCCATTTGCGTTATCTGCAGGATTGAGTTGACAGCATAGCCTCAAATGAGACATATGTGTCTCATGACGAATTCAGTACGACTTTCTACGCGTGATGCGATTGTTGAGGCGGCCTTTGCCGTGTTCAGCAAGAATCCAAGCGCGTCTCTGTCCGATGTCGCAGAGCGCGCGGGCGTTGGACGAGCGACTCTGCATCGCCAGTTCGCGGGCCGTGGTGAGCTCATGCGCGCGCTCGCCAAGATCGCCTCAAAGGAAATGGATGATGCTGTTGAGGAGGCCTGCGCGGATGCGACCTCTTATTCGGAAGTGGCGCGCCTCGCCTTGCAGGCTTTGATCCCGCTCGGCGACCGGCACGGCTTTTTGGCGTTGGAGACCTTCGCCGATGATCCAGAGATGCAGGCTGAGTATGCCCGCGAACAGAAAGAAACGGCGGAAATGGTCGATGCCGCCAAGGGTGAGGGCCTGTTCGACACAGCGGTGCCCACCAGCTGGATCGTGCAGGCCTATGACAACTTGATGTATGCCGGCTGGGAGAGCGTCAAAGCAGGTGAGACCACACATGACCAGGCCGCCGCTTTGGCCTGGCGCACCCTCATTCATGGCCTTGGGAGACAGACAAAATGAGCCCCGAAACCATCACTCAATATGGCACTTATTTCGACGACGCCCTGTTCTTGATCGGCGGGGCTTTGCTCGCTATTGAGCTCTTAAAGGGCTGGTTCTCCGGTTCGATGAAAGGGCGCGCCTTGCTGGATATGGTGGCCAGCGCCTCCACCCAGATCCCAAGCCTTTTGGTCGAGATCTTTTTGATGTCCTTCCTCTATATTGGCATGGTGATCGTGTCCGAAACGTTCGTCACGTGGCAGATGCCGATCACGCTCTGGACCGTCGCGCTGGCGCTGCTCGCGTGTGATTTCGCTTATTATTGGGAGCACCGGATCGCCCACCAAGTGCGGCTCCTTTGGACCCAGCATGCGGTTCACCATTCCTCGCGCGAGATGAACATTGTGGTCGGCATTCGCTTTGGCCCGTTAGAAGGCTTTGCCTCGGCGCTCTTACATTTTCCGCTCGTGCTGATGGGCTTCCCGCCGGCGCTGATCTTCTTTGGGATCATTGTTGTGCTGGCCTATCAGACTTGGATCCATACCGAACTGATCGGCAAGCTCGGTCCGCTCGACGCGGTTTTGAACACGCCGGCCAATCACCGCGTCCATCATGGCTGCGATGAGAAATATATCGACAAGAATTATGGTGGCATCCTAATCATTTGGGATCGCCTATTCGGCACCTATCAAGCCGAAGAAGAAACCCCGCACTATGGTCTGAAGCGGAACTATGACAGCGTCAATCCGTTCTCAGTCTGGTTTTCCGAATTGCCGGGCCTGTTCTCAGATTTGAAAAAATCGAAGAGCATTGGCGAGACGTGGATGTACCTGTTCGGTCGCCCCGGCTGGCAGCCCAAAAAGAGCCATGCAAAATCGCAGCTTCCGAAGGAGGCAGAGACTGTCTAAGCCTGACAGGGAACAAAGATTAAAGAGGTTCCCGATGCGCTTAGCTTCCCTTGCCGCCGCCTGTGTCTTGGTCGCCGGATGCGAGACCCTCGCCCCCGCTGAGCCCGCCACCAGCGACATTCGCCACTATGTCAAAGACGCTTACGCGGATGCCGGCTTCCCCTTCTCGAGCGCCGTAGAGGCCGATGGCTGGGTGTTCCTAGCGGGTGAGCTCGGCACAGGGATTGATGGGACATTGGTCCCGGGCGGAATTGCACCAGAAACCCGCCAGACCATGGACAATATCCAAGCCACTCTAGCGGCAAATGATCTGGCTTGGGACAATGTCGTCAAATGTACGGTCTTCCTTGCCGACATTGCCGAATGGCCCGCCTTTAACGAGATCTACAAGACCTATTTTGACGGGACTTTCCCAGCCCGCAGCGCTTTGGGCGCGAACGGGCTCGCCCTCGGCGCGCGGGTGGAAATCGAGTGTATCGCCAAACGCTAAGCGTCGATCAAAGCCGCCAAATGCCCGGTTTTGACATAGATCAAACAGCCTTCATCTGACCAAGGCGTGTGCTTCGACCCATGCGGACTGCGCAACCAGGTCCCCGCCGGATAGTCCCCGAACTCGTCTTGGAAGGTGCCTTCCAGGACCAGGATTTCTTCGCCGCCCCAATGCTGATGTGGCAAGAATTTCGTGCCCGGTTCCCAGCGCACGAGTGCTGCGCTCTCGGTACCATGGCTGTGCAGCGGCAAGACCGACAAGCCTGGCACCTGACCCGGCAAGAACTCTGCCTCCTTAGTGTTGATGACTTTCTGTTCGGTGTCGGCTTCGTCGAACTGGTGCAGTTTCACGAAAATCGTACAGCCATCTTTTGAATGCGGTGTATGTTTCGACCCGATCGGATTGCGGACATAAGAGCCCGCTGGATAATCGCCATGCTCATCCGAGAACACGCCCTCCAGCACGAAGAATTCTTCGCCACCGCCATGCGTGTGCTCGCTGAAATAGGACTCCGGTGCATAGCGCACGATCGAGGTTGCGCGCGCCACTTCTTCGCCGATGCGATCCAGCATCTGCCGATCAACGCCGGCCATGGGTGACGCCACCCATTCGCGATCCTCGGGACGTAAAACGACGCGTTCTGAAAAATCTGCATTCAGTCTCATGGCGACCTCCTAATGCGTTTGAGTAGGGACCAAGCGGGCCAGAAAGGCAGTCACGGCTTGGTCGAAAAGGGTAATGTCTTTAGCCGCGCGGGCGACCAATTGCGCGCCTTCCATCAGGGCGAGCGTCGCCGCGGCTTCGGCGGCGGGTTCTATGACGCCGTTGACCGAGGCGTCTTCGCGTCCGGCTTCGAACACCCGCTCCAACCAAGCGACGCTATCAGCGTGAAATTGGTTAAGCTCGGCCAAAACCGGCTCGGATAAGCTGTCCCGCCCGGCGCTGAGCGCGACGCAGAGACAGACTTGCTCACCCCCAGCCAAGGCCTCGCGATAGACCTGAGTATAAGCCCGCAATTTTGCTCCAGCGCTGGCGTGTTCAGTCTCAATCTCCGCTAGCGTCTCGGTAAAGCGGGCCGCGTAGCGTTCAATCAAGCCGAATGCGAGATCGGCTTTCATCGGGAAGTGATAGTGAATGCTGGCTTTGCGAATGCCGACCTCTTTGGCGAGATCGGCATAAGAAAACGCATCGAACCCCCGTTGCCGGGCGGCGCGCTCAGCGCTGTCGAGAAGAGCTAGTCGTGTGTCCATGCGCACCTACCTAGTGATAGGTAGAATAGTTTCAAGGGTGCTGACCTGTCTGCTTGACAAGTTGCCGTGTGTGCCGCCCTTTGCCGGTAAGTTTCGCGTAGAGGAAAACCGCCTGTGACATCTCCCATTCTGACGGTTCGTGATCTGAAAGTTGAGTTCGATACGCCAGATGGCGCCGTCAAAGCGGTGAAAGGCATCGACCTGGAAGTCTCAGCTGGCGAGTGCCTCGGCATTGTCGGCGAGTCCGGGTCCGGCAAGAGCCAAACCGTACTCGCGGCCATGGGACTTCTCGCCGATAACGGAACGGCGACCGGCTCGATCATGTTTAACGACACAGAGATGCTGACTGCCGACGCAAAGACCCTGCGCGACATTCGCGGCGACCGGATGTCGATGATTTTCCAAAACCCGCTGACAAGTCTGACCCCGCATATGACGGTCGGGGCACAAATGCGCGAAGTCTTGCGCCTCCACAAAGGGTTAAAAGGCGAGGACGCCAATAAAGTTTGCGTCGATTGGCTCGAACATGTCCGCATTCCCGAAGCGCGGCGGCGGATGGATCAGTTCCCGCATGAGCTTTCTGGCGGCATGCGCCAGCGCGTCATGGTCGCGATCGCTATGCTTTGCGGGCCACGCCTGCTGCTCGCGGATGAGCCAACCACCGCACTTGATGTGACGGTTCAGGCGCAAGTGCTGGATCTGATGGATGAGCTGAAGCGCGATACGGGAACCGGGATTGCGCTCATTACCCACGATATGGGCGTCGTTGCACGTATGTGTGACCGGGTGGTCGTGATGCGCCGCGGTGAGATTGTGGAGACTGGTGGGATCGACGAGATCTTCTATAATCCGCAGCACGAGTACACGAAAATGCTGCTCGATGCGGTGCCGCGCATTGACCAGCCGAACCGGCCCGGTCGCCCTTCGCTGGGCCCTGCGCCCGGCCCCGATGTCAAACCCATCTTGCAGGCTGAAGAGCTGAAAGTGCATTTCCCGATCAATGTTGGCGGCGGCCTCTTCGGCAAGACCAAACCGCTCAAAGCCGTTGATGGGGTGAGTTTTGAGTTGAAGCCGGGCGAAACGCTCGGCGTTGTTGGCGAGAGCGGTTGCGGCAAGTCTACCCTCGCGCGCGCGGTTCTAAAGCTTGTGCCGCAAACGGCTGGCACTGTGGCCTGGATGGGGCGTGATATTTCTAGCGCCGATCGCAAGACGATGAACGCGCTGCGCGATGATCTTCAGATCGTGTTCCAGGATCCGATGGCGAGCCTCGATCCGCGCATGACGATCGGCACCTCCATCGCTGAGCCGCTGACCGTGCACGCACCGCAGCTCGACAAAGCCGCGCGCGAAGAGAAAGTCCGCGAGATCATGCCGCGCGTCGGTTTGGATCCGGCCTTGATCAATCGTTATCCGCATGAACTGTCTGGCGGCCAGAATCAGCGCGTCGGCATTGCTCGCGCTATGATTGTCGATCCGAAACTGGTGGTCTGCGACGAGGCGGTCTCGGCGCTCGATGTCTCGGTCCAGGCGCAAGTCGTAGACTTACTGATTGAGCTACAAAAAGAGTTCGATCTCGCGATGATCTTCATCTCCCACGATCTTTCGGTCGTGCGCGAAATCTCGCATCGCGTGATGGTGCTCTATCTTGGCAAAGTGGTTGAACTGGCCGGCCGCCAAGAGATTTATGAAGACGCGCGCCACCCCTATACCAAAGCACTCATCTCGGCGGTGCCCAATCCGGATCCGAAAATGGAACGGGCCCGTGAGCGGGTAAAACTGCAAGGCGATCTGCCGAGCCCGCTCGATAGCCGTGCGCCACTGCGTTTCTTAAAGTCTGTCATCGTCGATGATCCTGACGCCCAACAATACGCCCCGAAGCTGATCGAGATCGCTCCGGGGCATTTGGTGGCTGAGCACGACCCGCATGAGGGTTCGGGAGGACTTCGGGCTTAAGCCCAGCCAATTTGGTGCGCACGCGGCGCTATTTTGCGCAGAGCACATCCGTCAAATTACGGCGACCTCGATCGGCATAGACCACCTGGCCGAGGCCCATCTCACGGCAGAATTGATTGGCATTGCCGCGTCCAACTGGGATGCGATCGCCATAGGCGTTTTTCGGGCGTGGGAAGAAGACTGTGTGGCGTCCTTCAATCCCTTGATTATGGGCGCGATAATCCCCGCGGCCGCGATGGCCATAACCGTCATGACGATCCCGGCGATTGCTGATGCGACGCGGCGTGCCGTTCAGCGGACGCATTGAGGTAATATTGTCATTCATACGAATGCGGCTGAGCCGTTCATTTGGCTGATCGATGACGACGCAGCGACCGCGAAAGTCTGGATCGACACAGATCTCCCAGGCGCCGCGGACATCAATTGACGAAACCGTGTCATTAAACCCAAGCTCGCGGAGATTATAGACCGGGCCATTAATTGCGAGCGCGTCACCGCGAAAATCAGGGTGTTTGAAGATTACGGCCTCATCGCCGCCCCCTCGATTGCCATAATTGGCGGCGGCAGGAAGAGCTGTTGCAAGGCAGACAGTGGTAGCGAGGGCGAGTGCTTTCAGCGCGCGGGTCATGGTTCGGTCCTTTATTCAGTCTTGATAAGACCTTTAGGACCGGCAACCTGAACGCGCCGGGAGGGAGATTTTCAGGTTGCGTTCAGCTATTCCGCCGCGCGCATCAGGCCTTGCATCTGATCGATCCAGATCAACCAGGCTTTGCGCCCAGAGTCGGTTAAAAAGACACGTGTCTGGGGCCGGCGCCCGACAAATCGCTTCTCCTGTCGAACATAGCCAGCATCTTCGAGTTTGCGTAAATGGGTCGACAGATTGCCATCCGTAGCCCCGACCTTCTCTTTCAGCTCGCCGAATATGGCCGGACTTGCTGTTGAGAGATAGGCCATGATTCCGAGCCGCAATCGGCCATGGATGACATCATCAATTTGGGCATGATCAAAGGGGTTTGTCTGTTCAGACATACTGGGCTCCCGCGTTCTTAAACGACGCTTTTGGGTTCTTGGCGCATCATAAGAAGGCCAGGGACAAGGACGGTGAGAAAAGCGCCCAGCGAAGCCACCGCCCAGGAGGAGGTTGCGCCTTCAAACCAGATTGAGAGTGCGACCATGGCAAGCGCGCCATAGCCCGCAAAAGTCAGCACTTTTACATTGCCCATCATGCCCGAGGTGATCAGTCCGGTGCCATAAATCGCGAAGACAACCGGCAAGGAGGCTTCAAATCCCGGCACAGGGCCGCCCACAACAATCGATTTTACGATCAGCGTGGCGAAATAGGCAAACAGCGCGAACCCGCCAGCCATCCAAACCGTCGCCTCGGAACGATTGCCAACGGAATTGCCGCCGGGTTTGTTACGAATGGTCGAGACTAAAAATCCTTGGCCGATGCCGCCAGCGACAATGAATGTGCCCCAGACCCAAGCATATGCCGTGTCTGGCCACCCAAACAAGTTCGCAGCGATCGAAAAATGTAGAAAATATGCAACGCTGGTGAGCACGCCCCAGAAGGTGAGGAATCGTCCACCGAGAAGGGGCGCTTGTTGTCCGGCTTCGGCAAGATCGCGCACATAAGCCAAATCATCTTGCAAGGTCGTGTCGTTCATAACGTTCAAACTCCAATAACTTTGAAAAACAAAGTACTCTTTTGTGTCGGATTGTCAAGTAGATCGATTTCGCTTGGCGCGGCGGCCTAGATTGCTAAGTTATGAGACAGATAAAAAATCCCGTTTGAGGAAACGCCCATGCCAGACGCTGCCAGCCAGCCGCCTTTTCGACCGCTTGCGCAAAAACAACCCGATATCGAGTGCATGCGAAAGCCAGATGGAACCGTCTATCTCAAGCAGCGTCATGCGCCGGGAGATCGCCCGAGATCTGTGCCACACGCGCTCTCGACGCGGGCCGCCATGCATCCCGATCGCGATTGGTTGAAGCAGCGCAATCCAGAGACCGATGAATGGGAAGCCATCACTTATGGCGAAGGTCTGCGGCGCACACGCGCGCTGGCGCAAGCTTTTCTGGATATGGGCGCGGGTCCTGACGCGCCCGTCATGATTTTGTCCGGGAATTCAATTGAATCCGCGCTCGTCATGGTCGCGGCGATGACGATTGGGGCGCCGGCGGCTCCGATTTCGGTGCCTTACTCTTTGATGTCCACTGACTTTGCTAAGCTTAAGCACTGCTTCAATGCTGTGAATCCAAAAGTCCTGTTCGCGTCCGA
This sequence comes from Henriciella sp., assembly GCA_965279045.1. GTDB lineage: Bacteria > Pseudomonadota > Alphaproteobacteria > Caulobacterales > Hyphomonadaceae > Henriciella. The sequence goes on along the minus strand of CBDIHJ010000014.1, from coordinate 3,771 downwards.
GTTGAGACCTTTTGAACCCGCGATCGCTGCGCTCGGTGATCATGGGTGCACCGTGATTACGGCGGATGGGGCCAATGGCGCTGTTTCTTACCATGGTCTGCTTGACACTACGGTCACCCAGGCCGTCGACGCGGCTTTGGATGCGCTGACCGATGAAACCATTGGCAAATACCTCTTCACATCTGGGTCGACCGGCATGCCGAAACCGGTTCCCACGACGCAAGGGGCGATGTGCTCCATGATTGGCGGCGTAGAGGGCTTACGGGATGATGCGCGGGACCCTGAATATGATCCTGAAACGGTCGACAATGTGCTCGATTGGCTGCCCTGGAACCATATTTCCGGTTCAAATGTGAACTTCAATGGCGCGCTCTGGAATGGCGCCACCTTCTGGATCGACGGCGGAAAACCAACCCCGGCTTTGTTCGGGGAAACCATCCGCAATGTCATGGATTGCAAACCTTCGACATTTGGAACGGCGCCGATCGCGCTCGCCATGTTGGCCGAGGCGATGGAGGAAGATGAGGCGCTGCTGCAGGCTTTCTTCGCGAATATGCGCTCGATAGGCTATGGCGGTGCAACGCTGTCTGATGATCTCTATGACCGGATCCAGAACCTCGCGATCAAAGCGACAGGGCGCCGCGTTCCGATCATCACCATGTATGGCGCCACCGAAACGCAAGGCATCACAGTGGTCCACTGGGAAGTCGAAAGGGTCGGCTTGATCGGGCTGCCATTGCCCGGATTGACGTTGAAACTGGTTCCGACCATGGGCAAGCTTGAGGTTCGCGTCAAAGGTGAAACGGTGATGCCGGGGTATCACAACCTGCCCGACAAGAATGCCGAAGTGTTTGATCAAGAAGGCTATTATTGTCTTGGGGATGCGGCCAAGTTTGTCGACGAAGAGGACCCCAATCAGGGCATTATCTTTGATGGCCGGGTCGGCGAGGACTTTAAACTGTCGTCTGGCACTTGGGTGAGCGTTGGTGTTTTGCGTCCTGATCTGGTTGCGGCCTGTTCACCACTCGTCTTCGACGCGGTGATTTGCGGGCAGGATAAGAACTTTATTGGCGCCATGTTCTGGCCATCACCGGTCGCCTTCGAGGAGTATGTGAAGCAAGCGGGCGGCGATCAAATGGCGGCGTTTATGGCTTATAACAAAGACCTCGCAGCCAAAGTTGCAGCCTTCAACGCGGCTGAACCTGGCTCCTCGCGCCGGATCAAACGGTTCTTGGTGATGACCGAACCGCCAAGCATCGATAAGGGCGAGATCACGGATAAGGGCTATGTCAATCAACGCATGACGCAAGACTGCCGCGCCGACTTGGTCGCCAGCCTCTTTGTCGACGCGCCGCCGCCCAATGTGGTGCAGCTATAAACCGAGATGGCGGCGGAGCGAACGACGCGGACGGGCCTGAAACTCGGTTTGATCAGCTTAGCGCTGGTATCAGCAGGGTTTTTGGGGGTTTTCCTGTTTGGTCCGCAAACGAATGTCGCGCCGACAAATGTCTCGCCTCAATCGCAAGCGCCTGTCTTACTCGACGTTTTGACCGATTCAGCCACGCGGACTGCGGTTGAAAGTTTGCGTGCCGCGTCCCCTGGCACCTATGCTGAGCTCAACATGGCTGCCGCATTCGCACACGCAGATGGGGCGGACGCGCAAGCTCTGTCCAAGCTCGTTTTGGAGGCGCTGTTCAGTCAGTTTCAGACCAAAGCGCTGGCACTCCGGTCCGCGGAGAGCGCCGAATATCATGCAATCATTGAAGGATTTGCCGACGGCTTAAGAGCGCTCAAAGCGAGCGACAGTACTTGGTGCGCAGGGCCGACCATAGCGGCTTATCTCACGCAGAATGATGAAGACTTGATCCCATCTCTTCTGTCAGAGTTTCCCTATGGCAGCACACAGTATGAGTGGGCCATGACGTGGATGGCGACCATTCTCACCACAGTCCAAACCGCGCAAGATACGCCGCGCCGCCACCCGCGGCCTGGATTTCGGGAAGAGGCGGTTTTGCAACAAGAAGGCCTGGCGCTTGGTTCAGAACAATGGGCGCTCGCGCTGCAGATCGCCTCATTCGCAAACGCCGAAGGCACGTCTTACCGGCAAATGCAGGAAGTCATTTCTGGAATAGATGTCTGTGAGCTCGGGATTGCCGTCGAAACGGTCTCGGCTCGCTTGCCGGAAGATGTCCGCGCGCGAATTTGGGCTGATCTCATGCCTGAAATCATGGTTGGAAACACGCCCTATGTGATGTGGCGGATCACAGACTACTTTTACATCGGTTGAACCCTACGCGCACAATTTCTGCCTTTAAATTACCATGCATTCCCGCCTATGGTTCTGCCATGGCGATGGATGACACCCTCAAGTCCTTTATGGATAAATTTAAGATGCCGGACTTTTCCAACATGGATTGGAAAGGCTCAACCGACGGGTTGCGGCAGAGCTTTTACCGCGCGAGCCGGTCGGTTGAGCGAGACTTACCGGACCTGGCTGAGCTTTCAAATCTCGTGGTTGATGGTGCGGACGGGCCTCTGAAAGCGCGCCTTTATGTGCCGCTCGCAGCCGGGATCGCGCCGGCCCCCGCCATTGTGTTCTTTCATGGCGGCGGATTCGTACTTGGCGACCTCGACAGTCACGACGTGATTTGTCGCCGACTCGCGGCGAGCTCACGGTGCCGGGTCTTATCTATTGATTATCGCCTCGCGCCCGAAAACCCATTTCCCGCGGCGCATCATGATGCCCTCGCGGCTTGGGAATGGGCGACAGACCGCAATAATATTCTGGGCTTCGATCCAGACCGAATTGCCGTCGCTGGCGACAGCGCGGGCGGAAATCTATCGGCCTTTATCGCTCAAGAAACCGTAAGATCCGGCAAGATGTCGCCAGCGTTTCAACTCTTGCTCTATCCGCTGGTCCAATTTGTCGACATTCGCGCCAAGCGGATGACCTTTCAAGAAGGTGGCTTCTTCATTTCGCCGAACTTGTTCGACTATTTCCGCGACAGCTATGTCGCCAAAGAGACGGACCGCATGGACAAGCGCGTCTCGCCGCTATTTGCCCCGGATGAAGATTTTGCTGGCGTCGCCCCCGCGCACTTAGTGTTGTGCGGATGGGACCCCTTAAAAGATGAGGGAAAAGCCTACGCCTCAAAGCTCGCCGCACACGGTGTGCCCGTTACCACCAAGGAGCATGCTGGCATGGTTCATGGTTTCATGAACATGACAGCGGTTTCAGTTCCGGCCCGCAAGGCGATTGAGCAAGCGGGTTTGGTTGTTGGGAAGGCCCTTGGGGCGCGAGATTGAGTGCTGGGGTCCGTTTAGTCTGGGACGAAAGCGATAATCCGTAGCGGCCCGCCGCTGCCGCCTTTGATTTTCATCGGCAGCGCGAACACATAGGCGCCGCGAGGTGGCAGACCGTCTAACGAGGCGACATTCTCAAATCCCGGGATGTTTTGATCAAACAAGATGCGATGTGCCAGAAAGCTGGCAGAGTTCGACATATCTAAGCTGGGTGTATCCAATCCAACCGCCCGAACGCCCCGTTCATTGGCGAGGAAGTCTGCTGCATCTGGCGTGAGGCCTGGAAAACTCAGCTCTGCGACCCCGCCGGGCCCGCGCCGCTCGGTGCCGAGATACGCATTGGCGTCGGGCCATCGTGCGGCCCAGCCTGTGTTGAAGAGAACGATAGGGCGGTTTTTGATGATTCCATATTCTGCTTCCCAATCGCGAATATCTTCGACAGTGATGCCATACTGGCGGTCCTGCGCC
>CBDIHJ010000013.1:0-61511 GCA_965279045.1 Henriciella sp. | reverse complement strand
TTGTCCGCGGTCGCGATTGTAGAGATTTGCATCAACCTGATAGCCGCCATAACGCTCTTTCAGACGCCGGAAAATGTCGCGCAGCGGAACAACATCACCTTTGTCTCGCGCGTCGCGCGCCTGATCTGCGGTAAATGAATTGCCCCATTGGCCCTGGCTATGCGCGGGCAATCCGGCTGCCACGAGGGCAGCAAATACAGAAATGGCGACAATCTTTTTCATCACCCAACCGATATGCGCTAAATCCTCTGAATGCTTGGTGAATATCCTGAATGGAATTCAGTCATCCTTCATATCCGCGCGCCCAGTCCTTCAAGCTCCCATCTTTTGGGTCCTCGATAACCACTTCCAAACGGGCGTAAAGATGACCGATCTTACCTTTGGCTTGAACGCCCTTATTACGCAGTCGTAGGACGGCGCCGGTATTGCTCCCCTCGGGAATTTTCAAAGCGATCGGCCCCATTGGTGTATCGATATCGACCTGCCCGCCGAGCACCGCCGTTTTCAAGGGCACCGATACGGTCATTCGGACATCATTCCCTTCTCGGGTCCAGACCTTGCTCGGACGAACAATGATTTCGAGGATGGCATCACCGGGCGGACCACCAATGGACGAGCCCTTGCCCTGGCTTTTGAGGCGCAAAGACTGACCTGTCTCAATCCCTGCTGGGATAGAAATGTTCAGCGTCCGCCCATCCGCCATGGTCATTTCGCGCTTTGCACCGAGAATGGAGTCTTCAAACGAGATTTCCACCCGGTAGCGCATATCGGCGCCCTTTCGCGGGCCAGGGCGTCGCCGTCCCCCGCCGAACATGCCGGAAAGGATGTCTTCAAAAGCATCCCCCTGAAACCCGCCACCAGACCGGGAAAACCCCTGAAACCCGCGGCCGTCCCCAAACCCTGCGCTCGGATCAAAGCCTTTCGGGTTTCCGTCTGCGTCAATTTCTCCGCGATCATATTGCCCGCGTTTGTCCTGATCGCCGAGGATTTCATAGGCCGCAGAGGCCGACTTAAACGTCTCGGCTTTTGCCGTGTCACCTGGGTGTAGGTCGGGATGAGATTCTTTTGCCTTACGCTTATAGGCACGGCGAATGTCATCGGAACTTGCGGTTCGCGACACTCCTAGAATTTGATAAAGATCTCTACTCATTCACCCAGCATGTTTTGAAGCGGTTCGCAGCACACTTAAGGGGATGGTAGCGGAATTGAAACCCATTCTCCGCGGCGTTGATCAGCTCCGATACGCGCGACCCGAATCCGGTCCACGCTGCCCAATGCCAAGCTGATTGATGTTTCAGATTGCGGCGGATGGAGTGTTTCTTCGCCCGCACGTTCGGTTCTCACGTCGAAAGCGAGGGTCACGTCTGGGTCTTCGATGCCCCAATTGGTCGAGAATTCCGGGCCGCGGGCCGTCCAGCTTACGCTTATCTCTTCGCCGCGAATGTCCGCTTTTAAATGCCCGACGCGCCACGGCAGCGCCGCGCGGTTGCGATACGTAAATATTTGAACGGCGGACTCTCCCACGCGCCAGTGCTCTTCGAGGCCGATTTCCTCACTTTGCACTGGGATCGAGACCAAGTCCTGCGTGACGAGCACGCACAAGGCGTCGGCTTGCAGGTTGCGAACAGGCGATCCGGAAAGGCCTCTCAAAAGCCGACTCAATTCCCACTCGTCCGGGCCCACGAGTTCAGCGAACTGCCATCCGATAAGTTCCCAACCGTCTTCATGTTGAACCAAGAGACGATTTTCGCCAGCCATCACGGCCATCGGATCCGCGGAGCTGAAGGCTGCATTGGGCATGTAGAGATGTACGTTATTGGCGGAGTCCCAGCGGGCGGCGTGACCAGCTCGGCACGAAGATAGAAGCCGACCAACATTCGCGGACGCGCCGGCCACCGCGCGTTGACGAAGCTGCGTTTGATTGATGCCCGCCTCAATCGCAACGGGGCCGCCCCAGGGATCGGCGATGACTGCGGCGGTGAGACCCGCGCTCGCGCCTTCCCACAGAATCGGGCCGTCGATAAGGTACAAGTCTGGCGCAGCTGGCATTACGGCACGGGCACCCGCATCATAGGCATCTATAGCAAGGCGGGTGACCGCTGCTCGTTCGGGACCAAGGGTCATGTGCGTTTGAAGGCCCTCGATTTCGATCCGGTCGATGATCCAGCTTTCCTCGTTAAACCGAATGGGATCTCCCGTTTCCAGTCCTGCCGCCTCAGACGGTGCAAGCGCGAGGCTGCAGCCTGCTGAGCGGATCAGGCGGTCATAACTGCGCTTTGCAATCAGTTCAGCCTGACGTTCAGAAAGCACGAGCGGCAAGCTCGAATGGACAATAAATGGCCCAACCTTAGTGCGCGGAGTGTGCGTCACGACGGCGGGTTGGTAAGCAAAGTCGCCTGAGATGTAAGACAGCGCCAATCCAGAGGGGGATTTATCGAGCAAAGTTTGAGACTTGGCGACGCTCCCCAACAGCACGCGCTCTTCGTCCAAACTATGCTCGAGCCCGCGCGAATAACTCGACGCCGTCAAACCGTTCTCATCCTCACGCACGTGAAACTCGAAGGCCGTACTCAAAGGCTCCATGGCGGATGCAAGAGTGGTCACCCGGTCGACGATAAAACCCTCAACCAGACCATTGAGTTGCGATGTTTGGAGGCTGACATTCGCCTTCGAACAGAGATCGGTTAGAACATCGCGCAGTTCGATCAGACCTGTACGACCATTCAACCAATGCCCAAACTGCCAATTTGGGCCATCGCTCCAGACCTCGTCGCGTGCCGGAAAGTCCGGCCATGGCCGTCCATCCCATGCCCAAACCAAAGCTTGCTCAACGGCAGGCTGATCGAGCCAAAACGGGATCGCAACCGCGAGCGCTTTGCGCTGCAGCAGATCATCGCGTTGACCGTTTGAGTAGCGCGGGAACGCACTTTCGCTGCTCTTGGGATCGTAGAAAACATTTGGGGCGTTTGGGGCTTTATCGACCGCTGGAAATCCAATCTCGATGAGGCGTATGGGTTTTGACTTTGCTTGCCAGGCAGTTGGCGCTTCGCGCCGCACGCCTTGTGGGCGTTCATAATGAGCGTGGCTCCACCAGCCGATCAGGTCTTTTTGCCGGAAGATCCAATCCTCTCCAAAAGCGAGGTCGCGAATGGGCGTTCGGATTTGAGCGTCTCGGTCCGCTGCACTCGCATAATACCAGTCGAAGCTTTCGCCGCCGGCCATATTGGCCCGCAAATAGTCGACATCATTGGGACTGTTCGCGCCCGCAATTCCGTCGATAATTGATAATGCTCATCCCACCAGTCGTCCCAAGTGAGCGTTGGGCCAGGCGCTGTCGTTTCCATAAGGCCGTCTTAACGAACCAGTTTATCCGTCGGATTGATGTGGTCCGTCACATGCCAGCCCCGAACAAGTAAAACTGGTTCTGCCGACCGGCTATGCGTTTAAACCTCTTCGAGCGCGACCAGAATCTGCCCCTCCGGCACCTGCGCCTCTAGCTCTACCGTCACGGATTCCACCACGCCGTCTCTCGGGGCTGCCAAGGAATGCTCCATTTTCATCGCTTCCATGACGACCATGGTTTGACCCTTTTCGACCACATCGCCGGGCTTGACGCTTAGGCCGATAATTTTGCCAGGCATCGGAGCTTTGATCGCATCGCCGCCGGCAAGCGCTTCGGCTTCGGCTTCGAAGTCTGGCACTTCGACCAGAACGCTGTCTCCGCCAGTGGTGACAGCGAAGCGACGGTCTGAGAGATCAGTGACCAGTGGCATGGAGATATCGTCGGCCACGCTATGGTCCCTTGGATCAAACCAGTCCGCGTCCTCGCCGACCGCGACAGCCGTTTTCATGACCGGCGCCGAATTCATCCGCCATCCGTCACGCATGCTCCAAGGCGTCGCGCCGCTATCGCCGAGCAACACATCGCAAACCGCCATCACAGAGGCATGCTGATGAGCCTCTGGCGCAAGCGTTAGCGCTTCCCCCTGTTCCGCAATCCAATTAACGTGATGACTGCCGTCGATGAAAGCATCGGACATCGCACACCGTCTCAAAAAGCCAGAATTGCTTGGCACCCCGACCAGCTGCAAATGCGCAAGCGTATCGATGAGGCGATCGTTCGCTTCTTCGCGATCTCCGCCCGAGACGACGAGTTTCGCGATCATCGAGTCATACACGGCTGGGACGCGATCTCCGCTTTCGAACCCAGCCTCCCAGCGCAACCAATCGGCGTCCTCATCCGCGAGCATCCCGAACTCTTCGATCAGACCTGCGCCTGGGCGGAATCCATCTGCGGGATCCTCCGCGCAAATTCGCGCCTCGATCGCATGCCCGCAAAGCGTGATGTCTTTCTGCCTGGCAGGAAGCTTTTCGCCGCTTGCAACGCGCAGCTGCCACTCAACCAAGTCCGTGCCCGTCACCATCTCCGTCACCGGATGCTCAACCTGCAGGCGCGTGTTCATCTCAAGGAACCAAAACGTATCCAAGGCGAGCGGTTTGGCACCATCGACAATGAATTCGACCGTGCCCGCCCCTTCATAACCAACCGCCTTTGCCAGCTTTACGGAGGCATCGCACATGGCTTTTCGAACAGCTTCCGGCATACCCGGTGCTGGCGCTTCCTCGATGACTTTTTGCCGACGGCGTTGAAGCGAGCAGTCTCGTTCATACAAGTGCACGGCGTTGCCTTGCCCATCACCGAACACTTGCACTTCAATATGCCGAGGTTGTTCAACCAGTTTTTCCAGCATCACGCGGCCATCGCCGAATGCAGCCTCAGCCTCGCGTACGGCGCTTTCTAGCTCGCTCTCCAGATCACCTGCTTTTTCAACCAAGCGGATACCGCGTCCACCGCCGCCCGCGACGGCCTTGATGAGCAACGGAAACCCGATGCGCTTGGCCTCAGTTTTCAGCGTGGGCGCGTCCTGGGCCTCCCCGCGATATCCTGGCAGTACGGGAACGCCCGCCTCCTCTGCGATCGCCTTTGCGCGGTCTTTCAGGCCCATCGATTCAATCGTATCAGCCTTCGGACCCACCCAAATCAGACCCGCCTCCGCAACTGCGCGGGCGAAGGCCGCGTTTTCGGACAAGAATCCATACCCCGGATGAATCGCCTCAGCGCCCGTGGCTTTTGCAGCTGCAATAATGCGGTCACCATCGAGATAGCTTTCGGTCGCGGCCGAGGCACCGATCCACACGGCTTCGTCAGCTTCGCGAACATGTTTCGCGCGTGCATCCGCGTCGGAATAGACAGCGATGCTCTGGATTCCCATCGCCCGACAGGTGCGCATTATACGGCACGCGATTTCGCCGCGATTGGCGATGAGAAGCGATGTGATCATTTGGCTCCGCCCTAAGTCTGTTCTCTTTAAGCTGGGCAAATGACCTTGCCCCATTCTGCTTTTACCGCCTAAGCTAATGCTGCGAAAAGTTTAAGGGGAAAACATATGGCTTACGCATCTGGAGTCCGGTTGAGCAGTCTCGCAGGCCTCGTTGGCGCCGGAATTGGGGGATATATCGGCTATACTCAAGCCGCAACGGTCAGCGATCTGACCCCGATTACGGGAGCTCTGATTCTTGGCGGGGTTGGCTTAGTCGCGGGCAGCGCCGGGGCCTTCATCCTGAAATCTCTGATGCAATTCCTGATCTACGCGATCATGCTGGGGGTCGTGGTGTTCGTGTTCCAATCCCAAATCGAAGCGCTGACCGGGATTAACCCAGTTGAGGCCGCCACTGGATTTCTAAGAGACATGGGATTGCCCGTCGGCGCGATCCCCGGCGTTGAATAAACGGGCGTCAGCCGCCTATTTCGACCAATTCGGCTTCCGTTTCTCCAGAAATGCTGAGAGCCCCTCTTTACCTTCTTCGCTGACGCGGCGTGCAGCAATGCGTTTCGCCGTCTCTTTGCTCAGCGCAGCGCTGAACGGCTCGCCGGTAAAATCGAGCACCAGATTTTTGGCATCCCGTATGGCTCCAGGCGCTGCGCCCATGGCCAGGCTGGCAATATGCTCTTCCATTTGCGCAAGGCCTTCAAAGTCATCGACAACATATTGAACCAAGCCGATTTTTTCAGCGTAGTCCGCATCGAAGCCTTCTGCCGTGACGAAGAGCGCTTTCGCCCAACGCGGGCCGATCGCATTGATCACAAATGGGGAAATGGTCGCTGGCGTGAGCCCGAGCCGGACTTCGCTGAACTTAAACTTCGTGCCGCGCACCGCGACAGCAATATCGCAAGCCGCCACCAAGCCGGCCCCGCCGCCCATAGCGGCGCCTTGCACGAGCGCCAATGTCATTTGAGGCAGTTCAGCCAGCTTCCGCAGCATCTCAGCAAGCGCCGTCGCGTCTTGCTCATTATCTTCGCGCGTCCAGTGCTGCGCCGCCTTCATCCATTCAAGATCGGCCCCGGCAGAGAAGCTCTTTCCCGCGCCGCGTAAGATCACCATGCGCAATGTGTCTTGCTCTTCCAAAGTCTCGAGCGCATCGGTCAGCTCTTCGATCACTTGGCTGTTAAAGGCATTGTGACGCTCAGGTCGGTTTAGTGTCAGGATCGCTATCCCAGCCCGCGTGGCGTCCAGTGTGATCGTTTCGTATTCGCCCATCATTCGCCCTTTCTTGTGAGGCCTGTCTGTAATGGCTATCCCGCCGAAGCGCTGGTTTTTCAACCCACCACCATAAGATAAAGCTTGCGGCAAACACGAGCACCGCGGAAATCGCCGCCCCACCCCAGAGTCCCAATTGCGCGAAAATCCCCAACGCGACGAGGGTTTGCACGATTGGAAAATGGACGATGTAGACGCCGTAGCTCACATCGCCCCAACGCGCAGCATTGAGCGCGGGCCCTGACGTGAACGCCACGCCGAGTACCAACCCAGAAAGACCCAGGACGCGAAGCGTCTCCAAGCCCGGCACCATAAGGGATGCGGCGAGTGCGATCCCTCCGATTGCGATGCAGATCGGCGCGTGTGGCAACAGTTGATCACGCCACTTCCACAGCGCCATGCCCGCCGCAAAGAACATCATTTGTCCCGGCAATTGTCGCGCCAGCTGGTCAGCATAAGGCCAACCGGATTGAAGGAATAACTCGACCCAGGCAAAAGCCACGACCACAAGCCCGCCAAGACCAATCCACCAATACTTACGCATTCGCGACAGACCCCAGGCCATCACGGGCAATGCGAGATAGAACATGACCTCGATTTTGAGCGTCCAGAGGGCGCCATTCACCTCGGTAAACCGGTTCGCTTCAAACAGGCCAGGAAGGTTCGGCTCCAGAAAGTTCAGGAAGATAAGGTTCGCCCCAAGATACCGTAAGGTGTCGGTCAGGGCGCCAGCTTGTCCGAAGCTCATGACCAAGCTGATCGCGGCGGGGATCAAGACGATCACAGCGTAAGCCGGAAATAGTCGTCTCACGCGCTTACCCGCATAATCCATGAGCGATGATGAGCGCTCGAGCGAGCCATAAACCAAGAGGCCGGAGACGATGAAAAAGCCTTGAATGGCGAGCTCTGCGACAATGGCCAAATTGAGCTCTAAAGCGCTTCCAATGGCCAGCCCGCTCAGCGCTACCGTGTGATACAAAAAGACCAGACTTGCGAGGACAAGCCGGATCAAATCAAAACGGTTGGACGTAGTCCCCATGTCTCATGGCTACGCCGCCTTGAGGGGATAGACAAGCACATAAAAGAAGCGCCCGCAGGTGGGATGCGGGCGCTTCCGGAGCGAGGTCACACGTTAAGCGTTAGGTTGTGCGATCTTTTTTCTTGCCGTCTTTTGACTTGGCTTTTTTCATCGCTCCTTCGAATTCGGCGAGGGAGAGTTCGCCATCATCGCCTGCGAGTTTCGCAAACTTTTCAGTTGCTTTTTCCGCAGAGTATTTGCCACCCGCGGTCTTATAAGCGACGTATTCCGCTTGGGTGATCATGCCGCTCGCATCGGCATCGATTTTGTTGAAGTAATCGGCCGCCGATCCCGCATGAGCCACAGCAAACGCACTTGCTGCAAACAACCCAATCGTGGCGGTTGTAAGTTTTAGTTTCATTGAATGTCCCTCCCTGGAACAGTTAGATGCTACGCTCAAACCAGCGAGCGCGTTACATACGTAACAAGATATCATGTTACACTTGTAGTTACAGTTTTTTAATGCTGTCTCAGTGCCTCAAAAAAGAGGCTCGCCAAAGCGAGCCTCGTCTCCTGAACACGCAGGAAGGTCAGCAGCTACATCGGCGCTTCGGCGTCCATCTCCGAAGCATCGTCCGCGTCCATTGTGGCAAGATGCGCTGCCAATTCAGATTCCGAGACCATACCGCTCGCATCAGCGTCCACTTTGATAAACTCAACCAATGCATCGGCGGCGGAATACTCACCTGTCGCCGTCTTCCAGCCCACAAATTCAGATTCGGAAATGAACCCATCCGCATTACCATCAATGGTCTGGAATTGAACTTGCTCGCTCGCCGAAACCGCGAGCGCAAAGACCGCAACGACCGCCCCGAGAATGTAAGTTCGTGTCATAAAAAACTCCCTCTTCACGCACCACACCGTTGTGGCGCGAGGTGAGGCTGCCCAAGCTTTGATAGAAAAACCCGTGACATTTCAGAAACCTAACTGAACACGCTTTAACGACTCTTCAGAAAGGTCTGTGTCCATGCCCGTCGCTTCAACAGCGGACACAGCTGCGGAGACCGCAGCTCATCGGCTCGAAATATCGAACTTGTAATCTGATGCGCGAACTTGGCGCCGGAAATTACATCCGGAAGACGCCAAATCCGCGCTCTTTGAACGGTGCGTTCAAGGTTGCAGAGAGCGCTAAGCCCAGCACACGTCGGCTATCGGCGGGATCGATAATTCCGTCATCCCAGAGCCGCGCAGTCGAGAAGTAAGGCGAGCCTTCCTTCTCGTAGAGGTCTCGAATTGGATTCTTGAAGGCTTCTTCATCTTCTGCCGCCCACTCTTCGCCGCGCCGCTCCATTCCATCGCGTTTAACGGTCGCCAGCACAGAAGCGGCTTGTTCACCGCCCATCACAGAGATCCGAGCATTGGGCCACATGAACATGAATCTGGGGCTGTAAGCGCGACCACACATGCCATAATTCCCGGCGCCAAATGAGCCGCCTGTTACCAAGGTAAGCTTTGGAACGGACGCCGTCGCGACTGCGGTCACCATTTTGGCGCCATCCTTGGCAATCCCGCCAGCCTCATATTTCGACCCGACCATGAAGCCGGTAATGTTTTGCAAGAACAGCAACGGGATGCGCCGCTGATCAGCGAGTTCGATAAAATGGGCTGCCTTTTGGGCGCTTTCGGAAAACAAAATCCCATTATTCGCGAGGATGGCGATCGGCATACCGTAAAGCTTGGCAAAACCGCACACCAGCGTTTCGCCATAGAGTTTCTTGAACTCATGAAACTCTGAGCCATCCACCAAACGCGCGATGATCTCTCGCGCATCATACGGCTCGCGCAGGTCCTGTGGCACCAGACCGTGTAGCTCAGCCGGATCGTAGAGGGGGTCAGCCGGGTCTGACAGCCCAACGGGGTCAGGCTTCGGCAAATGCAGCGTTCGGACAATCGAGCGAACAATGGCCAGCGCATGATCATCACTCGCCGCATAGTGATCAACGACCCCCGATTGGCGGGCGTGCACATCCGCGCCCCCAAGGTCTTCAGCTGAGATTTCTTCTCCGGTGGCGGCTTTGACCAAAGGCGGTCCGCCAAGGAAGATCGTCCCCTGCTTGCGCACAATGATCGTCTCGTCCGACATGGCGGGCACATAGGCCCCACCGGCTGTACAGGAGCCCATCACCGCGGCGATCTGCGGGATGCCCTTCGCGCTCATATTGGCTTGATTGTAGAAGATCCGGCCGAAATGCTCGCGGTCCGGGAAGATTTCTGATTGATGTGGCAAGTTGGCGCCGCCGCTATCGACCAAATAGATGCAAGGCAAATGGTTCTCGAGCGCAATTTCTTGGGCCCGCAAATGCTTTTTGACGGTCATCGGATAATAGGTGCCGCCTTTGATCGTGGCATCATTGCAGATAATCACACATTCGCGGCCCTCGACGCGGCCAATCCCGGTAATAATCCCCGCCCCCGGCGCCTCATTGTCATACATATCAAACGCAGCGAGCGCGCCGATTTCGAGAAAGGGTGTGGCCGGGTCCAGGAGCTTTTCAACGCGGTCGCGGGGCAAGAGTTTGCCGCGAGAGACATGCCGTTCACGGGCGCGGTCGCTGCCTCCCTTGGCGGCTTTTGCTGTTCGGTCCTGCAGCGTCTCGACTTGCGCTTCCATAGCGCGTCGATTGGCTGAATAAGCTGCCCCAGCAACATCCAGTTTTGACTTCAAGACTGGCATGAACATTTCTCCCGCGAGGTGTTTTCGAATTGCCTTAAACGCGGTCGCTGACGCTGTCATCCCAGGCTTGTGACGCAATGTCATCAAATCCTTCACCAAATTGCCCCATATTTGCAAAAGACCAGTCAAATGTGACGGAGAACCGATAATGGGTATATTTGGCGGCATGAGTTTGGACGTGGTCCCTGCGCTTGCCTCGATCAAATTCCTTGAGGACGTGCCTCGGCGGGCTTTGCGCGCGGCGGGAAAGGAAGCCCGTTGGTTCTCAGTCCCCGCCGGCTGGCCGCTCTTCCGCGCCGGCGAAATGTCAGATTCGATCTTCTTCGTTCTCTCAGGCTCTTTCGGAGCCTTCAAGGCCATGCGCGACGGGCGCAGTGAATTTATGGGTCACATTCGCACGGGTGAGCCGGTCGGCGAAATGGCCATGTTCCAAGGCGGGATCGACATTGATGGCGATGGCGCCCCTGAAAATGTCCCGCACACGTCTTCGGTCTACGCTCTACGCGACAGTGAAGTCCTTGAAATCTCTCGAAAAGGCTTTGAGCGCCTGAGCTCCGCGGAACCTGAAATCCTGAATGCGATGATCCGACTGATCTTGTCGCGACTCCGCGAAGGCAATCAGCGCAATCGCAGAACGGCCCCTAAAGTGTTCGCCTTGGTGGCCACATCTCCAACCATCGATCTCGGCTTGCGCGCAGAGGCGCTCAAGAAAGCGCTGCAACGCCTGGGCGTGAAGTCGCGCATCGTCGAGGAGATTGAAGGCGATGAGAAACCGTCCGCCTTCTTCGATAAGCTTGAAGCCGAGAATGATGTTGTAATTCTGATATCCACCATGGGCGACAATGCCTGGTACCGCCTGTCCATGCGCCAGGCCGACCGGATCTGGGTCGTCGCGCGGGCCGATGCCAAACCGTCTTATCCGCTTTTTCCCGAAGAGAATTCACCGGCCCAATCGCTCAAACTCGTTGATGTACTGCTGCTGCATCATGGCGCAGAGCGCAAAGCCTGTCGCCCGGCGGATTGGTTGCGCGCCTCGGGGGCCGCGCGAGTTTTCCACTGGCATCAGATGGAAGGCGAGCATTGTGATCGCCTCGCCAGAACCATGGCTGGCCGAAGCGTCGGGATCGTCTTTTCAGGTGGCGGCGCGAGGGCGTACGCGCACATTGGTGTCGTTAAGGCGATGCGCGAGCTTGGGATTCCCATCGACTTTGCGGGCGGGGCCTCCATGGGAGCCGTCGTTGCTGGCTGCGTCGCGATGGGCTGGGATGATGCCGAAATCGATCA
This sequence comes from Henriciella sp., assembly GCA_965279045.1. Lineage (GTDB taxonomy): Bacteria > Pseudomonadota > Alphaproteobacteria > Caulobacterales > Hyphomonadaceae > Henriciella. The sequence continues at coordinate 49,876 of CBDIHJ010000013.1, read as the reverse complement.
CCGCATCCGCAAGGGCTTCGTGGAATCGAACCCGCTCGGTGACTGGAATATCCCGGTTGTCGGGATGGTCAAAGGCCACCGCGTGGACGCTCGCCTGAAAGAGCATTTCGGAGAGGCCGAGATCGGCGATCTTGAGCTGCCGTTCTTTGCCGTTTCGACCAATCTGACCGACGGTGCGTTCCGGGTTCATCGACAAGGCTTGTTGCGCCGCGCCTTACGGGCCTCGATCGCGCTGCCCGGCATATTGCCTCCGGTCATCGACCAAGGCGAAGTGCTGGTCGACGGCGCAGTTCTGAACAATTTCCCGACTGATGTGATGCGAGAGCTGCAGCGGGGATTCGTCGTCGGTTGCGATGTCGCCCGCGCGCCAGAGGGCCTCGACGCCAGCGAGTTCGTCAATGCGCCAGGCTTTTTCGGGTGGGTTGCAAAACACGGGTTTTCGAGCGCTCCCCCAATCGCTGGACTGCTCATGCGATCCGCAACCGTCAGCGTGAATCCAAATGCTGGGCGCGAGCTGGTAGACGTCCTCGTCCTTCCAGCGCTGAAGGACATCGAGCTGCGCGATTGGAAAGCCTATGATGAGGCCGTCGAGGCGGGTTATGTCGCCGCGATGACCGCTCTCAAAGAAAGCGATCTGGACATGCTCTGCTGCGGTTTGAAAGCCGCTTAGGCCCTAGGCCGTTTCCGTGAACAGCTCGCGGCCAATCAAGAAACGCCGGATTTCGCTGGTGCCCGCGCCGATTTCATAAAGCTTAGCATCCCGCAACAGGCGTCCGGTCGGATACTCGTTGATATAGCCATTCCCGCCCAGGAGCTGGATCGCATCAAGCGCCAGCTTGGTGGCCGTTTCCGCGGCATAGAGGATCGCTCCAGCTGCGTCTTTGCGCGTTGTCTCACCCCGATCGCAGGCTTTCGCCACCGCGTAAACATAGGCTTTGGCAGCATTCATTTGAACGTACATATCCGCGAGCTTACCTTGCACCAATTGGAATTCACCGATCGATTTTCCAAACTGTTTGCGGTCATGCACATAAGGCACAACCACATCCATACAGGCTTGCATAATCCCGGTAGGTCCAGCCGAAAGGACTGCGCGCTCATAATCGAGTCCGCTCATCAAGACCTCGACCCCTTCATTCAGAGGCCCCATAATATTCTCTTCCGGCACTTCGCAGTCTTGGAAGACCAGCTCACCTGTCTCAGACCCGCGCATTCCAAGCTTGTCGAGTTTCTGGGCAACCGAGAACCCTTTGAAATCGCGCTCAATAATGAAGGCCGTTATCCCACGTGATTTTTTGTCAGGTTCGGTCTTGGCATAGACAATCAACGTGTCGGCGTCCGGCGCATTCGTGATCCACATTTTGGACCCGTTCAGCACATAGCGATCACCCTTCTTCTCGGCGCGCAGCTTCATCCCGACGACATCAGACCCTGCCCCGCTTTCCGACATGGCGAGCGATCCAAGATGCTCTCCAGTGACCAGCTTTTCGAGATAGCGGGTCTTTTGGTCATCCGTGCCCCAACGGCGCAATTGGTTCACGCAAAGATTAGAGTGCGCACCATAGGACAACCCGACCGACGCAGACGCGCGCGAGATTTCCTCCATTGCCACGACGTGCTCCAAATAGCCGAGCCCGGTCCCGCCCCATTCTTCCTCGACTGTAATGCCGAGCAGGCCAAGCTCTCCCATTTTCGGGAGCAACTGCCGTGGGAAAACGTCGGTCTTGTCGATTTCCGCTGCCAAAGGCGCGATCTCGTTTTGGGCAAATCCTTGCACAGTATCGCGGATCATGTCCGCGGTTTCGCCAAGGTCGAAGTTCAAAGTGGGATATCTATTCGGAATCATGTGGCGTCTTTAGCCAAATGTGCCCGAACTGCCAATGACCCATCCTGTCCTAATATTCAGACCGTAGCGTCCGAAGAAAATAATAGGCCATCGTGAAGAAGAGTAAGACCCCGAGCAGCATCAAGAACGGTGGCAGATAGATCGAAATAGAGCTCGTCACTGTGGCGTTGGATTGGATCACGCCAAATTGAGTGGCCGCCCCATAACCACCCAAGACCGCACCGATGAGGGCGAGCAAACCAAACGGCAAGGCGCCGAGAAGGTCGCGATGGCGGTCTTCAATTGCGATGGCATGGTTGATCTCAAGCGCACGATCGATGCTTTCTTGCGACACTTCATACTCTTCTAAATCATCAATCACACCGGTCCCCTCCATCGGCGTCAAAGGTTCGGATCGCGCGCTAAAATCTTGCGCCTCGGCGTCTGGCGCGGGCTCTGGAAATGGCGGCGGCGGCAGGTCTTCTAAGTTCGGCCAAACCGACTTTTGAACGCGCTCTTCCGACGTCTCACCCGCAAGTTCGGAAATGGCCGCGGCGATTTCCTCAGGCGTTGTTCCATCGGTCTCGTCACTTGGCTCCTCGAGCTGCAGATTGTCCTCTTCCCCAAGGATGCGAACCATTTGTTGGCGAACCGATTCAGCCGCCGCTTCCGTTGCTGTGAGCTGACGCGTTGGCTCTTCTTCGATGGGCTCCGGTTCGCTCGATGCCGGAAAGTGCTCGACCAGAATTTCGCGCGGTTGCGGCGGCGCGGGTAAGGCTTCGCTATCATGCATCGCGCGATAGAGTCGCGAGGAGGCCACCAGCATCCGACCCGGCGCGTTCAAGAATAAGGCTTTCTCTGCTGCGCGACGACGCACCAAAGCGTCTACAATTTGCACGCGGCCGCCAATTTTCGCGCGTCGCCAAAGATCGAACGCATGTGCCGCCTCAAGACGGTTACCGCCATTCATGCCGGCCACCACATCGCTGCTGGCAAAGGCCTTAGGGCCAATATTAAACGCGAGAGAGACCAAGGCGTCGAATTCGTTTTGCAACATAGGCGCGAGCACACAACGCATCACAAAACGCTCAACCGGGGGCAGATCGTATTCCCTCAGCAGCGCTTCAGCTTCAGCTTCGGTGACACGAACGCCTTCTTTGGCGCGGCGCAAGTGGCCATAGCCAATGATCCAACGACCATTGGGGAGCAATTCTGACTGTGCGCGAAACCCCTCGAACGCTTTTATAACGTCCAGTCCCGCTTGAGATGTGCGCATATTCAATGCCATCACCTGCTCCGGTTTGGGACAGATATTCTGTCTGACCCAGGGGGGTCTGCAATCTGTGCGCCGACCCGGTAACCAGATTATTTACAATAAAAACAAGGTCGCGAGACCCAAGAAACTAAAGAATGCCATCGTGTCCGTTAGCGTTAACACAAACACAGAGGATGCGACCGCGGGGTCTGCCCCCCAACGTTTCAGCGTCAGCGGGACCAGAATGCCAGACACACCCGCCCATAAGAAACTTGCCAGCATGGCAACCGCGAGGACGATTGAGAGGTTCAAATCTTGGAACCAAAACTGGGCGACCAAACCGACGCCAATCGCGAAAATCACGCCGTTCACAAATCCGGTTAGGGTTTCGCGAACGACCGCCCGGCGGCTCGCTTTACCTTCCATTTCACGTTCCGCAATCGCACGCACCGCAACGGCAAGCCCCTGGCTTCCGGCATTTCCAGCCAGCGCGGCCACGACCGGCATCAAGATGGCGAGCTGGACAAGCTTATCGAGCGTGCCCTCAAATACGGCAATAATTGCCGACGCGATGAAGGCCGTGATTAAGTTGATCCCGAGCCATGGCGCGCGTGCTTTGACCGACTCCCACACCGTATCGGAGCCATCGGCGGAAGACACGTTCGCAAGCGCCAACAAGTCTTCGGTGTTTTCTTCCTGGATGACGTGGACCATGTCATCTACGGTGATCATGCCGACCAATCGGCCATCATGATCTTTCACCGGGGCCGAGGCGAGCGCGTACTTTTGGAACTGATACGCCACCTCTTCCTGATCCTGATCGACATGAATATCGGAGGTGAACGTCGCCATGATGTCGGCAAGCTTGATGTCCCGGCGCGTGCGCAAAAGCTGTGAAAGCAGGACATAACCGAGCGGTTTATTGCCGGGATCGACAACATAAACCTCGTAAAAGTCTGTCGGCAGATCGTCGCTATTGTCGCGCGCATAATCGATCGTTTGCCCGACTGTCCAAAACTCTGGCGCGGCCAGGAATTCGCGCTGCATCAAACGTCCCGCGCTGTCTTCCTCAAATTCGAAACTGGCTTCCAGGACAGCGCGGTCTTCTGGCTCCAATTCTTCCAGAATACGTTCGCGGCGATCCTCATCGAGATATTCAAGCACAGCGGTGGCATCATCGGTCTCAAGCTCGTCCAGAGCTTCCACCACCGCTTCATCACTCATGACTTCGACGGCGTCCTCGCGATATTCTTCGCGCAGCTCAATCAGAATTTCAGCTGGAAGCTCGCCGCCGAGCAGGTCCATCGCGGCTTCAAATCGCTCCGTTGAGAGGTGTTCCAGCAAATCAGAGGCGTCGGCCGGGTGTTCAGCCTCAAGCGTCTCACGGATGACTTTACTTGCCCCCGCATCAATCGCTGCGCGGAGCTCAACCGCGAGCGCCTCAAGGCGCTCTTCGCGATCATCAGAAGGAGATTGAGGCGTCTCAGTCATAGCGCCTCTTTGGCTTGATCGCCGATCTCGCGCAAGCCGTTTTTAGGATCGATTTCTTAAGCCCAGTTCGGACGCAGGAATTCGCTAGCCCGCATCCTTATAGGCAGCGCGAGCCAGCTCGCAGCGAGACCAAATATTCGACAAAGCTTCAACCAAATGATCGATATCTGCATCTGAGTGAATCGGCGATGGCGTGATCCGCAACCGCTCTGTCCCTTTCGGAACGGTCGGGTAGTTGATCGGTTGGACGTAAATGCCATGCTCGGCCATCAACGTATCACTGATCATTTTGCACTTGACCGGGTCGCGAACCATGACGGGCACAATGTGGCTGGGGTTTTCGAGCACCGGAATACCGACTTCACGAAACTTCTCGCGCACCTGCTTCACCTGACGGCGTTGACGCATCCGCTCCATGTCACTGGTCTTGAGGTGCCGAATGCTGGTCAAGGCCCCTGCGGCCACAGCTGGCGGCAAAGCGGTCGTGAAGATAAACCCAGACGCGAAGCTGCGCACATAATCGCAAATCGTATTCGACGCGGCGATATATCCGCCGAGCACGCCAAAGGCTTTGCCAAGCGTACCTTCGATAATGTCGATGCGATCCATGAGGCCTTCGCGCTCAGCCACCCCACCCCCGCGCGGACCGTAGAGCCCGACTGCATGAACTTCGTCGATATAAGTCAGCGCACCATGGCGGTCTGCGACGTCACAAATCTCTTTGATCGGCGCGATATCGCCATCCATGGAATAGACCGACTCAAAGGCGACCAGTTTGGGGACATCGGCAGGCAGTTCAGACAGGACGCGATCAAGGTCCCGCACATCATTATGCTTAAAGATCCGCTTGTTCGCTTTACTGTGGCGAATGCCTTCAATCATCGAGGCATGGTTCAGCTCATCTGAGACGACCACGCAGTTTGGGATACGCGCCGCCAGCGTGCTGAGCGTCGTCCAATTCGAGACATAACCTGAGGTGAAGAGCAACGCGTTTTCTTTGCCATGCAAGTCCGCGAGCTCTTGCTCAAGCAGGACGTGGTAATGATTGGTGCCGGAAATGTTCCGCGTTCCACCCGCTCCGGCGCCGCATTTATCCAAAGCCGTATGCATCGCTTCCAATACAGCCGGATGTTGCCCCATGCCGAGATAGTCGTTCGAACACCAGACTTTGACCGTGCTCGGTCCGATATCGCCGTGATAGTCGGCAACCGGAAAGGTTCCCTTCCGGCGCTCAATATCTGCGAATATACGATAATTACCTTCCTCTTTTAAGGCTGATAACTCGCTTTCAAAAAAGGCCTCATAATCCATCAGGTCCTCCCATAGTCTAATTTGTCAGGTGTTTGTTTCGGTTTGGCGGCGCTTTCTTTTCGCACCGCCCATGACCAAAGGCGTTGATCTGGCAGCGGCAGGATCAGCGCCAAATGCTCAAATACGGCCAGCAGAGCCAAGGTCCCGAGTAAGAGGTACCCGGTTGCTTCAATGATGCCGTTTTGCTGCGACAGCCCATTATACAAAAGCACGATCGCAACAGCGCTGGTCAAAGCCAGAAAAATTGGGAAATAGCGCGTCCGTTGCGCGCGGTTAAAGTATGTCGAGAGATATTTTAGGTGGCCCGGCAAAAACTCATCCGAGATGTTCGGGGCCCCGAAGAAGATGAGCAGCTTGGCGCTAATCCGCATACCCCACAGCAAGCCAAAGGTCGCGGCTGCGATTTGGTTTGGTCCGCCCAGGCTCAGCCAGATGATCACTGCCGCATGCAAAGCGATGAGCACTTCATGGTGGATGACCGCCTGAGCTGAAATCTTGAACCGCTCCCATCCGGTGACATCCGGCGGACAGGCAGACCTGCGCGGTCCAGAAATGTATCCGAACAGAAGCATGGCTTCATGCCAGGCCCAGAGCGCGAGGCCGACCCCAAAGCCGGCATAGACGCCGAAAAAGGTTTGTTGATCACGTAATTCTACGATGGCGAATGTGGCCAAGATTGCGAGCAAGGTGAGCCCCAGCGCAGCCACTTTGCGTACACCCCCACTGCGCCCGACCAACCAGATCAGGATGCCGGTGCTGACCCACCAGGCCAGCACCGCGACAAAAATGGGGGCGAACGTTTCGACCATTACCAAACTGGCTCGAGACGAACGCTGACCGGCGGCCGGTTCTTCCGCGTTCGCATGAAGTAGAGCCCCGCAAATTGCATCCCGCAGCGCAGGGCGAGGCCCATCCGCGTGAAACGCCCAAACAGGCCGTTATTAGCTTTAGACTCTTCCATCTTATCCGCCAGGATGCGGAGCTTTTCGAGTTTTTCGAAGAATTTCGGATTGTCGATATCGAGCTCTATCGGGAAGACCTGACGGGAAATCTCGGTGGTGAGCTCAAACACTTCCCGGTCATAGGTTTTCGGATCCAATCCCAGGGCTTCATGGAAAACCGGGCGGCGATGATCGCGAATATACATGGTCGAAAACACGGCCAAGAGGAAGAACCGGATCCAAAGCCGGTTATGACCTTTTAGCAATTTCGGGTCGGCCCGCATTAGCAAGGCAAAGGCTTCGCCATGACGGAATTCGTCATTGCACCATTCTTCAAACCATTTGAAGATTGGATGGAACCGCTTGCTCGGATTCTTTTCCAACTGACGGAAGATGGTGATGTATCGGGCATAGCCGATCTTCTCCGACAGGTAGACACTGTAATAAATGAATTTGGGTTTGAAGAAGGTGTACTTCTTGGTCTTGGTCAAGAAGCCCAAATCAACGCCAATCCCGAAGTCCCGCAGAACGTGATTGATAAAGCCGGCATGCCGCGCTTCATCACGACTCATCAACCGGAACAGATCAATCACGTCCGGGTTTTTCGCTTTGCGCGCAATCTCGCGATACAGCACACAGCCGGAGAACTCAGCGGTCAGGGAACTGACCAGAAAGTCCACAAATTCAGCGCGCAGCTCCGGATCCAATTGATCGAGAATGTCATCGAACTCATCGGTGCGTTTGAAGTGCCCTTTGTTTGGGTCATCCTTCATCTCTTGGATCAGCGCGTCCCATTCTCCGCGAACGGATGACACGTCGATCCGATCGACTTCATCAAAATCCGTGGTGTAAAATCTGGGACTTAGGAGGGTGTTGTCCAGCGCTGCATCATTGGTATCAAACTCTGATACGCGATCGCCGAGGGCTTCTTCTGCGGTTACATTGTCAAAGCTCATCGCAGGATCTCCGTGGTAAAGTTGACTTCGTAAAGCTCATCCAATTCGAACATGGAACGGATCCGTACCCAGAGTTTTTCGAGCGGATTTGCACGTCGAATCGTGGCTTCGCGTTCAATGGTTATGGTTTCACCAAAAGGCACCTGAACGGGCGCGCCATGGACGGTAATGCGATCGCCGATCTCGGGCTGAGTGTGCCCAGGCAACTCAACATGCGCTTCGAGCGACTCCCATGTGTGAGTGATCCGAATAATGCACGGTAATCGAAGTCTGTTCGTCATCTTCATGGCATATCTTTCCCTGGTTGAGCTTCGAAAAGCTGAGCAAAGTCGTTTTGATTGGCGTCCCCAAACGCCGTGAGTGTGATCGATTTTCCAGTCGACGGATCGAACAAGACCACATTGTTCGTCGCCGAGAGCTGCAACTCATAAGGCGGCGTTGGCCCGACGCCCGCGAGCTTTCGATTATGGGTCAGAGACCGCAGAGCCGACCGAACAAAACCGCCCTCACCTGGACCAAAGATGTGGAGGGCTTCATTCGAAACCGGGTCATAAGCGCCGACGCCGCCATTCGCTTGATCGGCAAACCGAACCTCAAGCCGCTCGATCGCGGTTTCGTTCGAGAGATCCGCCACGCCGATTCCCGTCAGGCTGGAGAAACCAACGAAAGCCGTCACACTGGCCAGTAACAAGCCCATGCTGAACAAGGCTTCCTTTGGAACTTTGATGTCGTGGCTGTGCGCGGTCATCTTATCTCTCCTACGTCACCGGAACTGTTGAGCCCGGCGCCAAGTCTGGGGCCGCATCATCATTTGCAGGATCAAGCTCGATCTGAACATTCTCCGGCGCGTGATCTTGGACCGCGCGGGCGAGCAGCTCGGCAACGCGGTCTGGCTCTTTGATCCCACGCATCATGGGTTGCGCCTTTGAGTATTTAAATGGACGCGCAAATGGCCATAGGTGGAGATACGGAGGTTGCCCCGGACCGATGAGTTGGAAGGAGATATCTCCGACCCGAGCACTTTTCCGTTTCAGCTGCGCGCTCGCCATTTTTGAAAAAGGCACGTTCACATATTTCCGGATCGCCGCGCCATAGCGCAGCACGACGCGATGATTGGTGATTGTGAAAATCGCGGCGCGGCTCATTGCATAAGCGAGCCCAAAAATAAGACCGATCGCCACCGCTGCGAACAGGACCGAACTGGTCACCGCATTGGTGAGTTGCGCCGGCTCTGCCCCGTTCGCGGACAGGTTTGCGAGGCGGTAGACCGTCATCACAACGAAGTACCCAATCACCCATCGCAATCGAAACGCGTTAAAGGCCAGCGCAATCGCGCTCGGTCGGCCTTGCCAAAGCACAGTTTCGCCCTCGGGAAGTTGGTCTGGCATCCCCCGAACGGGTTCAGAGGGGCCGTGTTCTTCGTCATGAAATAAGGTCATAGCCAAGGCTCAACGAGATCTGGCGTGGCGTAGAGTTTTCCGCCACCATAATAGCCGCTGATGCGGTCCTCTTCGCGGCGCGTGACCGATAGCTCTTCTTTGGTCGTTGGAGCCGCTTGCAGCTGTCCAGACGTCACCGCTTCAACGATCACTTTCGGACGACGACCGCCTTTGACCTGAGCAAATCCCATCGGCACCAAGACACTGTGCGTTTTGCCCTCTTCGCCGACCTCCACTTCGAGATAACGAATAATGGCTTCAGAGCGGTCCACCCAAAGGTCCACGACTTTACCCCCGACTTTTTTGTCGACGCAGTGCACGTCTAAGCCACGCGGGTCGCGGTCTTGTTTAGCAACTTCGAAGCCTGGGCTATCGCGATAGGGCGCGATGCGGGGCTTTCCTTCCAGCGTCAGATCCGGCACGTCCTCGCGCATCGCATAAGACGCTGGGCCAACACCATCTTGCATCGGGTCACCGGTCGGTTGGTACGGGGCCCCTGGCCAAACCGCCATGCGCTTCAATGCAAGATCGCGCTCGTCGCGCGGGCCAAACGCATATTCCGATGTGCCGCGGCCATGCGGAAGATTAAACTTCTTCGGGCCTGGGCTCCAAAACGTTCCGGCCGGTTCTTGTTTCCCGGTCGTATCTGACTCGAGCGGGTATCCTTCTCTGCGATCTTCGCGTCTGAGATAGAATATCAGCCCGAAGAAAAAGATCGTGAATGCCCATAAACAGATATCGACCAAGTCGATGCCGGCGACATATTCTCCACTAAAAATCATGGTCCTTCTCCTTTACGGCGCCTTTAATCGGGGAACGCCGCCAACCCGAACTTGTTGTCTTTGTTGACTTCTGTTTGTCGCGCGTGCGCAGCGATCGGGCCCAACACGGCGAGCGTGACGAACAAAAGCAAAATCTCGAGATGATAGACGACGCTGTAGCCGATCGCGGTCTCATCGAGCCCTTGGCCCAACCAACCGGTGCCGACAAAGGCTTCAACGCCATCTTTAATCGCGCCGCCAACGGCCAAAGCGAGGCCTGCGGCGCTCGCTTGCACCGCGCCCCAAGCGCCGAGGGCAATGCCGCTATCGCTGGTTTCAGCAAGCTCCATGGCCGAGACCAACATGCAGACTGAGAACAATCCGCCGCCAAGGCCGATCAGGAAGGTGCCGACCTGGAAAATCATAGGCAGCCCAAGCGGCTGCGCGAAGATTACCAGCGTGAACGCAACAACACCGATCAGAACCCCAATCGCGCCAAGACGGTGCGTTTCGAGCCCAGCGCCGAGACCTTTCGCGGCGAGCGCAAAGCCAAGGATCGTTCCAAACGCGAACAATGCGGTGAGCCGGGTCGTCTCGCTGACCGTCATGCCGAGCAATTCGGCGCCATAAGGCTCGAGTAAAATGTCTTGCATACTGAAGGCCATCGCCCCGACGCCAACCGCCATAAGCAGTCGTTTCGAGCGAACGTCGCCCATCAGCTTGCGCCAGGATGTCCAGAAATTCTCCGTTTGCGCCGTGCCTTCCACAACCGCCTGGTTGCGGGCTTCTTGCTTCCAAAGCGCGATCACATTCAGGGCAATCACCACGACGGCAGAGCCCTGAATGACCCTAATCAATTTGGTATGGGTGAAGTCGGCGAGAAGCGCACCATAGATCAAGGCACTCACGCCCATGCCGACGAGCAGCATGACATAGAGCAAGGCCACAACGCGCGGACGAACATCCAGCGGCGCAAGATCGGTCGCGAGGGCCAGACCAGCGGTCTGCGTGGTATGCATCCCGGCGCCAACCAAGAGAAACGCAAGTGCGGCCCCCGCCTGCCCCATCCACACAGGCGCTTGGCCTGCGCCAGACAATAGGATCAGTGCGAAAGGCATGATCGCCAGACCGCCAAACATAAACAAAGAGCCGAACCAAATATACGGACCGCGACGCCATCCAAAGACCGAAACGTGGGCATCTGATTTATGCCCGATCAGCGCCCGTAAAGGCGCAAAGACGAGCGGCAGCGAAATCATCAGCGCGACCAGCCAGGTTGGCACGAACAGCTCGACGATCATCACCCGGTTCAGCGTGCCCGCGAGCAGGGTCAGGATCATGCCAACGCTGACTTGGAACAGAGACAAACGCAGAAGCTGGCTCAACGGCAAATCGTCGCTCGCAGCGTCCGCGAACGGCAAAAACTTGCGGCTCAAGCCTTTCCAAGCATCTGCAAATTGAGGTCTCTGAGCCTTCATTCAGACACCTCCATGGCGTGCGATATATAGAAGCCCGATTTGATCCGTTGCGCATTGAGAATGCGATGATCGGCCAGGATCTCGCGGACCTCGCGTTCTGTGTGGGGCTTGATCGCAGGTGACCGATCGCCCCGCGGGAACAGTTTTCCAACCGTATGCATCACGGTGAGCAATGGCGTGCTCGGCGCGAACGTAAACGAACACGAACGATCTGCGAGCGAGATCAAACGATACAAAGTCGATTGAAAATCCTGCAAATCATAATGGATCACGGAATCCATGCAGACGACATAATCGAACCGGTCGCCGGGCGGATTGAGCATATCGCCGACCCGAAAATCAACAGAGCCTTTTAGTGGCAACTCAGCCGCCCGCTCTGCCGCGAGATCGACCAGCGACTTGGACAAGTCAATCGCCATAACATCGGCACCGCGTGCGGCGGCTTCGACGGCCAACTGACCCGCGCCGCATCCCGCGTCCAAGACGCGCGCGCCTTGAAGATCGGCGGGCAACCAGCTCAACAAAGTTTCCCGCATCGCGTCACGGCCAGCGCGCACCGTCGCCCGGACTCCGGTCAACGGCTCATCCGAGGTCAGCCGCGCCCAGGCGTCAGAGGCAGTCCGATCGAAGTATTCTTCGATCTCATTGCGACGGCGGAGGTAGTTGGTGGCGCTCATTTTATTCAAACCCCAGGAAATCAAAGATGTCGCGATCCTTCATCGGCACGGCATCAAGCTCGTCGACGCCGGACCAGAGGTTTTCAGCGAGCTGCAGATATTCCGCCTGAACCGCTTTCAGCTCGGGCGTGTCTCCCATTTCGAACAGGGTCGATTTTTTCAGGCGCGAGCGCCGGATCACATCAAGGTCCGGGAAGTGCGCCAAGCGCTGCAAGCCCGTCGCCTCATTGTAGCGATCGATCTCGTCGGTTGCGGCACTTCGATTGGCGATCACCCCGCCGAGGCGGACCTCATAATTCTTGGCTTTGGCCTTAATCGCGGCCACGATCCGGTTCATCGCAAAGATCGAGTCAAAATCATTCGCTGTGACGATCAACCCGCGATCGGCATGTTGCAGAGGCGACGCAAAGCCGCCGCAGACCACATCGCCGAGCACATCAAAAATCACCACATCTGTGTCTTCCAGCAGGTGATGCTCTTTGAGCAGTTTCACGGTCTGACCGACCACATAGCCACCGCAACCTGTGCCCGCAGGCGGCCCGCCTGCTTCAACACACATTACGCCATTATAGCCCTCAAAAACAAAGTCTTCTTGGCGCAGCTCTTCGCTGTGAAAGTCGACCGCCTCAAGCGCGTCGATCACCGTCGGTGCAAGTCGTTTGGTCAGCGTGAAAGTGGAGTCATGTTTCGGATCGCAGCCAATTTGAAGAACGCGTTTGCCGAGCTTAGAAAAAGCGACTGACAGGTTCGACGAGGTGGTTGATTTGCCGATGCCGCCTTTGCCATAAATCGCAAAGACCTTGGCGCCTTCAATCTCCAAATTGGGATCGAGCGACACTTGCACACTGCCTTCTCCATCGGGCTGTGATGTACGGGCGCCTGGGCGTTCCATATCTAATAGCGTCATGCGGCGGCTCCTTCATGGAAATTGAGGCCCTCAACCCGATCCTCGAGCTCGTCTCCGGCTTTGCGGAGGGCCTCTAAGGTTTCTTCATCGGGTTGCCAGTAAGACCGGTCGCTCGCCTCTAAGAGACGGCCCGCCAGTCGGGCACTCGATTTCGGATTGAGGTCAGAAAGTTTGCGGCGCATCTCTTCATCAAGGACGAAGGTCTCGCCAATTTTTTGATAGACCCAAGGGTCGACTTGGCCGGTCGTGGCCGACCAGCCCAAAGTGTTCGTGACGTGGGCTTCGATTTGGCGAACGCCCTCGTAGCCATGCCGCAGCATGCCTTCATACCATTTCGGATTTAGCGCACGGGTCCGGGTTTCGAGCGCGACTTGCTCGTTCAAGGTCCGGACGCATTCATCACCGCTGGTTTGGTCACCGATGTAAACAGGAGGAGCTTCGCCAGTGGCCGATTTTACCGCTTGCGAGATCCCGCCGAGCGTATCGAAATAATGGTCAATGGTGGTGATGCCGAGCTCGACAGATTCAAGGTTCTGATAAGCCAGATCAACGGTTTCGAGAATGCTGCTAAGGAGTTCAGGTTGTGCCGTCGGTGTGTTTGAGCAGCCATAAGCAAAACACTTGCGCTGCGCATAGGTTTGACCGAGTTCGGCCTCATCATCCCAGCATCCGGCATCGACCAATTGATTGACGTTTGAGCCATACGCCCCTTCGGCATTAGAGAAGACCCGCAAGGCCGCGGTCTCAAGGTCGCAATCATGTTTGGCCTGATAAGACAGCGCGTGGGCCCGGACGAAATTCTGATCCGCCGGCTCGTCCGCAGACGCGGCCAAGAACGCCGCTTCCGCAATCAGTTTTGACTGCAAGGGCAGCAAATCGCGGAAGATGCCGGACAGGGTTACAACAACATCGATGCGCGGGCGCCCCAAGGTTTCAAGCGGGATGAGCTGGGCACCGCTAAGACGGCCATAGAAATCCAGTTTCGGTTCGGCCCCCAGTAAGGCGAGCACTTGCGCGAGCTGCGCCCCGTCGCTTTTCAAATTATCTGCGCCCCACAGCACCATGGCGACGGTCTCGGGCAACTTGCCCTGGTCGGCCGTCAAGCGATCGAGCAAGATCTGAGTTTGCCGGGCCCCATCACGCAGCGCATACCCGGTCGGCATCCGGCACGGGTCGAGCCCATGAATGTTTCGGCCGGTTGGCAAAATGTCAGCGTTGCGGACCAGATCCCCACCGGACACAGGCGGAATGAACCGCGCATCAAGCGCACGCACGATAGCGTTCAATTCGCGATTGTCGCACAGTTTCGTATCAATCTCCGCGAGCGCACGTATAGCTTTAGCTTCACGCGCATGACGTTTTATTGCGGTCGCACTGCCCTGCTCAACGAGGCTTTCAATCGCGCCAATCGAGACTGGTGTCTGCGCCTGCGCATCGGACATGGCAGTTAGCAATTCGACGCGCTCGTCTGGGCTTGGGGCCTCACCCGCAACGTGCAAGCCGTGCGGGATCAGCGATTCTTCGACCGTGCGCAAATGGGCCCGCAAGTGATCGATCTTTTCATCACGTGTGCCTTCAACCGGCAGTTCAAATTCTAAGTGCGCCGCCTGTTCAAGAATGTCCGTTGCAAGGTTCTCACGCAGGGAAGCATTGGCTGGGTCAGTGGCCTGCCACCGGCCGATTTCGTCCTGTAAATCCCGCAGCTCATTATAGACCGACGCCTTGACCACCGGCGGGGTCAGATAGCTCAACGTCGTCGCCGCCGACCGACGCTTCGCGATCGCCGCTTCAGACGGATTGTTCGCCGCGTAGAAATAGAGATTGGGCACATCGTCGATGAGATAATCGGGCCAACAGGTCTCGCTCATGCCCACTTGTTTGCCGGGCATAAACTCAAGCGCGCCATGCGTCCCAAAGTGCAAGATTGCATCGGCTTCAAACGTCTCGCGCAACCACCGATAATACGCCGCGAAGGCATGCGTGGGCGCGAAGCCTTTCTCGAAGAGCAGCCGCATCGGATCGCCTTCATATCCAAAGGAAGGCTGCAATCCGACGAAGACGTTCCCGAATCGCGCACCACGGATTTCAATCGATCGTCCGCGCACTTGGTGTCGACCCGGCGCCGGCCCCCATTGGATCTCAATATCTTCTAGGCGGCGCTCGCGGGCGACGTGGTCATCCGCCGTCACGAGGTCATGGACCCGCGCATCCGTCATAATCTGATCGCCGAGGACGGCCTCTCGCAGCGCATCGGGAGAGGACGGACAATCAATCGTATAGCCAGCGCGCTGCAAAGTTTTGAACGTGTTGAACAGAGATCCAAACACATCCAAATGCGCGGCGGTTCCTGCCGCGCCGCTATTCGGCGGAAAGTTGAACAGAGTGATCGCCACTTGGCGCTCAGCCACTGGTTTTTTGCGCAGATGAATGAGCTTACGAACGCGGCGCGCGAGCATGTCGGCGCGTTCCGCATGCGCGCCCATTTTAAGCACGCCGGGGGTCTCAGGATCTGCTGATCGCGCACCGAAGACAATCGGTCCTGTCGCCCCATCCAATTCTGGAATGGCCACCATCAAGGTCGATTCAATCGGGCTCAAGCCTTGAGGATTGTCTTGCCACTCGTCCAAAGATTGAAACTCAATCGCTTGGCCTGACAGGTAGGGTACATCCAGCCTCGACAGGATCTCTGAGGCGGCTTCGGAATCGTTGTAAGCGGGCCCACCGACGAGCGAGAACCCGGTCAGCGAGACCACCGCATCTACTGTCGTTTGACCGTCTTTGAAGAAATAGGTTTCGATTGCTTCGCGCGAATCGAGCCCGCTGGCGAAGGCCGGAACAACGCGCATGCCATGCGCTTCAAGCGCATTGATCACACCATCATAATGCCCCGTATCTTTGGACAGGATATAGGACCGCATCAACAACACGCCGACGCTAGGTTTTTGACTGCGGGCAAGCGGGAGCTTGCGCAGCGATGTGGTCACTGTTGGCGTTAATCTGGGATGGTACAAACCTGTATCTGGGTATTCGACCGGCGGTTGCGCCGGTAGTTGACCGCGATAAGCCGCCCGCGGCCCGGCCGCATAGCGATTGACCAGGAACCGCACCAAGTTCTCAATATTCTCATCAGAGCCAGCCAGCCAGTATTGCAGTCCCAAGAAATAGGCGCGCACATCCTGCGCCGTGCCTGGAATAAACTTCAATATCTTCGGGATCTGCCGCAGCATTTTCATTTGCTGCGCCCCGGCTTTGGCTTTGTCAGAAGATCCGCGCAGCTTTTTCAGCATAGCGAGCGGACCCGTTTGCGGACGATCCATTCGAAACCGATCGAGCCGGGTCAGTTTGACAATGTCACCAGCAGACAAGCAGCCGAGCAAGGCATCGCAATCGTCCTGCCGCGCTTGCAAAGCGGGCAACACGGCTTCGATGTGATCGTTCATGAAGAGCATCGACGCGACGATATAATCCGCCTCGCTGATAGCAGTCTTGCAGGCCTCCAGAGCGTCTCGATTCTTGGCCCAATCAATCGCTGCATGGAACGATAGATCAAGGCCAGGCATGGCGCGCTTCAAACGCATGCGGGCCGTGTCCACTGCAGCTTCCAATTGCCGATCTAAGGAGATCAGAACAACTTTGACAGAAGGTCCGGAAGAGCGATCAGCGACCATAGTGCGCCTTTGCTTCATAGAGCGTATCAAGCGAGATCGTTTCGAGATGCCGCTCTCGCGCAAATTGTTCGGTGTTCTTGCGCGCCTTACCGCGGACAAAGAATGGCACTTTGCGCAATTCTGCTTCAGCCTCGGGGGCCCACCCTACGGTGGTCGGAAGCTCGGTCACTTTCGATGGCGCCTCCACGTGACCAGAAATATGTGAAGGTCCTGCCGCATCATTGAACTCGAAGTCTTCGCGGAACATGCCGAGCAAGTGCTCCTCGAGCCCCATGAGGAGCGGGTGAATCCAGGTGTCGAAAATAACGTTTGCGCCTTCGAATCCCATTTGCGGCGAATAGCGCGCCGGATAGTCGTGCACATGCACCGGCGCCGCAATGGTCGCACAAGGCACGCCGAGGCGTTTGGCGATGTGCCGCTCCATCTGTGTGCCGAGGATCAGCTCAGGCTGGGCCTTGGAGATCGCCGCTTCGACTTCGAGATAATCATCCGTGATCAGTGGCTCGACGCCATAAGTCTTAGCCGCCGCCCTGAGATCGCGCGCGAATTCGCGATTATAACACCCGAGCCCGACGACTTCGAACCCAATCTCTTCAGTCGCCACCCGCGCCGCAGCGATCGCGTGCGTTGCGTCGCCGAAAATGAAGACTCGTTTGCCGGTGAAATAGGTGGAATCAACCGAGTTCGACCACCAAGGCAAATTGCTTTGGTCGAGATCATCGGTGTCGAGCAAGTTTCCGAGCTCGCGCACTTCATCGATAAACTCGCGCGTCGCCCCAACGCCGATCGGAATGGTTTTGGTGTAAGGCTGTCCGAACGTTTTTTCGAGCCAGCGCGCCGTCGTGTCAGCGATCTCAGGATATAGGACGACGTTAAAGTCTGCGTGACCAATCTGAGCAATGTCGGCAGGCGATGCATGCAGTGGCGCAACAATATTGATATCTACACCGAGATAAGACAGCAGGCCTGCGATTTCGCTGACATCGTCTCGATGACGGAAGCCAAGCGCGGTGGGGCCAAGGATATTGCAACGCGGACGCCCGCGCACGGGCTTTGCCCGACGAACCGTCCGATCCGCCAAGTTCCGAACAATTTGGTAGAGCGTCTCGGATGCGCCCCAATGCTCTTTCTTCGAGAAGGATGGTAATTCGAGCGGTACAACCGGCACAGGCAACCCAACCCGTTTGGCCAGTCCGCCTGGATCATCCTGGATCAGCTCAGCGGTGCAAGATGCGCCGACCAAAACCAAACTCGGGTCAAACCGATCAACGGCGTCGTTCAAGGTTTTCTTGAACACATTCGCGGTATCACCCCCCAAGTCGCGGGCCTCAAATGTCGTATAGGCCACCGGCGGTCGATCCGCACGCCGCTCAATCATAGTGAACAAAAGATCCGCGTAAGTGTCGCCTTGCGGGGCGTGCAGCACGAAGTGCACTTCATCCATCGCTGTTGCGACACGCATCGCGCCAACATGCGGTGGGCCTTCATATGTCCAGACGGTGAGTTTCATCAGATTGCGAGCCTCCGTTTCCGAACCAGTGGACGGGCGAAGAGTTCGGCGGCATCCCCGGCTTGATCGAAGCCTTGAATGGGCGAGAACATGAGCTCGATCGACCACTTCGTTACCAACCCGCGTGACTCCAGCGGATTGGCTAAACCAAGGCCGCAAACGGTCAGATCGGGTTGAGCGTCAAAACATCGGTCGAGTTGGCAATCCACGTCCTGCCCCTCGGAGATTTGTGTGTCGGTTCCGAGCCATAAGAGCTCTCGTTCGAGCAACTCATGATGCAGATAGGGCGTACCAACCTCGACCAATGACATTCCCATCTCGCGGCTTAGGAAGCGTGCGAGGGGTACTTCCAATTGCGAGTCGGGAAAGAAGAATATGGATTTGCCGTTGAGGATCTCGCGATAGCGATTTAGCGATTTCTCGGCCCGGCTGCGCGGCAACTCAATGGCGCGCTCAAATCGTGCGGGGTCGACCTTCCAAGCTTTTGCAGCGGCGCGGAGCCATTCCGTGGTTCCTTCGACGCCGATCGGATAAGGCGCATTGATACGAGTGGCACCAAGCTCATCCAAGCTGCGCGCGGTATCGCGCAAGAACGGTTGCGCTAGCAGGTAATGTGTATTCGGTCCAATTTCTGGCTGGGCACCAGCAGTGCGCCCCGGTAAGAATCGGACATTCTCGATGCCAAGCGCGTGGAACAAACGCGTGAATTGATCTTCCACAATATCCGCGAGCGCACCTACGACGAGCAAAGATTTTTCCGCCGACTGTGACGGAGTCATGTCTTGCGCCAGTGCCGCGAGGCAACCGTCTTCGCCTTGAGTGAAAGTCGTTCTCGATGCCAGAGCCCGAATAATTCAACACCCGAACATCTGGCAGGAATCTCTTGGACAGCCGTTTCGCCGCGACAGCTAAGTCGAGCTTGATCACCTCAGACGGGCACGACCCGACCAAGAAAAGCATTTTGATGTCGGGTCTGCGCGACAATAGCCGATCCACGACTTGATCCAGCTCGTCATTCGCGTCCGCCAAACCAGCGAGATCACGGTCCTCCAAAATCGCTGTGGCAAAGCGTGGCTCAGCGAAAATCATGACGCCCGCTGCGGATTGGATGAGATGCGCACATGTTCGCGATCCGACGACCAAAAAGAACGCGTCTTGAATCTTACGATGCAACCAAACGATGCTGGTTAACCCACAAAAAACTTCCCGCTGGCCCCGCTCTCGAATCACGGGTGAAGATTGCCCGGCACGCGCTTCGGTTGTGATTAAAGTCGTCATGCCAGCCCTCCAGCCCCCGAGATTCGCGGTTGCTCCAGCCGCGCCTGACGCAATTTGTAGAGAAATTGGCCGGCATTGATCACGTATGCTGCGTAGGCCGCGAGCGCGATAAACATTTGCGTATTTGCGTCGGTAAGCGCGAAGAATGTGACGGCGAGATAAAGCGTGTGCAAGGCCAGCACCAACATTGAGAAAACGTCTTCCCAGAAGAAAGCTGGCGCGAACAAATAACGCCCAAAAACAACCTTCTCCCAAATGGCTCCCGTGACCATAATTGTGTATAAAAACAAGGTTTTGAAAACAATCGAAAGCGTTGCCAACTCATACCCGGATCCGGTCATGAGATAGCGTAAAACGAGGACGAGGCTGACCCCAAAAACAAAGAACTGAAGCGGCGCTAAAATGGCTTGAACCAGAGTCCAAACAGTTTCGTCCCGCCGCTTACGCTGAGCCGGTGTATAGAGACTGACGCCCTCCGCAATTGATCGTTCAACGATCGACATCTCTACGTTTCCAATCGCATTTTTCTGTAAGCTACTCGCGGATACCGGAGGGTGTCAACTCAGATTTACGTCTAGTTGGCTTGACGTTTTGCGAATGTGACGCAACTATAACGGGCAGCAACCATTGCGAGCATAAAGGACTATCTCACTCGCGAAATATTTGTTAAAGGTGATAGATGCAACGTTCCGCACCATTCGGGTCAGTCCCAATGGCGAGACCTATTCAGATCTCGGAACGCGCAGCGTGCGATCATAATAATAAGTATATTACGTCGCGCTTCTTGCCCGCGCCCCAACTCGGACAAAAACGCAGCGATTGTCGCGAGAATAAATGCGGGCCACGGTCCGATACGTTCGGCATCCGCGACCACAATAGGGTGATGGGATTCAGGAGACGGTGAAGCTCTGAGACAAGGCGACGCCGTCACATCGGGAGGATCAGGTGATGGACAAAACAGACCGATACGTCAGAGGCATGGAGCCTCAGGCGGTCCAGTCCGATCCGTTAGCGATGGATGCCCCGGACACGACCGCCGCTCAGCGCGCGCCAGCCAACCCGGCGAACGACCTATTAAAAACCATCGAAACAGAAATTTTGCCGAGGCTAATGCTCGTTCATGCTAGAGACACCACCACTCCGGCAGCACAGCCGATCGAGCCACAGCAATTGATTAATGATGAGCAAGTCGCACATCTTGTTTGGTTGATGACGGAGCAAAGCGTTTCATCGGGCCAGGAGTTTGTCGATGAATTGAGCCGCCAAGGGCATTCGCTTGAACAGATCTACCTCGACCTTTTTGCCCCCGCCGCTCGTTGTTTAGGGGAATGTTGGGACAACGACACGCGAAGCTTCACAGATGTCACGCTCGCGCTCTGCCGATTGCATGAATTGCTTCGATTCAACACAATAACACCGACGCACCAACAGTTTTTCTTGGGCTCAGGAGCGCCAACCGTCCTGCTCGCAACCGCTTGCGAAGATCAGCACGTGTTTGGGATCCTCATGGTTGCAGAGTTTTTCCGCAAAGAGAACTGGCACGTCCGATGCGAGCCAGGTGCCTCGACAGAAGAACTCACGCGAATTGTTGCCGCTCAAAATTTTGACGTGATTGGTCTGTCAATTGCACGCTCGATCGCGAAAGACAGAATTGCCGATGTGGTTCGAAACGTGCGCAAAGCTTCAAAAAACAAAGAGACAAAGATTTTCTTGGGGGGCGCGCTCATCATGAGAGACGAATCCATAGCGCAAAGCGTGGGCGCGGATGGCGCCTGCACGGACGCGGCCCTTGCACCAAGCGCGGCGATGACCCTATTGGCAGACACACGAGTGGACTGCTAAAGGGGCCGAATCTTCAACCAATGGTAGGAACATGGACGCCAAATCTTCCGATATTCCGCCGCACAAAGGCAAACGAGCCGGGTTTAAAGCGCCGACGGAATATTTACAGGATCTAAGTCCTGAACACATGGCTGAATTGATCGGCGCCGCCGCCGATATCGCGCTCGTGGTAGAAAACGGCATCGTTAAAGACGTTGCACTGGCTGATGCGAGCCTCATCGCCCATGGCTATGGTGAAGCTTGGCTGAATAAGCCTTGGATCGATACCGTGACGGTTGAAAGCCGCCCAAAAATTGAAGCACTGCTGAAGCGCGATCACGAAGACCCAGCCTGGCGCCAAGTCAATCATATCTCTAAATCGGCGCTCGACGTGCCGGTCCAATACACAACCGTACCCGTGACCGGAAATGATCGCATCCTGGCGCTCGGCCGCGATCTCAGCGAACTCTCTCTCCTGCAACAAAAGCTGATTTCAGCCCATCAAGACTTAGAGCGAGATTATTCGCGCATGCGGATGGCAGAGGGGCGCTATCGGCTGCTGTTTAATACCAGCAATGAGGCCATCGTCATCGTCAATGCTGAAGACTGGACCATCGAGGAGATTAATTTCGCGGCCGAGCACATGTCGGAGCGAACCTCTTCCGGCTTGGTCGGTAAGCCTATCAGTGATTCCTTTGCAACCGCCTCAACCGGCCGTTTGAACACACTCATCGCCTCGGCAGCGACGCGCGGGGTGTCGACCGAAACAGATTTAACCCTCGTTTCCGGCAAGAATGTCAGTGTCACCGCATCCGCCTTTGCGGAGAATGATCGAAAACGCGTGATCCTTCGCCTGAGCGACGCAGAGACCGAAGCAAAAGCCCCGAGCGACAACCCTTCCTGGATAAAATGATTGATCATTTGCCGGACGGATTAGTCATCGCCGATGCAGACCAACGCATTTTACGGATCAACGAGACGTTCGCTCAGTCCGCTCAGCTCTCATCGATCCAAGATGCCAAAGGTGCCCCACTCAGTTCGAATCTTGGCCGCTCGGCAACCGACGTCAACGTGCTCTATTCCACTTTGAAAAAGAACGGTCTCGTTCGCAATTTTGCAACCATCACGCGCGATCGTTTTGGCAGTGAAGACCAAGTTGAAGTCTCCGCTGTGTCGGCGCCGACGCAAAGCGGAATTGTCTACGCGTTCTCGGTCCGTAGTGTGTCTCGACGCCTCACCCAAACTCCGCGCCTGGACGAAAAACTCCAAGCGCCACCACCGATTTTACCGAACTGGTCGGACGTGTGCCGCTCAAGGATATTGTCAACGAATCGACCATCCTGATCGAGCGCCTATGCATCGAAGCGGCCTTGAAAATTTCGGACAATAATCGAGCGTCTGCCGCCGAAATGTTGGGGCTTAGCCGACAAGGGCTGTACTCAAAATTGAAGCGCGTCGGCTTAGAGCCGGGCGATTGACAAAAACCCCCTCACAAAGCGTCAACATGAATTGACACTCATGACTGTCCACTCTAGCGTGAGGGGATGTCTGGGTCACTCATTCCATTGACTTTAAACTCGCGCCCGCACTGGCGCGACGTCTTGGAATTGTCCAAGCCTGTGACCTGGTTCCCGCCTATGTGGGCCTTTGCATGTGGGGTCATTTCAACCGGCCAAGCGACCGTCGCCCACTGGCCCTTCATTCTCGGTGGCGTCGTGCTCGCAGGGCCAATGGTGTGTGCCTCGAGCCAAGCCATTAATGACTGGTTTGATCGCGGTGTCGACGCGATCAATGAACCAAACCGGCCGATTCCGTCGGGGCGTATTCCTGGCCGTTGGGGCTTGTATCTTGGGGTATTTTGGTCGGCTATGTCCCTGGTTCTGGGGGCGCTTTTGGGCCTTTGGGCCTTTGTCGCAACCATCGTCGCCGTCGCTTTGGCCTGGACCTATAGTGCGCCGCCGATCCGCTTCAAACAAGACGGCTGGCAGGGACCGGCTGTGGTCGGGCTTGCCTATGAAGGCGTGGCCTGGTTCACCGGCGCCGCCGTCATCATGCACGCTGCACCAGGACCTTACATCCTTGCCGCCGTAATTCTCTACTCGCTTGGGGCGCACGGAATCATGACCCTGAACGATTTCAAGGCGCTCGAAGGCGACCGCCAATCAGGCGTCAGGTCACTTCCGGTTCGACTCGGCGTCGAACGTGCTGCCCAGGTCGCGTGCTTTGTCATGCTTGCCGCTCAGATCATTGTAATTTCTGGGCTTTTCTACATCGGCATGTATTTGCACGCGGGCCTCGTGAGCGCGCTTGTCGCCGCTCAAGTCTGGTTGATGACCATCTTGCTCCGCGCGCCAAAAGAGAAGGCGCCTTGGTTCAACGCCACCGGCACCTTGCTCTACGTGCTCGGTATGTTGGTCACCGCATTCGCACTCGGCTCAATTGATGGAGGTCCTGGATGGACGCTCGGTTAAGCACCCCTCACATAGGCTGGCTTGGCATCTTCCGGCTTGGTTTGGTTCAAGCCGCCCTCGGCGCCATTGTCATTCTGACCACATCGACCCTCAATCGCGTCATGGTGGTTGAGCTCGCCCTCCCGGCCATGCTTCCCGGCGCGCTGGTTGGTTGGCATTATGCTGTTCAATTATCGCGTCCACGTTGGGGCTATGGATCAGATGTCGGCGGGAAAGCGTGCGCCTTGGATTGTCGGGGGCATGATCACGCTGGCGATTGGCGCGATTGCAGCGGCCGCCTCAACCGCTTTAATGGCAACGCAGCCAACGCTAGGCATCATCGGTGCCATTGTCGCCTTCTTCATTATCGGTGTCGGCGTTGGCGCGGCCGGAACAAACCAGCTCGCTTTGCTGGCCACGCACACGCTTCCATCCAGAAAAGCCGCCGCCGCCGCAATTACCTGGATCATGATGATTATCGGCTTCATTATCACGGCCGGCGTCGCCGGTGCGATGCTTGAACCGTTCTCGATGCAACGCCTGCTTGAAGTTACAACCACCGTCTCGCTGGTCGCAGTTGCGGTCGCGGCGCTCGCCATGTGGGGCTTGGAGGGCCAAGCGCAGATCGAAAAATCCGCAGCTGAGCGCGAAGAAAAACCCGATTTCTCCACCATCCTGAAAGAAGTTTGGGCCGATCAACAGGCGCGCCGGTTCACCATCTTTGTGCTCGTCTCGATGCTTGCCTATAGCGCGCAAGACCTGATCCTCGAGCCATTTGCTGGCCTCATTTATGGCTACACCCCAGGCGAATCAACGAGCCTCGCCGCGACGCAAAACATGGGCGTCCTGCTCGGTATGATCGTTACTGCGATCCTTGGGACCGTTGTTGGAAAATCTCGGGCGAGATTTATGCGGCAATGGACGATCTTTGGCTGCATCGCATCGGCAGTGGCTTTAGCTTCTTTATGCGCCGCCGCTTTGGTTGGCCCGTCTTGGCCACTCAAGCCCACAGTGTTCGGGCTCGGTATTGCGAATGGCGCCTTCGCCGTTGCTGCGATCGGGTCCATGATGACCTTGGCAAGCGCTGGACGAAAGGGCCGCGAGGGGACGCGGATGGGTCTTTGGGGCGCAGCGCAAGCGATCTCTTTCGGAGTTGGTGGGTTCCTTGGCGCGACCGCGCTGGATCTTGCCCGCTTCGTCTTCGCCCAGATCGGACCGGCCTTCGCCACGGTCTTTGCGTTGGAAGGTCTTTTATTCATTGTTGCGGCAGGCTGCGCCGCCTGGGTAGGCGAGTCCCCAGAACAAGATGTTGAGCTGCCAATATTGCCGGCCGGTGAAATGGTACCGGCCGAGTAACAGGAGAACCCCATGCTGAGCCCTGACCAAACTGATACAATCTATGATGCCATCGTCGTGGGCGGTGGCCCGGCTGGGGCGACGGCTGCGCAACTCCTCGCGGATCAAGACCACCGGGTTTTACTGATCGATAAACCGGGGCGGATTAAACCTTGTGGCGGGGCGATTCCCCCGCGCCTGGTCAAAGACTTTGCGATCCCGGAATCCCAAATTGTCGCCCGCGCGAAAACCGCACGTATGGTCTCGCCGAAGGGGCGGATGGTGGACATGCCGATCAATGGCGGGTCCGTCGCCATGGTCGATCGAGAGCATTTCGATGAGTGGCTTCGCCAACGCGCCGCGCAGCATGGCGCGCAACGCCTCGACGGAGAGTTCGTTGGTCTGGAGCGAGATGCTGCCGGGCGTGCCGTGATCCTCTGTCGCCCACACGGGGCCGATCGGAAAAGTCCACCTTTGCGCCTTGTCACCAAAGCCGTCATTGGCGCGGATGGCGCCCGGTCTCGCCTCGCCAAAGAGGAAGTCGGCGGAGAGCAACCCAAGAGCGTCTTCGCTTATCATGAGATCATTCGATCCCCGCAAGCGGCGGATCCAGAGCGGTTCGAAGGGACACGCTGTGAAATCCGATATGATGGCAAACTGTCCCCTGATTTTTACGCATGGATTTTCCCCCACGGCGAGACCACGAGTGTCGGCGTCGGTAGCGCGCAGAAGGGGTTTTCCCTCCGCCAAGCGGTTACGGATTTACGCGGTGCTGCAGCGCTCGATGTGGCTGAAACGATTCGCACCGAAGGGGCCCCGATCCCGCTCAAGCCGATGAAGAAATGGGACAATGGCAAGGATGTGATCTTGGCCGGCGACGCGGCGGGCTGCGTGGCGCCAGCTTCGGGTGAGGGCATTTATTACGCCATGCTCGGCGGTGAAGTGGCCGCAGAAGCGGTGCATGAATTGCTGTTGACCGAGAACCCAAAAGTCCTCGCTAAGGCCCGTAAGCGTTACATGAAAGAGCACGGCAAAGTCTTCTTTATCCTCGGGATCATGCAGCATTTCTGGTATCGCAATGACAAACGCCGAGAGCGGTTCGTCAACATTTGTGATGACCCGGACGTGCAACGTCTGACCTGGGAAGCGTACATGAATAAGCGCTTGGTACGCGCAAATCCCATGGCGCATATCCGGATCTTCATCAAAGATATGGGCGCACCTTTTAGGCCTTGCGCGAGTCGAAGATCAACGCCCGCGATGAATCGGCCCCGGCCGATCTTAATTGCCAGCGGCGCGGCTATTCTGGTAGCGATCCTGGGTGGCTTGGCATCACAACCTGGCGCTTGGTATGCAGGCCTAAACAAGTCTGCACTGACACCTCCCGATTGGGTTTTTGCTCCGGCATGGACGTTGATTTACATCACCTGTGTGATTGCAGCCGTAAACGGCTGGCGCGCGGCGACGACGCCATCGGGCCGATCCGGGATCATCTGGCTGTTTGCGATCAATGGTGCTCTGAATGTGCTTTGGAGCGTTTTATTTTTCGCCCTCCAGCGCCCTGATTGGGCGCTTCTTCAAGTTGTAACGCTTTGGCTATCGGTCGCAGCGTTGATTGTCTATTTGCGCCCGCGCTCTGGCTTTGCGGCATGGCTCATGGTGCCCTATCTCATCTGGGTCAGCTTTGCGGCTTACCTGAATTATCAAGTGGTCGCCATGAACCCGGCTTTTAGCTAAGCTTGCAGCGATGACTCTCAGCCCGCATCTGATCGACGCTATTCTCGCGCTTATCGGGATAGAAGTCCTGGTGCTTAGCGCTTGGCTTATGCGGGCGCGAGCGAGCCGATTGGTGCCGGCGCTCATCTGCTTCCTCGTTTCGGGCGCGCTGCTCATGATGGCGCTTCGATTGAGCTTGTCGAGGCCGGATCACGGCCTTCTTATCTTGGTCTGCATCACGCTATCGCTTCCCGCGCATATAGGCGCGCTGGTCCTGGTTTGGCGCGCGCTTAAACCCGGCGCTTAAGACTCATCTTGCGGTAATAGAAAAAAGCGGTGTGCTGCGACACACCGCTTTAAAGGTAGGGGAGGATGCCGGTTTTGGTCTCTCGAGGGTGGAGTTCCGAGACGTTTCGTCTGCGGCCCTCGAAACCGGCATGGCTCTCTAAAATCTGGCGAACCCGTTATCGATTCCCCAGAGATACCAATTGTCGACCACGGTTCCCGTGAGAAGGATCCCGATCCCGCCCGTAATTGGACAGAGGATCGCGAACCACCAGGCCCAGCGGTGGATCGACTCCATGGAGGCGTTGAAGCCCATGGTCCAGCGCCAGAACAGACCGGCACGCTCAGAGGCTGTGCCACGGTCGACGATTTGTTCCACTTCGCGTTCACCGCCATAGCGACCCACGGCCAGAATGGTCGCGCCATGCATCGCGAAGAGTAAGGCGGAGCCGTACAGGAAGACGATGGAGAGCATGTGGAACGGGTTGTAGAACAAGTTGCCATAGATCAGCGAGAAATTGTTCGTCCAATCCAAGTGGGGAGAAGATCCCAAACGGCACCGCTTCAGACCAGCTGCCCATCATCAAAGGGCGAATGAAACCGCACACCAGGTACAGCCAAATCGCAGCCGCAAAAGCCCAAGCGACATGTGTACCAAGACCAAGCTGTTTGGCCCGTCGGTAGATACGGACCCACCAAAGGATGATCGCTGCGGTGAGGAAGAAGCCGGCAATCATCCACCAGCCGCCTTCATTCAGCGGTGGCATTGGATCGAGGCCGTGTTCCGGCAGCGGCGCATCAAGCGACAGCCAAGGCAGGAGCCCGACAAACTTGATCGGGTCCCAATTAACCGACGCCATCATATTCAAGCCGATAATCTCGATCGCGATGAACCCACACAAAAGTGAGGCCACCCCAAAGAAGCCGAGATAGACCGGGCCGATCTGCGCGTCGCCGATCTTACCCATAATGTAGCTAAAGATCTGGACTTTCTCGCGCTTCCAATCGCCTTTCGGCAATTCGACGCCGGGATCATAGTGTCCGCGAACCTGAACCTGGGTGAAAATGTTTTGATAATCTGCCATGGTTCAGCCTCCTAATCCGCCCAAATTGGGATGTTTTGCCACCAGTCCCACCAGGTGACCCACGAACCGTCATAAAGCGGGCCGCTTATGACGATGCACACTGCACTCCAGAACCCTGCCGAAAGGGCCAAGAACAGGCCAAGGCGGTGGATGCCCAACGTACCGACGGAATAGCCGATCGTGTCTCTAAAGAACGAGTTCTCGTGTTCCGGGGCTTTGACTTCTTCGCCTTTACCAGGGTTGACCGCTGACAGAACCGCACCGCCATGCATCGCTAAGGCTAATGTGGTGGTGAAGAAGAAGGTAATGGCGATCATATGCGCCGGATTGTAGTGGAAATTGCCGTACTGATACCCGACATTCGAGACCCAATCTAAGTGGCTCATAATGCCGTACGGAAATCCGTGTCCCCAAGCACCCATAAGGATGGGGCGGAACACCACGAGGGTTACATACGCAAAGACCGCAACGCTGAAAGCGAATGGGACATGATAGCCCATGCCAAGCTTGCGGCTGATTTCGACCTCGCGCAAAACCCAAGATCCAAATGCGCCGATGGCGCAGAAGGTTATGATTTGCCAAAGCCCGCCTTCGGCGAGCGGCGCAAATCCAAGGCCGTAGCTGAGGTCCGGCGGATCAATGCTGATCAGCCAAGGGTTCCAAGTGTCCTCCATGGACGCGCCCAAAAAGATCAGGGCCGTTCCGAGGAAGGCAAAAAATGCGGTGGTGATACCAAAGAACCCAACATAAAATGGTCCCACCCAAAAATCGAACAGATCCCCGCCAATCAGGGTCCCGCCACGAATTCTGTATTTTCGTTCAAAACTAAGTAACGCCATTTCATGCGCCTTTCGTATTGGCAGACTGTCTCGATCATGCAGGCACGATCCGTGGCGAGTCTGTCGTATACTGAGTTAGAGGGTGGCGACCGGCTTTTTCGGGAAACCCGAAGCCGCCGATCACCACAGTTTGTCGATCCCTAGGCGGTTCGAACGTCAACGGTGAGTTCGGCCGTTGCGGGGGCCGATTCTCCCATTTCAAACCAGTTGTACTCATCCGTGCTCAATAGAATGAAGTGGATAAGAACAGCTAGAGTGAAGAGGAACACCGTGAGCGCAACGAGAACCCGCCGCGGATCAAAGATCATCCAGATTCTCCACATGGTGGAAGCTCCTTCTTTCTCGTTACCGTTAGGAAATTACGCCAAGCCATGGTTTGTAGTAAAAAACCAGCATGTGCGCGATGAATGCCCAGAACATGAAGAGAAAGAAACTCCTCATGAACAAGCCGTGAAAGGCTCGGGCTTCTGTCGCTGTCAAACCTGACAGTGACTCAGACCGATCATCAGTCTCCATGGTCATTTCTCCTTTATTTCTGACCATCTCTAGTGGCCACACTCAAAGCCGGTGGCCGGGCTACCTGACGACGCGAACGCCGCCAAATTCAGTAAAAACGTTTGCTTGTCACCGGCCTGAAAAGACCCAAGGCAAAGCGCTTTGTCCCATTTCCCACGCCTCGCGAAACACGCTGGGTCGACGGTATTTCACGCCGCTGAATTTCGGTCGGGTGGGGATAATTCGAAGCACCAAAGCTGCGACGAGCAGCATCGGATAAGCGAGCAACATGTAAACCGCGTACTCTGACCTTGGTCGGTCCTGTCCGCGCCGTTTTCCGAGCGATAAATCTGCCATTTACTTGCTTCTCCCTCTCAATTCCGCAGGCGGTGCTATGGCGGTCATGGAACTGAACATTGTCATGGCCGCCCTCCGCTGATGCTTTGGAAACTTGCTTCGACATGCGCCGCTTGGACGGTGTCGCTCCCCCCCGATTGCGCCGCCGCTTCGGCTGCGTCGCGCAAGCGCTTTGCGGCGGATATTCTGGTCAGCACCGGATAATCTGAAACGTGACGGTCGAGCGCCTTAAAGGCCTCAGGTGCCCAGCGCACCGCCTGAACATTCGCCGCAGGTGTGGCTTCGGCGCGGTCCAAATCCTGGCCGAGTGGCAAGATGTGAAACAGCGCATCAAACAGCGCATTGCAGTATTCTTGAACGATGTAAGTTGCCCCGGCATAGCCCATGAAGGGCGTCCCAGTATGGCGCCGGATGACGGCACCTGGAAAACTCGCCGGAATATAGGCGGCGCGGGCATCCGCCTCTTGCATATACATGCGCTCATTAAAGCTGCCAAAGACCACAAACGGGCATTTCGACCGAATATCAGCGCTGACAGCATCATTATCGGTCTTCGCCCCGGCGCGGCGCTCATAAGCAAAGGCGCATGGCAAACCGAGCTCTGTTTCGAGAAAATTTCGAACACCCCGCGCATAGGTCTCATTGGCGACGATCCCGAAATCTGCGGTGCCAAAGAAATCCTGAGTCACAGACCGCCACAAATCCCAGACGGGTTTGATGGTCGAATGCTTCTCGGACTCGATGAACGGTTCTGGATCGAGCCCCGTCAGTTCGCCCAGCTTTCGTAGGAATTTGGTCGTCGAATGCAACCCAATCGGCGCTTGCAAATAGGGGTGATCCAAGGCCTCACAAAGGCGCCGGCCATATTCGCGGTACAGGCAGATTGAGACATCCGCATCGATGAGTTTGCGTGTGTCTTCAATATGGCTACCCAAAGGAAAGACCAAATTGATCTCGGCGCCAATCCCTTCAACCAAACGTCGGATTTCAGCCAGATCCGAGGGCGTATTGAACATGCCATAGCTCGGTCCAATGATGTTCACGCGCGGCTTGTCGCCCTCTTTCTTCTTGCGAGGCTTGGGATTGCGGCCTTTGGTTTGTGCGAACTCCGTCCATAACCAAAGCAAAGCTCTATCGGCGCTTTGCCATTGGTCCTCATCAATGGTGCGCGGTAGAAAACGTTTGATGTTCGCACCTTCCGGCGTGACGCCGCCACCGATCATCTCGGCAATCGATCCGGTGACCACCACTGCAGGTAAGGCGGGATCGAGCGCTGCGCGAGCGCGCTTCATCGCTTGTTCTGTTCCGAGCTGTCCGAGCTCTTCTTCGCCAAGTCCGGTGACGGTAATCGGCAACTCATGCGGTGGCAGCGCGTCTGTATAATGCAGGACGGATGTCACCGGCAGGTTCTCGCAACCGACGGGGCCATCGATCACCACTTGCAGGCCTTTGACCGCGCAGAAAATGTAGGTTGCGCCCCAGTATCCGCCGGCGCGGTCATGATCTTGGATTAACATCCGACCGGCTCCTTCAGATCTGCAGCGCGCTTCGCAGCGAGCGCGAGTTTACGTTCTTGTTTGGCACGAAAGCCTTCATTGATCCGGGGCGTATCTTCCCAGACCCCGGCCGTGTCGCCCTGCCCTACGCCTTCAAAGAAGTCGCGCATGGTTTCGAACCGATCTTTGCCAGCAATGGCGGCATTGACGACTTGCGCCAGCGATCCTGCCCCTGCGGGTCCCATAATGGGCCGCGCGGAGATCAAGTTTGTGAAATAAAGGGCCGGCGTCGCGGTCTCTTTGGCTTTTTGGACCACGGGGGTGGTCCCGATCGCGAGATCCGGCTCAAAGGCTTCCAGCGCAGCAAGGTCGGTTTCAAGCGAGGCTCTGAACCGCACTTCAACACCGCGCGCCTCAAGCCATTCCCGATCTGCATCCGACCATTTGGTCTTCGGACAGGCGGTGCCGACATATCTGACATCCGCGCCGCTCTCACAGAGCAAACGCGCGACCAGCAGTTCCGAGCCTTCATAGCCCGACAGGGTAATCCGACCCTTGATCGGCATCGCTGACAAAGCGCCGCGGATCGCGCCGACAGCGCCGTTTTTCGCCGCATCTATTTTGGTGCGGGAGATCCCGCAGGTTTGACCTATCTGCTCAAGCCAGTCGGCAGAGCCCTCAGCACCCACCGGAGCAGAGCCAACAATTGGGCGTCCTGCGGCTTCAAACTCGCGAATCGAAGCGGTGTAGAACGGATGAATTGCAGCGACCGCCTCGCAATCCAAAGCCGTGTAAAGCTCTCGCCACTCTCGGGTCGGCACGACAGCGCCAGCGCTTAGTCCCATAGGTTGCAAAAGATGACTGATGCCAATGGGGTCAGCTGGAAACATTTCACCAAGCAGGGTGATTTTCGGCAGATCACTTTGATCGCTCGGCGCCCGGGGCACAGCCCCCTGCTCTGCCTCGCGGCGGGCGAAGGCGAGCATTGCACCGGCCAAAATATCTTTCGCCTCGGCATGTGTCGGCACGCCGAATCCGGGGACATCAATGCCGATAATGCGCACGCCATTAATAGTGTCTGGGAGGAGGCGCAGCGGTACACCTGATGCGGTTGGCACGCACAAATTGGTCACCACGATCGCGTCGTAACGTTCCGGGTCTGCGGTCTTTTCGACCGCTTCTTTTATGTCTTCAAACAGTTTGCCAGTGACCAAAGTCTCTGAGTTGAACGGCACATAGCCGACATTGCGCTTGGCGCCATAGAAGTGCGACGTGAAAGTCAGCCCATAGACGCAGCACGCAGAGCCTGAAAGAATCGTGGCGGTCCGCTTCATCCGAAGCCCAACCCGCAGCGAGCCAAACGCCGGACACATACTTTGCGGTTGGTCATGCGGACCGGTCGGATAGTCTTTGGCGTATTGTTCGAGAAGCGTTTGCTTGCCAGCTTTCTTCGCCGCCTCAAGCAGCGTTTCGGCACCGCCGTGACAGGTCGCATCCGCGGCAGACACAGGCGCGGGATCAGGGACTTGCCCTGTATCGCGTTCGATGATGCCCTCCCGATCGCTCATGCGCCCTTAAATCTCCTCATAAATCACTTCGAGTGATGGTTTCTCGACCGCATTCACGCCGCGCATGTCCGCGATCGTGGCCGGGATCAGATTGAAATCAGCGCCAGTTTCCTCAGCTGAGAAAAGATCCAACAGACCATCCTGAGCGAGTGGCGTGGGATGAACTGGCGGCGCGCTCGCGACATTCTCTGCCAGCGCTTCGAACATCGGTGCCCATTGCGAACCCGGCTTGCCGACGATTTGATAATTGGCGGATTTGCGGCGGATATCTTCGTCGGCCGGAATCGCAGAGAGGACTGGAATGCCGACTTCTTTCGCGAAGGCGTGCGCCTCACCGGTGCCGTCATCCTTGTTGATGACCATTCCTGCAACGCCGACATTGCCACCGAGCCGACGGAAATACTCCACCGCCGAGCAGACATTGTTTGCAACGTAGAGCGATTGCAGGTCGTTAGAGCCGACCACGATCACTTTCTGGCACATATCGCGCGCGATCGGCAGACCGAAGCCGCCACAGACAACATCGCCGAGGAAGTCGAGCAAGACATAATCAAAATCCCACTCGTGGAAGCCAAGCTTCTCGAGCAGTTCAAAACCGTGAATGATGCCACGTCCGCCGCAACCGCGACCAACTTCAGGACCACCAAGCTCCATGGCGTAAACACCATCGCGCTTGAAGCAGACATCGCCGATCTCAACCTCTTCGCCAGACTCTTTCTTGCGAGAGGAGGTTTCAATAATGGTTGGGCAGGCCCGCCCGCCAAACAGCAGCGAGGTCGTATCACTTTTCGGATCGCAGCCGATTAACAAGACTTTCTTGCCTTGCTGCGCCATCATGTAACTGAGATTGGCGAGGGTAAATGATTTACCGATTCCGCCTTTGCCATAGATCGCGATGATCTGTGTTTCTTTGGCGGGACGTCCGCCACGCTCTGGCTCGGATCCGCCGCCTGGGGCGTCATATTCACCGCCAGATGCTGAGCCTCGCGAAGAATGCGTATCAAGCAAGGTGGTCATGGTGCCCCCTCCAATCCAAAACCATTTTTAGGCATTGCGCCTCAGTAAACGCGGTCTCGTAAGCACGCGTTGCGTCCGTCGGCACAGCAGAGTGCGTCACCAAGCCCTCAAGGCTCAGCAAGCCCTTGCGGCGCAAAGTCATGACCGCGTCCAAGTCGGAAGCATCCCACTCGGCAGCAATCTTGAAACCGATCTCGCGCATGAAGGCGGCCGGAAACTCGAAAGAAACACGTTCGGAATAAAAACCAGCCAGCACGATCTCCGCACCTTTCGCGGCGTGTTGGATGGCCATATCGATCGCGCCGATATTGCCACTCATGTCGCAAATAGAAGCATATGCGCGCTGCTCGTCTTGAGCTGGATCCTGCACAGCGTATGCCCCTGCACCGCGCCGCGCTGGATTGGTTTCCCAAACCGTTGGGGCCGCGCCTCCAAGCGCAATGACGAGGCGCGCAGCCAACCGTCCGAGAACGCCATGACCGATAATGAGGTCTGGCAACTTGGTCTTGGTCACCGCGTGGTGCGCCGTGGCGGCGAGCGCGAGTAACACGTCGCTGCTTTGTGCGGTTTGATCGAGCCGAACCACGCGTGTCTCGGGGACCACTAGGCGTGACGCGGACGCGCCGAACAGCCCGCTTGCGTCTTCAAAACAATTCGCGCCAGGCACAAAGACATACTCACCGTGCCAAGCAGGATCGCCGTCTGAGTGAATCACGCGGCCAACCGCTTCGTAACCGGGCACGAGTGGATAAGCCAATCCGGGAAATGGCGGCATCTCACCTGACCAGAGCAATCGCTCGGTGCCTGTGCTGATCCCGCTCCAAGCGACTTCAACGATGAGATCCCCCGCTTCAAGCGGCTTTAGTGCCAGGGTCTTCATCTGAACTTGGCGTTGTCCGGAAAACAGAATTGCGTCCGATCGCAGCGCAATTTCTCGACTCAGCCCTCTCGGAAAATTTCCCGTTCTGGCTGCAGCGTCGGAAACAGAATGCGCTGAGTAAGTCATACTGTCACCATAGGTTGACAGTGTCATATGTCAATTTTTATTTACGTTGCTTTGATCACGCGAACCAAATCTGGCACACCCGTCGATAGCATGCTGATCTCAGTAAACCCGGCGCGACGGAGCATTTCGGTCAATTCGCCTGAAGTGCGTCCCCGTCCAGACCCCATCGCCCAAAGGTAAAATCCGAAATAAGCGTGCCCGACTTTGCGCGAATCAGCCATCGGCTCAGCGAGCAAAAGCACCCCGCCTGGCTTGAGGGCTTTCCGGGCCCGCGCCAGGAGATTTTCGACCGGCGCGTCATCATGGTCGAGCGCCACGCGGATGAGCGTGATGAGGTCCGCCCCGTCCGGCCAATCATCCTCAAACATATTGCCCGAATGGGTTTCCACATTCACCCGCGACTCGCTCAGTCGCTCGCGCGCAATCTCTGCAACATTCGGCAATTCGAACAGTTTGAGCTTCAGCTCGGGGGCCTTTTCCGACGCACATTTCAAGAATGTGCCATCGCCGCCACCAACATCCATCAGACAGTGATGCTCCCGGAACGGATAAGCCCGTAAGACCTCGTCTGCGATAACATATTGAGTATCGCGCATCAGGTCCGAATAAGTCTTCATGGCCGCCCGCTCTTCCGCATCGCCGTCGGTTGCGGGCGAATAGCGCCAATAGCTCGCCAATGCGGTTGTCTTTGTTCGCTCCTTCAACAAGGCGAGCGGGTCTGCGAGATCGCGATAGAACAGGTCGTGGTGCGCAATCATGCCCTGCAGCCCAGGATTGCCGAGCACGGCAGCGCCAACTGGTCCGAGCCCATAGCGCGCGCTTGATCGTGGCTCAATAATCTCCAGCGCCACCGCCCCCAAAACAAGCCGTTTCGCACCCTCGAAGGGCAGCTCACAATGTTCAGCCACGTCTTCGATGGACAGGCTGCGCGCGCGCATCTCCTCCAACAGCTTGGACGTTACACAGGCCGTCAGGATCTGAGAGTAGACAAAGCCGTTACACAGATCGAAGACTGCGGCCGCCCTTGAGCGCGTGATCGGACGGGTCGGCCAAAACGCGGCGCAAAAGGTCTGAAATTTCGGGTTCGCGAGAAGCGCCGACCTGGCATTCTTGAGACGATCGAGAATCGTATTCGGCAGATTAGGCGACTTCTTGGACAAGGTGGTCCGGAGTCAGGCGAATGGCCTGCGCTTGAATCAGTTGGCGCAAACTCTCTGTCCCATCGCAATCAGGGACGGATTGGATCGCAGCTTCAATTGCGCCGCGCAGCCGCTTATACGCGCCATGCACGCCATAAGACTCAACCGCACTCGGACGACAATTGCGCAAATCTTGTTTCGCGGGTTTCCCGAGCTCCGCTGGTGTCAGTAAAGAATCCCTCAAATCGTCGGCAATTTGATAAGCCCGACCGAGACATGACCCGAGCTCCCGCCACGTCTCATCACTGGCTCCCACAGAAACGGCCCCGGCCCGCGATGCGGCGATGAACAAAGCCGCAGTCTTCGAGGTGTGATACGCCTCCAAATCGATTTCAGACTCTGCTTCCCAAGCTTGGCCAGCCGCAATCCCATTCGGCGGCGCGGTCGCTTCTGCCATAACTTTCGTCAGCGCCCGAAAGTGCGTTTGGGCGCCGTCGGCGAGGGTTTGAAACGCGAGAACAATCATCGCGTCCCCCGCCAGCACGGCGATGTTTTCACCGTATTTCACGTGGACCGAAGGCTTGCCGCGCCGTTCATCCGCATCGTCAAAGCACGGCAAATCATCATGCACCAAAGAGGCGCAATGCAAGAGCTCTAAGGCCGTTGCCGCGGCAAGCGCATCGGCCAAATCGGCCTCCGGGTCGCAAGCATAGGCAACCGCCATACAGAGCTGCGGTCGAACCCGAGCACCGCCTGGAAACACTGCGTGATGCAAGGCAGATTGTAGTTTTGCTGGGCAATTGGTGTCGGCGCCGACCAGCAAGGCCCGTTCCAGACACGAGTTTATTTTGGCGTCAAAAGTCATATCGCCTCCCAGGTGTCACTTTATGTATACTTATAGATGTGTCAACATAGATAGACAATCGAATAGGTTGAATGCATTCTGGCGCGAGCTCATGGACCCACAGACGATCAACACACCCAAGACTCACCGACAGCCCGTAGACTCTCCCGGCGCCTCTTCCGCGCATTCGCCCTTCGGGTTTCGATTCGACTACACACCGCCAAGTGGCGGATATGCGTGGTGGTACATAGACGGCGTCAGCGATGATGGCGCGAACGCCATCGTCATCATTATCTTTGTCGGCAGCGTCTTCTCACCCTATTATGCCTGGACCGGTTGGCGCGATCCGGCCGACCATTGCGCCATCAATGTCGCGCTGTATGGAAAGCCTTCCCGCTGGAGCATGACCGAGCGCGGTCGCAAAAAAACGGAGCGGACCGAAACCACTTATCAAACTGGCGGCAGTTCCGTCCGGTTTGAGGGCGACGAACTTATTGTGGATGTCGATGAGATTTGTGCGCCACTCCCAAGACGGCTGCGGGGCCAAGTGCGCGCCACCCTACCCTATCGCCTGACCGACGCGCACCAGCTCGATCCTCAAGCCCGACACTTCTGGTCCCCGGCTTGTGCGCACGCACGGATTGAAGCGCAGTTCGATCAGCCGAACTTATCTTGGAGCGGGCATGGCTATGTGGATTCCAATTATGGCCTCGAACCGCTTGAGAAGGGCTTTGATTATTGGGATTGGTCGCGCACCCCTCTGTCGGACAAAAACACACTAATCCGCTATGTCACCGATCCTATCGGCGCGCATCAGCGCAATTTGCACCTGATGATTTCACCTGATGGGCAAGCGTCAGAGTTCTCTGGCGATCCTTCTTTGACCTTACCCGGAACGCAAATATGGCAGATCAAACGCCGTGCAGGCGGGCTCGCGCAACATCAACCGCGAGTCACTAAAACCCTTGAAGACACGCCATTCTATAGCCGCTCTATCTTGAGATATAATGGTGGCGTCTCTGGCGTCTCGACGCACGAAACCTTGTCTGGAAAGCGCTTACGCTCGCCGATCGTCAAGGCTTTGTTGCCGTTTCGGATGCCGCGTCTTGCGCGCTAGCAGACGCGGCGACCTCTGCCGCTTTTCGATCCTCTTCCACCAGCTTTTGGGTTTTGCGGTATTCCCAATAAGCCCAAGCCATGAAGAGGCCGAAGAAGCCAACAATTTCGCCGAAGAAAATGACATTGCCCATAAGAGAGCGATCTAGATCACGCGTTCCTGGCGTTCAAGGCGCATAAAGAGATCAATCAACCAATTGATCCGTGTGGGCGGGATGGGATTGGTCTCAGACTGCTCTTTTGCCGTAACCGCAGAGACCAAATATTGCGTCGCGGTGGCTGCCGCTTCGGAGGACGATGGCGCGCTGGTTTGTTTTGCAGCCCGGATCAATAGTCTGATCTTTCGCGCTTTGGAAACGACGGCGCGATGGTCGATAGAATTATAGTCCAACCCGCGTAATTCGATCCCGATCTCGCGATAAATGCTGCCCGCCGCACGGATTGAAGTTTGGCATTTCTCCGGCAATAGCGAAACGCCGGAAAGGCCGCGTTCATAAAAAGGCTCCGCTGCATCGAGTAAGCGTTTTGTGACGCCCCGAACTTTGGAGTCAAATCTTGGGCTTTGCAAAAACTCACTCGGCTCAATCCCGGCCTCTTTTAGCCAGTCGAGTGGCAGATAAAGACGACCCGCGCGGGCATCTTCGCCGACATCTCGTGCAATATTGGTGAGCTGCATCGCAAGCCCAAGGTCACATGCCCGTGCGACCGCTTCCGGTGTTCGGTTGCCCATAAGCACCGTCATCATAGCGCCAACCGACCCGGCGACGCGCGCGGCATAATCCAGCACCTCGTCGATCGTTTGATACTTCCGATTTTGCGTATCCCAGAGCATGCCTTCCAAAAGTGCGTCCGGCAGTTCTCTCGGCAAGGCGAACACGCGCACCACATGCGCAAACGCACGGTCTATTTCATGGTCAAATGGGTTTCCCACATAGATCCGATCAAGCCGGTCAGACAAACGCTCTAAAGCCGCGACCGGGTCTGCCCCCTCATCAATCTCGTCGTCGGCTAAACGACAGAAAGCATAAGTCGCATAGGCCGCCTGGCGCACATTAGACGGCAGCAGCAATGAGGCAAAGTGGAAGCTTTTCGACCCCTCTTTGATCACACGCCGACAATGATCAAAATCACTCGGACACCCGACAGACGGTTCTGGTAAGATCACCGCCACGGATTGCGCTCGGGTCTAGCGCTCGGCGCTCGCAAATCCCGTGGGCTCGCGATGCACGCATCCGCGACTTGGGTAAGTGTTTGCGACGAACCAACTGTCTCCATGGTTGTACACTTAGCACTGTCCACCCGAATTTCGCAAGCGATTAGTCGCCCTTGTTGGGCGGGTTATGCTCGGTGATGTGTCGACGCATACGCCACACACCATAACCGGTGAGCCCCAAGACAAAGGGCACCGAGATGCCCGTGATCAATTCTGGTTTGATCCCGGGATGGGTGGTCGCCAAGCCTTTGGCGACATAGTTGACGATGCCGATCAGATAATAACTGATGGCTGCGATCGAGAGCCCTTCTACGGTCTGTTGCAGGCGCAATTGCAGGGCCGCGCGGCGGTCCATGTTCTCCATCAGCTCCTGATTTTGCTGCTCAAGGGAGATATTGACCTTCGTCGAAAGCAACTGCGTCGCCCGGTCGACTCGTTGAGAAAGTGTGCGCATTCGGTTCTCAACCGAGCTGCTCGTCCGCATCGCCGGTGCCAAGCGACGTTCAATGAACTCGGCAAAGGTTTGCATATCGGTGACCCGCGATTCGCGGAGCTCGGAAGTTCGTCTTTGCACCAAAGCATAATAGGCCGAGGCCGCCCCGAATCGAAACTGGCTCTGCGCATAGCCAAGCTCAATCGCCGCCTGCAGCGAAGTCAGCCGCTCGAGCAGATCGGTATCGGTATCGGCCTCCGTATCCGACATTTCAGATGTGATCTGCGACAACGCATATTCCCAGCGCGAAAGCTTCAAGATCAGGTCCTGCGCCATTGGCAAAGCGAGCAGGGCCATGATCCGATAGGTCTCAACATCCAAGAGCCGCTGAACCGTCTGCCCGAGGAGCGCCGCTGACAAGCCATTATCGAGGATGATAAAGCGGCTGAACCCGTCTTCGTGCAATCGAAAATCTGTGGCGACCAGGCCGAGTCCGCCGGCCACTTCGGACCCAATCAAAGTATCAGATCGGATTTGTGCGCGCGCGGTTTTCACCATCGCCTCGCGCCCATCTTCTTTGGTAATATTGAGATGCACCGCACTGATCATTTCGCCCGGCATATTGGCGAGCCAATCATCTGGCAGCACGCTCAAAGCTGGCTCATTAAAGTCCTTCGCCCCGTCGACGATGACCGTATAGCGCATGAATTCTGTATGGTGCTCCCAGACCAACACAGCGTTTGGCATCTGCACGATATGGTATTTCTTACCGCGCTCCGGCGGCGGCACATCGAAGACTTTCGTCAATTCGTGAATGTAAGCGCGATCATCGTCATGGAACGGACGTTCCGTCTTCAAGGCGATACAGGAAACTTTGGCCGGTGCTTTAATCGGGTGCGGCGGGCGGGCGTGAACTTCATTGCTCAGCTCGAACCTTTTGGGATGATCTTTCGGCAACTGCGCCATTTATAGTCCTCCCGAGCCTAACTCGAAAATGCTGCGTTCGATCCGCTGCATCATCCTTGCTCGTGTTTTCGATCCCAATGGTCCAAGATCGCTGCGGCGATCCTGTCCGGCGCTTCTTCATGCGCAAGATGTCCAAGCGCTTCGAATTCTACGTAGGTTCCAGCTCGCATTCGTCCAGCCGCACGTTTCGAGACGGCACTCGGCACCGCCTGATCTACAGCTCCTGCGAGAAACAACATGGGCACTCTAAGCTGTGCGCTGTCGCGAAGCAGGCGACTGAGATCCCAGTGTGCCATCATTCTCAGCGCGCCTTGGACGTGACCACGCTTTTGCAACAGAATCGAATAGGGCGCGGGGTTCACGAGATCCGGGTCCGATCCGATATTGTTCACAAGTCGGCGCACCCCCTCCACATTCGCAGAGTTTCGAGACACCATCCAGGCAGCAAGGCCGCCAAAGGTTGCCGCTTTTGCGGCGATCGGGGCGATAAACTGCATAACGCCCTCAAAGGGCTCGAACGCGCCATTGATCGAGACCAATAGCTCAGGCATCTGTGGAAGGCGGCCGATCAGGTGAAAGGCAATTGCGGCTCCTGCTGAATGCCCAATGATCATGGCTGGCGACAGGTGCATCTCTTTGATTAGCTTCGCCACTTCAGCTGACATGCTAGGCAAGTTCGGTCGAAATGGCCGGCGAACTTGCGTGAAGCCGTGTCCCGGAAGATCCAA
Organism: Henriciella sp.; assembly: GCA_965279045.1. Lineage (GTDB taxonomy): Bacteria > Pseudomonadota > Alphaproteobacteria > Caulobacterales > Hyphomonadaceae > Henriciella. The sequence goes on along the minus strand of CBDIHJ010000013.1, from coordinate 8,470 downwards.
ACTAACGGTCTCGAACTGTTGGCTAAGGTGCTCAATAAGCGGCGCCCAGGAATGCGTGGCTGCGCCGGTCCCGTGCAACAGAAGAATTTGAGGTCCCGCCCCCTGTCGTTGAACGTGCCAAATCGTACTCCCTGTCTGCCAAAACTCGCTGGTTTCCCGGAGCGGCCAGTCCTTGCCATCGCTTGACCAATCGGGACTTCCGTGACGCGCTTCAGGGGGATGTTGGAGGCGCGGCACGGTCTCAATCCCTATCGCGTGCCGATGCGTTGTCGAACGATCTTAGAGACCGTGTCGCCATCGGCATTAGGAAGGAATTGATATTGCGCGCCCAGATCCTGACTGAGCCGGCGAGTCCGCGGATCGGGGCGCCGAGAGGTGTCAAAAAACACCGAAGGGAACTGCCCTTTGAGCAATGTGCGCCCCAATTGACTGACTTGCTCGCTCGCGCGTGAGCGATCCGCAGCACCATCTAAAGCGATGTTGCCACGCCCATCGGTCAGAAACACAATGAAGGGGGTTCGCCCTCGATCCTGTTCAGCGCGGGCGAGCTTATACGCTTCCACAATCGCGTGCGCCAATGGGGTTGCGCCGCCGCCCGCCAAATCCGAAATCTGCCGACGGGCGCGAACCAAAGATCGCGAAGGCGGCAGAACGACACTCGCACGATCACCCGCGAACGCGATGAGCGAAACCATGTCTCTGCGCGAATAGCATTGAGAGAGAAGACGCTCCACGGCGCCTTTGGCCTCGGCCATGCGATGCATCGCCGCCGATCCCGACGCATCAACAACGAAAATCACCGAAGACTGTTTCCGACGCTTGAAGCGCTTGATCCGTAAATCGCTCTTACGAATGTACAAACCGTCTGAGCCGTGCTGCTGCCGTCGGAGCGTTTGCAGTGGAGAAGCGGCGCGCAAAGTCGCCAAAACATCGATGCGTCCTTGCCCGGATTGGCTTTTCATCGGCCGATCCGGACGTCCGCGATCAAAGGCGATGACATGCTCGCCCGACCGCCCTGATACACCAGCGCGTTGGCGCCCACGCCCCCTTGTCGTTGAAGTGCGCAATTCAATCGGCGCGGAGGAAGCTGCCTCAATGATTTGGGACTCCAGCGCACCACTCGCATCCCCCTCGCCGTCAGGTTCAGAATCAGGACTCTCCCCAGCTACATCATTCTGATCCGTTTGTGTTTGTTGTTCCGGCTCTGGCGTCTGCGCTTGCTCAGGCACAGGCTGTCCTCGGCCTGGCAATACGAGCTGACAGGCGATGGTAATGTCCTCATCGGTGACTTCGGAGCGGGCATCCAAGGCCGCCAATCCGCGCGCCGCATGCAAGCAATAGATCGGGACTTGCAGCGATCGTACGCCCAAACTCACACAGGCTGAGGCGACGGTCGTAATCGCTTCATCGCTCGCATGGATCCGCGCCATATCATTTTGCAATTTACCGATATCTGCCGCGCCAAACATCGACGCGCTGATGTCGGCTGGCCGCAGTCCGTGCAGGTCGGCTCGAAACGCTAGGCGCTCAGCGAGAATTGCTGAAATGGACGCTTCGCCCACATAGCTCTCATCCACACCGACAAAGGCAATGGATTGATTTGACGATTGGTTCGCTTGATCGAGCGCGTTTGAGAGCAAGGCTGCCGTCTCATGGGTCAAACGCTCAACGCCGTTCACGATGAGCGCGCGGCCTTCCGCTTCTTCGAGCAGCCCGGTTTGATAGATGGCCCGCCCCTCGGACAATGAACGCGCCACACTCAAAGACGCTTGCAAACGATCTGGTGAAACCGATGCGGGCATAGTCACAGCTGGCGACTGTGCCGGCGTCATCGCTTCTAATGCCGCAAGCCATTGCCGGAGGATTGGACTTTGAGCCGATCGGATAAGCACGCCGCCAAACAGATCCGGTCGCGCCATGGTAAGGACGCCGCATAGCAGCGCGCGATCCCAAGGCCCGACCATCGTCATCAGGCTAAAACCTCTTCCACGGCTCGTTCGACGCGCGCGATCGCTTTGGTTTCATCGAGCGGATCTTTCCGCAAGCGATGGCTTAGCGCGAGCGGTGCAGCGCGCCTCAGGTGGGTGAGCTCCACCTGCGGCTTGCCGGCCAGCGCCGCGAAACCTGTTGCGGTTCTGATCAAGGCGAGTTCACCGCGTAAGCCGTCTGAGCCGAGCGACAAGCATAGCGTCGCGCAGCGCTCTAGGATTTCATCACTCGCCTCGATCTCGGCCCGGCGTTCGCGCGCCGTCACAATACGTTTTCGAAGCGCTGCGTCTTTCCGCTTCCAGGATTTTACAAAGCTTTCTGGATCGTCATCGAAGGCCTGCCGACGTTTAATGATCTCAACCCGGCTCGCTACGTCTCTCGGGGTGGAGACTTCTACGAATAGACCGAAGCGATCCAGCAGCTGCGGACGTAATTCACCCTCTTCCGGGTTCCCGCTTCCGATCAATACGAAGTCGGCAGGGTGAGACAGGCTGAGCCCTTCACGTTCAATCCGATTGATTCCAGAAGCCGCGGCATCGAGCAAAATATCGACCAGGTGATCATCTAACAAATTGACTTCGTCGACATAGAGAAAGCCGCGATGCGCCGCCGCTAAGAGACCGGCTTCAAAGACAATTTCACCCCGTCCGAGCGCGCGTTCCAGGTCAATGGCGCCGAGCACTCTGTCTTCGGTCGCACCTAAGGGCAAATCTACGACTGGCGGGGTTTCTTCAATCGACGCGAGCGCGCCGGCTTTATCTGATGCCTGGCAGGCGCCGCACAGTTTCGCCGGTTTCTGCGCGTCGCATCGGAATTGGCAGTCTTTAACGACGTTCTGGACCGGCAGCAGAGCCGCTAGGGAGCGGATCATCGTCGTTTTACCCGTGCCGCGGTCGCCAAAGGCAAGAACGCCGCCGAGATTTGGGTCGACGGCTGACACCAAGAGGGCGTCTTTGAGAGCTTCCTGCCCAACGATGGCAGAAAAAGGAAAGGCTATGTCAGGCAAAAACGACTCCTCAGAACGTCAACGCCCGCTTACATGAACAAAAAAGCCGCCGAGTTGCAACTCGGCGGCTCTTTTTATTGAAGAATTTGATGCTATTGGCCGGATTGCTCTTTCAGGTAAGCAATCACGTCTGCACGATCCTGCGGGCGTGGAAGGCCTGGGAAAGCCATAAATGTGCCCGGGATAAATTGTTGTGGACGCTCGAGGTAAGCAAACATCGTCGCTTCGGTCCAAACAATGCCAGAATTAGCGTTGGCGTCTGAATAACGGAAGCCTTCGATAGTACCTGCCTCACGGCCAATAATGCCGTAGAGCGACGGTCCCGCCATGTTGCGGCCCTCTTGAACGGCGTGGCATGACATGCACTGCGTGAAGACCCGGCGGCCATTGCCAGCATCGCCTGTCAGCGCCGCATATTGGGCAGCGACTTCAGCTGAAACGCGGTCGTCCGCGCCCGCTGCTGCTTCAACGACTTCTGCAGCCGCCTCTGTGGCGTCTTCAGCCGCGGCTTCAACGGTTTCGGCAGCGTCCGCAGCAGCATCTTCTACCATAGACGTGGCGTCTTCAGCCGCGGCTTCAACCGCATCGGTTGCGTCAGCGACCGTTTCTTCAGCGGCTTCTGTGACGTCTTCAGCCGCCGCTTCTACCGTTTCTGCAACCTCTGCTGTGGCATCTTCCGTCGCCTCAACAACCTCTTCTGCAGCATCCGCCGCTGCAGTTTCTACATCTGTGGCCGCTGGCGTTTCGGTTGTTGCAGCCGGTTCGGAACCGCCGCCACATGCCACTAGGAATACTGAAAGTGCTGAAGCCGCAGCTGCTGACTTAAGCCCGTTTCCGAGAAATTTCATGCGTATTCTCCTCCTGAAATTTTCTACCTCACTTGAACTAGATCGATTGGCGCAGGGTCAAACTCATTTTTCACAATTTGTAATTCGACGGCAAAATCGCCTTAGAGCTCAGGATCCCGCTATAATTGTATCGCGAAGGCGCCGAATGTCTTCAAAATGATGGTCGAGATAGTGCCGCAACCAGGCTGTCTGTTGAGACACGGCCAAACCGGTGCCATCCTTCAAGTCGTTTAGATCGATCGTTTGAACTTCGCTCGCCTCTTCGGGATTCAGATTCGGCGCGCCGTCTGACATGCCAACAAAGACATGCACCAACTCGTTCTCGATCATTTCTCCATCAAGGACCGCTCGATACCGTGCCAGGAAACCGTAAGTGAGGCGGGCATGTAGGCCAAGTTCCTCATAGAGACGTCGTCTGGCAGCAGATTCAATCGCCTCGCCGGGGCGGGGATGCCCACAGCAAGAATTCGCCCACTTCCCGCCTGAGTGATACTTATTCAAGGCCCGACGCTGGACCAAGGTTCGCCCGTTTGCGTCGAACAAGAAAATCGAAAACGCGCGGTGCAACGCGCCGGCTTGATGCGTTTCAAGTTTTGGGCCCGTGCCAATTTCGGCGTCGCCTTCATCGACGAGAACCACACGCTCCAAAGTGTCAGCTGAACTGGTCATGACGCAACGTATACGAGTATGGACAGCGTTTGTCATCACCCATTGCGAGACAATCTCCGGGATTGAGATATTCGTCTGTTATCGCTTCAAGTGCCGCATGATCACGGAAAAGTCTTTGCCACCAAGCCCCTCAGCTGACAGGGTCTCATAGACGTCACGCGCCATGGCCCCAAAGCGCGTATTGGCCTGGACGCTGTCAGCCGCGCCGTCAGCAAGGCGCAGATCTTTCAGCATCATATCAACCGCGAACCCTGGCTCATAGTCACGATTTGACGGGGCCGTGGCGACCGGTCCGGGTGCGGGGCAATAGCTGGTCATTGACCAGTTTTGACCGGACGCTTTTGACGAGATGTCGAAAAAGGTCTGCGCGTCCAATCCCAGTCTTTCGGCGAGGTCAAACGCTTCGCACGTCGCGATCATTGAGATTCCAAGCAACATATTGTTGGCGATTTTCGCGACCTGCCCGTTACCAGCCCCGCCGGCATGGACAATTGTTTTGCCCATGGCTTCGAGAATCGGCTCTGCTTGCGCAAATCCGGTCTCAGATCCGCCAACCATAAAGGTCAGCGTGCCACCGCTCGCAGCCGCGACGCCCCCTGAAACTGGCGCATCGACCATTTCGAAACCGAGCTCAGACGCCTTCTGAGCTGCCAAACGCGCATCTTCGACGGCGATGGTTGAACAGTCGAGAAACAGAGCTCCGGCCTGAGCATGCGCTGCGACGCCGTTAGCATCGAAGTATACACTTAAAACGTGCTTTCCGGCCGGAAGCATGGTCACTACCGCATCGCAGCCAGACACGGCATCCGCAACGGAGTTGACACCCGTCGCGCCAGCTGCGGCCGCAGCCGCAACAGCGTTTGCATTGAGATCAAAAGCCTGAACCTGGTGCCCCGCAGAGACCAGGTTGGCGCACATTCCGGACCCCATATTTCCGAGGCCAATAAAAGCGATTTTCATTGCCCGCTCCTAACCCATTGTCGGGATAATAAAGGCCTGATCGCCAATATCGCCTTCCGGCCAGCGCGAAGTGACGGTCTTAATCTTGGTCCAGAAGCGTACGCCTTCAGGGCCGTGCTGGTTGGTGTCACCAAAAGCCGAGCGCTTCCAACCGCCAAAGGTGTGATAGCTCACCGGGACAGGAATCGGCACATTGATCCCGACCATGCCGACATTGACTTGGGCCGCGAACTCGCGGGCCGCGCGGCCATTTGAGGTGAAAATCGCAACGCCATTGCCGTATTGGTGATTGCTCGGCAGCGCGGCAGCTTCTTCCAAGCTCTCTGTTCGTACGACTTGTAGCACGGGGCCGAAAATCTCTTCTTCGTAAGACCGCATGCCAGGCTTCACATGATCGAACAGGCTCGGTCCAATAAAGTAGCCCTTCTCATGACCTTGTAGCGTATGACCGCGGCCATCGAGCTTCAGATCTGCACCCTCATCGACACCCATCTGAATGTAGCTTTCGACTTTGGCTTTGTGCGCGGCAGAGACCACCGGGCCATAATGTGCATCTGGATCGGTTGAAACGCCGACTTTCAAGCCTTGCGCAGCGTCCATCATGCGCTCGACAAACTCATCGCCCGTCTTTTGGCCAACGGTCACGGCCACGGGAAGCGCCATGCAGCGCTCGCCAGCCGAACCATAAGCTGCGCCGACAATGTCTTTGACGGCCTGGTCCATGTTCGCGTCGGGTAGGATGATGCCATGGTTCTTCGCCCCGCCCATGGCTTGGACGCGTTTGCCATGAGCCGTACCGGTCGCATAGACATATTGAGCAATATCAGACGACCCGACGAAGCTGACCGCTTTGATGTCTGGATGGGTCAGGATGGCATCTACCGCCGTTTTGTCGCCATTGACCATGTTGAGCACGCCTTCAGGCGCGCCCGCTTCCAGGAAGAGTTCAACCATGCGGAGTGGTACGCTCGGATCTTTCTCTGACGGTTTCAGAACAAACGTGTTCCCGCAGGCAATCGCCACGGCAAACATCCAGCATGGGATCATAGCCGGGAAGTTGAACGGCGTGATCCCCGCGACCACGCCGAGCGGTTGGCGCATTGAATAAACATCGATGCCAGGGCCAGCGCCTTCCGTATACTCACCCTTTTGAAGGTGCGGGATGCCGCACGCGAACTCGACCACATCAATACCGCGTTGGACGTCACCCTTTGAGTCGGCGATCACCTTACCATGTTCTGAGGAGAGCAATTCTGCGAGCTCATCCATGTTCGCTTCCAGCAGACGTTTAAACTCGAACATGACCCGAGCGCGGCGCTGCGGATTGGTCGCTGCCCAAGCGGGAAATGCCGCCTTAGCGTTCTCGACCGCCGCAGCCACTTCTGCCTCAGTCGCCAGGGCCACACGCGCCTGAACCTCGCCAATATTGGGATTGTAAATATCGCCAAAACGCCCCGACGTGCCGGGCACTTGTTTTCCACCGATGAAGTGGCTCACTTCGCGCATCGCGGTCCTCCTGATTTGTTTTGCTTCCCTTACGATCAGGAAGAGCGGCGGTAAACGGTCAGATTAAGAAAACGCGTCTTTGTCACGCTAGGCTGTTCGCTGGCTCGCTTCATCAGGCGACACAGACGGGAATAATTTATGGATTCTCATCACCAGATTGAGGTCGCCATTAAACTTCAATTTCCGCCGGTAAAACGCTTGGGATCCAGTGGTTCGACCAAGCGCTAGATCGATAAACGTCTTGGATGACATTTTCATCGTAGCGTCGGCGTGGCCGAGTTCACCCTCTCTCACCGTGCACGTTTGATCAGAGATTGCCAAAGCATATTCACCGCCGCCGTCGCCAGAAAGTTGGAACCCGATAATCGCGTTCAGAGCGCCGGTGGCCTCTTTATCGAGACGGCTGGCCATGCCGTGAATAACCGAGCGGACAAGGTCGGGAGTAATCGTATCAGGCATTTGGATGTCTTAGCTCATTCCATCTCTGGTCGTAATTGTAGTTTGACAGCAACGACTGTCCACGCTTGAAAAACGAAATGGCCGAAACGCTTGCGAACATACGGTATGGAATGGTCCTTTTCATGATCATCATATTGCCCGTGGTCGCGAGTTTCTGGTTCGTGATTCATGGTGCCATCTCTATTTGGAAGAAACGGCCGGCCTGGCAAGCCTACACCGTCGCATTGTTGGTCATCTTAGCCACGCTCGCAGTGATCATTCCAAACCTTGGTCCCATTGCTGGGACCGATCTCGGCAATAATTATGCCCTCATGATTGTTGGTGCAGTGATTTACGTGAGCAGCTTCAGGCTCTCATCGGTCGTGCGCGGGCACTTAAACTTCAGAACCTTTGCCGGCATCCCCGAAATCGGCAACGAAGACATCACGCTTATCGAAACCGGTCCGTTCAAGATCATCCGTCATCCACGTTATTTGATGGTTGTCATCTCGACGATAGGCTGGACGGTGGTCACAAACTTTAGCGGCGCTTATATCGCCGCTGCGATCTTTTTCGTTTGTCTCTTCTTGATCATAAAACTCGAAGAGCGCGAATTGATTGCTCGTTTTGGGGACGCCTATCGCGCCTATCAAAAGCGGGTGCCGATGCTGATCCCGGCTCCCAAAAATATCGGACGTTTATTTGTCTGAGTTTGATCCTTCACGTGCTCAGATCACACTGACCGTCAATGGCAAGATCCGTCAGGTCGATGCCGATCCATGCGTCCCGCTGGTTGAAACCCTTCGTCAGGACCTTCGCTTGACGGGCACCCATATTGGCTGCCAGTCCGCCCGATGCGGCGCGTGTCTGATCGAGATGGATGGCGTCGCCGCCAAGGCCTGTACGGTCCTCACGGGGCAAGCCGATGGTGCCGACATCACCACGATTGAAGGTGTCTCAGATGGGCCGTCTCTCGACCCATTGCAGGAGGCCTTCCGTCAGAACCATGCGCTCCAGTGCGGATATTGCACGCCCGGTATGGTGATCGCTGTGC
>CBDIHJ010000012.1:0-31710 GCA_965279045.1 Henriciella sp. | reverse complement strand
GCACGTTGGCGGAACTCAGCGGCGATGTTGAATTTGATGCGCTCGTCGGGCGTTTGAAACTGATCGGGGTTTACTCCGACAGAAACAGCCCGTTTACCAGCAAGCGTGATCGCACCGACGTCTTCGGGAACCCGCTCGAAAGTACGTTCTTCCGCCAGATCACTGATGAAACGGAGCTTATCCTACGATCTGAGTATAAGTGGGACGCCATAGGCGGGTCCTGGGAGGCTTCTTTGGAAGCGGCGGAGAACACGCTCGATAGCACGTCCTTTTTGCTCGAAAGCGAGCTGGGTGACCCCTTGGCTCCCATCGATATTGGCGATACCAGCGTGGCCGTTGAAGAGACCCGTACGGAAGGGTTCCTCACTTATTCGAGGCAGTTTGGGGACGACCTCCAGGTCCAGCTGTCGGTCGGGACCGAAGTGTCCGAAATTACGTCCAGCGGCCCAAACGGGCAGAACCGAACCTTCACCCGTCCGAAGGGCGGCGCCACATTGAGTTGGCAATATGCGCCAAACACGACGCTCAACGCCCGACTAAACCGGCGTGTCGGCCAGCTGGACTTCTTCGATTTTGTCTCGCAACTCGATTTGAACGATGGCGAAAACCAGGTTGGAAACTCAGACATCGTTCCGGAGCAAAGCTGGCGACTAGAATTCGAGATTGAGCAACAGTTTGGAGCCTGGGGCGCAGGGAACATTCTCGTTTTCGCGGAGGCCCTGGAGGACATTGTCGACCAGGTCCCGGTTGGCGCTGGCGAAGGCCCTGGCAATATCGATGAAGGCAATCGTTATGGGATTGAGTTTGAAGGCACATTCAATTTCGACCCGCTGGGCATCGAGGGCGCACAGCTGGTTTATTCGGCTGGGCTGCGGGACTCCGAGATTGAAGACCCGCTGACTGGTGAGACCCGAGCCATTAATGGTGAAGACCTGGTCGAGGTCGAATTAGAGCTACGGCACGATATCGCAGGCACAGATCTCGCCTGGGGGTTGGAATTCTCCCCTGAATTGTCGGCAGACAGATTTCGCGTCGACTCTATTCGAACGGATCGAGATCAGCCCGGTCGGCTGAATGTCTTTTTTGAGCACAAAGACCTCTGGGGGTTGACCGCACGCGCCGAGATCTTCCGACCCTTTAACGATATTGAGAAACTGAGCCGATTGCGGTTCGACCCGGATCGAACCGGCGCACTGGTTGAGATTGAACGGAGCCGAATTGAGGAAACGCCCATTCTGATCTTTGAGCTAAACGGCCGGTTCTAAAAAAAGCCCGCGAGATGGTCTCGCGGGCTTTTTTCATTCAGTCTTCATCCGCGTCTTGTTTGGCCGGATCATACTTTGCGAACCAGCCCATAATATTGTCTGTCTTCGCAATCAGACGAGACGGGCGTCCGGCAATATAGTGGGGTGATCCCGGGACACGGATCAGCGCCGTATCGACGCCTTTCAGTTTAAGCGCGGTGTAGAACTGCTCGGCTTCCCAAGTGGGGGTCCGCCAGTCCTCTTCGCCCACCATGACGAGCGTCGGCGTTACGACATTTTCGATAAGCATGATCGGCGACAGGTCCAAGAATGCGTCTGGGTTCTCCCATGGGTCTTCGCGGATCCAATGCCGCCGGACAAACTGGGCGATGTCCGCTGACAGCGCCATGGTCATCCAGTTGATGACGGGCTTGACCGTCGCGGCCGCGGCAAAGCGATCCGTCTTACCGACAATCCAGGCGGTGAGGATCCCGCCCCCTGAGCCACCAGTGACGAACAGGCGATCCGCATCAACATAGTCGCGCTCGATCAAGGCATCGACGACGCTCATTAAGTCATCATAATCGTACCCCGGATAGGCCTTATCAATCGCCATGGCGAAGTCTGCGCCATAGCCGGTGGACCCACGGGGGTTTACATAGACCGTGACATAGCCCTCAGCCGCGAAACGCTGAATTTCACTCGCAAAATAAGGGCCGTACATCGCAAACGGACCGCCATGGATTTCCATGATCATCGGCGCACTGCCATCTGCTTCAAAGCCGTGTGGTAGCGCAACCCAAGCTTCGATCTCCAGGCCGTCATGGCTCGATGGGATTTGGATTTCCTCAATCGTCGCCATATCGAGATGGTCTAGAACGTCCGAATTCAAATCGGTTAGGACGCGATCGTCGACATTGCGTCCGGTTACAGCGATTTCTGCCGGGCGATCTGGCGATCCGGCGGTGTAGGCAATCACGGGGCGCCGCGTGTCAGACACGGTGAAGGAGCCCCCCGCATAAGGGCGCCCGATTGATGTGCCGCCAACATTTGTCACCAGCGTTTCAACTGCACCGTCCATCGACACTGAAACGAGGTCGATGACGCCGGCATTTTCGATCTGTGCGATCAAACTGCGCCCATTGGGATGCCAAGCCATGCTGCTGAAGGAACGGTCAAAATCCGCGGCGAGTTCGACCCGCTCGCTGCCATCTGCGTTCATCACATAAAGATCGGCTTGCTGGTAAGATCGAACGAGATCGTCATAGCCGAGATAGGCGATCTTCGAGCCGTCGGGTGACACAACCGGGTTCAAATCCGGGCCGTCACGGGTGGTGATCGCGGCCATAGACAGGTCGCTCAACGAAACCGTGTAAATCTCGCTTTCAATAGGATCGAGCTCTGCGTCCTCGACATCATTGCCGACGACCAGAAGTGTGTCATTTCCGAGCCAGGTTGGCGATCCAAAGTCATTATCGCCTTTGGTGATTTGACGGGGGGTCCCACCGGTTATGGGTAGCGTGTAAACATGAGTTGCGCCTTCTTCGAGGTAGCCCGCGCCGTCAAACCGGAACTGCAAATCGTCAAACACGCGTACTGGCGGAGACCATTCTGCGCCTTTGGGTTTGGCGATCGGTTTGGCAAAGCTCGGCGTTTCGCCCGGCGTAAACATCGTGAACGCTATCGTGCTGCCATCGGGCGACCATTGAGCATTACCAGGGCCATATTCAAACTGACTGAGTGACACGGACTGTCCGCTGTCGAGATAGTAGAGGCGCAAATCCGGTTTGCCGTCCGTGGCTGTGGAGTAGACCAGCATAGATCCATCGGGCGACCAACGTGGCGCCCCTGCAGACGCGCCGCCGGTGATCAGAGGGCGATGCGCCCCAGACCGAACATCGATGGTCCAGATGTCACCGCGGTCTTGGTCTGTCATCTTATCCATTGAACGGCGCACATAGACGATTGTGGAGCCGTCAGGCGAAATCTGTGGATCGGTCGCGTATTCAATGTCGAAGACGCGTTCAGCGGTGAATTTCCGACTGGTATCTTCCCCGTGATCATCCGCCACGGCTGGGGCGTATAACAGTCCACCCGCGAGAAGCGCCGCAAGGGTCGGCTTAAAGCTCATCTCTCACTCCAATGCATTGTTTTTGTTGCGCAAGGCGTAAACCGTTAACCTTTGCCAATCAACGTCTTTCCCTCGTCGCAACTTTTGATTACGCTATCAGCATGAGCCTTTTGACCCATCCGGGCGCTGGATGGTCGGTTCGTCACTGGCGACGCGAAGACTATCCGCGCATTGAAGCAATCTTTCGAGATTGTTTAACAGCGTTTCCGTGGCGTGGCCCGGAGCGGGATGAGATTATTCGACTGCGCCAAAGTTTGTCCGCTAATGTCGCGTTTGTCGCGACCGAAAAGCAGGCGGGTGTGGTTGGCTTTTTGACGCTTGAACAAGGCAAAGCGTATGTACCGCATGTCTTCGTCGACCGGGATTGGCGGTTCTGTGGGGTTGGGAGCGGCTTGCTCAAAGTCGCGCGCAACTTTGTTGGCCGCCCTCTGCAGCTCGACGTTGATGTGCAAAATACAGCCGCGATCGAGGCCTATATGGTGCTGGGCTGGCGAGAGCGCGCGAAAGTCGGCCGCGGCCGCCTTGAGCAGGTCCGTCTGATTGGTCCTTAATTGATCTGCCTGCAACTCAACCCTCGCAGATTCCTTAACCACTGATATAGTTGTCACTGAAGGGCTATAAGGGGTAGTCCGAGGAGGTGACACATGGGTTTGATCTGGTGGATCTTGCCAGCGCTGGCGGGCGTTTTTGGTCTGGTGTTGAGCTTTGCAGGTCTGGGACGACTTCTTAAACTGAGATTGGCCGCGGGTGGCCTTCGCTTCTTGGTGGGCATCGGCCTTCTTGGCGCTGCCGGGATTGGGACCTTTGTTGGTCTCAATCTTCAGACCTATAAAGCGCTGACCAAAGAGCGCGATGTGGCGGAGATTACGTTCGACAAAGATACCAGCGCCGATGATACTTACACCCTGACCATGACTCTGCCGGATGGAGAAATCATTCGTCAGGAAGGCTTTATCGGTGACGAGTTTCAAGTCAGCGCGCAAGTGATCCGTTTTTCGCCGATGAAACAAATGCTTGGCTATGACAGTCTCTATCGTCTCGAGTTCATTGAGAGCCGGTATGCACGTCGCTACAACTCGACCGATTTAACGCGAGCGACCTCTTATGGGCGGCGCGTTAGCGATGACGGAAAAGTTGAGATGTTCGATCGCGAGCTCGGGGTCGATGTCTATGGTGCGCTCGTCAATTACGGTGCAGAACAGGATGTCGATGCCGTGCTCAGCGAAGCTGAAGCCAACGATGGGAACGGATCCTGGTTTTCTGCCGGCATGGTGACCTCGAAAAATAGCGGCGGCTCGGCGCCCTTTGGCTCGGCGGTTTATTTCCCAATGGGCGATAAATTGAAGTACAAGGTGCGTATCACGCAAAACGCATTGGTGGTTGAGCCTATGGATGGGCAAACCCGCCGACGTATGGTGTCAGGGAATTAGCCATGTTTGGACTTTGGGATCGTTATGTATTGCCGTCGCTGATCAGCTGCGGATGCGCCACAAAGCCGATCCTGAAACAGCGCGAGAAAGTCGTTCCCCTCGCCGATGGTGTCGTGCTTGAACTTGGTTGCGGATGCGGCACGAACTTTTCTTATTACGATCCTTCGCGCGTTTCGCATTTACACGCAATCGAACCGCATGAACCCATGGTCAAGCGCGCTGAAGAGACTTGGGCTGAAGGTGACTTTGGCTTTAGCGGCGACATTCTCGCCTGCGGCGCAGAGGCGGTGCCGCTTGAAAACAAAAGTGTTGATACTGTCGTGATCACCTTTGTTCTGTGCACAATCCCAGATTGGCAAGCCTCCCTCCAAGAAGCGCGGCGTGTTTTGAAGCCCGGCGGCAAAGTCTTGTTTTCGGAACACGGGCTGGCCCCCGATCCTGGCGTGGCGAAGTGGCAACATCGGATCGAACCGGTTTGGAAGCGGCTGGTTGGCGGCTGTCACCTGACCCGTGATACCAAGCAAATGCTTGAGTCTGAAGGGTTCGCCGTCGAGCGCCATGAAACCATGTACCTCCCGAACACCCCAAAGATAGCGGGTTTCGCGTCCTGGGGAGAGGCTCGTGTCGCTTAAATCGCGGCAGCCGCCTTTTCTTCCATTCCTTGACGGAGCGCCAAAGTTCACACCTGGCTTAAAGCCGATCCCGCTTGAAAGCTGGCTCACCCCAGATACAGAGGTTGATACCTGGCTGCGCGATAAGTGTTTGATCTTGAAAATGATGCGCGCCAACGTTGTGGGCGGGGACCTAAACGGGGCGGCCGCGGAAGAACTACTCGAACTTGTGATCGCAGCCACGGGACGCGTGCCGAACCAAAGCATGCCCACCGCTCTGGAAGAAGCTGCGTCCTTGGTCTCGGACGATCTTTGTTTGTTGCAGGCTGAACGCCCGGGTGACTGGCGTTTGATCGCTGGAGTGCTCTGCGCGCCGACCTATTGGACGCTGCCTGAGCGGATTGGCCTCGACCTTGGCGCGCTCCATAGTCCCGTGCCGGGAGGGGATCCCGAGCTCTCCGCCCGTATTGGGCGCGTGTTCACCGGTCTCAAGCCGGGCGTCATTCTCGAGCGCCTGAATTGGACGATCCAAACCAGCGATAAACATTATACACCGGACCGTCCGAGCATCGCGCAGAAGCGCATCGATGATTTACATTTGCGAGTAGAGCGCCAAACCATCCGCAAATTACCAAAGACGGATACAGTGGTGTTCGCCATCCGGATCAGTGTTGATCCTTTGATGCCGATTTTAGAAGATGGCGACACGCGCGAAGCGTTTGAGGATGCCTGGCTCGGCGCATCGGATCATCTTCGCCGCTACAAACATTGGACAGAGCTGGAACCGCTGGTCTCTGAAGCGTGCCGACGCAGCGGGAGATCTTAGCAGCCAATTGGAGGGTTCAGACATGGTAAAACCGGTTCCAGGCCGGATGATGGCGGACATCGAAGGAGACTTTGTCATCTTCCTCATCGGTATGCGTGTTCATAAGCTTTGGAAGGTCTGGAAATGGATACCCGTCATGTCCGCGATGCCTCGCATGCTGACGGAGCTCGGCAAGAACCCGGATCTTGGATTGCTGTCTTCAAAAACCTTTTTCAGTTTGCGTAGTCCATATCTGGTTCAATATTGGCGCAGCTTCGAGCACCTTCATGCCTATTCCGTCAGCCGTGATCACGAGCATCTACCAGCCTGGAAAGCCTTTAATAAAGCCATTGGCAGCGATGGGGATGTCGGCATCTGGCATGAGACGTATTTGGTCCGCGCAGGCGAGTATGAAACCGTGTATGGGAACATGCCGCCGACTGGCCTCGGTGCTGCAACACAGCTAAAGCCCGCTGACGGACGAAACCGCTCGGCGAAAGGCCGCCTGCGACAAACCGATGGTGAGGATCAACCAAATATGGACGCTGACCCCGAAGCGACCTAGATCCGCCTCAAGATTGTCGAGGAGCGAACATGAAATACTGGCTGTTCAAATCTGAACCGTTCAAATGGAGCTGGGAGCAACAAAAAGCGAAAGGCGACGCAGGCGAAGAGTGGGATGGCATTCGCAACTATTTGGCGCGCAACAATATGCGCGAGATGAAAATCGGCGATCGTGGCTTTTTCTACCATTCCAATGAGGGCTTAGAGGTAGTCGGAGTGGTTGAGGTGTCTGCGGAAAGCGCGCCAGATTCCACCACGGATGATGAACGTTGGGACTGCGTGCACATCCGCGCCCTTGTCGATATGCCGGAACCGGTGACACTCAAAGCCGTCAAAGCAAATGAGAAGCTTGCAGATATGTCCTTGGTGACCAGTATGCGCCTATCCGTGCAGCCGGTGAAGGATGATGAGTGGATGGAGGTTTGCCGTATGGGCGGACTCAACGGCAAAACGCTGAAGCCGCTTTAGCGGTCAGTATTCTTTGGTGATCCGCAATCGAAGATTGGTGTCTGCCGAGGGATCCGTCGCGCCGAAAAGCGCCCCGGTGTAGAGGCTCCAATCATTGCCGAGATCCCAAACCGCAACCGGGCCGATTTGATGTTCTTGATCGTCGAGGTCGAGCCAATCTGAGGTCGATCCATATTCGCCAAACCATTCGAGTCCGAGCATTGGTCCATCTCCAATGGAGGTCGTCGCTGACGCACGAGTCTGTATCAGAATCCCGTCGGCGGGATCATTCCCGATTTGCTGCGTAGCCCCTATGATGAAGCGCAATGTCCAATCATCAATATGCCGCCATTGATTGATCCAATGGACCGTGACATCGCCTGGACGATCTTCAAACCGGTAACGGCCTTCGAACCGGAAGCCCGATTGATAATCCTGACCATCGGGGGTCACTTGCCAGACTAATTCACCTCGAAGGTAGTCTGGATCAAAATCTGAATCATCGGTGCTGCGCACCTGCGCGATCACGCGCCAACGCATGGCGCCATTCAGCGCGCGTTGATAGTGAAACCGCTGATTGAAGTCTTCATCATCGGGATCATAAGTCGCGCGATACTCCCAGCCGCTCTCGCCTTCATCAATCACGGGGCCAAACACCCCGCTCGTGTTTTGAGCTAAGGCGGAAGGTGCGGCGGCGGCCAGGGCGGCGCCTAACATAGCATAGCGCATGATTTCGATCCCTTTTAGAATCCCCTCAAGTCGGACCCTCGATGTGGGATGCTTGCGCTGGAAGTCTATTAACAGAAACATATCGCCTCGATAGGCGTAAACTATGGCTCTAAGGCATGATCGACGATGGCGTCGCAATGAATCAAAGCCGTGTCGTAAGCGGGTAGCGGGCTGTTTTCATCCGTGATCAGCATGCCGAGCTCTGTGCAACCAAGGATAATGCTGTCGCAGCCTTGGTCTTTTAGGGTTTGGATCGCCGCTTCATAATAGGCTACCGCCTCCGGGCGAACGACGCCGTGTGTGAGGTCTTCAAAAATGATCCGGCTGAGTTCTTTTTGTGTCTCCCCGTCTGGCAGCATGGCGGCCAATCCGGTTCGCGCGCGCAGGCGATCGACAAAATAAGGTTGCGCCATGGTGAAGGCGGTCCCGAGTAAACCCGGTTGTTTGCGTCCATCTTTTTGCAGCTGTGCCCCGCAAGCGTCGACAATATGGAGGAAGGGCAAGTCTGTGGCGTCTTCGATGGCATCAGCCACGGTGTGAAGCGTGTTGCAGGCTAAGACGAGAAAGTCCGCTCCAGCCGATTTTAAGCCTTTGGCGGCCTGATCAAACCCGTTGCGAATGAATGGCCAATCGCGCGTGTCGTGGGCGCCATTGTACTCATGGAAGTTGACCGAGTGGATGCGCATCTCAGCGCTGTGATACCCGCCCAGTCGCTCGCGAACTTTTGCATTGATGGCTTTGTAGTAAATCAGCGTGGCTTCCGTGCTGACGCCGCCAATCATGCCAATTGTTTTCATCGTGCCCCATCCTCGAAACTGGCCAATGTCCATTCCGCAAAAGAGGCCAGATCACCGCCTTTAAATAGGAATCCCCCGATCCCGGCCGCATGTGCCGCGTCGATGTCAGTTTGCTTATCTCCGATCAAGAAACTCGCTTCCCGTTTCACTGGAAAATCGGCCATCGCTTGCAAAATCATGCCCGGTTTCGGTTTTCGGTCATAGCTGTCTTTTCGAAACTTGGGATTGGTGCCTTCGGGATGAAACGGACAGGCATAAACCTGATCGATTTCAGCCCCGCCCCGTTCAAAACCGGCAAGCATATGTGCATGTACAGCTTCCATATCCATTTGGCTGTAATGATCGAATGCGATGCCAGATTGATTGGTGATGACAAATACGAACCAACCACGTGCCTTAAACGTTTTCACACATTCAATCGCACCCGGCATCCACTGCCAGTCTTCGACCTGCGCAACATAGCCTTGATCGATATTAATGACGCCGTCGCGATCAAGGAAAAGAGCCGGTTTCAAATCCGCCATGCGTTTGCCTAACCCAGACTTATCGGCCGCGCGAGCAAGTTTGGTGAAAAAGCTGAAGCTTGCCGCAAATTGCCTCTACCCCATTGGACCGCTGCACGGTGTTTACTCGGCCGCGGGCGCGGCGTCTGCAATCGCGCGTCGGTTGATGCCGATCCCGATAAAGAGCGGGACCAAGGACAAAGCTGTGATCACACCGGCTAAGAAGAATGCGGCCCCGCCTGTATGCAGCGGATCGGTCTCCGGCAAATTGGCGAAGTATTTCAAGGTCTGCGTCATGATTACGGGGCTAAAGATCAGCGTAAACGCCATCATACTGGCCTGAGCGCCTTGCAGCTCACCCTGTTCGTTTCGAGGCGTAAGGGTGGACGTGATCGTATTGATCGCGGGCATGGCAACGCCGCCGACCGAGGAGACCGCGATGATCGCGTATGCCATCCAAGGAGCGCCCGCGAGTGAGAATAGGAACAGCGCGACAGCATTACTGCTAAAGCCAAACAAAGCTGCACGCATGGGACCAATTCGCTTGATCAAATACCCTGTGAGCAGGCCCTGACCGAGCGCTGAACCAACACCGACAAAGGCGAGCGACAAGCCAATTTCGAACTCTGACCAATCATAACGGATCTCGCCGTGAAAGTTCCAAGTCGATGGATAAACGGCGTGCGCGATTTGATAGAGCCCAATCGCGATAATAAACCAAGCGACGCGCGGGACTCTTGAGAAATGCACCATGGCCCCGAACGGATTGGCCCGGGCAATGTTGAAGTCCCGGCGGTCTTCTTCGCGCAAGCTTTCCGGCATAATGAACCAACCATAGAGAAAGTTCACACCCGCAATTCCGGCAGCAACAAAGAACGGCAAACGTGGATTGATTTCGCCGAGAAACCCGCCAAATACAGGGCCCAAAATAAATCCGATCCCGAACGCGGCCCCCATAATTCCAAATGCCCGTCCTCGGTCCTCAGGTTCCGTAACATCGGCAATGTAGGCATTGGCGACCGAATACGTCGCTGAGAACATGCCGCCTAAAAACCGACCAATGAATAAGACGGCGAGGGTGGGGGCGAGGCCCATGATGAGGAGGTCAACTCCCAGCATCGCGATTGAAGCCAGCAGCACCGGGCGCCGTCCATAGCGGTCTGAGAGGCCACCCAGGATCGGCATCATGAAGAAGTTTGCGATCGCGAACGTCATTGACAACCATCCCCCATAAGAGACGGATTGTTCAGCTGCTAAGCCGGTAATCTCTTCGAGCAATGCCGGCATGACTGGCATAATGATGCCGAAGGACAACATGTTCAGGATGACCGCGATAACGACAAATAAGAACGCGTTCTTACCTGGTTTTCGGGGGGCGGTTGCGCTGTCCATCATGCCCCCGCTTTGCTGGAGCGCGGCGCTGGGGTCAAGACAGCAAGCGCGACCCCGCCAAGGATCGCTGCAGTCGCCAAGGTAAAGCGCAGCGTGATAGGTTCTGCCAAAAACAAAACGCCGCCAATGGCGGCAATCGCGGGAACGCTCAATTGCGCAATGCCCGCGTGTGTCGCTGTCAAATCCTTCAAGGCCCGATACCAAATCACGTAACCCACGCCGGATGTGATCGCGCCTGAGGCAATTGCGATGAGGATTCCGTCGAGCGGCGGCTGTGGTTCAGGAGAGATCATAAGGCTAAGACCAAGACACGGTATTGCGAGCAGGCTGGCCCGAATGAAGTTTCCGGCCGTTGCCGCTGTCGCATCTTGGACCCCGCGCCCAATTAGAGAGTATGCTCCCCAGCCGATCCCGGCCATTGCCATCATCGCTGCGGCCCAAAGCGGGGGTGTTTCCAAGCTTGGGGACACCAACCAAATAAGAGCTGCGATCGCCACAACAAAGCCCGCCCATTGCAGCGAGGAAAGCGCTTCACCGCGCGCGAGCCCCCAGCCAAGCATCGTTATTTGCACCATTGCGAACAGGATGATGGCCCCCATGCCCGCAGATAAAGCGATGTAAGCGAATGAGAAAAATCCGGCATAGATCAGAAGGGTCAGCCCGCCGGACCAAGATCCTGAAACCGGCCGTGACTGCAGCATACAAATCGCCGTGAGAACCAAAGCTCCGCTTAACAATCGGATGATCGCGAAGCTACCGGCCCCGATCTCAGTTGCGATAAGCCCGAGCCGCCCGAGTACGGAGTTCGCAGCAAAAGCGATCATGGCGAGCAAGGTCAAAACAACAATGCGAAGGATATCCGGCATAATGCCCCTTAGGCACCCAGCCAGGATGTGGCCAGACTATTTCAACGCTGCGGTATCAAAGGATGACCGCTCTTCGATCAAGGCAAGGGCCGCGTCCATAGCCGGATCGCTCTCCTGTCGAAAGGCCTCCACCGTCATTGGCGCTTTGATATCGGGCGACATTCCGAGCCCGGGCTTAAACCCATCGTTATTGACGAAAGACTGCATCGCGGGAACGCGCATCTTGATGCCGCTTTCGGGCAAGGTCAGCGTAAACAGAATACCGGCCGTCGCACCCTCAGCGCTGCCACCCGTTTTTTCACCGATGAGGATGGCATCCGGGTTCTGAGCTTTGATGAAGGATAGGAGGTGCGTTGAACCCGATGCATTGTTCCGGCTTGTCAGCAGGATGAGTTGGCCCTTGAAGGCCGTTTCGCGAGGGGTCAGCGTCGCTAGCGATGGGCTGAGCGCTTTCAGAATAGAATAGGTGCCATCCTCATTCTCTTTGAACGCCCGCGGGTCCGGATTCATCGCGGATTGATCCCACGTGTAAATATGATCTTCCAAGCCAGAAAGATCGAGCGTTTTCACACGAATATCACGCATGAAGGGCGCAGGTGTGTCGATCAAGCGTGCCACTAGGCCCAGCGCCGCATCATCCGAGCCTCCGCCATTGCGTCTGAGATCGACAATCAACGTGTCGCGTCCTTCCGCTTTGAGGGACTCGAAGATTGGATCATATACAGACCCTGGATCAACGGGCGTACGATAATTTACGAACGTGTCCACGGCGAGATAAGCCGCTTTGTCACCAATCCGTTCAAACCGGATCGCATCCTTAAAGTTGCGCGCGCCAACTTGTCCCGCGCCGAGTGCACGCCATTCTGGATGCGTGATGCGCTCCACTGAGATCGTCATCGGCGCGCCACCTGAACGCTGGATGGTGAGGTCTGCAGTTGTGTTTGTTTCGAACATCAGAGCGCCAAAATGGTCTAAGCCCCCGCCGCGAAATTCGTAAGATTGAGCGATCTGACCATCACGCACCCAGGCTGTTTCCCCGTCATACGGGATCAGGCGGCGGATCGCATCGGTGCGCTCAGACAGCGGATCGCCGTCAATTGCGAGGATCTCGTCGCCGCGCTCCAGACCTGTCCCTGCTCCAGCGAAGGAAACGAAACCCCGTCCTTCAATCATTTCCCAACGCACCGGCAGATAAATCGGCTCGGATTTGCGCGTTTCGGCGAGATCACTTGGCAGCTCGGCTTTTGTATGATCACATCGAATTTGCGCCAATACGGCGCTCGATTCGACGTAAAAAGCGCCAACGCTGAGCCCGTTCTCTTGCATCGCTTTGTCTGAAACCGACTGCCAGGCCTGCTTCAATGCGTCTGCGCCGGTATAGCGGGTATAGCCCGGGTGGATGCGATCATACACTTCCTGTGCGAGCGCGATGTCGCTGGCAATTTGGTCTGGGGTTAAAAGGCGATCTTCAGGCGGCGCGGCATAACTGATGGAAAAAGCAGTCAGCGCGGCAAATGTGGTCGCGAGCGAAAGCGTTTTAAGTCGAAAGGAAGCCAGCACACCGAGTCTCCATGTCTATCCGGGATAGTCTGGTTACGACTGTAGGGTGTGTTTGGATGACTCAGCGCTCGTTTTTCGAGCGAGTTAAGGATTGCCGGTTCCAGCAAGCCCAGCAAACGCCATGCCGAGGTCGCGATAATAACCGACGCGCGCTTGTTGTTCCGGGGTCAGTTGCACCAATTGATCCGCGCCTCTCAAAAGGCTTGGAGACCGGCCTTCATGGGCGATCAGCATCATGTCTGACCACAATCGCGCGGGTAACCCGCCACCTGTCACCCCGTCCATGGGCGTATCGTCATCATTGCCGGTCCAAATACCGCCCAGCAATTCTGAGCTATAACCGACGAACCAAGCATCCCGTGAGGATTGGCTCGTGCCTGTCTTGCCCGCGATCGGCCAACCATTAATCTCAGCGGCTGTGCCCGTTCCAGATCGAATGACTTCGGCCATCATGGCGGTCATCGTTTCAGAAAGCTCGCGATCGTAGACGCGGGCTGGATCATACTCGGCGCGTTCATAGAGCACATCGCCACGCGTAGTTTCAATCTTCTCGATCAAATACGGATCAATGCGGCGTCCGCCGGTCATGAATGGACCATACGCGCGGGTGAGGTCCCAAAGCGTCACTTCTTGGCTGCCGAGTGCGATCGATGGGAAAGGTTGAAAATCCGCACTGATGCCAAATTTGCGCGATAGAGAAATTACTGCTTCGACAGAGACCTCTTGCGCCAATATGGCCGCCACTGTGTTGAGGCTATCGCGCAGCGCTTCGGAAATCGTCACGGGGCCCATATAGACCCGCGAGAAATTCTTGGGAGACCAATCATCAATCGTCACGGGTTGATCAACCCGGACGTCATAAGGGCTGATCCCAGCTTCGAGGGCGGCGGCATAAACGAACGGTTTGAAGGCCGATCCCGGCTGGCGCCGCGCTTGTGTCGCCCGATTGAACTGGTTTTCAGTGTAATCGCGTCCACCATAGAGCGCTAAGACGTGGCCTTGCCGGTTCATCAGAACGGCCGCGGTTTGACCGGCTTGCGATTCTTCTTCTTCCTCTGTCATGCGCGCTTCCAGCGCTTCGGAGACTTTTGCTTGGAGCTCGGAGTCAATGGTGAGCGTGACGACGAGATCATCGGGCAATTCCGGCAGCAACTCATTTGCCCGCTCGGTGGCGGCATCGAGTATGTACCCAAATTGAGGGTCTTGCTCGGGCTCCGGCGCCAATTTGACGTCTGCGGACATTGCGATCTGAGCGCTTTCGGGGGTGATAAAGCCCGATTGAAGCATCTCCGAGAGCACATAGACCTGGCGCTGGCGCGCGCCGTCCATATTGTCGTCTAGAGCGAGCCTGGATGGTGCTTTGGGCAACGTTGCGAGCAGGCTGGCTTCAGCCAAAGTCAAATCTTGAGGGTCTTTGCCAAAATAAAACCGCGAGGCAGCGCCAAGGCCATAAAACCCGGATCCGAAATAAACTCTGTTAAGATAGAGCTCGAGGATTTCGTTCTTTGAGAGCTGTTGCTCCAATTGTTGCGCGAGACGGATCTCTTGCGCTTTTCGCTTGAGGGTTTGTTCCGGCGAGAGAACGAGGTTTTTGACCAATTGCTGGGTGATGGTCGACGCGCCCGATACAGTTCTTCCGGAAATAATATTTGACCAGGCCGCGCGCGCCATCGCCTGTGTGTCGGCGCCATCATGTTCATAAAAGCGCTTGTCTTCGGCAGCGATAAAGGCCCGCGGCACATGCGGTGGCAGTTCGTCTATATTGACCGCTCGGCCATAACGGGGGCCGCGAATAGCGATCGTTTTACCCGTTCGATCGACATATTCGATGGCGGGTTCTCGGTTCGCATCCCAGAGCTCGGCCGTAGCCGGCAGAGCGGGCATGCCGCGATAGAGGCTTTGCCAATACAACCACGCCGCCGCCAGCGTCATCAAGGCGAGCAGAAAGCTTGTGATTAAACCCCATTTGAGAATAGGTCGGCCCCGTAAGATGCCCATACTTGCTCCGCGCGCTTTGGCCGCTTTGGGTTTCGGAGCAGGTTTTTTCAGTCCGGGTTTACCGTTGGAAGCTTTCACGCCCGCTCACCTTTCGCGCAAGACTTCAGCTAGGCTTAGTGCCGAGAAATTGAGGCAGGGTGAAGGCGAAGACTTTAACGAAACCTTACCCGCGCATCGGCCGCGGGCAGTCCGGCCCATTTGGCTTGCGGGTGCCGGGTTTGCCGTTCTCTGCCAGCAATTTCGCCAGCCGCAATTGGCCTTGAATATCATCGGCTTTCATGGGGCGCATGAAGCAGGTAATCGGCTCACCTGTATCGGCGGCAATGGCCACGGCGATGCCGGTCACGCCGCCATACCAGTCCCAAAGATAGGCTGCCTTATGCTCACCTGCGAGGCGAAGAGCGTCGGTCTCGACGGCCGCTTTCTCAATCATTGTGGAATCGCGGCGGATTGAGGTCACGTCCAGGTCGACACGTTCGATCGATCCCGGCTCAAAGGCTGCGATGGCTTCGTCGAGGCGCGGGTTTAGAATGCGGCAGTTTGGACACCAATCGGCGGTGAAATTAATGACTTTTAAGACCGGTTCCGCGGAGGCGGGCAGGGCCGTGACCAAACTCAGGATCAAAGATGCGATCAGCGCGCGCATTGGACCAATTCTTCTCATCTGCGCGATTCTAACACGGCAATGCGCATCTGCCGCATCACAGAGGCGTTACGAACTGCGCCCGAATACGCGTTCGAAGATATAATCCACCCGTTGGAAGTGATAGCCATCGTCAAATAGGCTCTCGAGTTTCTCGTCTGAGAGCTTCGCCGTCACATCTGTATCGGCTTTGAGATGGCCGAGAAAATCCCCCTCACCGGCCCAGGTTTTCATGGCATTGCGTTGAACCATGCGATAGCTATCTTCGCGGCTATTGCCCGCTTCGACCAAAGCCAGAAGCACGCGCTGCGAATTGTGCAGCCCGCCCATTTTGTCCATCACCGCTTGCATATTTTCAGGATAGACGAGCAGGTTCTCGATGACGCCGGCCAGGCGATGTAGCGCGAAGTCTAAGTGGATGGTCGTGTCCGGCCCGATTCCCCGTTCGACCGAAGAATGCGAAATGTCTCGCTCATGCCAAAGGGCGACATTTTCCATCGCCGGGACGACCGCCATGCGGACGAGGCGCGCGAGCCCGGTTAGATTCTCCGTCAGTACCGGGTTGCGCTTATGCGGCATGGCCGACGAGCCTTTTTGGCCTTTGGAGAAAAACTCCTCGGCTTCATAGAGCTCGGTACGCTGCAAGTGACGGATCTCGGTCGCCAGCCGCTCGACGGATGAGGCGATCACACCGAGCGCGGCAAAATAAGCGGCATGGCGGTCGCGTGGGATGACCTGGGTGGAAACGGGTTCGGGTGAGAGGCCGAGCTTCTCCGCCACATATTCCTCGATCCGTGGGTCAATGTTCGCGAATGTGCCGACGGCGCCGGAGATGGCGCAGGTCGCGACTTCCTCACGCGCCGTCTCCAAGCGGCGTTTGGCCCGCTGAAATTCGGCGTGGAAGGTGGCGAGCTTGATCCCAAACGTGGTCGGCTCGGCATGGATGCCGTGGCTGCGGCCAATGGTGGGGGTCATCTTGTGCTCAAACGCGCGTTTTTCGAGCGCGGCCAAGACCCTATCTAAGCCAACCATCATAATGTCAGTGGCGCGCACCAGCTGCACATTCAAACAAGTGTCGAGCACGTCCGAACTGGTCATACCCTTATGTAAGAAGCGCGCAGGCTCACCGACATGTTCAGCGACATTGGTCAGGAAGGCGATCACGTCGTGTTTCACTTCGGCTTCGATCTCGTCGATGCGGGCGACTTCGAAGGCGCCTTTCTCGCGGACCACAGCGCTCGTACCCGCGGGGATCTGCCCAAGTGATTCCATCGCTTCAGCAGCAAGGGTCTCAATCTCGAGCCAGATGCCATATTTGCTGGTCGGGTCCCAGATTTCAGTCATCTCGGGGCGGGCATAGCGTGGAATCATGTCGAGCTTTCAAGACAATGTGTGATCGGGATGTGCCGGGCTATAACTCCGACCTTTCCGAGTCGCAATGCGCGCCCTGTCGCTCTTGTTAAGAAGTCGAAGCGTCTAAGCTGGGCTGAGAACGCGAGGCAGCTTAAACACCACACTTTCTTTAGCGGTGGTGATTTCCTCGACCGAAATCTCAAATCGCGCCCGGCACGCGGCGATCAGGCCTTGGACTAAGTCTTCCGGCGCACTCGCGCCCGCCGTCAAGCCGAGTGTGGTTACGCCCTCGAACCAAGCCCAATCGATATCTTCAGCGCTAGCCACGAGCCGCGCATCTTGGGAGCCTGCTCGCAGCGCCACTTCGACAAGACGTTTCGAATTTGAGGAGGTTTCAGCCCCGATGACCAAAAATAGATCGGCCCGCTCCGCCATAATTTTTACGGCTTCCTGGCGGTTTGTTGTGGCGTAACAAATGTCTTCTTTGTGCGGTGCGCTGATCTCCGGGAATCGGGTCTGAAGTGCAGCCACGATTTCGGCCGTGTCATCCACGCTTAGTGTCGTTTGCGTGACGAAGGCCAAGTTTTGAGGATCTTTCGGTGTAAAGGTCTCGACATCCTCCACCGTTTCGATGAGGTGCATTCCTCCTTCGGGCAGCTGTCCCATTGTGCCGATCACTTCGGGGTGTCCCGCATGGCCGATCAGGACAATTTCGCGCCCAGCATTGTGGTGCCGTTCGGCCTCAACATGGACCTTTGAAACAAGCGGGCAGGTGGCATCCACAAACACCATTTTGCGGGCTTCAGCGGCAGCGGGAACCGATTTGGGAACCCCGTGTGCGGAGAAGACCACTGGTCGATCCTCCGGGCATTCGTCCAATTCTTCGACAAAGACCGCGCCCATTTGCTCAAGCCTAGACACGACGTGTTGGTTGTGGACGATCTCGTGCCGGACATAGACCGGCGCGCCCCATTTGGTCAGCGCTTCTTCAACGATCTGAATCGCCCGGTCGACTCCAGCACAAAAGCCGCGCGGTGCCGCAAGCAGAATGGTGAGTGGTTTCATTTCCTTACAGGGTCCTCATGCTTGCGAAGCAGATAGGGCGTTGCACGCCCCGCCATGCCCCGGTAACACTCTGCGCTCAACATGGATAGCCTCGCGTACGAGGCCAAGAGTGACAAGGCATCACACATGCGAATTCTCGCCCTTTCCACGGTTCTTTTGGCGCTTGGCGCCTGTCAGTCGGGCTCTGATATTGGTGACGCGTTTGACACGCGTCAAAATCTCGGCACCTGCCCACCTGCTGGCGCTGTTTATAACGCCGCTCGAATTGTTGCGTTTGATGGCGACGATCAACGATATGGCAATGTCGAATACACAGGCGAAATCGTCGATGTCCGTTTGTATTGCCGATATGCGGGCACGGATCCCGTCCGCGCGGAAGTCGAGATTGATTTTGCCTTCGGCAAAGGCCCCGCAGCGACCATCAATCGTCGCGATTATGGCTATTGGATTGCGGTCACGCGGCGCAGCGGAAAAGTGCTTCAGAAAGAGCATTTCACGGTCTCTGCAGACTTTTCTGAAGGACCCGTCTCCGGTCAGCGAGAGCTAATTCAGCGCATTCTGATCCCCCGCGCGGACGAATCGGTCTCTGCGGCGAACTTTGAAGTGCTGATTGGGTTCGATCTTACCGAAGAGCAACTTACCTATAATCGCGAAGGGCGACGCTTCCGTTTGAATGCGGGGAGAATAGTCAGGCTTGGGGTTCATTATGACAGATCTCGCGACGCAATTGGCGGGCGCGTGCAGCGCTGCGTTCGAAGCTGAAGGCTTGGAGGCGCGCTGGGGCGCGGTAAAACAATCAGACCGCCCGGAACTGGCGGATTTTCAGTGCAATGGCTGCATGGGTGCTGCCAAACAGGCTGGCATGAACCCGCGCGAGCTTGCCGCTAAAATCGCCCCGCGCGTGAGTGAGCATCCGGCAATTGATCGCGTTGATGTGGCGGGCCCCGGCTTTTTGAATATTACCGTCAGCGCGGCCGCCTTGGCCGACCAAGCCACCTTTATCGCAAGCGATGACCATGCTGGCGGAGGCACAGCGAGCGATCCAGAATCTGTCGTCGTCGACTTTGGCGGGCCGAATGTCGCGAAGCCGATGCATGTTGGGCATATCCGGTCTGCCGGTGATTGGCGATACGCTCGTTCCGGCTTTTGCGGTTCTTGGGCGACACGGTCACGGGCGACGTCCATCTTGGCGATTGGGGGCCTGCAAAATGGGGCTCCTGATCATCGCGGTCATGGATGAGCAACCCGACCTGATTTACTTCGATCCGGCCGCGTCGGGGCCGTTTCCGGAAGACGCCCCGGTCACGATGGAAGATCTATCTCGGCTTTATCCGATGGCGTCTGCGCGTTCCCAAGGAAGATGAGATCTACGCCAAACGGGCCCAAGAAGCGGTCGCTGAGATGCAGGCCGGGCGTCCTGGGTATCGCGCTTTGCTCAAACACTTCATTGGTGTGTCCGTCGCGGCCTTGAAAGTTGATTATAGCTTCCTCGATGTCTCATTCGATCTCTGGAAAGGCGAAAGCGATGTCGATCCTTTGATCGAACCAATGATCACTGACCTCAAAGCGGATGGCTATGCGAGCCAAGATGATGGCGCTTGGATCATCGACATTGCCCGTGAGAGAGAGAATGTCGAAACGGTTGGCAAAGACGGGCAACCGCGCTTGAAGAACCCGATGCCCCCATTCATGCTGGTCCATTCCAGGGGAGCTACCGGCTATCATGCGACTGATCTCGCCACGATTAAAGATCGCATTGAAACACTGACGCCGGACAGGATCCTCTATGTCGTCGACCAGCGCCAAGCCTTGCACTTTGAGCAAGTCTTCCGGGCCGCTGATAAAGTCGGATACATGGCTCAGGATAAATTGGAACATCTTGGCTTCGGCACCGTAAACGGGAAAGACGGCAAGCCGTTTTAAAACGCGAGAAGGCGGCACGCTGCGTCTATCCGACTTGAATGCGATGGCGCTGGAAGAAGCGACCAAGCGTATTGGTGAAGCGGGGCTCTCGCGCGACATCACAGCGGCCGAGAAAGCCGAAATTGGCGAGCTTGTTGCCCGCTCTGCCTTGCGGTTTGCAGACCTGCAAAACCAGCGGACGACAAATTACGTTTTCGACCTTGAGCGCTTTACGAGCTTCGAAGGCAAGACCGGGCCGTATCTCTTATATGCGGCTGTAAGGATGAAAGCGATCTTGCGACGGGCCGCGGAGGAGGGGCTCGCAGCGGGTGAGATTTCGATCGAGGCGCCTGAAGAGCGTAAACTGGTGCTCACACTCGACGGGTTTGCGTTGGCATTACGTTTAGCCCGCGAAAAACGCATGCCGCATTATGTTTGCGAGCATGTTTACGCGCTCGCGCAAGCGTTCAGTGCGTTTTACGCCGCCTGTCCCATCTTGAAAGAAGATGTCGCGTCCGAGACGCGCGCGTCGCGGCTGGCCCTCTGTCAGGTGGTTTTGCACCAATTAGAGGCTGGCCTTGGCATTTTGGGTATTACCGCGCCCGAACGCATGTAAAAGCCCCAAAAAGTTAACCAAAACGGCCCTTTTGTTTACCCGGTCCTAACGCGGCTTAACCTCTTGAGGGGGAAAGTGAACGAATCAGTTCGTTTTGGTAACTTCTGGGCAACACGCGTCCGTTAGTCTCAACCTTCTAGATAGTTAAGAAGGAACCTGCCTGATGCTCAAAAACCTGATCAAAACGTGCGCTGACGCCACCGGACTGACGCAAACCAAAACGCGTGAAGCGCTAGGCATTGTGCTTAACACAGCCGAACGCCAGGGCTCTCCGCTTGCCGAAGCGATTTTCCGCAAAATGCCAGGCGCGCGCACCTTATCTGCCACAACGGGTGCTGATCAGGGGGCTGCGACTAGCATTATCGCGCGGCTCATCGAGCAAACTCCGGGCGGGCGTCGCCATGTCGGCGAAGGCATGTTCACCAGCCTCCACGAAGCTGGACTTGGCCACAAAGAAATCTCTCAGCTTTTACCTGCCATCAGCAAATACATGCAGATCACCTATGGCATGGAGTCCTTCGGGCATCTCGGCGATCTGGTCGTTGCGGACATGCTGACGGCGAAGCAAAACGCTGCTGCGGCCGCATAAGCTTCCAAATCTTTAGGTTCCTTTTTTAGGCTCACGGCGTTTTCGCGCGGTGAGCCTTTTCTTTTGCCGAATGGCCGACTAGGGGAGGGCCATGACCTCACTGACTGATTTGACCATTCCCTTAAGTGCTCTTGAGTTTGAGTCCGAGACGCGCGCTGTCGCGACGGCGGAGGCGTGGACAACATTTCAGATCGGCGTGCTTCTACAAACAGTCATCGAGTCAACTGCTCAAGGTTTGCTTGAGTCGGGCAGCTTGCAGACCGTGTCGGCAACGTTTGATGTCTCCGCGAAGGCCACCGCAGGGTCACAAATGCAGTTTGAGAGCCGCATAGACCGAAAGACCCGTACGCTTGTCTTCGCCAGCGGGATTGCGCAGCAAGGCGAGCGTCACTTGCTTAAAGCGACGGTTGTGTTTCGTATTGAGTGACGCGGTCGCGCCTACATTGGCGTGGTTCGAAGCGGCAACAAGTCCGGAAACTCTGGGTCGCGCTTTTCAGCTTTCGCCGTAAACGCTTCCTGCATGTGCGAGGGTGGCAGCATACCGGAATTCCAAACGCCGATATAATCTAGCGTATCTGCCGTAGAGTGATCGCGCCCATAATTGATCAGCACTTTACAGCCTGTCACAGCGATAGGGTTCTTTGACGCGATTTCACGCGCCACGCCCATGACGTGCTTCATCATCGCCTCGTGGGTTTCAAACACCTCGTTCACCAGGCCAATTTCCTTGGCTTTTGCAGCGCCGAGACGCTCGCCCGTATAGGCCATCTGCTTAACCCAGCCTTCAGGGATGTAACGTTGCAGACGCGGGAACGTCCCAACATCTGCAGTCATCGCGATATTGGTTTCCTGGATGCAGAAGAACGCGTCTTGGGTGCACCAGCGAATATCGCCAGCAGAGATCATATCGATCGCACCGCCAATGACACCGCCTTGGCAAGCGATCAAAACAGGCATGCGGGCATCTTCAAGCGCGTTAAATGAGGATTGGATTTGTTTGATGTTGGAGCGGAAGGCTTCAGCGGCTACATGTCGATCGGTCTTGCCATGCTTTACGGAGCCATCCTGGCCGAACACAGAGAGATCCATCCCCGCCGAGAAGTGCTTGCCACTCGAAGAGATGACAATAACGCGGGCCGCAGCGCTCGCATCAATTTCTTTGACGATTTCTGGGAGCTCATTCCAAAAGGCTTTGTTCATCGCGTTCATCGCCTGGGGGCGGTTCAGCACGATATGGGCAATCTTGTCTTCCACCGATACCGTGAAGCATTCATGTGTTTTCTTGAGCATCTCTTTCGTCTCCAAATCTCTCGCTAAAGTAACGCAAGCGCGCTACATTCACCAGACTGCCCCGGCGATAAGCAGATAACTGTTTGATTCTGCGGGTGAAACTTGGTTCAGTGCGACAAACATTGAGGACATGTAAGATGCGGATGGTGATGATGGGGGCGATCGCGCTGGCGGTGTTGCCGGCAGGCTGCGAGACCGGTTCGAGCGGAGATTTTGGACAAGTTCTTGGCGAGGTGTTGGGCGGCATTGAAGGCGCGCAATCCCCGAGCGGCGAGCTGACACTGGCAGAGATCGATGCGGGTTTGCGCCAAGCGCTTGAAATCGGAACCGAACGCGTCGCTTCGCAAATTGGCGTTGTCGATGGATATTGGACGGACCCACAAATTCAGATTCCACTGCCTGGGCGGTTGGGCCAAGTTCAAAACGAATTGTCTAAAGTCGGCCTTTCGGCGCCGCTAGATGATCTGCAGCTTCGCATGAACCGCGCGGCGGAAGATGCGGTTCCAGCCGGCAAACGGATTGTCATAGAGGCGGTGCAATCGATCACGATTGAAGACGCACTCGGTATTTTGCGCGGTGGGGACAGCGCAGCCACGGATTTTCTGAGAGGACGGACCGAAGCTGGTCTGCGGCAGACCTTCACGCCGTTCGTTGAAAATGCGCTCGACTCTTCCGGCGCTTATCGGGCGCTTGATAGCGTGACATCTAGTCAGCCTTTACTGGCGATTGCTGCAACGGATTACAAATCGGATTTAACCACACATGCGGTCCAATTTGGCCTTGATGGTTTGTTTACCTATCTCGCAGTTGAAGAGAAGAAAATCCGAGACAACCCTGTGGCAAGAACAACCGAATTGCTCAGACGCGTATTCGGTTAGACCAAAGGCAAAAAATGCGGCGATTTACGTTCGAAACCCCTGAAGGGGACATGGCAGCTTTGGAGTTTGGTGATCCAGCCAAGAAGCTGGCGGCCCTATGGTTACATGCCACAGGCTTCAATGCGATGACGTATCAATCGATTTTGGCGCCGCTTGGCTTGCGAACAAAAGTACAAGCTGTTGATCTTCGTGGGCATGGGCGTTCGAGCCTTCCAGCGAAGCCGTCGACACTGAAATCGTGGAAGCGTTATCGGGATGATGTAATTGCGTTCTTAGAACGCGAGTCACCCGTATCACCCGTCGTGCTGGGCGGTCACTCTATGGGGGGTGCGGTCGCCTTAATGGTGGCCGGCGCGAGACCGGACAAAGTCGCTGGCTTGGTCTTGGTCGATCCGGTGATTTTGGCACCGCGTTATTATATGGCCATGCATCTCATGCCGTTTGGTCTCAGCCGCGGCGGCTCCCATATGGCCAAACAAGCCCGTCGACGTCGCAATAAATTCGATTCCCGTGAGCACATTCAATACAAGTATAAAGGCCGCGGAGCATTTGCGACCTGGCGCGATCCTTTCTTGGAAGATTATATTCTTGATGCTTTCGATCGAACCGACGGCAATGATCCAGACAGCGACAAACAAGTCTGGCAACTCTTATGCGACCCCAAATGGGAAGCGGCGACCTTCCTCGCTCAGCGAAACCGGCCGTGGAACGCGCTCGCGAAGGTTAAGAAACACAATATTCCCATCACGGTCCTACGCCCAGATCGAGACTCTGTGATGACCGATGAGACAGTGGCACGCATGGTGAAAAAGTGCCCGCATCTGGTGCTAAAGGAACGCGTAAACACGACGCATTTCTTGCCCATGGAAGCGCCATATGACGTACGCGATCAGCTTTCGACGTATATTTCCAGCTTGATCGAGGGCTTGGGAGAGGAAGAGATCCGACCCATGAAGCGATCTCTTCGTGGCGGATAAAATTCACGTTCTGCGCGAAAGTATTCTTTGACAATTCGTTAATGATTTGCTCTCAGAGGGATGGGAGAGGGAGTATGCAGGATCGAATTGCCGCAATACTGACGTGCGGATTCTTGAGTTTTTTCGTTTTGGGTGCCGCCGGAGCTGCTTCGGATACATATTTTGAAGCTGTGGCGCTTAACGGCGCCCATTTGGTTACCTGTGCAGAGGACCCAATGTCTTCTGAATACTCAGTTGTTGGGACAGCTGATTGTTCGGTGCACCGGCTGTCGACGACTTATCATCGACAAAAGATGGCTTCGCGTCTTGAGCGAGACCGGATGTACGAAGACTAAGTTCTGGCGTCTAAGTTTGTTCGATTAAGTAGGTCACGATAGTGATCAGCGAGCGTGCGCGTGCCTGTCGAAGGGGTGAGGTCCGAACGATACGTTTCGGTCTCTGGGTCAAAGACTAACATCGACTCGGTCGCATAATAGTGACCGATCCGAGCATACTCGGCGCGAGCCGCCAGCGGGGGATAAATCTTAGAGAGCCCCCCCAACACGCGGCCAATCCATTTCAGCATTGCGGGTGGAACGCGTTTCATCCTTGGCGTTTCTCCTAATATTGAAAAAAGCACCTCACCTTGCTGCTTAGGAGTGATGGCAGGCCCTGGGCCGCCAATCGGCAAGACCTTGTTTTGTAGCTCTGGTTCGTCAAGACTGTCGGCGAGATAAGTTGCAAGATCTTCATCGCTGATCGGCTTGCACGAGGTAAGTTCACCAGATCCAAACATCATATATGGCTTACCGGCCTTAACGCGTTCAATCTGCCCCGACAAAGACTTGAAGAAGGCGGTTGGCCGGACAATCGAGTAGGTTAGGCCGGACGCGATGAGCTCCTTTTCAAACGCCAGCTTTGCGTGCTGAAACGCAAGTTTTGGCCGCTGCACGCATATCGCGGACAGTAAAACAAAATGCGTGACGCCAGCGGACATGGCCAGCGAAAGCGCATCCGCATTTGCCTGATAATCGATGGTCCAAGCCTCCTTGGAGACACCCGTGCGCGAGGCGAGACAAGAGATCACCACATCGAACTGCTCGTTTTGAAAGCCGCGTTCAGCGAGGGTGGCTTTGTCCGTAACGTCGCCATACCTAAGTGTTACCGAGTCGGGAAAACCGAGCTGACCGCTCGCCTGACTCTGAGGTCGGACGAAGCAAACAAGATCATGCCCACGTCCGCTCAGCTCATGAACTGTTGCCCGCCCAATTGTTCCGGTTGCCCCGAGAAACAATATGCGTTTTCGAGATGGCGAGGGAGGGTCCGAGCTGGGCATACAATAGCTTAAATCTGCCGTTTACACCGAGCAAGTTTTCTTCATCGGATAACTGATCATGCTAGCTTCTTCGATTGGAAACCCGTGATCTTGCCAGCCACGCGATTGATAGAAGCGGTGAGCGGTTTGGGTGCTCCAAAGCCGTAGGTCAGCGAACCCCATCCCGAACAGATGCGCTTCAACTGTTTCGAGAAGCGCCGTCGAGACACCTCGGAAACGCGCTCCCGGCGCAACATAATTTAGCATGATCTCACCGTCTGTTGAGGCCATTGCGACGCCGAGACAACCATCCTGCGAGACACAAACCCAGATCAATCGACTTGGATCCGCGCGCCAGGATCGGAACGATTCAATGGTTTTGTTTGACAGCCACGTCGCGAGCACATGTGCGTCGGATTTATGATCCAAGACGCATAGCTCGGTAATGGACGCTCTCAGCGTATCAATCGCCGCTGGCCCATCCTCCGATCGCGCGTATCGAATATCATCAGGACTGATTAAAGCGTCAGTCCTTTTGGGGCCAGTTTTTCAAGTTCGGCAATCTGTTCGGGCGGCGCTGGAATGGTCTTTCGCGTTTCCAAGTCAAACGTCACCGCTACGGCTTGTGTCGTGATATAAGCGTCGCCCGTGTCAGGATCTAACATCCAATGCGACAGCGAATGGGTCTTGCCGACAACGTCTGCGAGGCTTGTATGAATCACGAACCGGTCTCCTGCGCGAGGCCATTTTCGATAGATGAGACGGTATTCTAAACGGCGCTGCCAACCCGTGCACCGGCTTGAGACGCCGCGACCGTCTCACGCCATTCATGCAAAAGCGTCGGAACGGAATCCGAAATCCGACCAATAAAAAACGGGGCCCAAAACCGTCCAAACACGTCGCACTCACGCGGCAAGATCAGCCCTCGGCCAATCTCTGGAGCGCCCGCTTTGGTCACTTGCGCCATATTGGTCATGCTGGATGGGAGCGGCGCCGCGCTTGGATCAAGTCCGCGTGGCTTGGTTTCATCAGGCGGCGAATCTTTGAGCGCTTCCAGCTGTGCGCGCGACCGCGTGCTCCAGGGAAAGGGCTTGCCGGTGCGGGCATCGACATGTTTCACACGGGTGCGAAAAGCGGCGGCGGGTCGGCCATCGCCATGACGCATATCCTGATAGATCAATGCGCTGGTTTCGTCCCATTCCAAGACGCACCCGCTCATGAATAAAGGCGCCCCGGCATGGGCCTCGCGAATGTATCGGATATGGTGTTCGACGGGTTGCAATGTGGATGGCGCACCCGCCCGAAACGCATGTGGCATCCTAATCGCGCCAGCAAATGTGCCTAAGCCTTCCATGGCTTTCTCGACATAGACACGGACATTCATATGTCCCATCTCATCGCAATCCCAAGTGTTTGGGATGCCCTTCCACAATGGGATCATGTGTTGCAATTCCTGCAAATGCCGCGCGCTTCAATCACGGCGTCGTGGACGATGAAGCCCGCCGCACTGGTTTCTTTTGAAAGCGAAGCACTTGTTTCGATCGCGTGTAATTCTTCTGCGCCGCCGCAAGTCTGACAAATCAGAAAAACCGCGGAATGTGGATGTGACGTGTGCCCGCAAGCGACATAGGCATTGAGGCTCTCAATTTTGTGGGCAAGTCCCATATCCTGAAGAAAATCAAGGGCGCGGTAGACGGTTGGAGGCTTCGCGGCCCCTTCGCCATCTAGATTGGCAAGCAAATCATAGGCTTTGGCGGGCTCTTCGCTCTGTACGAGCAGGTGCAAGACCTTGCGCCGGATGGGCGTCAGTTTTTGGCCTTTGGCCTCAACCATTTGCGCGGCCTCGATCAAAAAGGCTTCGGCGTCTTGTGGGCTGCAAGGCGTATTGGCGTGAGCGTGCGTGTGCGAGTGGGCCATGGCTGCCATTTTGGGTGATTGCTCGAAAAAGTGAAGAGGGCAGACGAATATCGCCTCGAGATTTTTGAGAAGTCTCTCACCCATCGCACCTCTCATCGTGAGCGTCACTTAGGGAAAATACGCAGGTGGGCGCCTGTGCCGCGCGACACGTCCCCGCGCGTCAGGATGTACAATTTCTATCGTGAAAACAGTGGCATACGTGTGCCTCGAAGCAAGTAGAAAGAGGCTTTGCCATGAAATCCTTATTTTGTTCAGCCCTCATGGCCACATCTGCGTTGATCGGCACAGTGGCGTATGCGGAAGATAATCCGTGGATGGTGCGCGGACGCGTGCTCGGCGTGTTGCCAGATGAGAGTGCTGACCTGTCTGTTGCAGGCGCAGGCCTCGCCGGAGACGTTGATATTGGCGACCAATATGTCCCAGAACTCGACATTACATATTTCTTTACAGACAATATCGCCGCCGAACTGATCCTGGCCGTAACGCCACATGATGTCGAAGCGGTGGGTGTGACGGTGCCCGGTGCTTTGAACAATGCCACGGTCGATCTTGGTGACGTTTGGTTGCTGCCGCCGACTCTGACCCTGCAATATCACTTTGATACCGGCACCCAATGGAAACCGTATGTCGGTGCAGGCATCAATGCGACCTTCTTCTTCAACGAGGATGAGGGGTCTGTCGCTGACAGTATCGATTATGATCCAAGCTTTGGCGGCGCCCTCCAAATCGGGGTCGACTATGATCTTGATGGTCAGCCTGGGGGCTGGCTGCTGAACGCAGACATCAAGAAGGTTTGGATCAACACAGACGTGACCGTTGATTTCACGACTGCTTTGGGTGCGACCGTCGACGCGGATGTCGACATTAACCCAACCGTGGTTGGTATTGGTTTCGGCTACAAGTACTAGCCACCGCCTCCTTACAATACCAACCTAATTTGACCCCGGACTGGCTGTTGGTTCGGGGTCTTTTTTTAGTCCTCAACAAAGGCCTTAAACTCGGCCTCGAAATCCGGATGCCATCGTGAAAGCGCTGGGCGGTTTTTGATAATATCATCCGCGTCCACTGGATCCGTTTTTCGTCGAGCGGTCGCGGCGTTTCATTGTCCGGGCAGAGAATGTAGAAGTCATCGCGCTCCAGGGAGCTCATCATGAAGTCGACCGTCTCTTCTGCGGTTGCGGCAAAGGGCGGTTTTTGCGGAATGAACGCCGAGATCATCGGTGTGTAGACAAAGGCTGGCACCAGCAAGTGCGCGCTGATCTTGCAGTCCTCTTCCTGACGCAGCGCATGGGCGACGCTTTCGGTATAAGCGAGCACACCGGCTTTGGAGAGGTTGTAAGCATAGTTGCCCGGCGGGCGGGTAATGCCTTGTTTAGACCCGGTATTGATCACCGCGGCCGGCTGGCCATGCGCGAGCATACCGGGCATGAAAGCGTGACAGCCATGGATCACACCCATCAGATTGACCGAAACAAGTCCGTGAAACGCGTCCAAATCCTCCCAAGGTTTGGTGCCCATGCGACCGATCCCGGCATTGTTCATGAGCAGGTGCACGTTGCCAAACTCGGCCTCAACCTGCGCGGCAAGCGCTTTGACCGCTTCAATGTCAGAGACGTCACAGCGTTTTGCCACCACGCGCCCTTCGCCGCCGGACAGGGCGGCTTCCGCCTCGTTCAGTGCGTCCTCTTTCGTATCCACGAGGACCACATTCATCCCCACCGCGGCGAAGCGTTTGGCGCTTTCAAGGCCAATCCCGCCCGCCGCCCCGGTGACCACTGCGGTGTTGCCAGCTTTCAACCACTTCATGAGCCATCTTTCCCAGCAGTGAGCCGCGCGATCAGCGTCGGCACATCATATTCTTCATCGCCCTCATAGCGCGGGGCGTTTCGTTCATAGGCCGCCTCAATCGCATCATGGATCGGCTTGATGCGCACCATATTGTAAGAATGGGTGACCACGTAAAACTCACCGGCTCTTATTTGTTCAACGACTTTTTCGGCGAATGTGTCGGCATCCATGGCAAATTTTTCGGAGCCTTTTGTCATATCCGATGCAACAAAGCCTGGGACGATCATGCCGACTTTGATGAAGTCAGGAAACTCGTCCCGCATGGCGCCGGTTAAACCACGTACGGCGTGTTTTGATGTGATATAGGCAGCGCTATTTTGGACCGCGTTGAAGAAGGCATTTTCCGAAGCAACATTGTAAATCGCTGCGGGTTCGCCTTGTGCCATCATGCGTTTGCCAAAAATTGCGGCACCATGCCAGACGCCAAAAAAGTTGACATTCATCAGCTTGTGCAGGTCTTCCAGCGGGAGGTCGATCATTGGCGAGCGACCAACCGCAATCCCGGCATTGTTGATCAGCACATGCACGCCACCATAAGTGCTCCAGGCAAAGTCTGCGAATGCTTCAACGCTCTTTGGATCGGTGACATCCATGACCATCGCGCTCGCATCCACACCGAACCCTTTCAGTTCGGCCACCGCTTCATCCAATTTGTCTTGGCGAGGTTCGCCAATGACCACCTTAGCCCCTTCGGTGCCGAAGCGTTTGGCGAGGCCAAAGCCGATGCCTGTGGCGCCGCCCGTGATGACGACGGTCTTATCTTTGAAACTGTCCATCTGTTCTACCTCCCGAAACGGACCTTATATGGCGAGTTGCCGGGCAGCGAGGTCGCGCATGATTTCTTCCGAACCGCCACCAATCGCCATCACCCGAACTTCGCGATAAATCCGTTCTACCCGATGCCCTCGAATGAAGCCTGCGCCGCCAAGAATTTGCATCGCTTCGCGCGCGCAAAATTCCAACGTCTCGGTGGCTTGCACTTTTAGCATGGCTAGCTCCGCAACCGGTGTGTTGCCGTTCTGGACGTGCCAAGCATAGGTATCGAGCATCGTCGTCGTTGCCCAAACGCGTTGCGCCATACTGGCGAGCTTATGACGAATAACCTGATGGTCGGCGAGGCGCTTGCCGAACGTCTTGCGCTCTTGCGCCCACGCGGCCGCTTCTTCCACACAGACACGAGCCGACGCCGCGGCGCCGGCGGCCATTCCGAGCCGCTCACCGTTAAAGTTGGCCATGATCCCGTAAAAGCCTTTATCCTCTTCGCCGATCAGGTTTTCTGCGGGCACGAAGACATCATCAAAATGAATGGTCGCGGTGTCAGACGCCCACCAGCCTTGCTTCGGCAATTCGGTGCGGCTGACACCGTCGCTCTCGAGATCGATCAAGAGGAGCGATATTCCGCCCATGCCCTCGCCGCCTGTGCGCACGGCGGTGGTTAGCCATTTCGAGGTCATGCCCCCGGTAATGTAAGTCTTCGAGCCATTCACGCGCCAACCATTGCCATCTTTGACCGCTTTAGTTTTCAGCTGCGCGACGTCAGATCCCGCCGACGGTTCAGTAATGCCGAGACTGATTTGCTTGTCGCCGGCGAGCACTTGGCGACCGATCTCGGTTTTCATTTCTTCCGTCCCGAGTGCCATAATCGGAGGCAGACCAATGCCATGGATCATCAGGGCCGAAGAGACCCCACCCGCGCCAATCCGAGCGAGTTCCTCTGATGTGACGATGCCATGGAAACGATCAAACTCCGTGCCCTCACCGCCATATTCAGTCGGGTAGCCAATGCCCAAAATCCCCGCGGCTTTGGCTTTCTTAAACAGCTCGCGCGGGATTCGGCCAGCCGCTTCCCAGTCTTCGACAAAGGGCATGATCTCTTTCTCGACAAAGCCCCGCACAGAGCGGCGCCATTCGGTGTGGGTTTCATCCATATGCGGGCAGGGCGGGCGGAGCGCATCAAAAGTCAAAGTCATACCTGCAATCGTGGCCGCGCGGCACGGCAGGTCAAGCCGTCACGTGGCGGCAGACCAGGACTAGCGTTCGCGCATTTGCGCGCCATATTGAAAGGGATGCAAGTCTACAATGATCCCGATCAAGTCCCCGAAAAGCCACCCATTTTTCGTAAGGGATTTCCAACCGTCATTCTGTTTCTCACGGGCGCCATTGTTTTGGTGTCTTTGGTCCAATTCAATGTCTCGCCAGCCATGCAAGATTGGATGCTGTCTGTTGGCGCGGTGGCAGGCGGCCCAAGCTTTGAGTACTCT
>CBDIHJ010000011.1:0-24529 GCA_965279045.1 Henriciella sp. | reverse complement strand
ACCCCGCCAATCGCTTGGCCGATCAAGACGCCCGGCGCGCCGCCCATGGCCCCGCCAATCGCAATGAAGGGCACGACACCAATCGTGTTCTTGCCCCAGTTCAAAAACGTCGAGAACAGCGGGCGTCGTAAATTGTTGAACGCGGCGTTCGAGACAAACAGCGTGCCATTGAACAGAAAGAGCGGGGCGACGACCAGGGCAAACCAGAAGACAATCGTCGCGCCTTCTTCGGAGAGCTGGAAACTGCTTGAGATAAAGCCATGCGCAAGCATCAAGATCGCCCACATGGCGGCGACATAAAGCGCGGTGAACTGAACCGCCTTAATCAAAGTGCCGCGGACGCGGTCAAATTGTTTGGCGCCAAAGTTCTGGCCGATGATCGGACCGACCGCGCCAGACAGGGCAAAGATCACACAGAAGGCGAGGGGTGTCAGGCGCCCGGTGACCGCCATGGCGGCAACCGCAGCGTCGCCAAACTCTGAGATGGCACGCGTGACAAAGCCATTGCCAATCGGGGTCGCGACATTGGTCAGCATGGCCGGGGCGGCAATCGCAATGATCGGTTTGAGATCGGTCTTGAAGCGCGGCAAGTCGATCTTCGCGAAGCCGCCATAATGCTTGAAAATCGGATAAAGCGCCGTGATCAGCGTCGCGAACCGCGCCGCGACCGAGGCATAGGCGGCGCCGTCCAGGCCCATGCCGGCCCAGAAGATCAGGATCGGGTCGAGGATCGCATTGACCGCGCCCGCGACCAGGGTGACCGTCATGGCGCGCCGAGCATCGCCGTGCGCGCGCAGGATGCCGCTTGCCATCATACCAACGGCAGCGACGGGCATGGCGGCAACCACGATCCGGAAATAGCGCACGCCGAGATCTTGCGTATAGCCTTGTGCCCCGATCACACCGAGCAATTGCGGCGCGAAGATCCAACACAGCGTGGCGAGCACACTTGTCACCGCGACGCCGAACAGGATCACGCTGGTGGCGATCTTGCGCGCCTCGTCCGGTTCGCCGCGGCCCAGCCTCTGCGCTACGAGCGCACTGGTGGCGATGGTCATTCCGATGGAGACAGAGAAGGTGAAGAAAAGCACGGTCCCCGCAAAGCCGACGGCCGCCGCGAGTTCGGCTTCCCCGAGCATGGAAATGAATAAGAGATCGGCAAAGTCGA
This sequence comes from Henriciella sp., assembly GCA_965279045.1. Lineage (GTDB taxonomy): Bacteria > Pseudomonadota > Alphaproteobacteria > Caulobacterales > Hyphomonadaceae > Henriciella. The sequence continues at coordinate 23,361 of CBDIHJ010000011.1, read as the reverse complement.
CCAGGAAGATCGAGACCAGCCCGATGCTCGCGGACGAGGCCATAATGATGATGTGGCGCAGGAGATTGCCTTGCAAAAAGATCGCCTGCTTGTTTGCCATACTCAGTCCCTCGCGCCCGGCGTGCCCCAAAGTCAGCCTCGCGCGGTGCCCGAAACCCTGCTTCTATATCTAAAACATATAGGAGGAGCCCCGACATGAGCCAGATCCAAGGGCATTGCGATCCACAGTTTGAGCGCGTTCGCACTGAATTTGAACGGAATTTTGCCGAACGCGGCGAAGTCGGGGCGTCAGTCTGCTTGAGTGTCGATGGCGAGACCAAGGTCGATCTGTGGGGCGGCATGGCAGATCCTGATACGGGTGAAGCCTGGCAGGAGGACACGGTCTCAATCGTGTTTTCCTGCACCAAAGCTGCGACGGCTTTGTGCGCTCACATCCTGATTGATCGCGGAGAGTTGGATCCCGCAGCTTTTGTCTCTGAGTATTGGCCGGGCTTTGCCAAGAATGGCAAAGAGGCCACGACCGTTCAAATGATGCTCAATCACGAAAGCGCGGTGCCGGCCAATCGCGAACCGATCCGCGAGGGCGGCTTCTTGGATTGGGACTATATGATCTCGCGCATGGAAGATGAGGAAGCCTGGTGGGAGCCGGGCACCCGCAATGGCTATCACATGGTCAATTTTGGTTGGACGGTGGGCGAGCTGGTCCGGCGCGTCTCAGGTAAATCGCTCGGTCAGTTCTTTGCTGACGAAGTGGCCAGTAAGACCGGCGCCGATTTCTGGATTGGACTCCCCGACAGCTTCGACAAACCGATCGCCCCGATCCGTTTGTATGAACCCAAAGAAGGCGATGAGCCGACCGCCTTTACGATTAAGCTCTTTACAGAGCCGCAATCGCTGCAATCGCTCTCATTCTTGAACAATGGCGGCTGGAACATGAACGATCCCGCAGCGCACAAGGCTGAGATTGGCGGCGCTGGCGGGATCTCAAATGCGCGCGGGCAAGTGGCCTGGTACACGCCGCTCGCGATCAATGATGGCAGCCTGGTCTCGGCTGATCGCCTCGCTGCGATGACCCGCGTCACGACGGCCTCCGGGATCGATGCGACCTTGTTGCTGCCGTCGCGCTTCGCCTCGGGCTTCATGAAATCCATGGACAATCGTGCTTATCCGCAGGGCAATCAAAAGAGCGCCATTATGGGCGAGAGCGCATTTGGGCATGTCGGGGCAGGGGGCTCGATTGGGTTTGCTGATCCCGAATGCCGCCTGGCGTTCAGCTATACGATGAACCAGATGGGCCCGGGTCTATTGCTCAATGAGCGTGGGCAAAGCGTGGTCGATGCGGCGTATCAATCGCTTGGTTATCGGACCAATGCTCCCGGCGCCTGGGTGCGATAAAAGCTGAGATCGCTACCCCCCTGTTCGACTTTATTCGAAGTCGGGTAGTCTTGAGATCAGTTCAGGGCGCGTGCCATCGAGTTCGATCAAAGTTCGAAACGCGCGCGCAGCGGCTTTGATCTGGTCGCAATTTGAGGAGCGGATGAAGACTTCTCCGCGATCGCGTTGCCAACCTTCGCCCTCTATGTAGCGATATCCGATCGACGGTGTGTCACCCGACAAAACCACGCGGCAATCGCCGGAAAACGTGGTGCCGAGTTCGATCTTCGAAAATTCACGCAACCGAATGTAATAGGTGCGACTGGCCTCATAACTCATCCAAAGTCCGAATTGATCATCGCTCATGCCGTTCGGCGTATATTCGCCCACTCGAATAATGCCTGGGCTCATTTTTGGGAGCTGGTTGATGTAATCGCGCGTTTCGGCGAGCGTCGTTGTTTCAGAAGCATATGTGGTTGACGCAAGCGCGCTGTCTGCATGGGCGCCGAAGACTGCGAAAGCTCCTAAAGCGCCTGTAATGATTGATCTGCTCAGACCACGTCCCCAAGCGTTCACTCTACTTTCCATACTCAAAACTCAATCGGAAATTGTCCCCACCCTTGAGCAGATAGTATAGAATGTACAAATTCAAATCCCCGGTCGTCATCTATTTGCACTACGGCGTGTAATAAGTTGGTGAACCTGGGCCTACGGGCAAATCGAGCCCAAATGTCCAGAACACGAAGAAGCTTGACCAGGTGATGATGAAGAAGATCGTGTAGGGCAGCATCATCGCGATCAGTGTCCCGACCCCGAGATCTTTATCATACCGCGTCGCCCAAGCGAGGATCAGCCCGAAATAGCTCATCATCGGCGTGATAATATTGGTCGTGGAGTCGCCGATCCGATAAGCGGCTTGAATGACTTCGGGTGAATATCCGATCAGCATCAACATCGGCACAAAGATCGGCGCGGTGACCGCCCATTGCGCCGAGGCTGAGCCCAAAGACAAATTGATCAAGGCGCACATCATGATGAAAAAGAAAAACACGACCGGCCCGGTGAGACCGCTTTCTTTGAGAAATTCCGCGCCTGTGACTGCACTTATCGCGCCGAGATTGGTCCAACCAAAAAAGGCAACAAACTGCGCCGCAAAGAACACCAAGACGATATAGAGACCGAGGGAGGCGAGCGCGTCCGACATCGCATCGATCACATCTCGGTCGCCTTTCATCGTTCCAGCAACGCGGCCATACGTGTAGCCGGTGACCATGAAAAAGATCAGGATCCAGACCACAAAGCCACTGAAGAAGGGCGAGCGCATCGGATCTTGGGTCACCGGGTCGCGGAGGACGCCCCAACCCGGAATAAACTCGCCGCCTAGAACGACAGAGGTCCATGGGATCGCCAAGCCTTCGCGCGGCAGCAGAGTAAACGCCATCGCGGCCAGCACCCCGAGCAGTGCCATTCCGGCCCAGAATAGGCCTTTGCGCTCCTTGTCTTGCAAGTCCTCCATCATGGTCTTGTCCAAGATGGTTTTGTCGGCGCGGGCGCTGTCATATTTGCCGAGCTGCGGCTCGACGATGAAGATCGTGACCAGCGACCCAACCAGCGTGATCAAGAAGGTTGACGCGACCATGAAGTACCAATTGGCCGTGGCCACGACTTGATAGGTCGGATCCAGCAATTGAGCGGCTTCTTCGGTAATCCCGGCCAAAAGTGGGTCGATGGTACCAATTAGAAGGTTGGCACTATAGCCTCCTGAAACCCCAGCGAATGCTGCGGCCATGCCTGCCAAAGGGTGTCGGTCCAAGGCATAGAAAATCGCACCCGCGAGCGGAATAAGAACCACATAGCCGACCTCTGATGCGGTGTTGGACACGATGCCGGCAAAGACGATGGCGACGGTTACCAAATGCCGGGGTGCGCCAAGCACCATGCTACGAACCGCGGCGGAGAGCAGGCCGGATTTCTCCGCCACGCCGACCCCGATCATTGCCACAAGGACGACGCCGAGGGGCGCAAAACTGGTGAAATTATCGACCAAATTGGTGAAGATGCGGCGCAAGCCATCGCCATTCATCAGACTGACCGCGCGGATCATCCCATCTTCAGCCACACCTGGCGCATCGGCCGGACGCGGATCGACCACGGCCAGGCCCATCCATCCGAAGATTCCGGACAAGACCACAATCCCGGCGGCCAAAACGGCGAACAAGGTGACCGGATGCGGCAAGAGATTGCCGAGCCATTCGACGCCATCGAGAAAACGGGTGAAGGCGTTTCGTTTTTGAGGTTCGGAAGCGATGGATTTGTCGACCACGATTGGCGGCTCCTCTGGCAAATCTTCGATGAGAAGTGACTTAGTGCGACCGCCGGGATTGCAAACGGCAAGTGCTGCGCCGAGCCGAGCTTATTCTTTTGGGATCTGCAGATCCCAATAGCTGTAAAGGCTGGTCAGGTCCTTTGCGGTTTTACAATGGATTGCCGGCAATGATGTGGCCTCGATCATCTGAGCATAGCGTTTCGCATTTCTCGGCGTTTTGAACAGGATCCAGTCGATCATCATCCATTTGAGACGCTCTTGTCCGCCCTCCAAATTCCCTAAGCGCGCCGTTGGATGCGCCAAAGTGCGTTTGAAATAGCGCGCCAATCGAAGCCAATGGTTCGACGTGATCAGAATAACGCTGGTCGCCCGCTCAAAGCGTTTGGGAATGAGCCGCGAATAATTTCCATCCATGACCCAGCTTTCCTCATGGATCGCTTGATCATGCAGAGCCGTGAATTCCTCCTTCGGACGGGGAACCCAATCGGTGTTTGGCAAATGATTGAGCTGATCGAGATGCACGATCGGCAGATCGAGGCGGCGTCCTAGGGCCGTTGCAAGCGTCGACTTGCCAGCATTCGAAGGCCCCATCACCATGATCCTCTGACCGAGAGCGCTTAAGGGTAGGGGTGTCATCTTGAGGCGCTCCCGAAACAAGGCGAAGCGCCGCTCATAGCACAAGCTTTGGGGCAAGTTGAACCACTTTGTTTATCGGCTCGCTGCAGTTGTTTTGGCTCGGAACGTGGCGTGAACAGACTATCTGTGACCGCATGACAGGTTCTGCGGTTCAAATCCTCTGGTTCAAGCGCGATTTGCGCATCCATGATCATCGTGCGCTGATCCAAGCGGCGCGGCATGGACCGGTCTTACCGCTTTATGTGGCCGAGCCGGAGCTGTGGCAGCAGCCGGATATGTCGGCGCGGCAATGGGCGTTTGTCGCGGAAAGCCTTAGCGAGTTACGCGCGGAGCTTGCCGCGTTAGGTCAGCCGCTGATCATTCGCACAGGTGATATCGTCGACGTGCTCGACCGAGCCCGAAGAAAATTCGGGGCCACCGCGCTCTGGTCGCACGAAGAGACCGGAAATGGCTGGACCTATGCACGCGATTTACGGGTCGCTGCGTGGGCCAAACAATCCGGCGTGCAGTGGACTGAAGTCCGTCAGTCCGGCGTCATCCGTCGACCGAAAACGCGCAATGGCTGGGCGAAACGATGGGATGCGTTCATGGCCGAACCGGAGGCTGATGCGCCGCGGGCCTTGTCTCCCCTTCCAGACGTACAACCAGGTGAGTTGCCAATGGCACAGGATCTCGGTTTGAAGCCGGATCCCTGTCCAGGGCGTCAGCGCGGCGGTCGCGCCGCGGGGCTGGAGACCTTGCAGAGCTTTTTGTTCGTGCGCGGCGCGCCCTATCGACGGGCTATGTCGAGTCCGGCGGCGGGGGCAGAACACTGCTCGCGCCTGTCGCCGCATCTGGCCTGGGGAACGCTTTCCATGCGCGAGACCGCTCAAGCCGGGTGGGCGCGCCAGAGGCAGCTTAAAGCGGACGGCGTCAAAGGCGGATGGCGCGGGGCGATGTCTTCGTTTCAGGGACGCTTGCATTGGCGCGATCACTTCACTCAGAAACTGGAAGATCAACCGGACCTTGAGGTCCGCAATCTACATCGCGCGTGCGACCGCTTGCGACCGACTGAGCCGGACGCCACGCGGCTGGCGGCGTGGATGGCGGGCGAGACGGGATTGCCGTTCGTTGATGCCTGCATGCGTGCGCTCAATCAAACCGGTTGGATGAACTTTCGCATGCGCGCCATGTTGATGGCGGTGGCGAGTTATCATCTCTGGCTCGATTGGCGCAAACCCGGCGAACATCTGGCCCGCATGTTCACCGATTATGAGCCTGGTATTCATTGGCCGCAGGTGCAGATGCAGTCGGGCACAACAGGCATCAATACGATCCGGATCTACAATCCGGTCAAACAGGGGCGCGACCAAGATCCTGACGGAGCTTTCATTCGTCGCTGGCTGCCGGAGCTCGCCGCGGTTCCGGATGAGCACATTCACGAGCCTTGGCGATGGGACGGGGCGACTGGGCTGCTCGATCAGCGCTATCCGATGCCGATTATCGACCACTTGCAAGCCGCGCGAGAGGCCCGGCAAAAGGTCTGGGCCATTCGCAAAGATGCGGGGTTCAGGCAAACCGCGAGCGCAATCCAAGACAAACATGGCAGTCGGAAATCAGGGATCCCGATGCGCGGTCAGGCGCGTAAATCACGGACGTCCGAGTCCCAATTATCGCTGCCTTTGGTTTCTGATGAGGCGCCGTCGTGAAGAAACAGAACCTGCCCTCGAAAGTCTGCCCGGTCTGCGATCGTCCGTTCAATTGGCGCAAAAAATGGGAACGCAATTGGGACGAGATTGTCTATTGCTCAGAACGCTGTCGCCGCGCAAAGAAATCCAAGCGATAAAAGCGGCGGGATAGAGGAGGTCGTGGAAATGCAAAAAAGAAATGTCGGTCCATTTGAAGTAAACCCGGTAGGCTTGGGCTGCATGAATATGATGCACGCTTATAATGCCCCGATCGCCGAGGCGGACTCAGACCGTCTGCTCAATCGGGCGCTGGATCTTGGATACGACTTTCTCGACACAGCGACGATTTATGGCATGGGCGAGAGCGAGCGCCGGATCGGTAAGTTCTTGAAGCACCGCCGCGATGAATTCGTCCTCGCCAGTAAATGCGTTCTGGGATTTGAAGATGGGCGACGCGTCTTGGATGCACGACCGGAAAAGATCAAAGCTGCATGCGATGCGAGCTTGGAGCGTCTGCAGACCGATGTGATCGATCTCTATTACATGCATCGGCCCGACCCCAACGTGCCGCTTGAGGACTCGATCGGGGCCATGGTGGAGCTGGTCGAAGCGGGGAAAATCAAGACCATCGGATTGTCGGAAATGTCGGCGGATATGTTGCGAACGGCCGCCGCCATTCATCCCATTGCAGCCATGCAATCGGAATATTCGCTGATCGCCCGCAATCCCGAGATTGCCGTGCTTGAGGCTTGCAAAGACGTTGGCACGACGCTGGTAGCGTTCTCACCGGTCGGTCGGGGTATGTTCTCGCAAGTTCCACTCGATCCTAGCAATTATTGGGAAGGCGATATGCGGCGGGGCTTCTTTCCGCGTCTGGCGGAGCCGCATTTCTCAGAGAATATGAAACTGATGCCGCTGGCACGTGAAATGGCGGATCGGCTCGGCTGTACCTTACCGCAACTCGCCATTGCTTGGGGGCTGGCCAAAGACCCGACCATAGTCTCGATCCCAGGCACGAAAAGTCTTGCGCATCTGGAAGATAATTTCGGTGCTAACAACGTCGCGCTCACGGCGGATGATGTCGCCGCGCTCGATGCGCATTTCGCTCCGGACGCGATTTCAGGGCCGCGTTACAGCAAAATGGGGCAAGCCTCAGTGACAACGGAATTGTTCCCGAATGAACCGATGGCCGCCTAAAGCTTGGCCAGGACTTTAGCGGCGCTTTCAAGATAGTCGGCTTGTTTGTCGGCACTCATGCGATCCCAGGTGCGATACATTTGCGCCATACGCGGATTGCCCGCCAGCTTGTCGCGATTGCGATGCAGGAAGTCCCAGTAAAGTGGGTTGAACGGGCAAGCGCCGTCCCCGGTCTTTTGCGACACGCTATAGCTGCAGCCCTTACAGTGGTCGGACATTTTGTTTATATAATTGCCAGATGACGCGTAGGGCTTGGAGCCGAGCACACCTCCGTCTCCAAACTGGCTCATACCGAGCGTATTGGGCAGCTCGACCCATTCATAAGCATCCGCATAGACCGCCAAGTACCACTCATGGACTTGCTTGGGGTCAATGCCGGCGAGCAGGGCAAAATTGCCAGTCACCATGAGGCGCTGAATGTGGTGGGCATAGGCCTCTTCTTTGGTCTGAGAAATCGCCGCCCGCAGGCATGCCATGTCGGTCTCCGCAGTCCAGTAGAAATCGGGCAGGGCGCGCGTGTTGCCGAAGAAGTTCTCGTCCACATAGTCCGGCATTTTCAGCCAGTAGATCCCGCGCACATATTCGCGCCAACCGATGATTTGGCGAATAAAGCCCTCGGCGGCATTGAGCGGCGCTTCGCCTGCTTGATAGGCGTCTTCAACCCGCTTGCAGACGTCTAACGGGTCGAGCAGTCCGGCATTGATGTAAAGCGAAAGCAGCGAGTGATATAGGAATTTCTCGCCCTCCAGCATAGCGTCTTGATAGTCACCGAATTTCGCCAGCGCGACCTCAATAAAATGATCTAAAGCCGCCTCGGCATGCGCGCGGGTGACGCCGAACCAAAACGGTTCAAGATCGCCGAAATGATTGTCGAACCGGCGGGTGACGAGGCCTAAGACATCTATCGTGATGGCGTCGGGGTCTGTCCGCATTGGGGTCGGCATGAACAGGTCGGATTTTGCCGGTTTGCGGTTCTCTGCATCATAATTCCACTTGCCGCCCTCCGGTTGATCGCCGTCCATCAGGAGGCCGGTTTTGCGCCGCATCTCACGGTAGAAATACTCCATGCGTAACTGTTTGCGTCCCTCCGCCCAGGCGCGGAATTCGGCATGCGTGGCAACGAAGCGATCGTCCTCGAGCACCTCGACCGGGCAGCCAAGAGCCTCCGCTCATGTGTCCATGGCGGCGCGCACGCGGTATTCGCCAGGCTCCGTCACCAGCACGTTGGCGGGCGCGTGCTTTTCCACAGCGCGGGCAACTTCGCCAGTAAAACTGCCTGTGTTTTCATCCGCGTCTAGGGTCACGTAATCGACGGTCCAACCGGCCTCTCGAAGCTCCTCTGCAAAGTGGCGCATGGCGGAAAAAAGGAAGGCGATCTTCTTCTTATGATGACGAACATAGGTCGCTTCTTCTTGAACTTCGACCATTAAGACCCGGTCCGAGCCCGGATCGCCAGCCTGCAAAGACGAGAGGTTTGGAGACAGCTGATCGCCAAGGACAAGAATGAGATTTGAGATGGTGAACCTCGTCATATGTTTGCGCTTGGTTTGGACCTAGAGCTGTCATCGAGGATGCCCATAGATGAACTGTCGCACATGATTGTGAGCTTGAAGCGCACCGGAAATGTGTCATGTCTTTGTCGACGATACCCAATGGAGGACCCCCAATGTGCGATGATACCACCGAACGCGAGCTAGACGCCTGGCTGAAACGTAAAGCGGTCACGCGCCGCGGCTTCACGGTCGGTGCTTCGGCGACGCTTGCCGCCACGGGTCTGATGATCCCAGCCTGCGCGACGCCGCTGCCAGAGCCGGGGACGATCGTTGAGTCCGAAGTCAGCGTCCCGACCCCGGATGGTGCGGTCGATGGACTGTTCATTCACCCGGCTTCAGGCGCCCATGCCGCCGTTATCATGTGGCCAGACATTCACGGCGTCCGCCCGGCCTTCTTCGATATGGCGCGCCGCCTCGCCGGCGAAGGCTATAGCGTGCTCGCCGCCAACCCGTATTACCGCACCTATACGGGGCGCTTGTTCCAGGATGGTCAAACCATTCGCAGCGAAGGCGGCTGGGAATTGGTCGAACCGCATTATTCCGCGCTCTCGCCCTCAACCGTGATCACCGACACGGCGGCCATCGTGGCGTGGTTGGATGCTCAAGAGGCGGTGGATACCGATCGCGGGATTGGAGCGATTGGATTCTGCATGACGGGATCTTGGACGTTGCGCGCCGCCGCAGCAGTGCCGAGCCGCGTGAAAGCGCCGTCTTCGTTCCATGGCGGCGGCCTGGTGACGGAAGGACTTGATAGCCCGCATCGCCTGGCGGGTCAGATCCAAGGTGGCGTTTTGATTGCCATTGCTGAAAATGATCATGAACGACAGCCCGAAGCACAAGGCGAATTGATCGCGGCCTTTGAGGCGGCGGGTGTGCCAGCTGAAATCGAGGTCTATGCCGACGCTATGCACGGTTGGGTGCCTACAGACTCACGGGCGCATAATCCGGAACAATCAGAGCGGGCCTGGGGCCGAATGCTGGCTTTGTTCGAAGCGCAGCTTAGCTGAGTCCGTCCTCAGCGATCATCGCCGCGCCCTTAGCAGCAATCATCAGGGTGGGCGTGTTCGTGTTGCCCGATGTGATGCTGGGCATCACGGAGGCGTCCACGACCCGAAGCCGGTCTAAACCGCGGACTTGCAGCTTGTGGTTCACCACCGCTGTCGGATCACTGGCTGTGCCCATCTTCGCAGTCCCGACCGGATGAAAGATGGTGGTGCCGATCTCGCCAGCGGCGCGGGTAAGGTCTTCATCCTGATAATCCGGACCAGGCAGGAGTTCGTCTGGTGTGAAGGGTCGTAAAGATGGTTGTTGCATCAAAGCCCGCGTCACGCGGATCGCATCGGCGGCCACGCGTTGATCGGCTTCTGTCGCCAAATAGTTCGGATCAATGACCGGCGGCGCCTCTGGTCCTGGGCCACTGATTTTGATCGTTCCGCGCGAACTCGGTCGGAGATTGCAAGCCGCCACCGTAATCGCGGGAAAGCGATGCAGCGGATCGCCAAATTTATCCAGCGATAAAGGCTGGACGTGAAATTGAATATTAGCGCGGGCATGGTCTGGCGAAGAGCGCGTGAAAATGCCGAGCTGAGACGGGGCCATAGTGAGCGGGCCGCGGCGGCGAAACAGATAGTCGAGCCCCATTTTGGTTTTGCCGAACAGGGAGTAGTAGGTCTGGTTCAGGGTGACGGTGTTCGCGACTTTGTAGATGGCGCGCTGCTGCAGGTGATCTTGCAGATTTGCCCCGACGCCCGGCAGGTCGTGTTGGACCTGAACCCCCGCTTCAAGGAGCGTTTCGCCTGGGCCAATACCGGAGCGTTGCAGGATTTGTGTGCTGCCGACCGACCCGGCGCACAGGATGATCTCTGCATTAGCTTTGACTTCAAATTGTTGGCTATTCTGTTGAAATTGAACCGCCGTCGCGCGGCCCTGATCAAGCTTGATCTTATTGACCAAAACGCCCGTCTCGACCCGCAAGTTTGGACGATTTTTGGCAGGCTTGAGAAACCCGCGGGCTGCCGACCATCGGCGTCCGGCTTTCTGGTTGACGTGGAAATAGCCCGCCCCTTCATTGTCGCCGGTATTGAAGTCGGGTGTCGTTGGAATGCCCATATCGACGGCGGCATCTCGGACAGCGTCTAAGATGTCCCAGCGCACGCGGGGTGGTTCGACCCGCCAATCACCGCCGACGCCGTGATGTTCACTGTCGCCAAGGAAGTGATCTTCCAAATCGCGAAAGACGGGTAGCACATCGTCCCAGCCCCAACCGGGTAGGCCGAGATCGCGCCAACCATCATAGTCCTCGGCTTGTCCACGCATGGTGATCATCGCATTGATCGCGGATGATCCCCCCAACACTTTGCCACGCGGATAGTTTAGCTTGCGTCCGTTCAGTCCGGGTTGCGCCGTGGTCTCAAACATCCAATCTGAGCGCGGATTTCCGATCGCGAACAAATAGCCGACGGGGATATGGAACCAGATCCAATTGTCTGTCCCGCCCGCTTCGAGCAGCAGCACTTTGTTGCGCGGATTGGCCGATAGTCGGTTCGCAACCACGCAGCCCGCGCTTCCCGCGCCGACGATCACATAATCATAATCGCCTGCGAAAGGGCGCATCAGCCGGGCTGAACGTCAATAAAGCGCCCGCCAGTCGCGGCGAGATCCTTAAGCGTGGCGCACGGGGCGAAGCGGTCATCCTCCGCGCCGAGCTTTTCCATGGTCGCGAGAACAGCTTCGGCACCGACCATGTCGCCATAGAGCATTGGCCCGCCTTTGTCCGCGGGCCAGCCATACCCGTTCAGCCAGACAATATCGATGTCGGAGGCCCGCTGGGCTTTTTTCTCTTCTAGGATTTTCAGGCCTTCATTGATCATCGGATAAATGCAGGTGGCGATGATCTCATCTTGTCCAGGGGCCCCGCCAGGTTCAACGCCGGTGACATCTTGGATGATTTTTGCGGTCACCTCGGACGGGATCGGGCGGCGGTTCTCGTCATAATCATAATAGCCGGCCCCTGTTTTCTGACCGCGGCGGTCGAGCTCACATAAGGCATCCCGGATCGGATTGGCGGTCGTCGCGCCTTTCTTCCAGCCAATATCAAGTCCGGCGAGATCTGACATTTGATAAGGTCCCATGCGGAACCCAAACGTATTGAGCGCCGCATCGACATCCCAGGGCATGGCGCCTTGATAGACTAGCTTTTGCGCCTGCGCTTGCCGCGCAAAGAGGATGCGATTGCCGACAAAGCCGGGGCATACGCCGACCAGTGTCGCGACTTTGTTGATGGTCTTGGCGAGGTCCATACTGGTCATGATGACATCGTCGGCCGTGTGGTCGGCGCGGACAATCTCGAGCAGTTTCATGACATTGGCGGGCGAGAAGAAGTGCAAGCCAATCACATCTTCGGGACGCTTGGTGACGCTGGCAATTTCATCAATGTTCAGGGCTGACGTATTGGTCGCGAGGATGGCGCCGGGTTTAGCGATCCGGTCGAGGTCGGTGAAGATTTGCTTTTCAGATCCATATCCTCGAACACGGCTTCGATGATCAGATCGCAATCGGCAAAATCATCCATGGTCAGCGTGCCGTTGAGCCGGCCCATCCGCTCATCGACTTCCTCGACCGGAAAACGGCCTTTATCGGCGCTGCGCTGATAGTGCCCGCGGACGACCTTTAGCCCGCGATCGAGCGCCTCTTGTTGACGCTCCAGAATGGTGACGGGAATGCCAGCGGTTGCAAAATTCATTGAGATCCCGCCGCCCATGGTCCCGGCCCCGATGACGCCGACTTTTTCAATCGGGCGGCGCGGCGTGTCAGACGGGACGTCGGGGACGACCCAAGCGTCGCGTCCGGCTTGCGCGATATAGTCGGAAACGTCTTGCGGGGTCATAGAAATGGCTGGCATGCGAATATCCTGTCTGCGAGTTGTTCTCTTTACAGATCTTCTAAGCCAGGATGGCCCCTGATTGGAAGGATGCCCTCGGGCGAGGGCTTAATCGCACCAGGTCGGCTTCACCGTTTCGCTGAGCCAGGGCTTGGACAGGCCATCTTTTGCCAGCAGCCAGCCTATATGTGTGCCGTCGAGATAGACATGCGCCCGCGTGCGTCCGAACCGGTCATTGCCTTCTGGCTTGAAGGTCAGGGTTTGGGCGTCTTCGAACAGAGCGCGCGCGCGGGCTTCGACTTGCTCACCTAGGCTCTGTTCAGCGGCGCATTCGGCGCTGTTGCCGGTTTCCGGACTGTCCCAGCCGATCAAGCGGAGGCGGATCCGTTCGGTGCCGCGATCGGTGAGGCGTTGAAGCTCGAACGTGTCACCATCGACGGCTAAGACATCGCGTACCGGGGCACTCACGCATCGCGCGCCTGGCGTTTCACAGAGATTTTCCGGCTCAGGCGGCAGCGCGCTTTGGCTGCAGGCCGCGGCGAGGAGGAGCGAAAGAAAAAGGATGGTGCGCATCTGATGACTTAGTCAGACGCGTCTGACCCGGTCAACTCGCTTCGGCGCGTTCGGCCATCTCGGCCAAAGCCCGGTGTATATGACTGACCACGACGGAGCCTTGCCCGACCGCGGAGGCCACCCGCTTCACCGACCCCGCCCGCACATCGCCGACCGCATAGACCCGTGGCCAGCTCGTTTCATATTCGCTTGGCATGCGATCGAGCGACCAACCGGCTTTAACGAGATCGAGGTTTTGCAAGTCCGCGCCTGTACGGACGAACCCGGTTTTATCGCAAGACATGTTTTGCGGCAGCCACTCTGTAAACGGTTTGGCGCCGACGAAGAGGAAAACGAACGGCGCATCGCATTTCTCTTCCGCGCCGGTGGCACTGTTCTTATGCGTGATCGAGATCAGGCGATCCTCAAGCTCCTCTGCGCCTTCGACTCCGTGGAGCGCCGAAATCTCGGTCTCGGGGTGGAGGATAATGTTCGGCGTCTCTTCCAGGCGTTTGACGAGATATTCGGACATGGTTTCGCGAATGTCGGCGCGGCGGTACATGATATGGACCTTGCTCGCGGAATTGCTGAGAAAGACGGCGCCTTGGCCGGCGGAGTTGCCAGCGCCGACAATGACGACTTCGGAGCCACCACAAAGCTGCGCCTCCATCGGCGTGGCGCCATAATAGACCCCGCGGCCTTCGAACCGTTCGATGTTCTCAATCGGTAAGCGGCGATACTGGGCGCCCGTTGCGATGACGATGGCATTTGACGAAATCGCCCGACCATCGGTCAGCCGCACGCGGAAGCTATCGCCGTCGCGTTCGAGCGCCGCGGCTTTAACAGGTGCGGTAAGGCTGACCCCAAACTTGATCGCTTGGATCACGGCGCGATCGGTCAAGTCTTGGCCAGATACGCCTGTGGGGAAGCCAAGATAATTCTCAATTTTGGACGAAGTTCCGGCTTGGCCGCCAGGGTTTTCAGAATCGATGGTGATAACGCTGAGCCCTTCCGATGCCGCGTAGACGCTCGCTGCAAGACCGGCTGGGCCGGCGCCCACCACAATGACATCGGCTGCAGACCCATCGGCGAGCATATCGAAGCCAAAGGCCGAAGAAAGCTGTTCGCCAGATGGGCGCGACATGACGCGCGACCCGCCGCGAATGACAACGGGCAAGTCCTCGGGTACGATCCCTTTCGCTTCGATCAAACGCTGCGCCAGAGGATCAGAGTCAGGGTCTAACCATCTGTGGGGAACCGCAAATTTCGAGAGCAAATTGCGCGCTGTGAACACCAGTCGATCCTGCGGCGCCCCGATGACGATCACGGCTCCATGATCCGCGGAATGCGCAAACGCGCGCCGCGCGGTCAGGGTTTGTACGATGATGTCCGACAGCTCTGAATTGGCGACCAAAAGATCCTGCAAGCGATTGTACGGAATGTGCAGAACCTCTCCGCTTTTACCCATGGTCGTGCTAGCAAGGGCGGCGGCGCCTGTGATGATCGCAATATCGCCGGCAAACTGGCCAGGCTCCATCCATCCGACGCGCTTTGGACCTTCCGGTGGGTGGACGAAAATATGCGTCTCACCGGAAATCGTGATCATAAAATCTTGCTTGGTGGTGCCTTCATCGGCCAGCAATTCGCCCGCTTCGTGATGAATGACCGTGCCGAAGGATTTTAAGATCTCAATCTGGTCAGCGCTAAAAGTATAATTGACGTCTGCGGGAGGAGTGGCCACGGCGGAGATCCTTTGCTGGGAGAACGCAAAGTGTCAGGTATGCGTACCGGCTCAGACTGCAAGGTCTGAAGCTTCGCAGAGAGTCATAAACCCGGATTTAAGGTCGCTCTGCTAGTGAGGCAGGCTTGGAAGCGAGAGTGGCCTCTATATGCTCAGTCAATTACAGCGCCATCCGCGTTTGTTCGGTCTTGCGGCGGCCCTGAGTCTGGCACTCATTCTTGTCCACGCGGCCCTCGGAACGCCACCGGGATCATCGTTCAAGCACAATATTCCTTGGTTCACGGGGTTCAGTGACGCGTTCTGGTCGGGAGTTCTTTACCCCCGGATTTTACCGGACTTGTGGTTCGGAACTGGCGGGTTTGACTTTTATTTTTACGGACCGCTGCCCTTTTGGGTGGCGTCCGTGTTTGGCCCGATCCTTTGTCCAGGCTGTGCTCCAAACACGAGTTTCGCGGTCAGTGGCGCGCTGATGTACATCCTCTCGGGCGTCAGTTTCTTCGTCTTCGCCCGACGCTTTTTTGAGCCGCGCTGGGCAATGTTTGGCGCGGTGGTCTTTGTGTTCTTACCCTATCACTATTTCGGCGATTGGTATGCGCGACAGGCGGTGGGCGAGGTCGCCGCATATATGTTCCTTCCGCTTTTGGCGTTAGCGAGTGTTCAGCTGATCGAAGACCGGAAAGGCGGTCTCTTATTCGCCGTTAGCTTCGTAGGCATCGGCTTGAGCCATTTGCCCACCGCTTTGCTCAGCGCCCATTTGATCGCCATCTTGGCCGTGTGGAGCGCCTATGGGCGCGTTCCAGACTGGACCGGCCGAGCAATCATGGTTGGACGGTTCGCCCTATGGGGCGGTCTCGGCGCGGCGCTTTCAGCTTTCTACTGGGTTCCGGCGCTTGCGCTGCTCAGTGATGTGTCTCCGGACAATCTCTATGCACCGTATTTTGAAGCGACGAACTGGTTGTTTTTTGATGGGCGGCCTGAGCCAGCCGCGAAAACCGCATTGGCGTCCAAGTGGCAACTTGCCCTCGTCATTGCTTCAGCCCTCGCGGCTTTGTTTGTGTTGAAGCCGCGGCGCGAAAACCGAAGCTTGCGCGATTGGATCTTGGTGCCGAGCCTTCTTGCAGCGTTCATGATGTCGATCTTGTCCTACTTGATTTGGGAGTTCTGGATCATCAATCGCATTCAGTTCCCCTTACGCTTTTTGCTGCTGGCAGATCTTTCAATTGGTTTGACCGCGGCGCTGCTTGCCAAACAGATTTTGCAAAACGGATTTTCCTCTTTGGGCCGGTGGGGAGATTTATCCGTGAAAGCGGTCGGCGTTGCGATGTTGATGGCGGTCTTAACCGCGCTGCTTCAAGCTCAGAATTCGGCGACGCAAACAAATATCGTTCCGGACCTGCTCGATCATACCGGACCTCCGGAATATCTCTCGCAAGCCGGGTTTAGCGCTAATATGCAGCGGCTTGAAAGCACGGTGACCGCGGAGACCACGGATGCTGAGCGCTATGCGCGCTTCTTCCAAGAGATGCGCCGGGGGAGCGACTTAGCCCAGGACGCGTTCCAAACGGCGGCGCCGGGCGCGACCATATCTCCAATCGCTGGCCGCGGCTTTGTCATTGAATTGAATTTACAGCAGGCCGCTGACGTCACTCTACCTGTCGCTGCTTGGCCTTACTGGCAAGCGGAAACGATCGATGGGCAGAGGGTCGATGTCTCGACAAATATGGATTTAGGCATGGCCAAGATTTCCGCGCCCGCAGGCGAGTCTAGACTTTACCTAACGGCGACCAAAACCTGGCCCGAGTTTTGGGGGCAGAGGATTTCGGTGTTCGCCTTGATGGCCATCTTACTGGGCGCGGCCATGCGTTCACTGAAAGCAACGCTCGCGCCTGGGCGAGAAGCCCCGCTCAACGCTTAACCGACCAAGCTGCCCAACCGATCAGACCACCTGCTTATATCGGCGGCGTTGCGAACAATTGCGACAAAACCCTTAGGTCTCACGCTTGTCTTCGGTGCCCCCCTCCGCTCTAATCGCATCGAAGAAAGAGGATGAGGGCGTCGGATGCGGTTTATCGTTTCAGTATTGTTGGTTTGGGCGCTGTCTGGCTGGAGTGCATGGGCAGAAGACGAGGTTTCGTTTGCCGAGACGGTGAGCGCGCTGGAGCACAAAGACGGCTTTATCGATCTCTATTTGGATGATGACAAGAACGCGATCTACGCAGCATTGCCGGCGCCGGATGAAACCGGGCTGACAGTCCGATTCATTTACACAACGGGGCTTACGGGCGGACTCGGCTCCAATCCGATTGGGCTGGATCGTGGCAATGCCAATCGCGGGATCATTGTCGGTTTTCGTAAGATCGGGAACAAGATTGTTGCCGAGCAAGAAAATTGGCGGTTCCGGGCGACCTCCGACAATCCACGCGAACAGCTCGCGGTGGCGCAATCCTTCGCCCGCTCATTTCTTTGGTCGCAAGAAATCCATGCGGAAGGCGAGTCTGGTGAGCTGTTGGTGGATCTGACCAGCTTCCTGACCCGCGATCAGTTTGGGATTGCTGATAGCCTCAAATTTGGCGCGGATGCAGGCGCTTACAGTTTGGATTTGAACCGGTCCTTCGCCGACCTTGAAGCCGCGTTGGTGTTTCCGGACAATGTTGAACTCGATGCCTATTTGACGTTTTCGACCGCGAAGCCAAACCGCCAGACCAATGCAACGGCGCCGGATGCGCGCTCGGTCACGCTGATCCTGCACCACTCTTTTGTTCGGCTACCGGAAGAGGGCTATACGCCGCGCAAGTTTGACCAACGCACCGCCAATATCGGGTTCAGCTTCTATGACTATTCGAGTGACTTGTCGGACACCGTCGTGCAACGGTTTTCGCGTCGGTTCCGGCTGGAGCGTACGGACCCCGATGCGCCGACCAGCCCGGCTAAAAAGCCGATTGTTTTCTATGTCGATTCAGGAGCGCCGGAGCAAATTCGTGACGCTTTGATCGAAGGTGCGTTATGGTGGGCGGAGGGGTTTGAAGCAGCGGGGTTCGAGGATGCCTACCGCGTCGAAGTCCTGCCAGACGATGCCCACCCTTTAGACGTGCGGTACAATACGATCAATTGGGTGCACCGCCAGACCCGCGGTTGGTCTTATGGCGGGCACGTCGCCGATCCTCGGACCGGGGAAATCCTCAAAGCCAATGTCATTCTTGGCTCGCAACGCGTGCGCCAGGACCGGATGATTTTTGAAGGTTTGGCCGGCGTCTCAGAGACCGGAACAGGCAGTGCCAATGATCCGATCGAGATCTCGCTGGCGCGGATCCGGCAGCTCTCTGCGCATGAGGTCGGGCACACGATCGGTTTCGCGCATAATTTTGCGGGCAGCTCGAACGATCGTGCCTCGGTGATGGATTATCCGGCGCCCTATGTTCGCCCAAGGAACGGCGCGCTCGATTTCTCGGAAGCTTATGGCGTTGGCTTGGGCGCTTGGGACGTGTTCACAGTGAAATGGCTTTATACGGAGTTCGCGGACACAGTAGACGAGTCCGCTGCCTTGGATGCCATGGTGGCTGAGGCGTTTGACTCTGGACTACGCTTCACCGCCGATCGACACGGCCGATCTGTGGGCGCGGCGCACCCTTACGGATCAGTCTGGGACAATGGCGAAGACGCAATTGAAACCCTGATCGAAACATTGCAGGTTCGTCGCATTGCGCTGGCGGATTTCGGGCTTGATCGACTGGCCCCAGGACGCTCTGCCTCGGACCTCAATGCGGTGATCGTGCCGATCTATCTCTATCATCGCTATCAAGTTGCCGCAGCCGCGAAATATTTGGGCGGATTGGAGTTCGTCTATGGCGTCAATGGCGCTGACCCGACGCCGGCGAAACCCGTGGATGTCGCTGATCAACAACGTGCGATTGAGGCCTTGCTGATGACCTTGGCGCCTGCAGAGCTGGATCTGCCGGACCAGGTGCTCAACACACTGACGCCTGGAGATGTTGGGTTTGCAGGTGGCGGACAATCGCTTGAAGTCTTCCCGTCTCGGACGGGACCGCTATTTGACTTGCCGTCGGCCGCGCAGATTTCCGTTGATTTGACATTCGACGCCTTATTGGCGCCGGCGCGGTTGGAGCGCATCGCGGCTTATGAGCAACGCTCGGATGCGGCGCTGGGGCTGTCCAGCCTGCTGTCGCAAATCGAAGACGCGGTCTTCCAACGCCATGACGCGCATAGGCACAAGCTTTTGGCGCGCATCACGCAGAGCCGATACGTTGAGAAGCTGATCGAAACCGCTGGGCATCCGGACATGTCGGCGGAAGTGACCAGCCAAGTGAACGGCAAATTGCGCGAGATTGAAACCCGACTGACCCGCCGCCGCGCTGCGCGAACCGATAAAGAGGCGCTCCATTTTGCGCATCTTACCGAGCGCATTCGCGGGCATTTTGACGGCAGTGGTGAGGTGACGCCAAACGCGCTGCCAACGCCGCCGGGAAGCCCGATTGGAGCCGCTTCAGGCGAGGAGCTGTGCTGGCACTGCGAGCTTTAGGGGCGCGGGGGACGCGCCGAGGGCGCGATATCGAATTGGCGAGGGCTGACTCATCCTGAGCGAAGTCGAAGGATGTGGGTCAAACAGGCCCGCCCCGTCCTTCGACTTCGCTCAGGATGAGTCGGAACTTGGTGCACTTTATTCTCTCAGCGCTCTCCTTGAGCGAAGTCGAAGGGCGAGTGCAGCTTGAGCTGATTTTGCCGCCCCGCCAGAGCCCCAAATAAGGAAAACCCCAGCCGGGTCTCTTCTGGGGCAAGGTGTTTTTGAGGGCCTCGATGCTAACGACGTTTCTGGATAAACCGTAATAATTACAGGATATATGGCTTTATGGCCTCACTCAGCCTGTCGTCATAGATACTTGGTGGCTGGCTTCAAAAGTGTCCGCTGAGTGTCCGCTGGCTATTTTGATGATACGTGGTACGGAAGTGACAGGCCCGAAAGAGGAGGGCGCTGAAAATGCCCATGCACATGCTGAAGCAACGGGAAATAGATCGCTCCCAATCCGCGGGCACGTTGAATGATGGGGAAGGTCTCTATCTGCAGGTTCGCATCGACAAAGAAGGCCGACCGCTGCGCTCGTGGCTCTTTAAGAAACAGATAGGTGGCAAACGCCACCAGCGCGGTCTCGGTACATACCCCGTGGTGTCGCTCGATGACGCGCGCCAAACTGCTGCTGAATTGCGTAACGCATTGCGCAACGGTGACAGCATCGCACGCAAGACGGCAGCGCAAGAAGAGAACCTTACCTTTGGCCAATTCGCAGAGCGCCAGATGCTCATCTGGAATGGCACTCAAGACGAGACCGGCGAGACGGTGCTGAAACAATCGGGCACCAAATATGTCAACGCGATGAAGAAATACCTGCCGGGTATATGGTCTTTGCACTTTGATCAGATCGCTGACAGGGATTTGGTCGAGCCCCTGCGTAAGATCTGGGTCAACCAGCACCCCACGGCCAAGCTGGTCCAGGTCCAAGCTTCACGTGTCTTCGCAGCGGCTATGACCGAAGGCCTGATCGATCGCGATCCCGCGAAGTGGGAAGGTAAACTTAGCAAGGTCTTCGGAAAGAGCCAACACAGGGCGAAGTCGTATGGAGCGATCGACTATGTCCGACTACCCGGCTTCTATCAGGTTTTTGTGACCGAAGCACCGATCAACCCTGCGTCTCTGGCGCTGCGCCTGGTCTTGTTGACCGGTCTGCGCATCAGCGAAGCGCTCAAGACGCGTTGGGATGAGGTCAAAGGCGCCGAACTGCAGATCCCTGCAGAGCGAATGAAGATGGAGAAAGACCACATTGTGCCACTCAGCGATGAAGCGCTGGCCATTTTGGCGCAGGCGCGCAATCTGGCCGCTGCAGCTAAGGTCGTAAGCCCGTTCGTCTTTTTCAGTGAGACTGCGGTCTCCGGCCACCCAAACCGCAAGACGGTGTATGTCCTGCTGAAGAAATACCTAGGCGAAAATGACGCCGCTGCGACGATCCACGGCATGCGCTCGGCCCTGACGGACTATTTCGCTGATCAAACTGATTACCCTGATGAGCTGATCGAGCGGGTGCTATCGCACAAGGTTGGTAATGAGGTCAGCCGCCGCTATCGCCGGACCACGCAGGTGGAAAAGCGGGTTGAGGTGATGCAGCACTGGGCTGATTTCGTCACTGGGCGGAGGCAGATCGGGTCCGGCAGCGTGACGCGTCTGCGTTTCTAATTCAACGGACGGGGGGGCGACCTTTGTATTAGGGCTCCCGCTTGCTAACGTCAGCTTTCGGCGTCTAAGCGGACATTTGAGGGCGCGGCGAAGCGGGGTTGGACCGCGTCAGCGAGGCGCAATGATTATACAAATCGTGGCAGTGGTTGAATTACAATAAAGCCTCGCTCGGTTAGTTCCCGAGAGAGGCTTTTAAGACATCAAAAAAACTGTACTAGCGAGTGCCGCTAGCGGTCGCGGTCAATCCGTACCTTCGAAGACTCTGCGTCTTGGCGGGTCTCATAAAAGTCCCACATGCCGTAGAGGGCCGCCAGGCCAAATGCGAAGAACATCATCAAACTACCAATATCTAATCCAAACATACTGATCTCCTTTCTTACGAATTTAGAGATAGCGTCATTTAAATATTTCGAAGAGACGAGGTGTCGCACATCCAGATAATATTCTGTTTTTTATGTATAAAAACCGACATCAAAATTCAATACCAATTGCGGTCAAGATGCGATGCGATTTATATTACATATTATACATGATTTTTACAGCACCCAGTGGCCATAAAAGCAGAGGCCCGGCCGCGATGACCGGGCCAATAAACCGCGGATTACTCGCTTAAATAGCCCGCTTCTTCTGCTTCTTTCCAAATTTCCGGCCAGACCCGTGCCGCCAAGCCAACTTGCCGCACTGACTTCGCCGCGTCGAGATTGTCGAGCTTGCCCTCCCCATCGACGACAACCAGGCCGACCATTCCGGCAGCCACATGGGGATCACATTGATAGCCGTATACGCCTGGGGTGTCGAAGGTGATTGAGATCGGTTGATTCATTCGGCCACGCCAAGTGTCAGCACCCTCCGGAATCATACCCTTTGTTGATGATGATTGGTGTCCGGGTTCGGTTGGCATAAACGTCACCGTGTCGCCGACTTCAACTTCGACAACGCGCGGGTAGAACACCATGCGCTGACGCGGGTCCTCTGGGTGGACATTTAGCATTTGAATTTCGATGGTTTCACCACCAGCCGCTTCATTGGCCATGGCGGGGCCACCATAGACAAGGCCAAGCGTTGCGATGGTTGTAAGAACAGACTTGAGTTTCATAGGGTCCTCTTTTGTTGGGTTCCAAGCCACGATCAGGCGGCTCTGAAACGGGGTTGGGTGGATTTGCGATCACTTGATCGCCGGTCAGGCCTGTGCGGGCCAGAATGAGTGACGGGTCAATTCAGACGCCCGGACTCAAAAAAATGGGTTAGACAGAACCGGGCCTTGTCCGACATGATCATCGGTTTCGACTTCATCGATCAGGAAGTGAGCAACATCGGCGCGCGAGATGGTGCCGTTTTTCATGTCACCAATGTCCGTCGCTATCTGATAGGACTTTGTCTTTGGGCCATCCGTCAGGACGCCGGGCCGAACCAGGGTCCAGCGTAGGTCGCTGGCTTTGATCATGTCTTCTTGCAAGGTTTTATCCGCATAGGCGCGACCAAACACGGCATTGAAGTTTCTGAAGCGCCGGAATCGCAGCCCGGCTATCGCCGGCGCCAAGCCGGTCACCGCGATTAATCGGTCGGTCTGGTGACCCGACATCGCTCCGATCAGGGCAATCGTGGCTTCGGAGAACAGGATGATCGGGCCTGTTAGAAGCTTTAGGTTAAATGGTACGCCGAGCGTCATGATGACCGCATCATGTCCTGCGATTAGATCCCTCAAAACCGTTTCATCACGGGCATCACCATCGCGCTTGCGAAGGCGGTCATGCGCAAGCTGCATTTCGGACGCAGAGCGCGCAAAAGCAGTGACTTGGTGACCTCGTTCCAGCCCTTCTAGGACGGTTGCGAGGCCAATGCCCTTGCTTGCACCAATGATCAAAAGGTTTGCCATATTGGCCTTCCAAAAAGGCTAATTTAACGAAAATGAGCGATGTCTTAGGCGTCGAGCGTGGTTGGCCCTGCCGCCTCATACCGCTTCTGCATAATTCGCTGCAGCGTCCGACGATGCATGTTGAGCACACGGGCCGTTTGCGACACATTTCGGTCATTCTTCTCGAAGACAGATTTGATGTATTTCCATCGAATGTCGTTGGGGTCCGACGGCGCCTCCGGTGGCTCGGGTGTCTCATCCGGGTCTGCGATCAAGGAGTTTACGACATCCTCGATATCGGCGGGCTTCGATAGCACATTCTGGGCCCCCGCCTTCAGT
>CBDIHJ010000010.1:0-13885 GCA_965279045.1 Henriciella sp. | reverse complement strand
GACCTCGACATCGAAACCAAAGACGGTTTGCTGACCGTTGCTGGACGCAAAACTGCAGCCGAGGATGCACCTGAACGCGAATTCCTGCATCGCGGAATTGCTGAGCGTGGCTTTTTACGTCGGTTCCAACTCGCTGACCATGTGATCGTCACTGGCGCTCTGTGAAAAACGGACTCCTTCGGATCGAACTGGTCCGCGAACTCCCAGAAGCCAAAAAGCCTCGCAAGATCGAGATTGGTGCGCCCGCAAAAGGCTCCAAGCCGAAATTGATCGAAGGCAAAGCTGACGCCGCATAAAACAGTCTCTTAGACTGTTGAGGAAGACCCGGAGCGGTGGAGACTCCGGGGTCTTTTTATTGCTGAAAATTGCTTTTCGCAGGCCGCGCATCTGGCTAAGGAACAGGGATGTCGCGGCTGCTCATTATTTATCATTCCCGCACAGGCGGGACCCGCCAAATGGCTTCAGCGGCTTACGAAGCAGCCAAAGATGAGCTTGAAACGACCCTAAAAACCGCACCGGAGGTGACGATAGACGACATGCTTTCGGCCGATGGTTACATCTTCGCGGCGCCAGAAAATCTTGCTTCAATGTCGGGCGCGATGAAGGAGTTTTCGACCAAACGTACTATGGTGCGCTCGGCAAAATTGAGGGTCGGCCTTACGCGCAGATGATTTGCGCGGGATCGGATGGCGAAAACGCGGCGCGTCAATCGCAAGGATCGCAACCGGATGGCGGTTGAAAGAGTCCAGCTCCCTTTGATTATCTGCACTCATGCACAAACAGAAGCGCAGATTCTGGCGCCAAAAGTGATTGCGGCGGACGCTTTAGAAAAGTGCCGAGACTTTGGAGCCGCCTTGGCTGCTGGAATCGCACTGGGGGTTTTCTAGGTCCCTACTTTTTACCACCAGGGGGCATGGCGCTGACAAAGTCAACCCTTCATCCAAAAGCGTTGTCACGAGGGTCGCATCGGTCAGCATGTCAGGAGTCAAACAAACATAATCGCGCATAGTGGCGCCATATGATTTGAACGGTCCCGCTCCGAACGCTGCGGACAACTCTATTTGCCGCGTTTTGGGCAGTCGGATCCCGAGCTGATCGTCTTTGTTGATTTGAGAAAACATGTGACCGTTCGCAGACGTGTAGGGATTGGCTTTGCCTTTCCGTTCAAATCGTCCGGACGCTTTGATGGCGTCTTCGAATAAAACAATCAGCTCTTGGCGCGTCATCTGGGTTCGCCCTTCTGGAAACCTATTGGACGCTAGCCGATCCTCGGTCCACGATAAACTCCAAACCGGCATCGAAGGTCGATTGCCAAACAACACGCGCATAGCGATTGAGGCCGATCCGGGACGCTTTTATTTTGACGATTGTCGGTAACGACCCGCGGCTCCGAAACCGAACACGCGCCCCGGTCTTTGAGACATCCAAGATGATGCCTTCACGGACTTCTCCACCCTCATAATATACGGAGCATACGCACCAAATCCCTTTGCGCGGACCCCGCCGCTTATTCGTGGGTTGCGGGCGTACAACAGGGATCGGCGCCGAAGACGAAGAACTCTTGGCCCGCTCGAGATCGATTTTGATTTTGCTTTTGGGTTTCGACGAAAACATTACGCAAATCTCAAGTTCTGAAATAGCTTACGTCGGATCGCGTTAAGGTTGAATTACCCAAAAAAAGAAGCCCTGCTTCGTGAGCAGGGCTTCCAAGTAGTTGATAAGAGGAGAGAATTTATCCTGATTTCATTTCATCGAACGGAATATCTTTGTCGACCCGCACATCTTGTGGCAGGCCGAGCACCCGTTCTGCGATAATATTCTTCAAGATTTCATCGGTTCCGCCAGCAATTCGCAGGCCTGGCGCCCACATAAAGCTTTGCTGGAACAGACCGTCGGCGGGCATGTCATCGCCGGTCATCAGGCCATAATGGTCCTGCATCTCAATCGCTGAGTTGCAGATATCCTGGAGCTGATTGGCGGTGATGATTTTACCAATGGAGTTTTCCGGCCCCGGCGTCTGACCTTTGGAGAGCGCTGTCTGAGTGCGCAGCTTGGTCAGCTTATAGCCTTGGGCGGCAACATACCAATCTGCGAGATTATCCCGGAACGCAGCGTCGCTAATCGTGCCGGCGTCTTTGGCATAATTCATGATCTCAGCCCAGTCTGGACCGGGTGATCCGCCCACGGCGAGGCGCTCATTCATCAGCGTTACGATCGCGACTTTCCAGCCTTGGCCTACTTCGCCGAGGCGGTCGCTGTCTGGAACACGGACATCAGTGAAATAGACCTCGTTAAACTCGCGGCCACCAGAGGCTTGGTGGATTGGGCGGGCTTCGACGCCTTGCTGCTTCATGTCCACGATGAACATGGTCAGACCCTTATGCTTGGCTGCTTTCGGGTCTGTCCGCACAAGCAAGATCCCATAATCGGAATAGTGCGCGCCCGAGGTCCAGACTTTCTGGCCATTGATCACCCACTCATCGCCATCTTTGATGGCGCGAGTTTTTAGACCCGCCACGTCAGAGCCGGCTGACGGTTCTGAGAAGAGTTGGCACCAAATCTCCTCGCCCATCAGCGCTTTCTGAACATAGCGCTTTTTGTGCTCATCCGAGCCAAACGCGATGACAGTCGGGATACACATGCCAAGGCCGATGGTGAACGGCCCGGTCGGTGCATCGAACTGGCCTTCCTCTTGGCCCCAAATCACTTGCTGCATCGGCGTGCCACCGCGCCCGCCCATTTCTTTCGGCCAGGTGATTTTGGCGTAGCCCGCCTTTGCTTTTGTTGCTTGCCAGTCCTTGGCGCGGGTCATGAACTCTTCGCCAGACAGGCGCTGACGCATCGGTTTGGCCCCCTTAGGCTCAAGGTGCTTTTCCAAAAAAGACCGGGCTTCCGCGCGGAATTCTGCTTCTTCTGGGGTATCGTTGAAATCCATTTGTCTTTCTCCGTTCCTAAGCCGCGTTTTTCATTTCGAGTGCGCGGACCAATTTCTCTTTCCAAACTTTCGGGGCACCGGCTTGCACCGCGAGCAATTTGGCTCTGCGATAGAACAAGTGGCAATCGACTTCCCAAGTAAAGCCCATACCACCATGGGTTTGGATATTCTCTTTTGACGCGTACCAGTAAGCTTCACTTGCCGCTAAACGAGCGGCCGCCGCCGCCTCTGGCAGCTCTGCTGCGTCGGTCGACAATGCCCAGGCGCCATAATAGCAATTCGAGCGGGCCACTTCGTTTTTGACATACATATCGGCAAGCTTGTGCTTAATCGCCTGATTGCCGCCAATCGGACGGCCAAAAGCATAACGCTCTTTGGCATAATCGGTCGCCATTTCGAGGCAGCGTGTGGCGCCGCCGAGCTGTTCAAAGGCGAGCAAGACCGCGGCCCGGTTCATGATCGCATCGTGCAGCTCTGCACCGGCACCTGCTTCGCCGAGACGTTCACCGGCGGCGCCATCAAATGTGATCTCAGCATGAGACCGGGTCGGCTCAAGGGTTTTTACAGACTTGCGGCTAACACCTTCTCCGTTCAGGTCGACCAAAACTAAGCTCGCGCCGGTGCCTTCTTTGGCAAGCACAATCGCGTGCGTGGCAACATCGCCATCGGTGACCGGGACCTTGGTACCGGAGACTTTGCTGCCGTCAAAACTCACCGAAAGCTTGGCTGGGTCTGGATTGCCTGGACCTTCGCTCGCCGCATAACAGCCAATCACATCTCCGCTCGCAACACCTGGAAGGACCGCCCCTTTTTGTGCTTCGCTGCCAGCGATCAGCAGCCCTTCAGCGAAGAAATAAACCGTGCTTGCGAAGGGGACAGGCGCCAATGCGCGGCCCATTTCTTCAGCAAGAACGCAGAGCTCTAGAGACCCAAGGCCTAGGCCGCCGTGCTCTTCGGGGATGGCGGTGCCAAGCCAGCCCATTTCTTTGACTTTTTCCCACACGCCTTCGTGGTGAGATTTGTCGTCATCATTCAGCACCTCGCGCACGTGCTGCGTCGTACATTCCCCATCGAGGAATTTCCGCGCTTCATTGCCGAGGAACTTTTGATCGTCTGAGAAATCAAAATTCATGGCCCAACCGGCCTCCCTGTCATTTCTTATGGCAAGGACAATAGCGTGGTTGACGTGCGCGGAAACCCGTGACGCCACGGTAGGCTGCACCTGCGAAAACTGCAGGTGACAAGATCGTGTTATTGCAAGCCCGTTCAGGTCAGCTAAATGGGAGAGATCAATGCCAGAAAGGTCCCGCCATGCGCACTGAGACGCCGGTTCAAATCAAGCTTGCAGACTATACCCCCTATCCGTTTGCGATCGATCAGGTCGAAATGGTTTTCGACCTTGAGCCCAGCGCCACAAAAGTGCGCACAACCATGCAGGTCCGCCGCCTCAGCGCTGGTGATTTGGTGCTCGACGGGGTTGCGGTC
Source organism: Henriciella sp. (assembly GCA_965279045.1). Lineage (GTDB taxonomy): Bacteria > Pseudomonadota > Alphaproteobacteria > Caulobacterales > Hyphomonadaceae > Henriciella. The sequence goes on along the minus strand of CBDIHJ010000010.1, from coordinate 9,465 downwards.
AATTTAGAGTGGATCTCTCTCAACGGAACGCCGCTCGATCTAGATTCATTTGATCATAATGACGAAAGCCTGACCCTCAAAAAAGTACCAGATACGTTCACGCTCGAAACGCTGGTAACGATTGATCCGTCAGCAAACACAGCATTGTCCGGGCTTTACATTTCCGGTGGCCGATTTTGCTCGCAATGCGAGAGCGTTGGTTTTCGCCGCATCACCTATTGGCCAGACCGCCCAGACGTGATGAGCCGCTTCAAAGTGCGTATCGAGGCGGATAAAACCGATTATCCCATCTTATTGTCTAATGGTACGCTCGGCGAGACAGGCGAACTCGATGGCGGGCGCCACTTTGCCGAGTGGGACGATCCGCACCCAAAACCGTCCTACCTCTTCGCGCTCTGTGCCGGTGATTATGATGTCTATCGCGACACCTACACGACAATGAGTGGTGCCGAGGTCGATCTTGCCGTGCATGTCGACAAAGGCGATGGCGATCGCGCCGCTTGGGCCATGGAGAGCCTCAAAGCCTCGATGAAATGGGACGAGGATGTCTTCGCCCGCGAATATGATCTCGGCGTGTTCAACATTGTCGCCGTGCGCGATTTCAATTTCGGTGCGATGGAAAATAAAGGCCTCAATATCTTCAACTCCGCCTATGTGTTGGCCGATGAAGCCACGGCCACGGATGCCGACTTTGAAGCGATTGAGAGCATTGTCGGGCACGAATATTTCCATAACTGGACGGGCAATCGGATCACTTGCCGCGACTGGTTCCAGCTTTGCCTGAAAGAAGGTCTCACGGTTTTTCGCGACCAAGAGTTTAGCGCCGATATGCGCTCACGCCCGGTGCAACGCATCAAGGACGTGATCCGCTTGCGCGCGCGGCAATTTGCCGAAGATGCTGGTCCGCTCGCCCACCAAGTTCGTCCCGATAGTTATGCCAGCATCGACAATCTTTATACGGCCACCGTGTATGAAAAAGGCGCAGAGCTGATCCGTATGCTGAAAACGCTCATCGGCGACGAAGCCTTCGCCAAAGGCATGCAGATCTATTTCGATCGACATGATGGTGAAGCCACCACGATCGAGCACTTCTATAAATGCTTTGAAGACGCGAGCGGAGAAGATCTTAGCGCGTTCCGGCGCTGGTACAGTCAGCCGGGCACGCCAACCCTGACCGCAACCGAAATTTGGGATGAGGACGCCAGCACACTTTCGGTGCTCCTAAAGCAGACCAATCCGAGAACGCCTGGCAATGATGCACCGGGGCCGCTTCCGATGCCGCTCAATGCGGCGGCGTTCAGCCAGAGTGGTGAAGTGTTAGAAGACCTAACCCTTTTGGTCGAAAGCGACGAAACAGTTTGGTCCATCAAAAGCGAGACGGGCCGTCCACTTGTTTCGCTCAATCGCGGTTTCTCAGCGCCCATCCGATTGGACCATCAAATCGCTAATGAGCAACGTCTCGCGGTCGCCAAAGTCGACAATGACCCCTTCAATCAATGGGATGCGCTGCAGTCGCTGGTCAAACAAGACATTCTGGCCTTGGCCTACCACGGAAAAGAAGCGCCGGATCCTTCGATTGTTGGGGCCATCTCAGACGCCGTGAAGGCAAACCTTGGAGATCCAGCCTTTGCAGCCTTGTTGACGCGGCTACCAGATGTCGGCGAATTGTTCCTCGAGCATATTCCAGCCAATCCCCGTGCGCTGGCTGATGCGAGACGCACCATTCAGAAAGCCTTAGCGGTAGCGCTGAATGAAGTTATCGCCGAAATTCTGGCCAAAGAGGTGCCACAGCCCTTCAAGTCAGACGCGGAACAATCTGGCATCCGGGCGCTGCGAAGCGCTTTCATTATGCTGAAAGGCGCGCTCGGCGAAGAATCCGATACGCATTTAAAATCGCTGTTCCATGCAGCGACGAATATGACCGAAAGCCTCTCCAGCTTGCGCGCGATCTGTGTTGCGGCTGGCGCGTCCAAGCCACACGCAATCTCGGCATTCGAAACCAAATGGTCAGACAATGATCTGGTGATGGACAAATGGTTTGCCGTGCAAGCCGCAACCGGTACCGTTGATGAGGTTGCCAAACTGCTGGAGCATCCGCAATTTGATATCAGCAATCCAAACCGCGTGCGCTCGGTCATCGCTGTGTTTGCGATGCAAAACCTGGCCGCGTTCCATGCTGCTGACGGAGCAGGCTATGCCTTGACCGCAAAAGTGATCCAGCAAGCGGATCAGAAGAACCCCTCCTTGGCAGCGCGTCTGCTGACCGCGTTTGAACAATGGAAATCTCTTGAGAGTGAAGCGCGCTCCGCCGCAGAAGCGACGCTCAAAAGCCTGCAGGCCCAAGACCTCTCTAAGAACGCATCGGACATTATCGGCCGAACGCTGAGCTAGGCTGACACGCGCCTTCAGAATCGTGCCATTGGTTAACCAATCCTGAACTTTCAAGTTTGAAAGGTGCAAGGTGAGGAATAGCGCCGAATAATGGCGCAACCAGAGAGGTGCGGGCTGTGGCGCGTGGAAAAGCCAAAGCTGGAAAGTCTCGAAAATCGGGACAGACGCGGTCGCGTCCGAGCTTGAGCCTGACCAAAGCGCTTGGCCTGATTATTCTGATTGAAGGGGTCGCGCTCGGCCTCAAGGCGTACGATGACCGTCAACGCATGTTGGATGCGAAACAGATAGAGACGCATCGCGAAGCCTTGGCCTTATCGGAGCGGATGGGGGGGACAAGTCTCCACCGTCATGCAGACCCTGCGGATTGGGTTTCAGGCGGGGTGGACGCCAGAGCAAGTTGAGCGCTCGCTTCCGCAAATTGATATCTCAGCGACTCTTGCGGATGCTTTGACCGCGCCTGACGGCTCGCGTTTACGGGCTGGGGGGGAGCGGGCCTCAGAACTGCTCGCGACCGACCATACCCTCGGGGCGACCGCATCTGGTGATCTCGTGGTCGTCTATGATCCGGACTCTGGAAGTTCGCGTCTAGCCCTCGTGGAAAGCACGCGCTGGCTTCCTGAGACGCTTGGGGCCCGGCAAATCTCCTTGAACTCCGGGCAGTCGGATCGTGGGCAAATTTTATCGGCGCGTGAGGTGGCGGCCTGCTCGCCCATCCCGCAAGCGGACCTTTCGGTTTGTGTTCAAACTCAGTTCCCTCTGATGAGCCGGGCGGCGATTATTGATCTCGTCATTTATGCTCTGCTCTTATTGGGGCCTGCATTGGCAATCCTCGGTTTGTTTCGTTTGTTTGAGCAAAGGCGCGCTGAATCGGAAGCATTTGAGGGTGAAGCCACACGCGCGGGTCGAATCTTAAAAACGGTCCTGCATCAATCGCGGGCGGGGTTTTGGTCTTGGGATTCCAGTACGGAAACATTCCAGTTCAGCGCTGAAGCGTCTCATTTGATTGGCATGCAAGGCGAGGTGGAAATCTCGAAAGACGAGTTTTTGAGCCTAGTGCATTCGGAGCAGATGAACGCGCTTGAGCAGTCTCTCGAGACGCTGCGGGAGCGTGGTTTCTTACGCCAGGTTTTTGCGAATAAGGACAAGTCAGTCTGGATCGATATGCGTGCGGAACCTGATGAAGATGGCGGCGCGCTCAACGGGGTTTTGCGGGACGTCACCGAGACCAAAGTTGCAATCGCTCGGACACGGCAGGCTGAGAACCGTTTGCGTAGTGCGCTGGAAGGGTTTTCCGGACCATTTGCGCTATGGGATCGTCGTAAGCGTCTGATCTATTGGAACCGAGCTTTTATTCATGTGTTCGGCCTAGAACCAACCGTGCGGGCGGGCATGGGCTATGACACAGTGATGCTTTCGCAAGCGGCGAACATTTTAGAGCGCCGCCAAAATGATCGCGATGATAAAGCTGAGATCATCAAAATCCGTGATGGCGAATGGTACAAAATCATTGAGCGCACGACCCAATCGGGCGGCATGATTACGATGGGCATGGACGTCTCAAGCGATGTCCGTAACTAAGTTGAACTGACCCGCCAGCAAGCCAGATTGCGTAAGCTTGTTGCAGAACTTGAGCGCTCTGAAACCAAGACGGCGGAGCTCACACGCAACTTGCAAAAGGAAAAGCAGAACGCCGAACGCTCTGCCAATTCTAAGAGTGCCTTCCTGGCAAATATGAGCCATGAATTGCGCACGCCCTTGAACGCGATCAATGGCTTTTCCGAAATCCTGGTCGACGAAATGTACGGGCCGTTGGGGGATGAGCGTTACAAAGAGTATGCGAAGGACATTCTCGATTCCGGCAAACATCTCCTCGATATGATCACGGATATTCTCGACATGGCGAAAATCGAGGCCGGGAAGATGACGGTCGATCTGCAGCCGATTGATATTGTCGATCCAGTCGATGCCGCGGTTCGCATGATCCGGCGGCGCGCTGAAGAAAAGGGCATTCAATTGAGCTTGGTGGCAAATCCAGGTTTGCCGCTCGTAGAAGCAGACCATCGGGCCATCCGGCAAATGATCCTGAACTTAGTTTCGAACGCGATCAAATTCACCGATGAGGGTGGAGAGGTTCGCGTCACGGTCGACCGAAAGGGACATGAGTTGCGCGTGGCGGTGCGGGACAATGGCATCGGCATTCCAGCGGATGCCTTGCCGCGTCTTGGACAACCATTCGAGCAAGTCAGCGATACACGCGATCGTAATTATGATGGGACCGGGCTCGGCTTAGCCCTGACCAAATCGTTTGCAGAGATGCATGGTGGTCGGCTGATTATTGCCAGTGAAGCGGGACGTGGGACCCAGGTTAGCTTTTTCCTGCCCGTCCCGAAATCACAACCCCATTCAGAAAGCTCTGTCGCCTAAGACGCAGGCGGGAGCGCTTCGATCGCAAACTGACTGGCTTTGGCTGCACACACCGTTGCGGCCTCGCGCAGTGCGGAGGCTCGGTCTGCTGCGCGTTGTGATGGGGCTTGTTCGCGGGCTTCGACAGCGGTTCGAGCGATCAACGAGCGGCTTTGCGTGGCGATCAGGCTGACCATCATTCTGCAAATCGCTGTTTCACCATCCAAACGAAGCAGGGAAAGTTCTGTCGCCAGTTCATATTCCGTAAGGACGCCCAGCTCCGGCAACAGCGCATTGCCGGGTGCGCCCGGCGCAAAGCTATCAATTATAGCCAACTGAATCTGGCGCGTTGCGGGGCCGGACCATTCGACTCCGGGGATCATGCGCAAGCCACCATCAGCGCCTTCGCTGACGAGGCCTTGTCCGCCGATCAAGCGCGGCGCTTCGGGTTCGCGGATGATTAAATTATGTGCCAAGCCCTCAATCTGGGTTTGGGCTTCGATTCTGTATAAAGCTTCCGGCGCGCTCGGCTCTGGAAGAACAGAGACGCAGGCTCCAAGCAAGCTGGCGGCAACGCCAAGAGTTGCGATTTTTAAAGTCATTAGCGTCCGTCCTCATATGGCAGGGGTTTGCCAACCACCAAACCTTGTGGGTTTTGCTCAAGCTCTCGGGTTAACCGGTCGATACGTGCGATCAGCACGCGCAATTCCTGGGCCGCAAGACTCGTTTGTTGAACCGTATCCGATGCGCCGCCCTCGACCAGAGTGGTCGCTGCTTGAATGGCTTTGCGGCTCTCCGTTAGCATTTCGCTCGCATTGCCCGTCGCGCCATTCAGTTCATCCACCAATTGCTTGAGCTCGGTGTTCAAGCTGACCAATTCCTGATCGAGTGAGTTGGCCACAGAAGTAATATCCGCTGATGCCTCGCTGAGATTCACGCCTGCGCGTTCCAGCGATGCGAGTGTGTCTATGGTTTGCGCTAAAAGCGCTGCGTCTTCCGCCGAAATGGCTGACGTGATGTCACGAACGTTGGCAAGCGTTTCTGACATGGCCGCGATGTTTTCATCTGTCAGCAATTGGCTCAGCTGATCAATGGTCACGCCCGCCTGGCCGACAATCTCCGCACCGCCATTAAACAAAGCTGCGAGCGGGGTTTCACCGGCCTGGATGACCGGGATGTCCTGGTAAGGCTGCGGGAGCAAAGGACCAGCATCATCGCTCCCGGCATTGATTTGGACGAAGGTCACGCCCGTAATGCCAGCAAAGTCGATGATGGCCGTTGAGTCTGATTTCACCGGAGTGGAACGATCGACACGTAAACGTGCGCGCACCATGGAGGCATCGCGCCGGTCGATCCGAACGGTTTCGACCTCCCCGACCTTAATCCCGATATAGCGGACAGACGCGCCTTCCTCCAAACTTACGGGGCCGGGAAAGACGACATCATAGATTGCATAGTCACGATTGAATTGCGACGAGCCAAGCCAGAGCGCGAAACCAAATACGGCAGCGGCGGCCATCAGCACAAAGGCGCCAATCAGGGCATAATTCGCACGTGTTTCCATTATCCGGCTCCCATAATTGCGCCGCGGCCCCGAGGTCCTCCGAAATAATCCTGGATCCAAGGATGGGGCTCTCGTCTTAATTCATCCATCGTGCCAACTGCGAGCACACGCTTTTCCCCGAGCACTGCGATCCGGTCGCAGGTGACCGCGAGCGTATCAACATCATGCGTGACCAGAAACACGGTTAATCCAAGGGATTTTTGCAAATCTCTGATCAATTGGTCAAACCCGGCCGCCGTAATCGGGTCCAGCCCGGCGGTGGGTTCGTCCAGGAACAGCAAAGGGGGATCGAGCGCGAGTGCGCGCGCCAGAGCCGCACGTTTGCGCATCCCACCCGATAGATCAGATGGAAATTTGCGACCCGCCCAAGTTTCGAGACCCGACATCCGAATTTTCTGATCCGCGAGCTCTTTCATGAGCGATAAGTTCAGTTCGGTGTGCTCTTTCATCGGCACCATGACGTTTTCGCGCACGGTTAGGTTGGAGAACAATGCCCCGTCCTGAAACATAATTCCCCAAAGCCTTTGCAGGGCTGCAACGTCCTCATTTTGCAAATGAATGACGTCCTGACCAAACACATCGACCTCGCCAGCGCTTGGCTTTTTTAGACCGGTAATTGCGCGCAGCAGGACCGATTTTCCGCACCCAGACGGTCCAATAATGCCAATCACTTCCCCCGACAACACGTCGAGATCCAAATGCTCGTGAACGACATGCGTCCCATAAGCGGTCTTGAGACCGCGCACTTTGATGGCGACGTCGCGGGTCATAGGCCCATTTCCTGATAGAATAGGGCGAAGCAGGCATCGATAACGATGATCGAAAATAGCGCTTGGACGACAGATTTGGTCGTGTGGTGACCGAGCGATTGGACGCTACCCCCCACTTCTAATCCCTGACGACACCCGATGAGAGCGATGGCCAGTCCGAAGACGGGTGCCTTCGACATACCGATCCAGAACTGATCAATGGGTACATTCTCTTGCAGGCGATTGAAGAAAACCGTTGGATTGATATCGAGGATTAGCCAGCCGACCGTCATCCCGCCCGCAATCGCCGTAAGCATCCCGATAAAGGTGAGCACCGGCACCATAATCATCATCGCAAGAACGCGCGGCGCTACGATGACATGCATCGGGTCCAGCCCGAGTGTTTGCATCGCATCGATTTCCTGACGCATCTTCATTGCGCCGATTTGTGCGGTAAAGGCGGAATTGGTTCGACCCGCAATAATGATAGCGACCAAGACGCCGCCTAACTCTCGCAAAACCCCAAACCCTACCAGCTCGACCACGAAGATCGTTGCGCCAAACTGGGCGAGCGTCGTCGCGCCGATAAAGGCAACGACCATTCCAACAAAGAAGCTCAAAAAGGCAATGATCGGAACCGCATCGAGCCCCGCATCTTCCATCACCGAAACCAGAGCGGTCCATCGCATCTTAGTTGGGCGCCAGACCACAGATGAGATCGACACCAGTGTCGCGCCAAGAAAGGACAATGTTTCCAATGTCTCTTTCCACATATTGTGAGCGTTGCGACCGGTGCGTTCCAGCAAGTCAACGAAACCATGACCATCTTCGTGTAAAGGCGGCGCGTGCTCTTCTTGCGTGGCCAACTCTCGCGCTTGCTGCAGAAGCGAAAGTGCTTCAGGCGTCGCCCCGACGAAGTCTGGCTCCCCCGATTGGAAACTCCGCACCGCCCGATCGATCAAATAGGCACCGGCTGTATCGAGGCGGTCAAGGTCGGTGAGATCGAGCGTTCGTAGGCGATCAACTCCGTTCGACTCGGCGAGTTTCCGGAACGCTTCATCCAGTCCAGCGAGCGTTGCAACAACCCAATCCCCGCGCAGTACAAGACGCGCGCTTTCTCCCTCGAAATACTCAAAAGAGGGAGCAGAGAGTTGCTCACCAGATTTCAACACTATTTACCTTAACCCAACAGGCTTTAAGACGACCCCCAGAGCGTCATTCAAATTTTACCATTCCGGCAAAGACTTCATCCATGCGTAAGATGACTATTACCCCAGTGTCTTCGCCGCTTAAGGCTGCATTTGCAATCTCTCGCGGATCAAAAACTACTGCAGAAACAGTGGTCGTAGAGATTCAAGATGGCGAATATGTGGGGCGAGGGGAATGTGTCCCCTATGCGCGATACAAGGAAAGCCGCGTGTCCGTCGTGGCCCAGCTTTCTGGGATTGAGAGCGCGGTCCAAGAGGGGTTAACGCGCGAGGACTTGCAGAGACGCCTTCCGGCCGGCGCAGCGCGATGTGCTGTTGACTGCGCCATGTGGGATTTGGAGGCCAAGCTGAGCGGCACCCCCGTCTGGCAACTCGCTGGGCTGCCCGAACCGACATCCCTGCCAACGACCATGACCTTGAGCCTCGACGAAGCCGACGCCATGGCCGGTGCTGCGAAATCTACGGCGGCAAAGATCCTAAAGCTGAAACTTGGGGGTGCGGAGGATATGGACCGCGTTGAAGCGGTTCGCCGCGCCCGCCCGGATGCGAAACTCGTTCTCGATGGTAATGAAGGGCTCGACCCAGATAGTTTTCCAAGCTTGTGCGCGCGCGCCGCGGAACTCGGGGTCGTCTTAATCGAACAGCCTTTCGCGGTGGATCAAGATCAGGCGCTATTAAGACGCCCAGGCCATGTCGCCATCTGTGCGGATGAAAGCGTGCATACGCGCAACGATATTCAGATCCTCGCCAAGAAATATGACGCGATCAACATCAAGCTCGACAAGGCCGGCGGTCTGACGCACGCGCTCGCCATGATGAAAGAAGCGAAACTTGTTGGATTGGGCACAATGGTCGGCTGCATGGTCGCTGGGTCGCTTTCGATGGCGCCAGCGATTGTTTTGGGTCAAGTGGCGGATTTGATCGATCTGGATGGCCCGCTCTGGCTTGCCAATGACGTCCCGCACCGGTTGCGCTACTCAGATGGTTCCGTCGCTCCGCCCTCGCGAGAGCTATGGGGCTGATTTAGCGTCGCTCAATCCGGCTATACGCAACAAGTGGTTTTCCAGTTTCAGGCTTTGTTTTTGGAGATTGAAATCTTCTAAGGCAAGCGCGCGACCCGCGGCGCCCATACGCGCGGTCTGTTCGGGGT
>CBDIHJ010000009.1:0-49133 GCA_965279045.1 Henriciella sp. | reverse complement strand
TCTGCGCTGGGCAAGCCGGGTGATACAAGGCGGTCACAGACTTATACCGACTATTTGCAAATCGACGCCGCGATCAATCGCGGCAACTCTGGCGGCCCAACCTTCGATCTCAATGGACGTGTGGTCGGTGTGAACACTTGGATCGCATCGACGACAGGTGGGTCAATCGGTCTGGGTTTTGCCATTCCGTCTGAGCTCGTTGACCAAGTCACTTCAACCCTCATCCAAGAGGGCAAAGTCTCTCGCGGTTGGCTGGGCGTGACCATCACCAACATTGACGAAGATATGGCTGACGCGGTCGGACTGCGCGATGCAAAAGGCGCGATCGTAACGCGCGTCACCGAAGGAAGCCCGGCTGAAAAGTCTGGCCTCGAGCGCGGCGATATCATTGTCAAGATCAACGGCCAGGAAGTTGATGACGCGACCATCACGACACGCGTAGTTGGGGCTTTGTTAGCTGGATCGAACAACAAGTTCGAGCTTTATAGAGAAGGCAAACGACGCACGATCGATGTCAAAGTTGGCGAGCGTCCGGACAATCTCAATGCTGTGAATACGCTGCCATCCGATGAGGGTGGAGAGACGCCAGAAGGCGGTGAGGGGCCGCTCGGCGTTTCGCTTGAGCCTTTGAACGAAGAGTCCCGCGATCGCCTCGATCTCGCCTATGACGAGATGGGCATGGTGATCACCGCGCTCGACCAAGACAGCCCGCTTTATGAAGAAGGTGTGCGCGTCGGCATGGCCATCTTGGATGTTAACTACAAGAAACTCGACAGCATTGACGTGCTGGAGCAAGAGTTGGAAGCGGCCCAAAATGACGGGCGGAAAAACCTATTGATGGCGATCCACAGCGAGCGGGGGACCGTGTTCCTGACTGTGGATATCAGTGAAGTAGAGTAAAGTTTGAGGAGAGGGTCGATGCACGTCCTGGTCATTGAAGACGATCGCGAACATGCGGAGTTTATCGAAAAAGTGCTGTCCGAAGCCGGACATAGCGTTGAAACGGTGGACGATGGGGCCGGTGGACTGAGCCGTGCGCGCGAGGATCAATTCGATGCTCTCGTGGTCGATCGGATGCTTCCCGAGAAACCCGGCCTGCAATTGGTCGAAGAGTTTCGCAACGGTGGCGGTACGACACCGGCCCTGTTCCTCTCGGCGCTATCTGACGTCGACAATCGCGTCGAAGGCTTGAAAGTCGGCGCCGATGACTATCTGGCTAAGCCGTTCGCTCCTGAAGAGTTGGTGGCACGTGTAGAAGCCCTCGGACGTCGTCAAAGCTCAAGTGAGCCACCGGTAACCGTGCTGCGTGTCGGAGATCTCGAAATGGATCTGCTCGGACGTAAAGTGACCCGTGGTGAGACCAAAATCGATTTACAGCCGCGCGAGTTTAAATTGCTCGAATATTTGATGCGCCATGCCGGTCAGACTGTGACGCGCACAATGCTGCTTGAAAAGGTTTGGAACTATCATTTCGATCCGCAAACCAATGTGATCGACGTGCACATCTCAAGGCTTCGAGCGAAGATTGATAAAGAATTCGATCACCAGCTCTTGCAGACGGTACGTGGTGCAGGTTACTGCCTGCAGGCATGAAATCAGGCCCCTTCGCGTTTGTCCGAACGACAACGTTTCGGCTAGCGCTCGTTTACTCAATTCTATTCGCGCTCTTTTCGGCGGGACTGCTTGCCTATTTGTTTCAGGCAACCGTTGGAACGATGCGGTCCGAAGCCAAGGCGCGCTTAGAAGCTGAGTTTCGGACCCTGGCGGTGGCCTGGCGCACAGGCGGGCCATCGCGCCTTGAGCAATCCCTTTTAGAGCGCGTGCTCGTCGATTTGCGCGATTTCACCTACCAATTCGAAGATCCAAATGGCCGAACCATAGTCGGGGACATGCCCCGTATGCCGGTACAGCCGCTTGAAGAAGTGGGCACGCCGCGGGTCGTCACTTTTGAGATCGAGCGTCCAGGACCCGAGGGCGGTGCGAATATTACACCCATCGAGGCCCGCATCGTCCGTCTCGGAGATGGCAGCATCTTGCTGGTCGGAATCAAGATGGATGAGCGGATCCGGCAAGTGAACCGGATCACGCGAGTGGTGGCCACGGCCGCCCCCATCGGCTTCTTACTCGCACTCTTCGGAGGGTTCTTTAGTGCACGCTATGCGGCCTCACGGGCCGAAAGTCTGACCAAGACGGCTGAGGGCGTCATGTCCGGAGATCTATCGCTCCGCGCACCCGTCGGCGCTTCTGGCGATGAATTTGATCGCTTGGCGGAACAATTGAACGCGATGTTGGCCAAGCTGGAGACCTTGATGGACGCCACGCGCCATGCGGGCGATTCCATCGCCCATGATTTACGATCGCCTCTGTCTCGATTGCGCAATCAACTCGAAGCGCGGCTGCGGGGGCCGATTGATGAACTGTCCGCACGCGAAACGCTCGGCGAGACAGTTGAAGAAGTGGACCGCGTGCTCGCGACGTTCAATGCCATTTTGCGGCTTTCCCGCGTCAATGCAGGTGCTGAGGGCAAGCTGATCGATCTCGATTTGACGGAGCTTTGTGAAGAACTCGCGGAATTGTTCGAGCCCGCCTGCGAAGACGCAGGGATCGCATTTGCCGCTGCCATTGATCAGCAATTGAGCCTCGCAGGCGATCGAACGCTTTTGGCGCAAGCGATCTCGAACCTGTTGGACAATGCTGTGAAATACACCCCATCCGGACAGTCGATCAAATTCACTGCCACACTTCATGGCACAGCAATCGATGTCTCGATCGAAGATACCGGTCCGGGTATTCCGGAAGCCGATCTCCAGCGCGTCAAGGAACGCTTTGTTCGCTTAGATGATGCGCGCACGCTGCCAGGCTCGGGGCTTGGGCTCGCCTTGGTCGATGCCGTCGCTGAGCTGCATGCGGGGGAATTCACGCTGGCTCGCGGTCAGGATCAAATCGGTTTAAAAGCGACGCTGATTCTGCCTGCGAAGTCCTAGGGGAAACTGTGTTCAATTTACTTGCCCTCTCCGACCAACCGGTCGAAGCGGTCGCGCGCGCCGCGGCGCATGCCCCATACCTTCAAAAGCTACAGGGCCTTTCAGATGATTTGGCGACACCTGAGGCGGTGCTGAATGAAGCGATGGATTTGTGTCGCGCCGTTGCAGCAGGCGAGCGGGACCCATTTGCGGACCTCCGTCGCGCGAAAAAGCTCGCGCATCTCGCGATTGCTGCAAATGACCTTAGCGGCCGTGCGACGCTTTCAGAAACCACGCGGGCGATCACTGAGTTTGCGGATGCAACTTTGGAGGCCGCCTTACAGGCTGCACTGCGTGAGCGCGATTTATCGGCAGATGGCATGTTCGTGTTCGCACTCGGTAAAATGGGGGCGTTCGAGCTGAATTACTCGAGCGACATCGACGTCGCAGCGTTCTTCAATCCTGATATTTTCCAAGGTGGAGATTATGAAACGGCGGATGCCGCGGCGCGGGTGATCCGGCGCATGACGAGCATCCTTCAAGACCGAACGCCCGACGGATATGTATTTCGAACCGACCTACGCTTGCGCCCCGATCCAAGTTCTACACCGGTTGCTGTCTCCACTAAGCGCGCGGAACTCTATTACGACAGTGTTGGCCAAAACTGGGAGCGCATGGTTTGGATCAAGGGTCGCTGCGCGGCAGGCGATATAGAGTCTGCGGCAGCGTTCGTGGAAACGATGCAGCCCTTTGTTTGGCGACGGCATTTAGACTATTGGGCGATCGCGGACGTGCATGCGATCAAAAACATGATCAATGCGAAAGCCGGAGACAAAACCCTCCACGACGCGGCCGCCGATCTTAAACTGGGGCCGGGCGGCATTCGAGAGATCGAATTTTTCGTCCAGACCCAACAGATTATCCTCGGTGGGCGACATACAGATCTTCGCGTGCGCGGGACCTTGGATGGTCTGCAAGCCTTGGTGGCGCTCGGCAGCGTTTCTGCAGAAACGGCCAACGAGCTCAGCCAAGCCTATACGGCGCTACGCATGGTCGAACATCGCATTCAAATGATCGATGACGCGCAAACGCATACGCTCCCCGCCTTTGAAGCCAAACGCGCCCGTGTTGCGGCCCTGTGCGGCTATTCCGATCTTGAGCGCTTTGATGCAGATCTGATCGCTCTGCGCAAATGTGTGCATGGGCATTACCGCGACCTGTTCGCGGACGAGACCCGCAAACGCGAAAGTGCCGTCGATGGCAATTTGGTGTTCACGGGGGTCGATGATGACCCCGAGACGGTCAAAACGCTTGCGCAGCTCGGCTTTACAGCACCTTCTCAAGTCATTGACCGCATCCGACAGTGGCATCGCGGCCGCACCCCGGCAACGCGCACCACGCGCGGACGAGAACTGCTCACCGCCTTTTTGCCAGATCTCTTGGCGGCCATGGGGGCGACCGGGGAGGCGGATGAGGCGTTTCGGCAATTTGGTCGTTTTTTCGAAGGCCTGAAATCCGGCGTGCAGTTGCTGTCCATGCTGGTGGCAGAAGAACGGCTAACCGATGATTTGGTGACCACGCTCGCGATTGCACCGCGGCTTGCCAATACCTTAGCGCGTCGCCCGGCTCTGCTTGAAATGCTGGTATCTTCTGTGGGGCGGAGCGCTGCGCCGACGCTGCCAGAGGCTGCAGATTTTGAAACGACGCTTGATCTTGTCCGTCGTTGGCATGGGGAGCAGGCGTTCTTGATCGGACATCAATTATTGCATGGACAGCTCGCGGCGCGCGATGCGGCTCAAGACTGGAGCGCGCTCGCCGACACCAGTGTCCAATTAATGGCGGCGGCGGCAGAGCAAGAGACTGAGCGTCGATTCGGATCCGCCCCTGGCGTCTGGAATGTCGTGGGATTGGGCAAACTGGGCGGGCGCGAAATGACGGCAGAATCCGATCTCGACATGATCGTGGTCTATGATGCTCAAGGCGCAGCAGACGCGCAGGGCTGGTTCACCAAGTTCACCCAACGCTTGATCGCGGCGCTCTCCGCCGAGACCGCCGAAGGTCGGCTTTATGAGACCGATATGCGGTTACGACCGTCGGGGCGCTCTGGGCCGGTGGCGACATCGCTCGCCTCTTTCGAAACTTATCATCAACAGAGCGCTTGGACCTGGGAGCACATGGCGCTCACGCGACTGCGCCCAATCGCGGGAGATGCCGCCCTCGGGGCGCAAATTCAGCAAATTGCCGAAAAAGCCATCAATACTGGAGACGCGGAGATGCGGACCGCAGATGTGCTCGACATGCGGCAGCGACTGTATCGGGACAAGCCCGCTCACGGACCGTGGGATTTGAAAATGCGGGACGGGGGATTGATCGACCTCGAGTTTATTACGCAACATGCGATCTTAACCGCTGAGATCTCGCAAGCCCTCGAACCGCATCTTCCACTGGCGCAGAAACAGTTGCTTGAGACCGGGGTTTGGTCTGCGGATGTGTACGAGCCTTTGCGCGATGCGTTTCGGTTTCTCCAATCTTTACAACAGGTTCAGCGCATGGCGCATGAGGATGTCGTGAGCCAGACGGACCTTTCCAACGCGCTCAAGAACCGGCTTTGTCGGGCGACTGATTGCGAGGGATTCGACGCGCTTTGTGATCGCCTTGAACAGGTCTGCGCGACCGTAACTGCGATTTTTAGTGAAAAAATTGGAAACGCTGCGACGGAAAACTGATCGACCCGCGTTCTATCTATGAGTTCAAAAAGAAAGGACTTGTAGACATGAAAAAACTAACGATTGCAGCTCTTTTAACCGTCGGCGTTGCTGGCTTCACCTATGCCGCTATGGCGGATAATCATCGCGGCCCAGGACATGGCGGCGCGATGCTCGAGAAAGTGGATGCCAACCAAGATGGCAATATCACCAAGGATGAACTCTCAGCGCACCGCGCCGAGCGGTTTCTTAGCGCCGATACCAATGGCGACAATCTTGTATCGCCCGAAGAGTTTGAAGCTTTCAGCTTAGCCGAACGCGAACGTAAGCAGGCCGAGCGCCAAGCCAAACGCTTTGAGCGCTTGGACGCCAATGGCGATGGGTTAATCACCGCCGAAGAGCATGATGCCGCCGCGGCTGAGCGCATGGAACGTATGTTCGACCGGGTCGACGCGGACGGAGATGGCGTCGTTACCGAAGCGGAAATGGAGGCGGCAAAAGAAGCGATGAAAGAGCGTCGCGGAAAACGCGGCTGGGGCCGTCGGGGCTAATGTGAGGCGGCGGATTTCACTCCACCGCCGCTGGATCAAGGAGCAAGCGCGAAGCATCCTCCCACTCGCGCTTGCTTCAGAATCCGATAGACTATCTGCGTGTCCGGGATCAGCGAAATCGATCAGATTACCCGTGCAGCAAACGGGGACAGAGCGGCTCAAGCGGCTCTGGTCAATCGCAATATGCCGATTGTCTTTCGCGTCGCGTTTCGCATGCTCCAGGATCGCGCAGAGGCTGAAGACGTGACCCAGGAAACCTTCCTTCGCGCCTGGAAAGCGCTACCGGACTGGCAGCCCAAAGCCAAGTTTTCGACATGGGCGTGCACCGTCGCACTCAATCTGTGCCGCGATCGATTGCGCAAGAAGAAGCCGGTGTTGATGGATGAGTTGCCCGAGCGTGTTGATACTGCGCTGCGTCCCGAAGAAGCGCTCGCCTCACGGCAGGCTCAAGAAGGGATCGCAGAGATGATCGCGGCTTTACCTGAGCGGCAACGTGAAGCGCTCACCCTTTGCGCGCTCGAAGGAATGACCAATATAGAAGCGGCGGCCACAATGGATTTGAGCGTGCACGCCTTAGAAAGCCTGTTAGCGCGCGCTCGACGCGCTTTGAAAGCAAATCTACAGGCAGCGCGAGCAGGAGAAGCAGGATGACAGAGACTAAGATGACCCCTGAACGTGTTTTGGACCTGATCGAAGCGTTTGGGGCTGAAACCGCTTCTTGGCCTGAAGATATCCGCCCTGCGGCAGAGGCCCTGATTGCGGCGCGACCTGATCTGTTTCAATCCGCGCTCGACGAGGCGCGCGCCCTCGACGCTTTGTTGATGGAAGAGATCGTGCCTGAGCCATCGCCGAGGCTGGCGGAGGCGATTTTGGCGGCCGCCCCGAATGCAGCACCAGCGCAGAATAATCCATTGCGGGCTTTGGCGCGTCTCGTCTTCCCGCAAGGCGCACGCTGGCCCGCTGGGGCCGCACTGGCCAGCTTGATGATGGGCCTCGTCGGCGGTTATGCTTATGCGTCAACCGGCGCCGGCTATGACCAAGCAGATAGTGCCTATTATACCGCTTTCGGCTTTGATAGTGGCGAAGCCTGGCTCGAGGTGGAGTAGGGTATGAGCGACACCACGAAATCCAAACTGCCAATCTGGCTGATCGTGTCACTGCTGGTGAACGCGCTCCTGATTGGCTTGCTCATCGGAGGTGGGCTGGGTCAACGCAAAGCCGGGCCATCTCCGGGTGGAGGCGGTGGGGACGAACAAGCACTCATCCGCAGCATTGATCAAGCCTTGCCGGGTGATCAACGCCAAGCGGTTCGCAGAGCGTTTCGACAGGCTTTCGCCGATACGCGGCAAGAGCGCATCCGAGTGCGGGATGCACGCCGGTCGCTGGGCCGGTTGCTTGGCGCAGACCCGTATGATGCTGACGCCGTGCAGGCTGGGTTTAGAGAATTGCGCGAAGCCGATGCCGCCATGCGCGCACGGATGCATGAAGAACTCGCGCGGCAACTGGGAACCCTAACGGTTGAGCAGCGCCGCGCGATCTTGCGAGATGCGTCAAACAATGACCGTCGCCGTTTTCGGCGCGAGGGTGATCGACCGCCGCCACCTCGGCCATTCCGAGACCGGGACTAGTCTTTTGATTTGTGCGCGAGGGACGCGGCATTGTCTTCCCAGTTCTGACCGTCAAACTTGTTGATGGTGACATTGAGATCCATCCAATTGTCCAAGCAGCGCCACGTCACCGCAAATCCGTCCTGATTGGAGCGCGGGACATAGAAGCTTTTGATCCCGCACGTCTTGCAAAAGCGATGCTTCGCCCCGCCCGTATTGAACGTGTACTCACTGAGATTGTCAGTGCCTTTCAGAAGGCGAAATCGCGAGGCCGGGACGATCACATGGATGTTTCCGCTCATCGCGCAAATCGAACAGTTGCAGTCTTCCACTTCAAACGCTTCGGGAAGATCGACTTCGAAACGCACCGCCTTGCAGTGACAACCGCCAGTATGGGTTTTCAGCTCTTTCATTGTGCCGCTATAACCTCGCCCTGTTGACGCAGCAATCCGGATCACACGTGGCAGATGATTTTGAAATTCTAAGGTTCGGAAATGAGGCAGAACCGCTCGTTGTGATCGATGATTTCTTCAGCGATCTGACTTTGCTCCGCCGGATGGCCGCGCGGTCCGAGTTTGGCGTCACGAGCCCGCACTATCCCGGAGTCCGGGCGCAGGCTGATCCTAATTATCTGGGCGAGCGCATGGACACTTTGCGCGCCGTCCTGACGGACGTGTTCGGCCTGGGGCAGGGGGCGAATATGGTCGAGTGCGCCTTTTCGATCGTCACGACCAAGCCAACCGATTTAAAACCCATTCAGCGCCTCCCGCATTTTGACACGACGGATCCGAAACGGCTGCTTTGTTGCATTATCTCAGTCCTGATGAGACGGGCGGGACGGCCTTTTATCGACACAAAGCGACTGGATTCGAGATTGTACCGCCTGACCGTTTAGAGACCTACTCCAAGATGGTTCAGGATGAGGTCGCTGCCGACGGCCCACCGCTGTTTGAGTATTTTCGTGGTCAAAACCCGCGCTTTGAACGGATTGGCCACGTTGAGGCTAAGCCTAATCGCATGGTGATTTATCGCAGCTATCGCTTGCATTCCGGCGATATCCCTCCGGATCTGCCGCTGCACGCAGACCCGAACACGGGGCGGCTCACCTTGAACACCTTTCTACAAGGGCGCTAGCCGACCCAAACGGGCGGTCGACGCGCCGCCCAGGGCGCCGCGCGTTCAAGCTGGCCCGCGAGTTGGTAGAGCTCCCATTCATTACCGGTCCGCGCGCCGAACATCATGCCGATGGGCAAGTTTTCGACAGTCCAATGCAAAGGTACGGACATGGCGGGCGAGCCCGCCTGATTTGAGATGGCACACCAGGGGGCGAACGTGGTCACGGCTTGCGTGTAAGCGTCCATATCGGCTGGATTGAGCGACAAGACGCCCGTTTTGTCTGGCGCGCGTGACATGGTCGGTGACAGGATCATGTCATAGCCACCATCGACCAGGAAATGTTCATAGACGAGGCCTGCCGTGATCGAGGCTTGCGTAGCTTTCATCAGCTCTTTCATCGGGATCGAATTGCCGAACTCGACAAAGCGCGCCGTGACCGGTTCCATATCCTCCGGCCCGAGTGCGCGGCCCAAGGCTTCGCCGCGGGCGTCCATAACCATCGCGATCGCGGCCGAGACGGTGATCATCAAGCTTTTGCCAAGCTCTTCGCCATCAAGTTCTGGGCCCGCCTCTTCGACATGATGGCCCAGATCTTCAAGCAGAGCGCGGGTCTTATCGAGTCCGGCTTGGGCGTCGGCGTCGGGTTTCGTCCCATTGGGAGCGGTCGTCCAAAGCGCAATCTTAAGCGATTTCGGATCGCGATCGAGGGCGCTGAGGAACGTACTGTCCGGCTCTGGCGCGACATAGCGCGAGCCGATCTCGCGGCCATGTGTAGCGTCGAGCAGCGCCGCATTGTCCCGGACCGTTCGCGAGACGGCATGGACAGTCGATTGGCCGTTCCAGCCTTCCGTGGTCGCGGGCCCCATCGGTGTGCGGCCGCGGGAGGGCTTCATCCCGAAAAGGCCGGTGCAGCCCGCCGGGATCCGGATGGACCCACCACCATCGCTGGCGTGCGCCATGGGAATGATTCCCGCCGCAACACAGGCACTGGCGCCGCCTGATGAGCCGCCAGACGTCCGGCTCGTATCCCAAGGATTGACGGTTGCGCCATAAAGGAGGCTTTCGGTTGTGGTCGTGAGCCCAAATTCTGGGCTGGTCGTTTGGCCAAAGAGCGCAAATCCAGCCGCTTTGTAGCGTTCGCAAAGCACGCTGTCATAGGTCGCGACATTGTCTTTAAAGGCCAAAGATCCATTCGTGATGGGTTGGCCCTTAATCTCGAAGCCGAGATCTTTCACCGCCATCGGAACGCCTGAAAACGGGCCGTCTGGTAGCCCCTCAGCGATTTGCTGTTCGCCGACCTCTGGGAACATAGCCGAGAAGCAGTTGAGGTGCTTTTGTGCGGCTTCGGCGCGGGTGACGGCTTCGGTTAAGAGCTCGCTCGCGCTGACCTCTTTTTTACGCACGAGCTCGGCGAGCCCAAGTGCATCATAGTCCGCATAATTATCCATCTTTCCCTCCGCTTATCTTTTGTGAAAGGATGGACTGGAAGTGCTCCGTTGAAAAGGTTCACTTCGTGGCAGGTTTCTCGAAAACGAGTTTCGTCCACTCAATTCTACGCGCGCGGTTCTCGGCAGCAATCGACTCTGCGCGGAAGTTTTCGAGATTGGTCAGGCCATTCTCTGCAGCGATCGCGATCGTCTCTTCACCGGTTACGTCAAACATGCGGCGCCCCTCCGGCACAACGCCATGGCGTAAGCTCATCGCCAATCGCCCCCCCGGAGCCATTAGACTGGCCACATTCGCCATACCGGTTACACGTTCGGCTTCGGTCAAATGCATCCATACGGCATGCATCAAGATCAGATCAAACGTCTCACAGCGCGCCTTCAGATTGGGGATTCCCGGTAAGAGATCATCGACCCAAACGATATTTGGATTGGGATGTAATTCGGCCGCGCGGATGCGAAGTGCGTGCGTGGGTTCGGCGGCAACAACTTGGTGACCCAGCGAGGCAAACCACCCCGCGTCGCGGCCCGTGCCCGCGCCAATATCCAGGATCTTGGCGGGAGGCGCCGGGAAAAAGCGCGCCCAAGGTGCATGAAGATCAGCAGGATCGCGGGCTTCATAGCGTTCGAAGATCTGATCGACTTCATCGGCATAGCCAGCATTGGAAGGCAGGTCGGTCATTCCTCGACCTGAAAATACTTGCTGTCGCCGGATTCCATCACCCAAAGTCCATCAACCTTCTCAAATGAAGCTTCCTCCAAATCACCCGGATCAATGAACGTAGAGCCGGAAAGCGGGATGAGCGTGAAGGCATAGTCATACGCGCGGACCTGCGCGAACAAGTCTCGTCCATTGACCCTGACATCGAATAAGACGTCGGTCTCACCTTCGCGCGTATAGGCGCCGGCAAAGCTGGCCAGTTCGGCGTCTGACATGATGAAGCGTTCGATCTCTTTTGGCGGGGTGCGCGGCCAGTCATAGGTCCGGTTTCCAGCCCGATTGATCTCCCCTAGAAGCGGAAAGCCGCGGGGGTGGTTGGTCATCACGACAATCACATCGCCGCGGTCCGGGAAGCCCATGGCCGTGCAGCGATAGCCTTTATTTGAGCCAGAATGCATCCAGCGGCGTTCGTCGCCTTGTGGCCGTTGTAGGCCCATGCCGAGGCCGTAATTCTCAGCCACCGCGGTCGTCATTTCTTTAGCAATCGCGGGGTCAAGCCCGAGCGTCGCATCGCCCGCCGCGGCGCCCATCAAAGCCAGCATGAAGCGCGCATAATCTGACGGTGTCGTCCATAAGCCCGCCGCCGATTGCTCTGGATAGACATGCCATCCGCCGTCGACCATTTCTGCGTCGCCGGTATAGGCTTCAGCGACGTTTCCCGTCGCGAGCGCGTCGGGCAATGGCTGGGCGAATGTGCTGCTCGTCATGCCAATCGGTTGTAAGACCAGCCGGTCCATCAATTGCGCAAAGTCTTCACCGCTCGCTTCCTCAGCCCAAGCTTGCGCGACTTGATAGCCGCCGCCGGAATATTTGCGCACGCCGTCTTCAATTGGATTGAAGACGACCGGATCGGTATTGCTGTCCTCGCTGCCTTGGATGAGTTCGGGATTGGTCGGGATCGGTCCGGATCTCGGGTATCCCGGGAACCCCGATACGGTCGCCCCGTTGGTGTGCGAGAGCAGCGCTCTTAGCGTAATCGGTTTGCCCGAATTGTTCATCGCGGCGAGATCCAGGCTGCTCATGAGTGGGGTTAGATCCTCGTCGAGGCTGACGCCTTTTTCGGCGGCGAGCGTCGCGATCCCCGCTGCGGCCACGCCTTTCGAGAGCGAGGCGGCTTGGAACAGCGTGTCGGCGTCGATGCCATCTCCATAGCCCGCGGCCCACTCGATCTCACCATCTTTGGCAATGGCCACCGAGGCCGATGGCACGCCGTAAAACGCGCGGCGTTCATCTAGAGACCAATTGGAATAGTCATCGCCTATGACGATTATGGAGGGCTGCAAGAAAGCCTCAATCTGTTCCTGTCCCGAGGGTTCAGGCGCAGGCGGCGCTTCCGTCGTTTCCGTATTCGGCGAGCACGCAGCGCAGAGCGTAATGAGTGCAATGAGGAAATGCGAAGGTCTCATAAGCGGCCTCAAAGGTTGAACCCGCTCACTCTGCCGCCTGAATGTCCCCATCGCCAGTTAAAATTTCTAACATCGCAACCGCGCTGTCCGCAATCACCGTGCCCGGCGGGAAGATGGCCGAGGCCCCCGCGGCGCGCAAAGCATCAAAATCCTGAGGCGGAATCACACCGCCAACGATAATCTGTGTCGCGGCCGCGCCCTCATTGCCGAGCGCGCGTTTGAGTTCCGGAACCAGCGTCAGATGACCGGCGGCAAGCGATGAAGCGGCAACAATGTCCACACCCGCCGCGCGGGCATCTTTGGCGGCTTCCTCTGGGGTCTGGAAAAGCGGGCCGATTTCGACCTCCCAACCCAAATCCATAAGCGCCGAGGCGACGACTTTTTGACCGCGATCATGTCCATCTTGGCCCATTTTCGCGATATAGATTTTTGGACGACGACCGTGCTTGGCTTCAAAGGCTTCGGCGAGCCCCATGGCTTCTTTGGCGCGATCCGTGGTTTTCACCCCGGCGCCATAAACGCCTTTGATCGAGCGGATGACCGCTTTGTGACGACCTTGGCTGCGCTCAACGGCTTCGGAGATTTCTCCCACAGTGGCTTTGGCGCGCGCGGCATCAACGGCCAATGCGAGCAGATTGCCTTCGGTGCCTGCAGCAGCCGCGGCGATCGCGTCGAGCTTGGCGTCGACTTCAGCCTGGTTGCGATCGGATTTCAGACGGGCCAGCTTGTCGAGTTGCATCCGGCGGACCGTGGCATTGTCGACTTTCAGGACCGGCACTTCTTCTTCCTCATCGAGGAGAAATTTATTGACGCCGACCACCGTCTGCTCGCCGCTATCAATGCGCGCTTGGGTGTTGGCGGCGGCTTCTTCGATGCGCAGTTTCGGGATGCCTTCTTCGATGGCTTTGGCCATCCCGCCCAGCTTCTCGACCTCGGCAATGTGCTCAAGGGCTTTGGCCGCTAGATCATGCGTCAGGCGCTCGACATAGTAAGAGCCGCCCCATGGATCGATGGTCTGCGCGGCACCAGCTTCTTGCTGCAAGAAGAGCTGCGTGTTGCGGGCGATGCGGGCCGAGAAGTCTGTTGGCAAAGCCAAGGCTTCATCGAAGGAGTTTGTGTGCAGGCTCTGGGTTTGACCGCCTGCTGCCGCGATCGCCTCGAGGCAGGTGCGGATCACATTATTGTAGACGTCTTGCGCGGTGAGTGACCAACCAGACGTCTGACAATGCGTCCGCAACGAGGTGGATTTCGGATTCTTGGGTGAGAATTCCTCGCTGACCAGCTTGGCCCAGATCAGGCGCGCGGCCCGCATCTTCGCGACTTCCATGAACGTATTCATACCGATGGCCCAGAAGAAGGAGAGCCGCGGTGCAAACGCGTCGACATCCAGCCCCGCATTCACCCCGGCGCGGATATATTCGATGCCGTCTGCGATGGTGTAGGCAAGTTCTAGGTCCGCCGTCGCACCGGCTTCCTGCATGTGATAGCCGGAAATCGAGATCGAGTTGAACTTCGGCATGTTTTGCGACGTGTACGCAAAGATGTCCGAAATGATCCGCATGCTCGGCTTAGGCGGATAGATATAAGTGTTGCGGACCATGAACTCTTTCAGAATGTCATTCTGAATGGTGCCTGCGAGCTTCTCCGGCCCGACGCCCTGTTCCTCAGCGGCGACAATGTAGAGCGCCATGATCGGAAGCACGGCGCCATTCATCGTCATCGACACCGACATCTGATCGAGCGGAATGCCGGAGAAGAGCGTGCGCATGTCATAGATGCTATCAATCGCCACCCCGGCCATGCCGACATCGCCGCTGACCCGGACATGGTCACTGTCATAGCCGCGATGGGTGGCGAGATCGAATGCGACCGAGAGGCCTTTCTGACCGGCCGCTAGATTTCGGCGATAGAAAGCATTGGAATCTTCAGCCGTGGAGAAACCTGCATACTGGCGCACCGTCCAGGGGCGCTGCGTGTACATGGTCGGGTAGGGGCCACGCCCGAAGGGCGCGAGGCCTGGATAATCGTCTAAGAAGTCCAGGTCTTTGGTGTCGGCAGCGCTGTAGCTTGTCGCCAGATCTATTCCCTCCGGCGTCGCTAAAGTCCGCGGACGCGGCTCAGCGCGGGAGGGGTCTAATGCGCCAAGGTCGAGTTTCGTAAAGTCTGGGAACTTACTCATTTATTTCACTCCCAATTCAGCGAGCGCCACCGTCAATTCGTGGACGACGTCGCAGCCCATGAAGATGTGGCGATCAATTGGATCGGCTTCAAACTTTCCTGCGAGCCAGAGCGCTGCCACGCCCGCCTCTTTCAGGGCGGTCGCAGCTCCGTCAGCGTCATCCGCATAGCGCTTGTCGCTCCCGCACAGTATCGCGATTTTGCAACCGCTCGCTTTGTAGGCCGCAGCGAGCTCAGCAGCATCTTTTGGAGGCACAGGCGCGGTTTTCGCTTCAACGCCGCCCGCGGCGAAGAAATTGCGGGCAAAGTCGGCCCGGGCCGTGTGTTCGGCCAACGGACCGAGCGTTGCGAGGAAGATCGCAGGCCGAGTGCCTGCGATCTCAAGATGCGCTTCAGAACGATCGCGCAATGTCTCAAAAGGCTCAGCCAGGCTAATCCAAGTCAAGGGTTCCGCCACCGTGTCCTCTCCAGGCGCTGCTGCGAAATCCGGGATTAGTGCTTTCAGGCCCAGTGGATCTATGCCGTCGCCTGGTGGAGGGCTCACGATGTCGGCGACTGGTGCAGGGATTTCGTCGAGCAGTGGGAATTCGCTGACGCCCGTGATCGGCACTTTCCGTCGCCCAATATCCTTGATCAAGGTGGCCCGCTTGTCCGCCACGCGCGCTTGAAGTTTCCCGGCGACCAAGCTCTCAACCAAACCGCCTTCGCTCTCGATCAGCTGAAACTCTGCCCAAGCCGCTTGCGCGAGGTCTTCCGCCAGGGTTTCAGTAAACCAAGCCCCGCCGCTGGGATCAGCGACTCGGCCGAGCCCGCTTTCTTCCATCGCCATAATTTGCGTGTTGCGTGCGATCCGGCGTCCCAGCTCTTCGGGCACCGAGAAAGACTCATTAAACGCGCGGACCGTGATCACATCTGCGCCGCCGGTGGCCGCGGCAAAGCAGGCTGCGGTCCCGCGCAACATGTTCACCCAAGCATCGTAGCGCGTCAGCATGCGCGCGCTTGTGACGGCGTGAAGCTTCATCGGCTGGCTTGTGAGGTCGAGCGCGTCCTGCACGCGGGCCCAGAGACGTCGCGCCGCGCGAAGCTTAGCGATCCCCATGCCGTAATTGGCATCGATGGCGAGCCGAAACAGGAATCTGTTGCGCGGCGTCTGGGCTCGGCAAACCGGCCTGATCTAGTCGTCGCAACACGTCGACCGCACCCGCCATCAGGACTGCAAGTTCTTGAGCCTCACTCCCACCTGCCTCATGCACAGATTGGGCTTCCACCTCCAAACAGGTTGCCAGCGGGAACTTGGGGGTGAGCGCTTGCGTCAGCGCAGCGGTTTTAGCGATGGCCGCATCAATCCCGCCTGCAATCTTGCCGTGCCGCATCAACTGCCGAAACGGAGAGATGTTAAAGGCCAGCTTTTGCGCTTCTAGCGTTTCTTGCGTCTCTGCCCACAGCGCCAGAAGGGCGGCGGCGCTGGCACCCGAACCCGCACCGCGATGCCCCAGGCTGACGGTCGCGATATCCGCACGTACGCCATCCAGCGCTTGCGAAAGTTGCTCCAGATTGGTGATGATACAGCCTGTCCGACCTGAGCACTCAATTGCCAAATGGACCGATGTGACGCCGCGTTCTAAATCGCGCAGAATTTCTTGATTGGTGATGGCCGGATCAGGGTGTGAAAAGCTTTGTCGGATGTCCCATGGCAGATAGGGATCGGGTGCAGCGGTTGCGCCTCTGAGATAGGGGCTTTCGCCCGTCGAAGGCCGGAGGTCTTGCCCGCTTGCAAAATCGGTCTCGCGATAGAGCGGCTTGATTTTGAGGCCATCCCGCGTCGTCCGCGTGATGCGGTCCAGTCCGCCGCCTTTCAGCGCCTTTTCCACGGCGGCCAACCAATCGGCTTCCGTTGCTTCGGCAAATCCACTCGACAAGGACAGCGTACCGTCAGCCATAGATGCAAACCTCACTCGAATTCTTACTGCCCGGATTTGGCCCAATGCACCCAAGCTGGCAAGCTTTACGTAACGCCAAACCGACGCCAATGCCCTGTGGGAAGGGCTTGCCTAACGTGATGCGAATGCTACCTCAACGCTAACGTAAACGGAAAGCAATGAGAGATCCCATATGGCCGTACCTCCGATCCTGCAGAACCTTCGCATCCCGGTGATTGGGAGCCCGCTTTTTATCATTTCAAACCCGGATTTGGTGATTGCCCAGTGTAAAGCAGGCATTGTTGGCTCGTTCCCAGCGCTGAACGCGCGGCCAGAAGCGCAGCTCGACGAATGGCTCGACCGGATCACGACAGAACTCGCCGAATATGACGCGAAAAACCCGGATCGCCCCTCCGCGCCCTTCGCTGTGAATCAGATCGTGCACAAGACCAATAATCGCCTCGATCATGATGTTGAAATGTGCGTCAAATATAAGGTCCCAGTGGTCATTACCTCCCTTGGCGCGCGTGTTGAGGTGAATGAAGCGATTCACTCTTATGGCGGCATCGTTCTGCACGATATCATCAACACGATCTTCGCCCGCAAAGCGCTTGAGAAAGGCGCCGATGGCCTGATCGCGGTCGCGGCTGGCGCAGGCGGACATGCGGGGACGATTTCGCCGCTCGCTTTGATCCAAGACATTCGTGAGTTTTTCGACGGTCCGCTTGCCTTGTCTGGCGCGATGGCCAACGGCGGCGCGGTCGCGGCTGCACAAGCGATGGGCGCTGATTTCGGGTATATCGGCTCCGCTTTCATCTCGTGCGACGAAGCCAATGCGGTTGATGGCTATAAGGACATGATCGTTGAAAGCGATGCGAAAGACATCGTCTATTCAAACCTGTTCACCGGCGTGCACGGAAACTATCTGGCGCCGTCCATCGCGCAGGCGGGACTCGACCCCAACAATCTGCCGGAAAGCGACCCGAGCGCGATGAATTTCGGCTCGGGCGGCAATCAAAAGTCTAAAGCTTGGCGCGACATTTGGGGCTGCGGGCAGGGGATTGGCGCAGTCAAATCCCGGATGAGCACCGCCGAGTTCGTAGACAAGCTCGAAGCCGAATATCTCGGCGCCATCGAAGCCCTCAACCAGCACCGCGCTTTCAGCATGGCGCCGGCTTAAGGATATCACCCTCCCTGAATTCGCCGGGGCTTCGCCCCCGCCATCCTCGCCAATCAATTGTATTGGCGAGGATTTTTTATGCGGTTTGAGTCGGTAAGTGACGCCTATCCGGCGCTCGCTGTCGCGTGGCGATGGCCAAACTTTTCGATGGCAGAATTGGCGTGTCGATGCCGTGGTCGGTTCTGCCGAGGTGAGTACTGGCATGCACCACAATTCCTTGATCGGTTGCAGGCCCTGCGCGACGCTGTGGGCGCGCCCTTGCGGCTGACCTCGGCCCATCGCTGCGATTTATGGAATGCCGCGATCGGAGGGGCACCTGCCTCTTTTCACAAACACTTGGCGGTCGACATTGATTTGGCCGGTCACGATCGCCACGCGCTTTTATCCGAAGCGCGTGCGCAAGGTTTTCGAGGGCTCGGATTGGCGCGGAGCTTCCTGCATCTCGATCTCAGGCGTCAGCCTGCTACCTGGTTTTACAAGGGGAGTGCATCGCTATGGCAGACTTAATCGGCGTGGCCGCGAGCGCGGCGGGCGGCGGCCTGTTTGGCTTATTGGGCACCGCGCTCGGGCGCGTCGCCGGCTATTTCGAGAACCGCCAGGCGCAAGCGCATGAAGAACGCCGCTGGCAGCATGAAAAAGACTTGCTTCACCTGCAGCAAGAGGCGCGCGCTATCGAAACCGAGGCCGAGCACAGGTTATAGTTGAAGACGTTGAATTCTGGACGCGCAAAGTCCGATGGTTGATGGTGACAACGTCCTGGCGGACTTCTTCATCTTCATCGACTTCCTCGATAACGGCCGGTTCATCACTGTCCTGCGCCCACGCCACTCCCGCGTGGAGGCTGGTTGCGACGCCCGCCAGAAGCGTGGTCGCAAATAGATTATTCTTGAGAACTGATTTTCTCATGACTTAGGGTCTCTCTCCATTTCTCGGAGCATGTCTGCTCCTGGAGTCCCCTAGTCGTACGAATACTTATGAACGCGTCTCTCGGGTTAGAGATGGCGCCTTAAAGGTCAATCTAAACATGACGAAAATCTAACCTGTCGTACAATCTGCTGGAGAATTGTGACGCATTTGCCACAATTTCAGCGATACTGGGAGAATTTCGCGCCTCAATGGTTATTCTTAGGTAAATATTGCTTTCGACTTTGTGCGTGGGGTCCGGGCACAAAAAAGGGCGGCCCGAGAGCCGCCCTTCTGATTTGGAGTTTGATCCGTCTTAGAAGACTGCGCGGAGGCGCAGAGAGTAAGTCCGACCAAGAATGTTGGATGCTGTGAAATCACCCAGCGCGCGACGAATTGGGTCGTCGGACGCCTTCTCGTTAAAGACGTTGTTCACACCGATCTGAGCGATCAGTGGGTTGTCATAAGTGCTCATCAGAGCAGACAAGTCGTAAGAGAACGACATGTTGTTCATGAAGTGAGCATCAGTCTTTTCGATGAAGTTGCCGTTCAGATCGACGAACTTGTTGTCACCTGTGGTGCTGGCGAGCGCGTCGTCTTGCCAGATCACACGCCAGAAGAGACGTGCAGGACCACGGTCCCAGGTGAAGTCAACCAGGCCTGAGGTACGTGGGTCAGCAAAGCCGCCAACGCCATTGTCGCCTGAATTGTTGAAGACGCCTGCTGTTTCAGAGTCACGGTTCATGACCTGGAACAGAGAGAAGTCAACTTCAAGGTTACCCCAGTCACCACGCTCACCAGATCCAACCAGCTCAATCGCGTCTGCGACGTCGAAAGAGTAAGTCACATCAAGCTGCAGGAACTCCGCTTCCAGGAAGTCAGCGTTTGTCTGACCGGTCAGGAAGTCAACAACCTGGCCTGTGCCGTCACGCGTGAAGCTTCCGCAGAAGTCGTTCGGGAAAGTACCCGGTGCCGCATCATAACATGTGTTCATGATGGTTTCGAGGTCAAAGGCCTGGATCAGGTCGTCGATGCGAATGTCGATCCAGTCAGCTTTGATGATCAGATTGTCCACGAAGGTTGGCTCGTAAACGAAACCAATCGTGAAGGCTTCTGACGTCTCGTTGGCGAGGTTCGGGTTACCACCGGCGCGGCCACGAGCCGTTGCGTTAGCAACGTTCGAGGTGAACGTTCCGTCAGCAACACCGTCTCCATTCGCGTCAACCCGTACGCCTTCGGCGATACAGTTTGCCTGGAAGTTTGGACGGTCGTTGATGAAGCGGTTATCACATGGGTCATCCGCAAACTGGAACGAGGTCACAACTGGCGAGAACAGTTCGTCGAGTGACGGTGCACGAAGAGATTCAGTGGCGTTACCGCGGAACTGAAGACCTTCGATTGGCGACACTTTGAAACCAACGGTCCAAGCTTCTGCTTCACCGGCCAGCGAGTTGTCGATGTTCCGGTAAGACCCTTCGAGTTGAGCATCATACAGGAATGGGATTTCCATGTCCGGGCTGATGATCGGAACCAGAAGTTCGCCGTAATACTCGTCTGTGCTGTAGCTACCGCCGGTACGTGGCGTTTCAGACCCACGTCCGAGACCGACTTCATCAGCTGCTGCAGGCTGGAAGTTCGCGCTTTCACGACGGGTTTCATAACCGACGTTAAACGCAACTGTACCACCTGGCAGATCAAACAGCTCACCACCGAAGTTAGCGGTGAAGACCGCTTGGTCGATGTCGTTGTTGAATGAAGACTGATTGACAACATACTCAAGGGCTTCTGGAGAAGGCGCACCTTCACCAAAGATGTTGAGTGGTTGACAGGCGGTGATGTCGACTGGGGCTGAATCCTGGAGGCCGAAACCAACGAGGCCTTGGGCTTCGAGGATTGCGGTCCGCTCAGCTGCCGTTCCCGTTTCAAACTGGAACGTCGAGTTACAGACAATGTCACCTTCAGCCGCACCGAGATTGTTCACGGGGCCACCGAGCGCGGCGATGTCAGCAGCGGTCAACTGGCGAGCATCCAGCGCAAGCAGGAAGCGACGGTCATTGATCAGGGTACCAAAGCTTTCGTTGGTGAACTGACCTGCGTTCATGGACACGTCCCAACGGAATTCACGCTCTGCGAACGAGAAGTCACCGTCGAGGCCACCTGCAATCCGCCATGTGGTGGATTCGGAACCGTTAGAGCTGTCAATGATGTCGTTGTTGAAACGCTGTACGAACACGACGTCAGTTGAGCCCGGGCTCAGGTCATATCCCAGACCAGACAGAACGCCTTGTGCCTGAGTGTTGAAGAATGGGTTCGTGACCGGAATTTGAAGGGCATCAGAGAAGCCATCAAATGCGAAGGTCTGGAAGCCACCCTGGTCGATCAGCTCGATGCTTTCAGTGTTCGCGAAGATTACGTCTGCCGAAGCACGGATATTGTCCGAGATGTCGTAGTTAAACGTACTACCAAATGTAATGCGTTCAACGGGCGAACGGATCTGGTCGACTTCCGCGAAGAAGTCGTTCTCAAATCCACCTTCCGCGAAGAAGACTGAAGTTCCAGGGATGGTTGCACCTGGCTCAAGGTTCACCAAGTCACCATTCGGCGCGAACTGGAAGAACTGACCACCAAAGCCACCCAGACCGAGAGACGGAATGAACAGTGCTCCTGGAGAGATTACACCGCCATTGGTGAACAGCTGAACGTTTTGGCCGCCGGTGAAGGGCTCGAAGAAGTTATCATCTTCGCCGTCACCATCGACGTCGCGGCCGCTGCCAGACTCAGAGAAGAAAAGTTCGCCGATATAGATATCTGGGCGATCCGTCTGACGGAGACCTTCGGAGTTGAAGTACTCAGCAGAGAACGTCACGTTACCGCGACCATCTGATGTGTTCGCACCCGCGACCAATTGAAGGGTTTGAGCTTCTGCGTCACCAACTTCCGAACGGTCGAGCTGACCGAGGATTTCGAGACCTTCAAAGTCGTCTTTCAGGATGACGTTGATCGTACCAGCAATCGCGTCCGAACCGTAGATTGGCGCACCACCAACACCGATGGTGTCGATGCGCTCTACGAGTGGCAGTGGGATGATGCTGAAGTCAACTTGCTGACCGGTACCGGCAGAGTTTTGGGACACAAAACGGCGACCGTTGACCAGGGTCAAGGTCCGCTGAGTTCCAAGGTCAAGGAAGTCAACAAAGTTAACACCGATGTTGGCGCCTTGGTCACCCAATGGGTCAATACCGCCACCAAATGCTGGGATTTGGTTCAGAGCGTCAGCAACGTTGGTAAACGCACCTTTGTCGAGCAGCTCAGCATCAGTTGAAATGGTTGGGAAGACTGTGTCGATCTCTGGACGCGCAATCCGCGAACCCGTGATAACAACAGTATCCTGACGCGCTTCATCATCGGCATCGACTTCCTCGATGACAGTGACAGCGTCGTCTTCTTGGGCGATGGCCGCACCGGACCAAATACCGCCCGCAACGCCAGCGAGCAGCGTTGTTGCGAATAAATTCTTCTTGAGAAGATCATTTGCCATGATCTATCGTCCTCCAATGAATTGAGCGCTCCCACTCCTGAGAGCCCCTCGAGATGTGAATAGAAAAACGCAGATTTTTCTGTACACGCAGTTTGCCTGTTAAAGCAGGTACGTCTGGATAGAGGTGTCCCTCCACGCGCGTCAATTAACAGATCACAGAATCGTCACGTGAAGCGGCATGTCTTAATTTGGTGTGCTGATTATGCCACAATTCTGACACGCAACCGGGATCGTTCGACCCAGAGTTGGCGGTTCCGCGGAATAATATTGCGTGGATAAACAAGGATTCGCACGAATGACCTGTGCTTGCATGCGGTTTCTGCTGACAAAACCTGGCAATAGATGCCTCCAAATTGCGCCCGCGCAGTTGTATGCGTGTGAGTTTGTCATACCTTGGCGCACATGAGTTCTGACACCCCTTCTTCTGGCTTTTCTGAGGCGCCCGCCGGGTTCGATTGGACCGGGGCTGCGCGCGATGCGGTCGGCGGTTTGCCGTCGAGTGAGTGGACGCCGCACCGTCCCGACCGGCGCTGGGAGAAGCTTGAGGGCGGCATCGAACTCAAAGTTGATTCTCCCTATGAGCCCGCGGGCGACCAACGCACGGCGATCCCTGAGCTGGTTGAAGGCGTGCAGGCTGGCGAACGGGACCAGGTACTGCTTGGCGCCACCGGAACCGGCAAGACGTTCACGATGGCGAAGATCATTGAGGCGACCCAACGACCGGCTTTGATCCTGGCACCCAACAAGACTCTCGCGGCACAGCTCTATGGGGAGTTCAAGTCCTTCTTCCCAAACAATGCCGTCGAATATTTCGTCTCTTATTATGACTATTACCAGCCCGAGGCCTACGTCCCGCGGCGCGATCTCTATATTGAGAAAGAAAGCTCGATCAATGAGGCGATTGATCGGATGCGCCATTCCGCGACCCGCGCCATTCTAGAGCGGGATGACTGTATTATTGTTGCTTCAGTCTCTTGCATTTACGGCATCGGGTCGGTCGAGACCTACACGTCTATGACGCGCAAGCTCGAGGCCGGTCAGCGGATTGATCCGCGCGACGTCGCCAAGCTTCTGGTTGAGCTGCAATACACCCGCAACGACATGGCGTTTCAGCGCGGCAGCTTCCGCATGAAAGGCGACATTATCGACATCTTCCCGGCGCACTATGAGGACCGGGCCTGGAAGCTGTCTTTCTTTGGCGACGAGCTCGAGACGATTACCGAGTTCGATCCGCTGACGGGGCGCAAGTCCGAGACGCTGCCGGCGATCAAGCTCTATGCGAACAGCCATTATGTGACGCCGCGCCCGACCCTGAACCAGGCGATCGAGCAGATCAAAACCGAGCTCAAACAGACCCTTGAACACTTCCAGAAAGAGGGAAAACTTCTCGAAGCCCAGAGGATTGAGCAGCGCGTTCAGTATGACCTCGAAATGATGGCGGCGACCGGCAGCTGCAACGGAATCGAGAATTATTCCAGATACTTAACCGGCCGCAAACCCGGCGAACCGCCACCAACCATGTTCGAATATCTGCCGGATAACGCCTTGGTTTTCGTCGATGAATCCCACCAGACTGTGCCGCAATTGGGAGCCATGTACAAAGGGGACTTTGCGCGCAAGCGGACGCTCGCCGAGTATGGCTTTCGCCTGCCGTCTTGCATGGACAATCGCCCGCTCAAGTTCGAGGAGTGGACGGCGATGCGGCCGCAAACCGTCCACGTCTCGGCCACGCCCGGCCCGTGGGAGCTGGAGCGCACCGGCGGCGTCTTCACCGAACAAGTCATCCGCCCCACAGGTCTGCTCGACCCGACCGTAGAGGTCCGCCCGGTCTCGACCGGCACCACCAACCAAGTCGACGACCTGACCGCTGAGATCCACACCACCACCGCCGCCGGCTATCGCACCCTGGTCACCACGCTGACCAAGAAAATGGCCGAGGACCTGACCGAATATCTCCACGAGCAAGGCATCAAGGTCCGCTACATGCACTCGGATGTCGACACGGTGGAGCGCATCGAGATCATCCGCGACCTGCGCCTCGGCGAGTTTGACGTCCTGGTCGGCATCAACCTGCTCCGCGAAGGCCTCGACATTCCCGAATGCGGCCTGGTCGGCATTCTCGACGCCGACAAGGAAGGCTTCCTGCGCTCAGAGACCTCGCTGGTCCAGACCATTGGCCGCGCCGCCCGCAATGCCGATGCCCGCGTCATTCTCTATGCCGACAAAATCACCGGCTCCATGCAGCGCGCCATGGACGAGACCGAGCGCCGCCGCGAGAAACAAGAAGCCTACAATACCGAACACGGCATCACCCCGACCACGATCAAGCGCGAAGTCGCCGACATTCTCGGCGAGCTTGGCGAGAAACCGGGCGGCCGCACGCAGCTCAAAGGCGGCAAATCCCGCAAACGCGCTGTGGCCGAAGACCAAGTCGCCTATGAGCCGGGGCAGGGGCATAATTTGCAGGCGGTCATCGCCGATCTCGAAAAGCAAATGCGCGAAGCCGCGGCGAACTTGGAGTTTGAAGAGGCGGCGCGCTTGCGGGATCAGGTGAAGAAGCTGCGCGAGGAAGAGCTCGGCTTGTGATCGATCGAGGATCGATCACGAGATCGGTTGAGTTGGGGCTTCAAGCCGCTTTGCGAGCAAAAGAAGTCGTTAGAATTTCGCCGCTGGCAGACCCATTGCAGCCGATAAATCGGCAGCAAAGGAGTGAACGATGCCGTTTGATCAGTCAGAAGAAAAATGGATCCCATGGAACAAGGGAAAGCTCGTCGGTCAGAAAGCGCCGCTCAAACCACAAGAAGTTTGGTCGATACGCGTTCGATTGCAGCTCGCCGACAAAATGCGAGACTTGGCCCTGTTCAATTTAGCGATCGATAGCAAACTTCGCGGATGCGATTTGTTGCGGTTACGCGTCTCGGATTTACGCATGGGCGGCGAGATCAGAAGTCGGGCCAAGATTATTCAACAAAAAAACGGGCACCGCGGTTCAATTCGAAGTCACCAAACAAACTCGCGATGCAGTCGGGGCCTGGATTGATGTAAAAGGCCTCCAACCACATGACTGGCTGTTTCCAAGCAGAAAAGATCCGACCCGTCATCTCTCAACCAGACAATACGCTCGGATTGTTGAAGGCTGGGTTCGCTCAATTGGCCTTCCGCGCTCGTCATATGCCACGCACTCGATGCGACGAACAAAAGCAACGTTGATCTATCGCAAAACGGGAAATCTAAGAGCAGTTCAACTTCTGCTCGGCCATAGCAAGATCGATAGTACGGTCCTGTACCTCGGCGTCGAAGTAGAAGATGCCCTAAGTCTGGCCGAAAGCATCGAACTTTGATCACGACGACTTTACCTAGCAGTTGAGGTGATCTGAAGGTTAAGCGTGCTTGGCAAAGCTAATAATGCGAATGCATCCGAATAGTCGCATACAAACCCGATTAGGAATGGAAAGGATCAGCCAAGTTGGGGGCTGGGGAGGGTTGGAAGTCTTTGGCTGACCCTTTCCAAGGTGATGCGAGCGCAGAATGCGACCGCCCGCATCATCTGTTCGGAAGTTAGAAGTCCATGCCACCAGCAGACGTTGCGGGTGCAGGTGCTTCTTTCTTAGGTATTTCAGCGATGCCCGCCTCGGTTGTGATCAGCAGAGACGCAACAGAGGTCGCGTTCTGAATTGCGGAACGGACAACCTTTGCGGGATCAATGACACCCATCGATACAAGATCGCCATAGGCTTCGGTTTGTGCATTGAAGGCCGTGCGCTGCCGAGTTTTGTGCCAAGACATTGGCGACGACGACTGACCCTTCGATACCCGCGTTTTCTGCGATCTGACGGATCGGAGCCTCGAGCGCTTTTCGAACAATGTCGATACCGGCTTGCTCGTCAGCATTCAGGCCTTTGGCCGTGATGGCCTGCGCAGCGCGGAGCAATGCGGTTCCGCCTCCTGGGAGGATGCCCTCTTCGACCGCCGCACGGGTTGCATTGAGCGCGTCATCGACGCGGTCTTTGCGCTCCTTCACTTCGACCTCGGTTGCACCGCCAACTTTGATCACGGCCACACCGCCAGCCAATTTGGCCAGACGCTCTTGCAACTTCTCGCGGTCATAATCTGACGACGTGTCTTCGATTTGACGGCGGATTTGAGAAACACGTGCTTCGATATCAGCTTTGCTTCCTGCGCCATCCACAATGGTGGTGTCATCTTTGGAGATGTTTACACGCTTCGAGGTGCCGAGCATATCAAGCGTCACATTCTCAAGCTTGATGCCGAGGTCCTCAGAGATGACCTGGCCACCGGTGAGGGATCGCAATGTCTTGCAGCATCGCTTTGCGGCGATCGCCAAAGCCAGGTGCCTTTACCGCAGCGACTTTCAATCCGCCGCGGAGCTTGTTGACCACCAAGGTTGCAAGCGCTTCGGCCGTCAACGTCTTCGGCGACGATAACCAATGGACGCTGAGCCTGGACAACGCTTTCCAGCAAGGGCACGAGCGGTTGAAGCGAAGATAGCTTCTTCTCGTGCAGCAGAATGTATGGGTCTTCCAATTCGACCGACATCTTCTCGGCTTCGGTCACGAAGTATGGCGACAGGTACCCGCGATCGAATTGCATACCTTCGACAACTTCGAGTTCAGTTTCGAGGGACTTGGCTTCCTCAACGGTGATGACGCCTTCATTGCCAACCTTATCCATGGCTTGGGCAATCATATCACCTATTTCATTATCGCCATTTGCCGAAATAGCACCAACCTGGGCGATTTCAGAGTTTGCAGAGACCTTTTTCGATGAGGTCTCCAGGTGGCTAACCACGTCAGAAGCTGCCTTTTCGATGCCACGTTTCAGGTCCATCGGGTTCATACCCGCGGCAACCCGTTTCATGCCTTCACGAACGATGGCTTGAGCGAGAACGGTCGCCGTAGTGGTGCCGTCTCCGGCGACGTCATTGGCTTTCGATGCCACTTCCCGCAGCATCTGCGCGCCCATATTTTCAAGCTTATCCTCAAGCTCGATTTCTTTAGCAACGGTGACACCGTCTTTTGTGGTGCGCGGGGCGCCGAAAGACTTCTCAATGACAACGTTACGGCCTTTAGGGCCAAGCGTGACTTTCACGGCATTGGCTAGAGTGTCGACACCTTTGAGCATTTTTTCACGGGCGTCAGAACTGAATACAACTTGTTTAGCAGACATAGTCTTACCCCAAAAAAAATATTAGAGATTTTGAATGCGCCTTAGGCGGCTTGCTTGAGTGCCTGGCTGGTCTCGATGATGCCGAGAATATCGCTCTCTTTCATGATGAGGAGCTCTTCGCCATCAATGGTGACCTCAGAGCCAGACCACTTCCCGAACAGGATGCGGTCGCCCGGTTTCACTTCAAGCGGAATGCGTTCATTGTCGTCGCCGACGGCGCCGGTTCCGACGGCAATGATTTCGCCTTCCGTGGGTTTTTCTTTGGCAGTGTCCGGGATAATGATCCCGCCTGCAGTGGTTTCGCTTTCTTCGATGCGACGGACCAGAACACGGTCGTGAAGCGGTCGGAAAGTCATAGTTTTGAGCCTCCTGGTGCTACGGTTGGATATGGTACTTTGACCGAAAAACGGTGTCAGCATTTTTCAAGTTCGCCATGGGCACTCCCTGATCGTTTGCTGACGCGAAATTTTTGGGAATGGCGATTTTTGTTTTCAAGAATTCCTTGTTCTTAAAAAGTTGTAATACTTTGGGCCGAATAGCAGCCGCATACCCCCGAGTGCTAATAAGTCCATGAAAACAATCAGGTTATTGACAAAACGGCGAACTTTTTCAGACTGAGCTCAAAGGAGAAGATATGACCGATCAAGACTTTTCAGATCGCGTGTCTGGTGGCGGCTTGTTAACTGCGGAAATCCTTTACCGGATGCCGGATCATCCCGGGATATTGCAGACCTTTTGTTTCCAGAGCATCGACCAGGCACCGAAATTTCCGAAACTAAACGCGTTCCTTGATCATTGGCGTCGCGAGATAGAAGCCGTCATTCACTCTATTCGGATTGCTCACAGTGATTGGATCGGACCAGCAGAGCTCAATCTGCACGATGCAGAGTTCCGCTTCAACTAATCCGTCAGGCCTTAGCGTGATTTGTGAAGCTGAAGATTAAAAATTTTTCAGCTGAAAATTCGCCCTCTTGAACACCGCTTTGATCTTCCCAAATCGAGCTGCGCCGTGACGGCGAAGTTTATGAAAGAGAGGAAAATCAAAGCGGAGCTTATTTATGTTCAGGCAAAAGTGGCTTCTATCCGGCGCGGCTGCGGCGGTTCTTATTTCAAGTTTCGGTGCGTTTCAGCTAGGTCAATCAACCGCGCAGGCTGAACCCCAAACCGCGGTACAAACCGTTTCATCTCCCCCTGTTATTCTAAACACATCAACGATCAGTCCTGCGATGACTCTAGACGAGAGTCGCGGTGTCGCGACCATGGCGCCTTTGCTTGAGGCAACGACGCCCGCCGTCGTGAACATCGCGGTCGAAGCTCGCGTTCAAGCTCGAATGGGACCGTTGATGCAAGACCCATTCTTCCGGCGCTTCTTCGACGTGCCGGATCAGCTTCCGGAGCAACGACGTCAATCAGCTGGTTCAGGCGTGATTGTCGATGCGGGTGATGGATACATCCTCACCAATCATCATGTTGTGGATCGCGCTGACAGCATCACCGTGACGCTGAAAGATGGTCGACGTTTTGAGGCTGAACTTGTTGGAAGCGATGATGCCACCGATATTGCGCTTCTCAAGATAGACGCCGACGATCTGACGGCTCTTTCGCTTGCGACGGAAACTGATGTTCGCACGGGCGATTATGTCGTTGCGATCGGCAATCCATTTGGTCTAGGTCAGACCGTCACTTCTGGAATTGTGAGCGCGGTCGGGCGCAGTGGATTGAACAATGATCGCTATGAGAATTTCATTCAAACCGACGCCCCGATTAACCCGGGCAATTCGGGTGGCGCACTGATCAACTCCAAAGGCGAGTTGATTGGGATCAATACAGCCATCATCGCGCCGAGCGGCGGCAATGTCGGCATTGGTTTTGCCGTTCCGATGAGCATGGCGAAGAATGTCATGGATCAACTCATCGAGCACGGTGAAGTTAAACGAGGCCGGATCGGTGTAACGATCCAAACCGTAACGCCTGACCTTGCAGAAGCGCTTGATTTGAAAGTCACTGAGGGTGCAATCGTTTCTGAAGTTATCGAAGGATCGCCATCCGATGAAGCGGGTATCAAAGCAGGTGATGTTATTATCTCGGTCAATGACA
Source organism: Henriciella sp. (assembly GCA_965279045.1). GTDB lineage: Bacteria > Pseudomonadota > Alphaproteobacteria > Caulobacterales > Hyphomonadaceae > Henriciella. Next base: position 19,617 of record CBDIHJ010000009.1, on the reverse strand, counting down.
AGCCGATCACCAGCTCGACCGATCTGCGCAATACTGTGGGGCTGACGCCGACAGGCGAGAAGCTTGAAGTGACGCTCATGCGAAATGGCAAAGAGCGGCGCGTCAATGTTGGCATCGATGAGATTGAGAATGACACAAATCGGGCAATCGCTCGCTTGGACGGCGCTCGCTTTGGGAACGTACCCGATAGCGTTTCGTCGAATACGGAAGGCGCATACGTCCTCTCTGTTCAGCCCGGCAGTCAGGCCTGGCGTGCTGGGCTCAGGGATGGTGACGTCATCCGCGAGGTCAACCGCAGACCGGTCGAAAGCGCTCAATCGTTCGAAGATGCAGTGTCCGAAAACGAAGGTGTGCTGGCCCTAACGATAGAACGAGGGACGGCGCAGGTTTTCCTCGTGCTTCGATAGAAATCCAAGCTTGCTGCGCCGTCAGGCTCAATCTGGCGGCGCAGTTTCTACCCGCGTGAACATAGAAAGGAGAGTACTGTGAAACGCATTTCTCGACGTACTAAACTATTCGCACCTGCTGTGATCGGCGCAGCTGTCGCCTTTGCCCAGCCATCGTTTGCGGACACGGATGCTGCGGAAACCGCAGACACTGCGGCTGCGCCGGAAAAAAAACGGTCGAAGCAACTGAACATGCCGAAGCGCACGAACCCACGACCTTCTGGCAACGAATTGTACACGCCGCCACTCAAGCCTCTCAGCAATTCAGCAACGAAGTGACGCCTGACAGTCAATCCGCCGATATTGATCAAGCAAATGACAAAGAGGACACGCGATACGAGCTCTAATTGCCCGAGTCCGCCTCATGGAATTTGAAAGGTACTGTAAATGGTTACACAAACTGAGATCACTGAAGATATCTTCAAAGAATGCCTAGAGATGGGATTCAACCCATTCGGAAGCGGCCCCGTTCCGGTGTTTGTTCGGCGCGCAGAAACAGCGATGTCTAGCGGGTCTGACTGCAAACCGAGGCAAGATCAAACTCTCGACCCTTCCCAAAATGAGGTTGAATAGCAGTACACGTTTCTCACTAACGCTCGATCCCGGCAACCGATATGCAGGGAGCCGAGGTCGAGCGTTTTGTCAAAAAGCCCATGACCTGCGGAAATGCCTCGCGGTTGAATCGAACCGTTACACTGAGCTCCGCAGAGGCTTAGATTCGCCCCAGAACAGACACTAGGACTTTCTGAAACGCGAGCAAAAAGCAGACATGGCCGCGACGTCATAATCGGAACTTTAGTGCGTCCTTAAGAGGTGACGAAGGCTTCGATCGAAATGAATGCAGAGCGGCAAGTAATGCTGGAACGACTTTAATGGCTGATCGCAATCGCTCGCCTTAGTGCCTTCCTTTTCCTCGAGCGTCTCAAAATCATCACTAGATATTTGCGGCATCGATCTACCTAATATCGAAATCGGAATTGGGAGGAACTTCGTTGGTCCGTAGTTTTGTAATTGCTTCCGTCGCGATGGCTGGTTTGAGCTATTGGGCTTCGAGCGCCGTGGCTTTAGAGAGTGAATGGACGCAAGGTGACGCGCCCTTAACAACGTTCAAAACGAACTGGACGTATACATATCTTAAAGCCACTGACGGAAATCGCGAGGCTTTGCGCGAGTTTATCGAACAAAACTGGTTTGAAATGGACCGCATCGCGGTAGAGCGAGGCCTTTTCAGAGACTATCAAATGATCGAAAACCTAGCTGTCTCGGCATCAGAAAACCCTACAGAGTGGGACTATATCGTTGCCGTCGAATACTATGGAGACGAAACCTATTCGGATATTGTCGAGGGGTTTGAATCCATCCGCAGTTAACATGAGGTACGGCTCATCAATGGCCTCGGTCTGGGAGACCTTGGTAAAATCGTTAAAAGTGAACAGGTGCGCTCCGCTCCCGGACGCCCCATATCACCAGCCTGCCAAAGCATAGACTTCAGTATGGTCAAGCCATTTCTAGGGATCTGGGACGAGTTCAATGCCGAAGATGATGGCGATACCCCCTTCGGCATCTTAGAGTTTCGGATCGAGCCGAACACGTGCAGTTTGGAAAAGAGCTTTGAATTGCACGCTAACGACTTCGCTTACACGACACGCGGTCAGTATAACGAAGATCAAAACACGTGGTCAGAATTGTTCACGTTTTCAAACGGTCGCAATATGAGCTTCACCTGGAGATTGGAGGATGGCGAGGTCTATATGTATCGTGATGCGGCTATGAATTAGGATGGCCATGTCGGGCGAAACCAGTGGACGAATGCGACAGCCGAGAGTTTCGAAATTATCTCACAAGTGTCGACAGATCATGGTGAAACTTGGGAAACGCAAAGCGTGACTCTGCTTGAGCGACGCGGGTGAAGCTATAAGCACGCCGCCAAAAACTTATTCACCACTCCTGCTTAGCGAGCAACAGTGTCTAAGCCCCTGAGAATATAAGTCCTGCTTATGTCCGGTTTTAGGAACCTTCAGCTGTGCATGAGAAGTCAGAGAGCATCACCCCCGCCTCGTTTGGCGGGGGCGGCAATTGCTAATCATCGCAATCGAACCAGACTCGCTCGGCCAGCGGTGCCGATGCATAAAAACCGATCACCTGCGCATTCGCATTTCGCCGAAACTCAAGTTTCTGCAATGGGCCCTGCGCGGAGAATGTGTCTTCTTGGTAAGCGGTTAAGCCAAGCGTTGAGCGACGCGCATGCATCGCGACCAGGACGCCACCCTCAAGCTTAAAATCATAGTCGGTGTCGAGTTCCGGACTGTGGCAACGCCCGACATAGTCACTCAAAACAAAGCTTGATGGTTCAAAGGGTGCCAGTTCAATGCGCGGCGCGTCGATGACGCCATCCATCCCAATTCGATAGCCCACAGACGATGATTGGCCGTCTATTGGCGCGTCGAAAATCAAGGTCCGCTCTGGCGTCGCGTTGAGCAAAAACTCCCGCGGTCCAATTTGCTGGAGCGGTTCAAGGTCGGCGCGTGGCTGGCCCAAATTGGCGAAGGTCAATCCACCGTTTTCGGCGCGCAAGGCGAAGATGACACCTGGAAAGATCTCATAATCACCGGCGAACGCGGCCAAATCTTTCATCGAAGCAGGCGTCCAGTTTTGATCTCGCGTATCTGTTTCTTTCGTGTCTGCGAAAAGAAACACGTCGGCGAGGTCGAACGCGAACCCGGCTTTGTCAAAGTCGGTGCGGTTGCTGATCACCGCCACCTCTAGATCGGCACTCGGGACCCGCAAGAGGAAGGACCGGTAACCTGCATCGGTGCCGCCATGAGACCATGTCTCAAAGCCTTTATACAGCCGCCTCTCTTGGCCTTTCGCAAAGGTGGATTCTTCACCGTCTCGGGCTTGAACCCGTTCCGCCATGAGTTCAAACACGGGCGGGCTCCCGACAATCTGAGTTTCAAAATTCTCCGCCCATTTCAATAAATCCAGTGCGCTCGTATAGAGCCCGGTCGATCCGTAAGTGGAGCTGGCGACAATGACGTTCTTAAAGCCAGATTGATCCGGATAATAACTCGAGGCGCGCTGCGGAATGAGCGTGTTTCGGCTATCTGGAAAGAGTGACTGATCCATACCGAGCGGGTCGAATATGCGCGCTTTCGTAAACGTTTGAAACGTCTGACCCGAGACCTGCTCGACGATCTCGGCCAAGAGCGCGTAGCCCGTATTGCTATACTCCACCTCTTCGCCTGCAGGGAAGTTGGTACCGCCTTGGCGTTTCACAAGCGCGCGCATTTGCGCCTCTGTGCGAACGTCATCTGGCAGCCACCCCGCCATCTCAGCCAGTGTATTGCGTTCTCGCAATCCACTTGTGTGGTCGAGGAGATGGCGGACTGTGATGACGGTATCCGTCGGCGGGAAGTCCGGTATGTAAGTGCGAATGTCCGCGTCGAGATCGACCTGGCCGTCAGCGACGAGCAGGAGCGTGGCGAAGGCGGTAATTTGTTTGGAAACAGATGCAACTTGGAACACGCTTGTCGGCGTCAGGGGAAGCTCGTGCTCCAGATTCGCAAGGCCTGCGCCGCGCGCATAGACGATTTCGTCGTTCCACGACACAGCGACGGTCACCCCGGGCGCGTCGTCAGCGACCCATGGCGCCAGGACTTGATCGGCCGCTTGGATCACCGGTAACGGTTGAGCAGTGCTGGCTTCTGTAGACGCAACGCAGCCAGCCAAACCAAGCGAAAGCGTTGCGGTGATGGCGGATAGATATTTGTAGGAATTGATCATGATGAGACCTCTTGGTTAGGTGAGGTCTTGTTGGCGCGATGTATCACAAATGGCGTCCGAGAACGCGAAATCGAACGTTCGAACGCGAAGTCGAACGCCGTTTAAGACGGTTTGCCTTGAGCTATTTCTTGTTTTCGAAAGGCGCTGGGGGTCATGCCCACTTGCTTTTTAAACGCGGTGTTGAAAGAGGATTTCGAATTGAATCCGCTTGCTAAGAGAATGTCTAAAATCGATTGCGAGGGATGGGTCAGTAAGAGGTCACGGGCATAATCGATCCGATGACCGTTGATGAAGTCGAAAAAGTGCTGCCCGAGAGACTGGTTTAGCAGTTCCGAAACTTCGCGCGGTGTCATGGCGACCTGATCAGAAAGCTCGGCGAGCGTCAGGTCTGGATCAAGATACGGCTTCTCAGTTTCAACATGATCGACAAGACGTTTTAGGGCATCGCGACCCTGCGATTGGTTTGGCTGCTCCAATTGTAAGAGCCTTCGATCGACGTCTCGAAATAGCTGCGGCTGCAATAAGGACTTCATCGCGATCCAAGTCGTGATGGCGAGGGCAACCAAGGCTCCGAAAACCTGCAAACCGATACTAAGCGCCCCGGGTGCGTTGAACGCAGAAAAGTCCCTAATCAAGATTGTCGCTCGCGCGAAAAGCGAAGTCGCGGCGAGCTGCGTGAGCCAAATGAGGACTTCAGACGGTGCACCGGCAAAGTGCTGTCGAAAGCGTGTCCTGAACCGCCATAACAGTAAGAGAATTGCTGTCATGTAGGCGAAGTAGGTTAATTGAGAAAAGATCCAGGAGGCTCGGGTGCCAGGGGTGAAGACTGCGCTCAAAATCCCTAGATCCACTGCCCCGGGGGCGCTGAGCACTAGAGCGAGGACCGACGGCACGAGATGCAGAGCGTCATGCAGTTTTAACCGGAGATCGGAGTAGCAGGTCGAAAAGAAGAAAAAGAAAAATGCCGGCATCTGCAATTTGCCAAGGGCAATCCAGATCGGCCCGAGCCAATGCCAAGCGTCACTCGCGCCCCAGAGCCAAACCGTTAACTCGATCGCTGTCAGGGTCAAAAAGGCGGCCAGAAAGCGATTAGGAGTACGACGTGTTGATTTTACAACGAGCAGAAATCCACTCAGCAGGATGCAAATAAACCCGATGAGAATCGACATAACGCCGAAGAAATTTGCGGTCGTTAAATCTATCGTACTGCCTCATGCAAATAGACTGGAATGCCAATAGGGACGTTCTTGCCAATTGCAAACGGTATTATCGAAATAGAGGCTGACCCGGTAAGCTACTTTGTCCGGTATTAGGAACAACCAGCCCCCAATCCGACCCACCTCTCCCCCATACTACCCTACCGCAATGCCAGACCTGCGCACCCTGACCCTTGAAGAGCGGCATAAGCTGGCGATTGAGGCGGAGCGGCGGGCGCGGGCGGGGGACGCGCCGAAGGACATTCGCGCGGCGCTTGGCGTGTCGCAGCGGGCTTATTCGTCCTGGAAACCGCGATGACTTCAGAGACCGCGTCGGAGCGGGCCGAAGCGGAGGCGGCGAGCGAGGCGGCGGTGTGTGAGGAACTGTCTCGCTTGCTCGGGCGGACAGTGGAGGTTTGAACGGTGTGGCTTTAGCCCGCCGTATGGCCGCGTTGGACTTGGGAAGACCCGGCATGGACCGACCGCGCGATCAGATCAAAGAAGCGCTCAGGCTGATGGTAGGGCCCGAAAATGAAGCCTGAGGGGAGCAATGCCAGCGGCACGTTGAGGCGGCGACACTCAAGCGTCAGGCCGTCGACCCAGCTCGTCGTGCCTTCTTCGCCAGAGACGACCAAGACGGGCCGGCCTTGGAACACGTCGGGTTTCAGCAAGGGGTCGAGCTGAAAGTTGATGCTGAGCTCATAATGCAATTGCGCCGTGGTCGCGGTCTGGGCGAGGGCGCCAGCAGCGATGAAATCGGGCTGATGGGCGTCGAGATAGGCGAGATCGCCTGGGCTCTGGGTGAGGATCTGCCGGAAGAAGGCGACCGGGTCGCGGCGCAGGAAATGTTTGATGCCGAGCGAGGAGACGTGGACGCCGGACTTGCTGGAGATCACCTGCTCTAAGATGCGCCGAAACCAATCGGGGGAGAAGGAGCCCCAGACATTCTGATTGAAGGTCGGATTGGCGAACACGAACAGCGCTACGTCTCTGCAGAAATGGCTCAAGCGATAGGCGACCGGGTTACTGCCGCCGAGGCTCAAGACCACCGCGCCAGGGCGGGTGTATTGGCTGATGAACCGACCGAGCATTGCCGCTTCGGCTGTGGCGGCGGCCCCGCTCCTGACGGCACTGACCTGCGTCAACACATCGGGCAATGGTGTCGACCCAACGATCCCGGGCCGGCGGATGAACACCGTCTGATAGCCCGCCGCCCACGCCGTCTCGCAGAACGCCTCGCTCGGCGGCATGAAGAATTCATGCGAGTTCAAGATGAAGAGGGGCGGGCGGGCGCCGAAAGGCTCGCCGTAGACCATGGCCTCGATGACACTGCTCAGCCCGTCGATCGGGTAGTGATCGAAGGATCGCGTGTCAGTTGTGTCTTCCCTAGACATGGTCGCAAAGCTCCAAGGGAATATGTCCCGTCCCGACTCCGCAAATATCATCACTTGCATCTCTTTCGCAATTCAATTGACGGCACTTGCTGCTCAATTCGCGGTCCGCGCTCACAACGCGACCGGATCCTGCCATTGGATTGGGCGCGGCGAGGCTTTCATCTCTTCGCTAAAATCGATACAAGGCGTAAGACCCTTCACTTTTACGAAACAGGCACATGCTCAATTACAATCATCTGCGCTATTTCTGGGTCGTCGCCAAAGAGGGGCATTTGACCCGGGCGGCGGGCAAGTTGAACCTCTCGCAATCGGCCCTGTCGGCACAGATCAAGAAGCTCGAGCATCAGCTTGGGCATGCTTTGTTCGAGCGACGGGGACGGGGCCTCGCGCTGACCGAGGCGGGGCAGCTGGCGCTCGATCACTGTGAAGAGATTTTCGCCACCGGCGACGCGCTTCTGCGGACGCTTGCGGACCAAAGCCCCGGTCGGCGGACGCTACGGATTGGGGCCTTATCGACTCTATCGCGAAACTTCCAGATTGCCTGGCTGCGCGATGTCTCGGCGGTGGAGGATGTGCGGTTTACGATCCAATCTGGGCAGATGGGGGAGTTGATTTCTTTGCTGAAAGCGCACCGATTGGACGTCGTGTTGGCCAACCAGACGCCCTTGCGCGACGCAGCAACAGCTTGGACCGCGCGCGTGCTCGATACTCAGCCGGTGAGTCTGATCGGGACCCCGGCGCGCCTGGCTGGGCGCACCGACCTAGATGTGCTGCTCAGCGCAGAGCCCGTCATCCTACCAACCGCCGATAGCGGCTATCGCAATGGCATTGATCTGATGGTTGAACGGCTGGGTGTGACGCTAAATATAGCCGCTGAAGTGGACGATATGGCGATGCTTCGTTTGCTGGCGCGCGAGGATCTCGGCGTGGCGCTATTGCCGCCAATTGTTGTGACAGATGAGCTGAGGAGCGGGCAACTGATTGAGGCCTGCCAATTGCCAGATGTGGTCGAAGTTTTCTCCGCCATCACATTGAAACAGACCTTCTCTCACAGCGCCTTGGCCGGGCTGTTGGACTAAGCGTCGTAGCGCGCTAAACGTTCGCTAAAAACGAACGAAACCTATTATACTATGTATTTTACTTAAAGGTCCCGCTGCATAGGTTCCGCTCCAACTGGAAACACAGTGTTGGAGCCTGACAGGGATGGATTTGCTTGCGAGTTTCGCTGGAAGTTTTGCGACCCAGCTGCAATCGCCAACGCTGGCCTTTTTGATCGGCGGCATGCTGCTTGCCGCCACGGGCAGTCGGCTGACCATTCCGGACGCCATTTATCGCTTCATTGTTTTCGTTCTGTTGATGCGGATCGGCCTGCATGGCGGCATGGAGATCAAGGAAGCTGATCTTACGGCGCTCGCCTTTCCGGCCTTTCTTTCAGCGGTCACCGGAATTGTCTGCGTGCTCTTCGGGTGGTTGGTGTTGACGCGTTTGCCGGGGATAAAGTTTGACGACGCGATTGCGACGTCTGGTCTGTTCGGCGCGGTCAGTGCTTCGACGCTCGCCGCGGCGATCATTATTCTCGAAGAGGAGATGATCGCCTTTGAAGCTTGGGCGCCCGCACTGTATCCGTTTATGGATATTCCGGCGCTGGTCTTAGCCATCGTATTGGCGAGCTTGCACGCGCAGAAAGCGCAAACAGACAGAGGCGAAAAGCCACAAATCTCCGCTATCATCGTCGACAGTTTACGCGGGTCCGCACTGTCGGCGCTTTTGCTCGGTCTCGCGATTGGGCTGCTGACCAATCCTGGTCGGATTTATACCGAGTTTTACGATCCGATGTTTCGCGGCATGCTCTCAATTTTGCTGCTCATCATGGGGATGGAAGCGTATTCGCGGCTGGCCGAGCTGCGCGGCGTGGCTCACTGGTTTGGGGTCTACGCGCTGATCGCGCCAATCGTTCATGGCTTGATCGGGTTTGGATTGGGATATCTCGCGCATATTACAGTCGGCTTCAGTCCCGGCGGTGTGGTGGTCCTCGCCATCATCGCGGCATCCAATTCCGATATATCTGGTCCGCCGACGCTTCGCGCAGGCATTCCGAACGCAAACCCGTCCTCTTATATCGGCGCGTCTACGAGCGTCGGCACCCCGGTTGCGATTGCGGTTTGCATACCCCTTTTCATTGCCTTGGCCGAATTGGTTTTTGGGCTTTAATCAGACGGATCGCGCAGGAGGGCATCCATGTTCCATCAAGCCACCAAAGTCACCATTATCGCAGAGCGCCTCTTACAAGAGGGCATTTTGAAGATCCTCGAAGCGGGCGGGGCCAAGGGCTATACAATTGTCGACGGCAGCGGACAGGGCGAACATATAAACCGCCAGGGAGGACGCGCGGCTGTGGTCCGTGCTTTTTCGATTGTGCGGATTGAATTCATTCAGACCGATGAAGCGTCTGCCCGCGCGATCGCTGAGGAAGTCGCGCAAAAATATTTTCAGCAGTATTCTGGCATCGTCTATGTCTCACCGGTTGAGGTCATCCGTGCCGATCGGTTCTAGCGAAACTTGCAGATTAAACACCAGAAACTGATCCGTCGCGTCAGCCTAGTCTCCTGAGGAAGAAGATGCTTTCTTTCCTTTATGAGGGCGACAGCTTTCGGAGGACCATCTCATGAAGCGCAACATCCTTTTTATCACGACCGATCAAATGCGTTATGACGCGCTCGGCTGCAATGGCGGCAAAGTCGCGAGGACCCCCGCTATTGATGCCTTGGCGAAGTCTGGGATCAATTTTAGGCGCGCCCATAACCAGAATGTGGTCTGCATGCCGGCACGCGCCACGATTGCCACAGGTCAACATGTGGCGACGCATGGTGTCTGGATGAACGGCGTGGCTTTGCCAGAAGACACGCCAACGGTTGCGCATTGTTTGAAAGAACATGGCTATCGCACCGCGCTTGTCGGTAAGGCCCATTTTGAGCCCTGGCTCGGGAAGCCTGAAGACTTCTATGAAAACCGGATGGCGGCGGAAAGCTCGACCGGGCCACACCGCGGGTTTGACCATATGGAATTGGCCAATCACTTCTTAGAAGGCCATTCGCATTATGATCATTGGATCCGCGAACATCACCCCGAGGCGGTGTCGGACTTCTATCCGATGGTGAATGCGCAAGGCATGCAGAACACGATTGGGGCTGGCAAGACAGGCGCGATACAAGTTTGGCCCGCCGACGTGCCGCGCGAGATTTATCATACCGACTGGGTGGCGTCGCGGACCATGTCTTGGCTGGATCAAGTCGGGTCAGACGACCCCTGGTTTGCTTGGATGAGCTTTCCCGATCCGCATCACCCATGGGATCCGCCAGCATCTGAAATGCATCGTCATGATTGGCGCGATGTGCCTCTACCCGACCTCTTTCCGCGCTCTCGCGAACAGGCGGTCGAATGGCTCAGCCGTAAACCGCGGCATTGGCTCGGTTATTATGAAGGCACCGATTGGACCAATCTCGAAAGCCCTTATGGGTTCCGTCCGTGTGACCTCACAGAAGACCAAGTCCGTGAGATCAATGCCCTCAATCATATCGAAAATGAGCTGATTGATGAGGCATGTGCGCGTGTGTTCGATTATCTCGCCGAACGGGGTTGGACGGAGAATACCGATATCATTTTCACGACCGATCACGGCGAGCTGCAAGGTGATTATGGTCTTCTGTTTAAGGGCGCTTATCACACGGATGCGCTGATGCGCTTGCCACTGATCTGGCGACCGGCGCCAATGACGGGCACCCCGCCAAGTGAAGTTGAGGCGCCCGTCGGACACGTCAACTTGGCCGCGACGTTCTGCGAAATCGCCGGCATAGCGCCGCCCGACTGGATGGAAGGGGCGAGCTTGCCGACCAATGATGGTTGCGCCGCTGAAGCCGGATTTGAACGCGTGCTGACAGAGTGGTCGAGCGAGCATGGTCCGGTCTCGCTCGAATTGAAATCGATCTACCGGGACGGTTGGGTCTGCACACAATATGACCCGAGCAGCCTTTATGATGGCTCTGAAGGCGAGCTTTACAATTTGAACGATGATCCAGGCGCCTTGGTCAATCTCTGGGAGGATGCCGCATATGCGTCGATCCGCTCAGATCTATTGGCGGACCTCAAGGATAATTTGCCAAAGCCGCGCAGCCCTCGCCTGGACCGCCAAGCGCCCGTTTAGACCAAAGGCTGTTGACGGGGCGCACGTATTAAATTCACTTCATTGGCATCGCTTGGCGCTGGTCTGCGGGATTGGAATCATTATTCGCTATGGCGCAAGCTGATGCGGGAGGAAGGCATGTTCGCACGACAGTTATGGGCCATCGTTCTCGTGACCTTCGGGCAAATGCTGATCGGCGGGGAGGCGGCCAAGGCTGAACCTGTGACGCTCGCGAATACGGAAAGCTTTGAGTTTGAGTCCCAACAGGTTGGCGACACGTATTTGATCAAGATTGCCTATCCCCGCGACTATGCCACGAGCGATAAACGTTATCCCGTCCTGTATGTGACCGACGCCGAAACGAACTTTGGCGCGCTTCAATATGTCGTGCAGAGATTGGCCAAAGATAAGCTGATCCCCGAACTTATCGTCGTCGGTATCGCCTATGATGTCAGCTATGACGAGTTTTACCGCCTGCGGTCACGGGACCTTCGGCCCTCCATCCCGGATGATCCGGACTTCGATCTCGGCGGGCGGCCGGACCAAGGACAAGCCGAGCAGTTCGCCGCCTTTATGCGTGATGAGCTCTTCGCACACATTGACGAGACATATCACACGATTGAAGGCGACCGGGCCTATTATGGGCACTCTTATGGTGGATTGTTCGGCGTCTGGAGCCTGATGTATGAGACCGATCTGTTCAATCGATATTTGATCTTGAGCCCCTCCCTATGGTGGGGGGAGTTGTGGTGGGGCAGCCCGCGCGTCAGCCATGGCTATCATATCTTACCAAAGCGCGCCGCGACCGACGGCACGCCAGAACGCGACGCGCGCGTGTTTGTTGCCTCGGGCGAGCTTGAGCCGCGCATTGATGAGCTTCAGCAGCAATGGGCCGATGCCTTGCGTCCCTTGGTGCACGCGAGCGTCAAGTTTCGCGATGTCATCTACGAAGATGAAACGCATCGGACGATTTTTGGGCGCGGCGTTATGGATGGCCTGCGCTACATTTATGCTGAAGACGGCGGCGAATAAAAGCGTGACTCGGCGCATGCTTCCGGCTTTACGGTTTATCGGATGAAGATTGCCGAGCTGAGGATCTACCCGATCAAATCATGTCGCGGGGTGTCAGTCGCGTCCGCAACGGTCGGGACGCGCGGTTTTGTGTCGGACCGGCGCGCGATGATTGTCACGCGAGATGGCGCGTTCATCACGCAGAGGTCGCATCCGAAACTGGCGCAGATTCAAGTCGAGGTGTCCGACACGCTTGTGCTCTCGATCGCAGGGGCGACCCACACCGCCGCCTTTGGGGCGGAGCGCCAGCAGGTCCAAGTGTGGGGAGATGAGGTCTCCGCGCAAAGGGCAGAGGCGGGCGTGAATGAAGCGCTGTCCGCGTTTTTGGGCGAACCGGTGCAGCTGGTCCGCATGGACGATGAGTCGGACCGCCCCACAGACCCGAACTTTGGATCGCCGAGCCAAGTCAGTTTTGCCGACGGGTTTCCTTATCTGATCACCACCACAGGCTCCCTCAAGGCCTTACAAGAGACCGTTGGCGCGCCGATTCCAATGGACCGGTTCCGGCCAAACATTGTCATCGAGACAGAGACTCCATGGCTTGAGGACATGTGGACCGCGCTCGACATTGGTGGTCAGGTCTTTGATTTGGTCAAACCCTGCACACGCTGCGTGGTGACGACGCTTGATCAACAAACGGGCGAGCAAGTCGGACAGTCGACCATGGAGGCGCTGATCAAGACTCGCGCCCGCGCCGGCGACTGGGGGCGCGGTGTTGTGTTTGGGATGAATGCGATAGCCCGCAATCCTGGAGCAGACTTGCACGTCGGACAGTCGATCACGGTCCTTTAAGCCAGACAACTCAATAGAAATGAAAAGGGCGCAGGGAGGTTTGACCGCCCCCCTGCGCCCTGTTTGATATAGTCCGCTTATGAAGCGTCTTCAGAGACGTTCAAACCGCGATTGGCGATCAGCGGCCCCGTGCTCGGCTCGCGGCCACGGAAGCCAACATAGGCCTCCATCGCGGGACGGCTGTTGCCGGCTGAAAAGACATTGTCATAGAGCTTCTGCGCCAGCTCTTCGTCGAACGGATCGCCGACTTCTTCGAACGCGGCATAGCCATCATTGTCGAGCACACCCGCCCACATATAGGTGTAGTATCCACCGGCATACAGCTCGCCTGCGAAGGAATGGAGGAAGTGTGGAGAGCGGTGACGCATCTCAATCTCATACGGCATGCCAACTTGCGATAAGACACCGTCTTCAAAGGAGTTTACGTCGAGATTGGCGATAATGTCCGGGTCGCTGAGGCGGTGGAAAGCGAGGTCCACGAAGCCAGAAGCGATGAACTCGACATTGTCAAAACCTGACTTCGCATTGCTCGCGGCGCGTACACTGCGCAGCAGTTCAGGCGGCATGGCTTCGCCGGTCTCATAGTGCAACGCAAACTCTTCAATTACGGCCGGCTCACGCATCCAGTGCTCATAAATTTGCGCAGGGAATTCGACAAAATCGAAGTCGACCGCGGTGCCAGAAATTGATGGATGCGTCACATCTGAGAGCAGGCCGTGCAGCGCGTGACCAAATTCGTGGAACACGACTTCAGCTTCGCGCAAGGAGATCAAAGCCGGCTCACCGGGGGCAGGCTTGTTATAGTTGCAGGCATTGGTGATCAACGGTGTGACAGAACCATCAAGTTTGTGCTGTGTCCGAAGCGCCCCCATCCATGCGCCAGAGCGCTTACCTGGGCGGGCAAAATAATCACCATAGAAGAGCCCAAGCGGTTCGCCTTCAGCGGAACTCATTTCCCAAACCCGGACATCAGGATGATAGACCGGCACATCGGTGCGCTCTTTAAAAGAGACACCGAACAAACGCTCGGCCACTGCGAACTGAGCGTTCAGAACATTGTCGAGTGATAAGTGCGCTTTGACGGCATCTTCATCGAGCGCATAATTCGCGGCGCGGGCTTTTTCGAAATAGTACCACCAGTCCCAGGGCTCGAGTGTGTGATCGACACCCATCTCGGCCATGATTTCTCGAATTTGTTGTTCTTCTTGTTCAGCCTTGGCGCGCGCGCCTTCCCAAACTTCGCTCAGCAACTCATGCGCCGCTTCTGGCGTCCCAGCCATTGTGTTGGCGGTCCGGAACGAGGCGAAATTCTCGAACCCTAAGAGATTGGCGCGTTCAAGCCGCAGCAGCAGGATTTGACGAATGTTTTCTTCATTGTCGAATTCATCATCATTGTCGCCGCGATTGGTCCACGCGTTGAAAGCCTGTTCGCGCAGGTCCCGGCGGGTTGAGAAGGTCATGAAGGGCTCAAACGAGGAGCGCGCCAGCGTAATGACATGCTTGCCGTCCATATCGCGGTCGCTCCCCGCTTGAGCGGCAGCACTGAGAACAGAATCCGGCAAGCCAGCTTTATCCGCTTCGGTTTCTAGAACCAAAGTAAAGCCTTCCGCGCTCTTCTGAACGTTTTGACTAAAGGCGGTGTAGCGCGAGGCGAGCTGTTCTGTGATCTCGGCGAGGCGCTCACGATCAGCCCCTTCGAGCTTGGCGCCAGCACGGACAAAACCCGTATGCGTGCGTTCGAGTACGCGGGCTTGCTCGGCATCCAAGCCGAGTGTGTCAGAGGCGCTTTGCAGCTTATCAATCCGAGCAAACAAATCGGCGTTCAAAGCGATCGCGCTATTATGAGCCGCCAGGCGTGGCGACATTTCGCTTTGGATGGCGCGGATATCGTCATTGGTGGCGGCCGAGGCGAGCGTTGAGAACACGCGTTGGATGCGCTCCAGATCACCGCCGGCCCGCTCATAAGCGACGATTGTATTCTCAAAAGTCGCGGGTTCTGGATTGCCCGTGATTTTTGCGATCTCCGCATTGTGCAATTCCATGGCGCGATCAAAAGCTGGAATAAAATCTTCAGCTTCGATTTGTTCGAAAGGTGGCGCCGAATACGGGGCGGTCCAATCCTGGAAGAATGGGTTATCGGCAACTGCGGCACTAACAGAGTGCTCTGGTGTATGGTCTGCCAAAGCGACAGGTGAGGCCAGCACGAGCGCTGCTGAGGTTGCAAGCAATTGCGCGCGCATAGACTTGCCAAAAAGTGAGGTCATTTCGGGTCTCCCAGGAGGTTCGTTGATTATGAGTTGTTAACGATTTCAAATAGCACCCTCACAGCGGGTTTCAATTGCTGTCGGCAGGCCTTCTTCGGCATGAACATCACACAAATTCTCGTTTCAGAGAAAGACTTTGCCGGATGATCGTTTTGTTCTGACAGCAACGCCTCGCGTGATATCATGTGGATAGCTCTGAGACTTGGCAGAAAAACCCCTTGCTGACGCCATAAGGCGCGTTACCTCGCCGGGTGATTCGTGGGAGGTCAAAATGTCTTCATTTGCCGTCAAGAGCCGTTTGGACGCGACAGCCATCTGTTTATCAGGACTGTGTATCATTCATTGCTTAGCTCTGCCGGTCGTCGCTTCAACGCTTCCCTTATTCGCATCCATCGCGGACGCTGAATGGGTGCACAAAGCTTTCGTCTTGGCTGCGATCCCGATTTCTATGACGGCGCTCGTCCTATCGACACGATCCCGCGTGGCCTTGAGTTTTATTGGGCTTGTTTCGATTGGGCTCGGATTGCTGGTCGCTGGCGCGTTTGTTGAAGCGCTGCATGACCACGAGACCCTGTTGACCGTTTCCGGCGCTTTGGTTCTGTCGTTTGCACACATATTGCGGTGGCGGCACGCGCAAACCGCTCTGACCTAACGTACGCCAAACCGGCTTTGTATACCCGAGACGGGCTTGTTCCAGGGGCTTAATGATCATCCACTGCGTGGTCGCAGCCCTGGGATCACGCCATGAAACAGAGACGCCTGAACCCTTGGAAAAGGGCGGTCCTGACAGTAGGCTGCGTTCGGGTTTTATGGTAAGGGCGGCGCCATGTCTTATGATGTCGGAGCTGGCGATTTGGTGCTGTGTGTGAACGCAGCGCCGAACCATGTCACAGGCGAGCCAGTACCTCTGGTGCAGGGCGAAACCTATCGCGTCTGGGGCGTATTGCCGTTCATGTGCCCGTGCGGGCGATCTGACGCTTTAATTGATGTTGGGGTCGGCTTTGCCTGGTGCCAGACACGCTTCCGGCTCTTACCCAAACCGCGCGCGGAGAAGACCACGCGCAAAGTTGAAGCGCCAAAAGAAGTCGAGACGGTTTAGCCTTTTTCGTACGTGGTCGGGTCTTTCCGATACGAATACGATGTGATCGCGCCGGTCGCTAAGCGCCGATTAGGGGCTAAGCGGATGCGGGCTGCGCTCGAAACTTCACGCCAACTTGTGTGATGAGAAGCGCCGCGCCCGTTAATGCGAGGCCTTTCAAAAAATGCGCTTGCTGAGCTGCTCGGATGGCTTCGGTCTCTCCGTTGACCATTTCATATCCGTGCACGACGAAGGTGACCGGCACCATGAACAGCACAATCAACCAAGCGCCAAGACGGGGCCGCCAATTGATCAAGATCATGACTGCGCCGACCAGCTCCACGACGCCAGAAATATAGATCCAGAAGACTTGGAGTGGGATCCCATCGGGCATCAGGTCGACATAGTACGGAACATTGGTGAAGTGGGTGAGGCCCGAGAGAAAGAAGAGCGACGTAAACAGAATGCGCGCAAGAATTGAAATGGCGGGGTGGTGTGGAAGGTGATGATCTTGCAACATGTATTTGAAGGCCTCGATGCGTGAACAGCTATGCGCCGCGAAGATGAGATGGACTGGACTCTGATTACGGACATATTATATCCGAATTAAAGAAATAGCGAGAGGAAATTTGAAATGAAGCTTTTAAAATACGGCGTCATCGCCCTGGTCGCCCTTGTTTTATTGGGGATTGGAGCTTTTGCATTTTTGGGTATGCAGTCGCGTGGTGGGGCGGCGCTCGGGCTTGAGGACGGTCGCTTAGCGGCGTGCCCTTCGTCCCCGAATTGTGTTTCGAGCGAGGCTGAAACGCCCGAGGATAAGCGCGTCGCGCCGTTGCCGCTGACCAGTTGGGCGAACTTGCCGGGCGTGCTCACAGAAATGGGCGGCGAGGTCACGGTTCAGGAGGAGGCCTATCTCGCTGCAGAGTTTTCCTCCAGCTTGTTCGGGTTTGTGGATGATGTGGAGTTTCGTTTGACCGATACGGACGTTCACGTGCGATCGGCATCGCGGGTCGGGCACTCGGATGCGGGCGTGAACCTTGCGCGCGTGGAGGCCTTGCGCGCACAGCTCGGCTCGGAGTGAGGCTACGATATGAAAATCGGTAAAGGGGTAGAGTGGGCGGCGCATGCGTGTGCGGTTCTAGCGCTCCTGCCGCCGGGCGGTGCGCTGTCACGCGAGTCCTTGGCGGCCTATTTGGGAGTGCCGCCCCCTTATCTCGCCAAACAGTTGCAGGCCCTGAGCCGCGCCGGATTGGTGTCGACGCAGCGCGGGGCCGCTGGCGGCTATCGCCTCGCGCGCGCGGCTGCGGAGATTTCACTCTGGGATATCACAGCGGCTTTAGAGGGCACCGCGCCGAGCTTTCGGTGCACAGAAATCCGCCGCAACGGACCATGTGGGGCCTCGCCTGCCGAATGCCCAGACCTGTGCGATATCGCGGCCGCGTTTCTGGACGCCGAACGGGTTTATCGAGACGCGCTCGCAGCCGTGCCGTTAACGCAGGTTGTGGCTGGTGCCACCGCTGTGGCGACGGAGGAGCGTAAAGCGCGCATCCGAACTTGGCTTCAACAGAACGCTACCGGCGTGAGTGAAGACACTTGATGCCCCGAATGTCGCGCGGCGCTACTTTTCGTCCCGTTCGAGCCGCCCGAAGAAGCCGATCACTTTCACAATCTTTCCGGCATCGTTGACTTCCGTCACATCGAAGCCGGGCATGATCAGCTCATCATTCAGGTGGATGGCCCAATGATAGCGAACGAAATTGTTTTGAACATCGAGTTCGCTGGCACGCGCGTAATCGGCGCCTGGGATTTCAGCCTGCACTTGGTCGACCATATCGAGAAAGGCCTGCCGTCCGATAATGTTGTGATTGGGGTCGACGAAATGAACATTGTGTTCGAGCGCGTCCTCGACCAAAGCCCGCTTTTCGGCCGCATCGGTTGTGTTCCAAACCGCCATCATTTTTTCCAAGCTCTGTTGATAACCCGACATTATCTTTTCTCCTTATAAAACCGACCGTCGGTTTGTTTTTACAAAAAGACCGAAGCTGTGTAAAGAGGATTCTATGGCGACACAGAAACAACGCTCCGATGCGACTCGCGCGATCTTGCTCAAAGCGTTCCGGACTTCGTTCTTGAAAAACGGGTTTGAGGGGACGACCACGCAGGCGGTGCTGACCCAGACGGGCCTCAGCAAAGGCGCGATGTATCACCACTTTCGCAGCAAGACCGAAATCGCCGAGGCCATCTATGCCGATGAGTCGAAAAGTACGATCGAGCGCGCGCTCAGAAAAGGCGCGGAAGAGGGCGGTCCTTTGGCGCAAATCAAAGCCGCCTGCCTGGCCTGGACACAAGAGGTTCAAGTTCCGAGCGTGTCCAAGATTTTGTTCGAGATTGGACCCAAAGCGCTCGGTCCTGAAAAGGCCAAGGCGATTGAAGACTCGTTTAGCCTCAACCGCATTGAGCGGCTCTTGAACAAGGCCATAGCACAGGGGGAGATCGCGGCGACAGATGCCAAACTGATCGCGGCCTTTCTCAACGCTCTGGTCGAAGAAACGGCGCTCCATCATTTGCGGACAGGCAAAACCTCGTTGGACGTCTTAGATCGCTCCATCCAAGCCTTGTTCGACAGTCTGCAAACGTGACGCGTCGGCGGGGGTGAATTCGACGGAGGAGGGGCGGACCTAGGCTCACCCGCGTGCCCGATTTACGCTTCCTGACATTTCAAGACCGCCAAGCTCTTGCTGCCGACGCTGAGCGCCGCGCGCGGGCTGGCGAGGCGCCGAGCGACATTCGTAAGGCGCTTGGACTGACCAAGGGGACGTATACGATTTGGGCCAAGCAGGGCGGGTTTCGCCAAATGGATCTGCGTGGATCAGAACTTGCGCCACGAGAAATTCCGGGCCGTGGGGCGGCGCGGAGCGCGCCTGAAGCCGCCGCGCAGGTCTTGGTCGCGGTGCGGGCGGCGATCGCGGCAGGTGATCGCGCGGGCGCGGATAAGCTGGTGGCGGCTTGGAGCGCGAAACGCCGCCGCGACAAAGCGCTGGCCACGCTCGAAGCCGAAGTGGCGCAAGCGGCTGCGGACCGGGCGGATGCGGCCGAGCTGACCGATGCGGCTTTGGTGGCGGAGGTGGCGGCTCTGATTGGCCGCGCGGTGACGCTCAAACCCTAGCTAGGCGCCGGCTGAATCGCTCAAACGGCGTTGAACCCGCCTCTGGGCCTATTTGGGCAAGCGTTTTGTTACCGGTAACACTGAAATCATTGAAAAAAAGTTTTGAGGCTAAGCGGCTGAAATTTATCGTTTTTCGAAAATAATTACCGAAAAACGATATGTGACTTATTGAAAAACAATAATTCTGTTCATAAGTCCTATCCCATCGGCGGAACACACTCTCCACTCCACCCCCGCCGATCAGGGC
>CBDIHJ010000008.1:0-35079 GCA_965279045.1 Henriciella sp. | reverse complement strand
CTCCGGCAAATAGGCAACAATGGCCCGCCCCGGCGCAAAGCCTTCCGGATTGCCAGGATCGACCTGGCGCTGTGCCGATTGGATTGAGTCTTCATCGGTAAGATTACGCACGAACGCCATCACGGTGAAGCGATCAAATTCGATACCAGCGGTCACATCCAGAATGGTGTAGGCGGGCGTCCAAGACAGGTTGGCCTCATCCACAAAGCGCTTTGAGCGATATCGCGCTGCGGCGTCAACGAACCAGGTGTCGCCCCGCGGTCCGAAGTCACCGCGATAGAAGGCATTCAAGTTCAGCGCATGCTCCGGACTTTTAGGCACGGCGTTTCCACTAAAGTCCGCGCAAATATTGCCCGCCTCGGCGCGAAACTGAGGTGACGAGGTTTGCCCTTCTGCGACACCGCATGCGGTGAAGTCGGCCGACGTTGCGCCGGGCGGTGGACCCTGCACATATGTTTCGAAGGTCGCATCCGTATACGCGTAGCCGAGCGTCAACCGGAGGTCATTTTCGAGCCACCAGTCTGCATCGAGTTCAAACCCTTTGGTTTCGACCGCCGCGGCATTGAGGATGCCCGGGACCGCAAGTACCGATCCGCCTGATCCGACCTGGTTGCGCTGAACCCCAATTTGCTGGTCCGTATAATCGTTGAAATAAACATCTGCATTGACGATGAGGCGGCGGTTCAGCCACTCGCTTTTGACGCCCAACTCATAGGCCGTCACAAATTCAGGCAAATACCCCTGGCCCTCAAACTCATTGATCTCATTCACGTTAAAGCCACCCGGTTTGTAACCGCGTGCGATGCTGCCATAGAGCAAGGCATTGTCGGTCGCTTGCCAGTCGAGTGTGGCGCGCGGCGTAAACTCAGAGAAGGAGACCGTCTCGGAACGCGGGCACGCCACGACTGTTCCGGGGGGCGGGACGTTCGGTCCAGGCACGCCCATAAACGTCGCCCCTTGCGGCAGGCCTGGCAGACACAATGGTGTCAGCCGAGACAGTGACGTGTCCTGCAGGCGCCATCCGGGGAGCGTATAGTTAATCTCGTCTTCATTCTGGCGCGCTTCCAAACCGAGGCGCACAGATTCGCTAATGTTCCAACGCACCCGGCCAAACAGAGCCTGATAGTCTGTGTCGCGCGTATAGAAGGCGGGGAACGCGTTCACCTCTGCCATATTCGCCAAGAAAAAAGGCGGTCCCGCCAGCGGAGAGGACGGATTTCGCAGCCAGAACTTGCTATCGTTCAGCAGCGTAGAATCCTCACTGAAGACCTGGGCGCCGAACAGGACCTCAAACCCCGCAAACTCGTGCAACCACATCACCGTATGATCTGTGTGTTCATTCTCATAATGAAGTTGCTGCAGAGCAGAGAGCGAGAAGACGAAACCGGGAGGGCCAGGGAAATCGGTGAAGTCCCCATCGGTTTCTATGAAGCTTTCATTTTGATGATAGCCGAATAGATACCGAAACTCTCCAAAACCAGTTTCCCATCTTGCATCGATAGAGCCGACGGTTTGATCGACCTCCATCCCTAGCGGCGGGTTGCCGGTCAGCGGATTGAGGCTCATTTGCACATCATCAATGCTCGCTTCGACCGGTCCGGTATAGGTGCCGCGCGTGCATGCGGTCACCAGTGGAGGCGGCGCGCCCGTCAAGCTATTCGGGCATGGAGAAGGCGGCGTTCCTGGAGGACCCGCGGTGAAGGTTCCGCCGGGCACTGGGACGCGCTCATTGGGAAAGAGGAACGCAGTCGGCAAGTCTGATTGATCAGTTTCCGAGACCTGCACCCGAGCCGTCAAATCCAGCCCGTTGAGCGGGGTCGTTCTCAACGCGAAAGCGCCGCCAACAAAGTCCTCACCACCAAGGTCATCGCCATTTACCGGATGTTCGTAACGACCATCGGTCGATCGACTGGCTAAATTGAGCCGAAAGGCCAGTTTGTCTTCGACTAAGGGGCCGGTCAGCGATCCGAAAGCCTCCACGGTGTTGCCTTCGGCGATCTCAACGGTTCCGGAGGCGGCGTAATCAAATTGTGGCTTCTTTGAAATATAGTTGATGGCGCCCGCGAACGCGTTGCGTCCATAAAGCGTCGATTGTGGCCCTTTCACCACTTCGATGCGCTCGAGATCGAACAGGCTTGTGATCACGCCCGCCGTGCCACCCGCAATAGCGAGGTTTTCGCCCGAGAGATCAATCGTATCCAGCATGACGGCGACGCTTGGCCGACCTCGCTCAACCTGCATACCCCGCACACCCGGTCGTGTATCGTTCGGGAACCCACCAATATCAAAGGTCAGTCCGGCGGTAAGCCGAGCCACGTCTTCCGTATTTTGAACATTCGCGCGAACAATCTCCTCATCGCCGATCACTCGAATGGTCAGCGGCACTTCTTGCAAGTTCTCGGTGACCCGGCGCGCCGTGACGATGACTGGGTCGAGTACCGCCAGTTCATCCTCCGACACCGGAGCGACTTGAGCGAATGTTGAAAGCGAACAAACCGAACCCGTGCAAGCGGCGAGAAGAGACCGTATGAACCAAGATCGATGCAGCTTTCGGCACACAGGCACCGAAACCAAACTGCGTTCTATCGATTTTCTCGGGCGTTGTCCTTTCGCAGAAACACTTTGCACGTTGCGTCCTTCCATCCTTCTCCATCGACCGATCGTGGCCTAAGGCGACGCGTGCGGTTAACCCGTAAAAATACTTACTAAAACATAGACATAGGTGTCGCACGGAGGCGGCTCAGTAGTTTCGATTTGTTTCTGGCTGTAGCTGATATCTGTGCGCGATGATTGAGAGGTCGCGATTAACTGAAAACGGTCTCACAGGCCTGAGATTGTCCTGTAACGCTCCCCTCGTGATGTTTCTGGACCCAAAAGTGGATCGCGCGGCATGTCACGGATCATCACCGCAGACCGCTCGACGTCATCGAGTGGCTCTAGATTTCGACTGGAAAAGCACACAACGCTCGCGTATGTGATGAGCGTTTCGTTGGAAAAGGCGATCCTTCACGTTTAGAGCTTCACCAATGGTCTTATCAGCCCGCCGTTTTCTCGCTGTTCAGCGATCTTTTCTGGCTGGCGTGTTGATAGCTTTCGCTGCAGCGCTGTTACTCGGTTCCTGTGCTCAATCGCGTTCGGTTTCCGGGCTTCCCGAGGCCATCAAGTCTGACTACACGATCGGAGTTTATGATCCAGACAAGGTGTTTAACGCGTCCAACCAAATTGCCATTGAGCAGGTCTATTTAGATTGGAGCCGCACCGAGCAAATGTCGATCATCGAAGATGCCGACACCTACGGATCGGCGCGTGAGCGCTGGCTGCTCATCACCCTCGAGCCGTGGGAAAGAGAAGGGGCGTCGACCGTAGATCTTCTAACGGATATCGCGGCGGGAAGGTACGATGATCTCATCGATCAAAACTGCGAACAGATTGCACGCGTCTCGACGGGAACTTTCATTAGATGGGGACATGAAATGGATGTTCCCTCAGGAAGATATCCATGGGCGGTCGAGGATCCGGTGCAGTTTGTCCTGGCCTACCGACACTTTTTTGAGCGCTGCAACGAGAAGCTCTCGGACAAAGCTGATATCTTCTTCGTCTGGTCTCCCGTCATCGAAACAAACCACGCGATTAGATATTATCCAGGTGATGCATATGTGGATTTGGTGGGGTTTCCAGTCTTTGACTGCATCAGTTGCGCTCCGCAACACAGAGCAAAAACACGCAGCTTTCGCGCGATCTTCGAACGTAAGCTCAGCGTCGTCGAATTCACAACCAAACCCATTATGGTGGTCGAAATGGGTGTCGAAGGCGATGCCAAATTCCAACGTAAGTGGTTACGCGACGCCTGTTCAGATGCGAGTTCCTACGAGGCGTTAAAACACATGAATTATTTCAACGCACTTGATCATCCCAATGTTTGGGGGAAAGGAACGCAGCCTGACTGGAGTCTCATCGATGGCCCAGATGTGTTTTGCCCCGATTGAGCGGACTCCTATCGAGCGTTCAGGACGCGCCTGCGAGTCTCGAGATCACCCGAACGCGTCCACCGTCAAACTCGATCAGGCGTGCATAGGCGTCGCCGACTGTTTGGATAAGTTGGCAATCTGAAGAGCGCATAAAAATTGTGCCGCGATCGCGCTGCCAACCCGTATCTTGCGTCCAACGATACCCAATCGAGGGATGCTCACCGGAAAGCCCTAACCGACAATCCCCAGAGGCGGTACGACCAATCTCAAGGCGGGTAATTTCACGCGCGCGAAGGTAATAGGTGTTGGCCGCTGCGTACTCTATCCAAATGCCATACATGTCGTCTTGCATTCCGTTCGGCTGATATCGGCCAACGGAGATAAAGCCGGGGCTCAACTTGGGTAATTGATTTATGAAAGTTTGGGTCTCTTCGTATGTTGACGTGTCTTGAGCGAAAGCCTTCGCGTTCAGTGGGCACTGGTAGGTTACGAAGCTGACGCAAAGCACCAACATGACAACCCACAACGTTCGCGCAGATTTGAAAGCGCCACTTGAGCGATCGCTAGAATTGGGTTTGGACCTTCGCATAGGCTGAGAATACTTCATCAATCCCTCCTTCAGCAACAATCTCACCGTGTTCCAGCCAGATTGCGCGATTGCAAAACCGCTCTGCCAATTCAAGCCAATGCGTCGAAAACACCGTGATGCCGGTTCGCTCCGCGATCTCTAGCAACGACACGGTGGCTTTTTCGAAGAACTCCTGGTCACCGGCACCAAAGATTTCATCTAAGAGCAGGATATCCGGTTCAAACTGAACGGCAATCGCAAACGCGAGGCGCACGCGCATACCAGAGGAGTAAATCCTGAGCGGTTGATCTATATAATCGCCCAACCCGGAAAATTCTTTTATCTTCGGAAGGGCTTCGCGCAGCTCTGCCTTAGAAGCCCCTCGAAACAGGCCGCGATTAAGTACAAATTCTTGTCCTGTCAGGTCGTCGGCCATACCGTGATAAATATCGAACAGTGTCCCGATTTCGCCTTCAGTCGAAATCGTTCCAGTCGTCGGTTCAAAGACGCCTGCCATGAGTCTTAAGAGTGTCGATTTTCCCGCCCCGTTCGGGCCTACGATCGCGAGTCGGTCTCCAGCTTTTAAAGAGATCGAGATGGTATCGAGCGCCCGCGTGAATCGACCACGCGTCTCCATGGCCCCGCCGATCAGGGTCTGCGATGCTAATCCGCGCAGCGATTTTTCACGCAACCCGTAAAGGCGGTAATCCAGTGTCACGGCATTCAATTCGATATGCGTCATGGCTAAATCCAGAACAAAAGCCGGTTGCGATACCGCCCGATTGCGTAAATCGCGCCAATGACACAGGCGAGCGTCGCCCATCCGGACACCAACCAGGCCAACTCAGTCGGCGCGTTCCCTAAGAGGGGCTCACGAATGATCGCAATTAAATGCGTAAACGGGTTGTAGGTCGCGATGAACTCATTTCGCACCAATTCTTGTGGGCGCCACAGGACGGGCGTCAGGAAGAATCCCACCATCATCAGATTTTCAATGATCCTTTGAATGTCGCGGAAGCGCGCGGTGGCGAGCGCGAGGATCACACTTAAGCTCGTAGTGAAGACAATCAAAAGAGGGATCGCGATCAACAGCCAAAGCCAGGCTTGTGTCGGAATAAGAGCAAACCAAACACAGAGAATAACGAGCAAGATTAGGTGATGAAGCGACACGATCAGGTTTCGGAATACCACCGCCATGACAAAGCCGAGCACAGACGCTTCGGCTTCCAGCAAGTATGGTTTGTTGAATACCAACACGGATGTGGCTTCGTTCAAACTAGCGGCCATAAACGTCCAAACAATGACGCCGATTGTGACCCATGGCGCGACAATCTCGATCGGTGCGCCAAACAATCCGGTGAACAAAAAAGTCAAAGCCACTAATTGTAAGGCCATTGTAAGCGTCAACCAAAACGGACCGATGAGAGAGCGTGCGTACTGAAGATTCACATCTTGCGACGCGAGGTGTCCCCAAAATTGCCGTTTCCTCCAGGCGCCAAAACCATCTCGTTTCAGACGGACAAAAAAGCGCTGAAACGCATTTAAAGAAGGCTTGGCAATGGTCCTTGTCATTCTGCAAACTGAGGATGATGTAAGAGAGGATTTACCTTGTAGTTCTCTGAATTTGATTGCGTCGAAGCTGCAGAATCAATCGCCCAAAGCGCACCCTGATCGGCTGAACCGATAAACGGGTGAGCATCCTTGCGAAAGCCCTTTGGTAACAACTTTCCTCTTTTCAACAGAGACTTGAGATGCCCGCGCGTTCTCCATATTACGGGGCGAACGATAGACCAATACATCGAACGAAGGGCGTAGATCGGCATTTCTCGCATAAACTGAGCGTGCAAGCGAAAGAACTCACGCCAGTGCTGAGCTCGCCATGCGCGCATCCTGAACCAATCGATGAGATCTGCGCGCCCGAGTTTCAGGGATTTCGCCTTGTCCGGATAATCGGCTTGCAATTCGTCCATCACAATTTCGAACGACCGCAGCATTTGCGCATAATCACTCGACATATTGTCCGCTGTATGGCGGTAGCCGATCCCATAGGACTGCAAAACACCGAAAGTATGTTCAGCGGAGATCCTCGTGTACAATTTGAAGTCTTCGCACCCCTGCGCGCCGCGATCACGTAGAGTGGCATCGTATCCACCTGCTTTTAAAACAGCAGACTTAAGCATAATCACCGCGCTTCCGTTCCCGATCAGGTTCCCGCGGCACATGCGATCGAAGACCCATCCTTGATCACTCGGGTTGTGATCATAATCGGTGACCATCCCGTCGCCATCGATGACGGCAGACCAGCAATAAACCAGACCGATGTTTTCATCACTGTGGGCGAAGATTTGCATCTGATGCTTTAGCTTATCAGGTGCCCACAAGTCGTCAGAATCACAAGGTGCAACGAGTTCGCCGCGCGCCAATCGGATGCCAGTGTTTCTCGCTCGAGCGACACCGCCATTGGATTGGCGCACCAAAAGAAAGCGCGGGTCACGATCGACGTAACTTTGAGCGATATCAGGTGTGCTGTCCTTTGAACCATCATCGACGATGATGACCTCAAAGTTTTTGTGGGTCTGGCGCCGAATGGAATCGAGCGTCTCTGCGAGACAACGCTCCGCATTGTAGGCCGGAACGATGACGGAAACCAAATCGTCTTCACGGATCATATCACGACCTTCCGTTTCGTCCCAAGCGGATAGGTCAAACCTTCAAAGTAGCCCCGGATTTCGTCCAATAGGAACCAATTCTCCGGGCGGCGCCCGAAGCGGATGCGTTCAATAATGCGCTTGGTGAAATAGAGCGGCAAAGTGATGTATCGCCGCCGCAAGTTCCCGTGCCCAGGAAACCGTTGTCCTTGAACTCTCAACGAGGCGATGTGGCCTGACATATAAGCGCGCAGCTGTTTTTTAAGTCCTGCCTCTTCTTCGCGGTGATTGTGGAAAACGATGGCGTTCGGATCGTAGACGCACGTTCCACCCATCCCCACTATTCGGTACCAGAACTCTGAATCTCCTGAGCATCCCGCTGCGCCAACGTCTAGAGCTTCATCAAAATACCCATACTGATCAAACGTTGCCTTCCGGAATGCCATATTGGCACCCGCGCCGATATCCCACGCCGGGAAGCAGTATTTTCGCCAAACCGCGAATTCTTCTTTCGAGAAGGTTTTAACTTCGAAACCACACCCAAAACTCCAATGCGCTTCGAAAATTTGTTGGGCTAAAGTGTCCAATCGTAGGGGAAGCACCAAACCTGTAACGGCCGTGACGTCTTGATCTCTCGCAAACGCTTCGACGGTACGTTCGAGCCAATGGGGGTGAAAAATGACATCATCATCCGTGTAGACAATAAGGTCTCCTGTCGCCGCACGAGCGCCAGTGTTCCGAGCGATGTCCAAGCCAGGCCGATCTTCTCGAACGTACGTGGCGCCCGCGTCGAGCGTGACGTCTCGGGTCGAACCGTCAATCGAGGCATTATCAACGACGATGATTTCATCCGGTGTCAGCGATTGCTTCGGTAGACTTGCAAGACACGCCTTAAGGTGATGCGCGCGATCTCGAGTGCATATTACAACGCTCACGCGAGGTTGCCCGCGGTCCGAGGATTCAGGCGTTCCTGATAGTGATATCCGGACAGGGATGGAGCTTTGGCCGTCTGCATCTTCGGGCGCAACAACGCTAAACCCGGCCTCCAATACACGATCGTCTGCCCAACGAACCGCATAAACGGTTTCTCCCTCCGCCGATCTCGGGATCTCGCATTGGAAATGTACGATGCGCATAGAGCAAGTCCCGTCGGTTATCGGGACTAAAGCCAGTCGAGTCCCTTAACCCCGAACGGGTAAGCAAAAGATATGCCAGTATTTGCGATATTTGCAGTGTGTATTTCGTGAACCGAATGCGGCAGTCAAAGTATCGATGGCTTTGATTGAGGACATAAAAAGACGTGTTTGGGGTGTTTGAAGAAACGCCATCGTAGATGACGTAAGTTCTCCCATCGCCTCGAATAAAAACCTTTCGTTTGCGGCGTGCTAAGAATACGATCCACGCCGGGAGGATCGGACTATGATACATGAACGACACGGCTGCGCGTGCTGTCACGCAAACCTCGGCGCGCTGTTTGGGTATGATCCTTCGCAAGCGCAAGAAATTGCGGTCTTGCCGGTGGGGCGCTTCGGCACCGAGATGAAAGATGCGCGGACTGGGATCGTTACGAGCACCGCGTGCGGTACGAAATATGTCTTCGATCTGCCGGAGGCCCCGGATCAACATCAAACCGTTCGCGTGTACTTCGGCGGAACGATCATGACCGTTGATGCCAGTTTCTCAAAGACTGAGGCGATCGCGATCCAGGGCGCCCATATTCTCGCGGTTGGCGGATTGGATGAGGTGAAACAAGCGGCTGGTGAGCAGGCTGAACTCATCGACTTGAAGGGCCGAACGCTGATGCCAGGCCTGATCGATCCGCATACGCATATTTTGATCGGCGCGTTGATGGACCAGGCGATGGACTATGTCGGTACAAGCCGATTTTCGACCACGGCGGAGGTCCTGGACTTTATTGCGAAACTCCACGCGGAACGTCCCTCTGAAGAGTGGATCGTTTGCCGAAACTATTATCCGATGCTCCAGCCCTTCGAAACGTCGATGGGCTTTGACACGCTAGATGCGATCTCAACCGAACGTCCTATTTTCGTGCTGAATGCCTCCGGTCACATAGGGTATGCCAATCGGGCGGCTTTTGCCGCGGCGGGTGTCCCCGATGATATTGAGAACCCGCATGGCGGAGAGTTCGTGCGTGATGAGCATGGCGCGCTGACCGGCGAGATGCGCAATCAAATGGCGTTCTCCAAAGTCCTTGGCGCGCGGCCAGCCGGGGCGGGATCGGCGCCCACGGAGGCTGTTTTGAAGACCTGCGCGCGGTTTGCCGAACTCGGATTGACGACGGTAACCGAGCTCGGATTGGGCGGGCTCCTCAGGGGGGCAGGCGATTGGGACATACTGCGTCAGGCAGGCGCAACCGGGCGGCTGAGCCAACGCATCCGAGCCTATCCGCTCTATGCTTTTGATGAGGCTTGGGACGACGCTAATGTCAAACCAGAAGAAGGCGACGCTTTAGTTCGGATTAGCGGATACAAGCTGATCGCCGATGGCTCCAATCAAGGTTTCACCGGCCTACAACGTGATCCGTATCACTCCGTCGACTCCAAAGGCATCGCCTATATGACGCTTGAAGAAATGACGGATTTGATCCGCAAGCGCACGGGGCAAGGTTGGCAGATCGCCATTCATGGCAATGGCGATAGGGCGATCGACAATATTCTCGATGCAATTGAACAGGTGGACTCGGAAGGCGTTGACGTCAAAGCACACCGGATTCGAATTGAGCATTGCTCCATACTGCACGATGAGCAGATTGCGCGCATGAAACAATTTGGGGTCACGGCAAGCTTCCTCATTGGGCATGTTCATTATTGGGGCGTTGCCATGCGCGACGAGATTTTCGGGCCCGATAAGGCAAAACTGTTGGACCGATGCGCCAGCCTTGAACGAGCAGGGGTCGCCTACACGATCCACTCAGACTTCTTCGTGACCGATCCCAATCCCCTGCACATGATCGAGATGGCCGTGACGCGCCAGAGCTGGAAGGAGCCTGATTTTGCGCTCGCGCCTGATGAACGGGCCAGTCGCGAGGGCGCGATCCGCGCCATGACCTCGACCGCCGCTTGGCAAATCGGTTCTGAACACGAGATAGGAAGTCTTGAGGCTGGAAAGCTGGCGGATTTCGTCATTCTCGATCGCGACCCGTCCATTGTGCCCGCGGATGAGATCAAGGATATCAAGGTGCTAGAAACTTGGATGGGCGGGCAGCCCACATACCTCGCTGAAGGCACAGCATAGGCGATGTGAGAAAACGGGGCTTTCTCTACGTGTTCCTGAGGGCCGGAGAGGGTAAGGTGGAGATTGAGCTGAGCTAGGCTAGCGCTCGATCAAGGCTTCGATAGGCCTCAATCAAGGCCGCTTCGCCTTCAACGCCGGGTAAGGCGTTGCCATGCTCCATTCCAATGATGCCATCGTACCCTTTGGCGTGAATATGGCTGAGGACATTATGGTAGTTGACCTCGCCCGTGCCAGGTTCCTTGCGTCCAGGATTGTCCGCGATTTGGTAGTAAACGGTTTGCTCCCAAGCCAGATCGATGGTTGGGATGAGGTTTCCGTATTCAATTTGCTCATGATAAATATCGAATAGGATCTTGCATGCGGGATGATCAACAGCGGTGCAAATCTCATAGGCTTGCGCCACGCCTGTGAGAAACACGCCTGGATGGTCGCGGCGTGTATTGAGCGGCTCAAGCACCATGGTCAAACCGAGCGGTTCATAGAGATCCGAGGCGCGCTTTAGAAGCTCAATAATGTTTGCGGTTTGAAAGCCCATCGGCAGGCGCGGGTCCACAAAGCCTGGAACGACGGTTGTCCATTTCGCATTCACCCGTCTGGCACTTTCAGCCTGCTGAGCGATCAAGGTTAGAAAATCATCGCGATGACTAGGATCTGCACCAGACAGGACGGGTTGGTTTGACCAAAATCCATCTGGCATGCCTGCTACGTAAACGCCCATATCCATGTCGCGTGCGGCGAGCGCTTCGCCGATGAGATCCTGTTCTGTGATCGACCGTCCGGCCAGGCCATTATCTTCCCATGCTGTAAATCCCTGATCGGCAGCGAAATGGATTTGATCGACAATGCTTTCACCGGCTGAGTGACGAAACATCCCATCATGCGGAGCAAATTTCATCTTAAACTTATCGGACGAAGCTTCTTGTGCTGTGGCCGTTACTGCGATCAAGCCGGTAGAGCACGCTGTCGTTGAAAACGCCGCGGTGGCTGTGGCGCCGAACAGGAGGGACCGTCGATCGATCATTAAAGCGGTCGCAGCCAGATATTTCGATAATGAACGGTCTCGCCATGGTGCTGAAGGGCGAATGGAAGCTTGGCCGCGTGCGCTTCGTATTTTGCAACATCGCGCCAAACAGTGATCCCGAGCAATTCCTGACGGTTGTGCACCAGCACGCCATTGTGAAGCATCGTCACGTAAGCTGGCTCCACGAGCTCGCCTTCGCTGTTAAACTCAGGCGCCCCGAAAATGATGTCGTAAGACTGCCACTCTCCAGGGGGACGACTGGCGTTTACCAGCGGTGGTTTCCAACCGTACAGGGAGGCGGCGGAGCCATCGGCATAGGTTTCATTCTGGTAGGAGTTGAGAACCTGAACCTCATATTTCTCCATGAAGTAGACGCCGCTATTTCCGTATTGTTGGCCCTTCGCATCTGTTGATGTGACAGGCACCCGAAACTCTAAATGGAGTTGCATGTCGCCGTAGGCTTTTTTGGTTCGGATCCCGCTGACCAGAACTCCTTCGGCGGCTTTGTCTCCGGACGCATTGGTCATCAAAACGCCATCGACCACCGGCCAAAGCTCAGCCCCGTCGACTTGCGTCTCCCAGGCAGATAAATCATCAGATCCATCGAATAAGACAATCGCGTCGGCTGGCGGTGTTGCGGACGCATTATGAGGCGCTTCACCGGGTGTTACGACAGGCGGAAGGGGGCGGGTTGAATCGTGGACCCGATACTCCCCGCCGGGCAAGAACGGTGTCGTGCCGCCATTATCGTCTGCTGTGGCAGAGACACAGCTGGCGCTAAGCACAAATAGAGCGGTCAGGGATAAGCGATTGAGCATGGCTGTTTCCTAGGACAAATGAGGGGCGCTTGCGCCGTTATGAGGTGAACAGAGTTCCGACTTCTGAGTAGGGATAAAAACCATCAAACTTACCGGGGACCGGCTGATAAATGCGTTCCACGGTCATGCCAATTTCGGACGTATAATATCCACTCAGCGTCAGTTGCTTGATGTGTTCAAAGAAGACCGTTCCGCCCTGCATCATGATGGGCATTTGGCCGTCATGCATACGTTGCACAATTTCCGTTTGTTTCGCAGTTTCGAGGCTGGCGAAATCGACCTTTTGCGTGGCTTGCGCGTAGGCATTAACCTGCTTGATGCCGACTAGAAAACGCGTGCGCTCATCTTTTTGGTACCATTCCGTGAGCATGAATTCGATATAGTCGGGCACGCCGGCCGCGATCGCACCAGGCGTATCTGTGGTGGGGATAATGATCTCGCTGAGCGCAGCGACAGCAGCGCTTTCACTGTCAGAGAATAAAGCCACACCCCCTGTTAGGTTCACCGGGTCGACATCGGCATTTGCTTGCAAAACACGACCCAGAGGGGCGATTAACTGGCTTCCGAGAGCACCGCTCATCGCGATTAGAAATTTTCTGCGATCCATAGCTTCCTCCCTCTTTAAATCTGGCCGGATTTGAATAGTTCGACCGCATGATCCGCTGCCCGGGCAGTAAAGGCCATGTAGGTCATAGTCGGGTTGACGGTGCCAGACGAGGTCATAAACGCGCCATCGGTAATGAACACATTTTCTGCCACGTGCATCTGATTCCATTTATTGACCACAGATAGCGTCGGATCATTGCCCATACGCGCCGTGCCCATCTCGTGGATACCAATCCCAGGTGCTCCGAATTCCGCACGAACTTCGATATCGACAAAGCCAGCAGTTTCGAGCATCCGAACTGCCTCTTTGGCGATATCTTTGGCCATCTTCTTTTCGTTCTCACCCCATTCGACGTCAAATCGCATCAGCGGCATGCCGACATCATCGGTGCGCGTTTCATCCAAGAAGGCACGATTGTTAGGGTTGGGCAAAACTTCGCCAAACCCATGCAAGGGCAATCGCCAAGCGCCGGGGACGCGCAATTGCTCTTTCAGCTGCGCGCCAAAGCCGGAATAGTCTTGCGGGCCGCTCCGTCCGCCGCCCCACGCCTGGAAATTATACCCGCGAATGAAGTCCACACCCTCGTCTGGTTCGGCATTGATGTTGCGGAAGCGCGGAATGTACAAAGACGCAGGCCGTCGCCCATACTCCATGAGGTCTGTGTGACCGGGCAGGGTGCCCGTCGCACCGACGCCAAATAGGTGATCCATGATGTGGCGGCCGACCATATCATGCGTATTGCCGAGGCCGCGCGGCATCGCTTCAGAACGAGAATTCAATAGAATCTGCGTTGTCCCGAGGCATGACGCGCACAGGAAGATGATGCGCGCGCGATATATAGTCTCTTCTTTTGTATTCGTATCAATGACTCGAACGCCTGTGACACGTTGGTTGTCGGCATCATAGATTAGTTCGGAGACGGTCGCGTCGGTGCGAATGCTAAGGTTTCCGGTTTTTTCGGCGGCAGGGAGCGTGGTCGCTTGGGTCGAAGGCGCCGCGCCATACGAGCACCCTTTCCAACATTGATCTCTGAACTGACAGCGCCCACGGCCTTGCTCAGGCCGGTCCTCCATCAGGTTCATGGTGCGACCCACTGTGATCGCTCGACCGAGCTGACCCTCGACTTCGCGCTTGAATTGCTCTTCGGCGAAGTTTAGCGGAACTTGGCCGATAAACTCACTGTCTGGGAGCTGGGGAAGACCACGCGCTTCGCCCTGAACGCCCATGAAGCGTTCAACATAGCCGTACCAGGGTTCGATATCCGCATACTCGACCGGCCAAGGAATGCCATGACCGTCGCGTTCATTGGCTTTAAAATCGAGATCACTCCAGCGATAAACCTGACGTCCCCAAGCGATAGACTTACCACCAAAGGCTCCAGACCGTGCCCACATGAAGGGTTTGTCCGGATCGTCGATATAGGGGAAGCGCGTATCGTCGTTCCAATATCTGTAGGTGGATGGGCTTGCAGCCCATTGTTGGTAGTATTTTTCTTGCAATCCCGGCGGCCACTTGCCGCGATAGGGCATCTCAAAGGCCGGCGTACCTTCATAATCATAATCAATACTGTGCTCGATCATCTGACCGCGATCGAGCATCAGCGTTTTGAGGCCCTTCTCGGTCAATTCTTTCGCAGCCCAGCCCCCCGTCGAACCGGAGCCTATGACAATCGCATCGAAATCATAGTCGTCTTCCACGAAAGTAACCTCCCTGTATGCTCTGGCTGATCCTTGTAGCTGTCAGCTCGTTGTTGATGCTTACCGTAACAGAGAGAATCTGATTGCCAAGTTCAGACCGAGCGTTGCGGGCAAAGAGCTGGAGCACTCCGGCTGGGAATGATTCCTGACCGTTTTTACGCACCATTTGAAAGATCAAGCGTGACTGTATCGCGAACACCATCTGCGTTTTCCAGGATCGCTATAGCGGTATCGCTCGTTGCCGCGATATCGAGAATGCGGGCGTCGGTCGCCTGAAATATGATCTCGACGCCATCGGAAGGCTCAAACCGACTAATAACCGTGGTGTACGTTCCATCGCCTCCAAAGGCTTCATTCGAAAGTGTGCTGACGCCAGCAAAAAGACGCTCATCATTGGCACCAAAGAAGGTCACTTCTGGCCAATAGACCTGATCATTCAAGAAGCCCGGCAGATCGAACAGCTGTGCACCAGTGCCAAAGCGATCCTCAATCCAAGTGGCTGCGTAAACGGCACCGTCGCAGTCATGAATTAGGAGACCTGCGTCCATGTCCATCGCGTCGCTGACGCATGAAACAACTTCAAAGTCATGCCCCGACAATTCGCGATAAGTTTCGCTCGTCAACGAAACCAGGTCTGATGGAGTCACATTGATTGCTCCGGTATAGACACCGTCTATTCCGTCTCTCAGGCGAAACCCCTTCAAGTCTAAACTCACATCATCGAAATAATCAGGAACGTTGAGGCGGTCAAAAGCAGAGGGTATGTAAGCCAAACCTTCAGCGCCTTGACCACCTCCGGTCAGAATCCAGAGATTGTCGGCGTCTTCGCTGATTTGGGTCACGCGTTCACTGATCGGCTCGCCGAAGGTTCCTGTGATCTCGGATGGAAAGGAGACAGCGAGCTGCTGTTCTGCGCGCAGGTCTCCGGATAAGCGGACCAACCGGAAGTCGATCGGATTGGCAGCCTCAGCGACGACCGTACCGAAAGCGCCAACGTGCAATGCGGTGATCCTTTCGGCCTCATAGGTCGCGTCCATTGCGTCAGGTTTTGCTGGATCTAATCGCATGATTTGGGTTTCAGTCGCGATCAGAAAAGTCTCCTCATCCGCCGCTTCAACATGTTTGATCTTCGTGGAAAAGTCGTCCGGAAAGGAAAATGCGTTTCCGAACGGGTAGTCTTTCGCGGGATGCGCAATGTAGGAAATGGGGTCTGAACAGAGCTCGTCGCCTTCTTCCACCAAGGCACAGATCGTGTAGCTTATGGGAGTGCTTTGATCGCCCGTTGGGCGGACGAGAAATGTGCCCTCGAAGGTCTCACTCGGCGCAATGGGGGCACCGACATAATCGAGCGCGCCCGCCTGTGAGACCAGCTGTAAAGCGTCGTCAGGTTCGACATTCAGGTCTACGGCAAGGATCAGCGCACTTTCCATCCCGTTATTGGTGATCTCGAAAGGGATGTCGTCTGCCGCAGCAAACCCAAATAGCGCGCGCTCCGCGGGTGTGTTTTCGAGTGCGATGACGTCCCATGCGACGGTCTCCAAAGACTGATAATAGATCCAGCCCACAGCGCCGCCACCCATCGCCAATGCCAAAAAAGCGGCCTTGCTTAGTCGCCGAAGCCAAGGCTGAGCAATGCGCTGCACCGCGGAGGCAGTTTCGGCTGGGATCGATCCTTCCGGTTCGAGGATCGTCACCGTTTTCAGATAATTTGGCACGTCCTCCATCGGCGTTGGCTGGATCATGACCGGCAACACGCGTTTCTTGGCTGACGCCCATTTCTTACGAGCGATCAGTAATTCTGTGCGCGTGAACCGACCATCGCTGACGCTTTCTGGGGAGATCAAGAAAATAAATAGGCTCGAGCGGGCAATCGCCTTCTCGATCTGATCTTCATAAGTATCACCGGCGGGGAGATCGTCTCGATCGAAAAAGACGCGATGCCCTCGCGCCTTGATCGATTCAGAGATTTGCTCGGCGAGCGCCTTGTGCTCGCTCGCATAGGATAGAAATATTCTCACAGTCTTCCCCAGTCTCTTGGTGGCATTAACACCGAGCGGGTGGATCCGAGCAAGTTCAAAAATGGCTGCTGCGACCCAGAGGGCGAGACGGCGCTAAGGCGTCGATGGACTTGATCGTTTTGATTCAGTCTCTAGCCTATTTCGAGTTTCCGGGAGCCCCAAGCATTGTCCGCAGATACCTTCCTACCGCTCGAAAAAATCGAGAAGATCGCGCGAACGGCGCATGATGCCATTCGAGGATGGCGGTTGGCGAACGGCCAGGACGGTATTCCTGAATGGGCAGACGCGCCGGAGTGGATGATTTCAGCGACAAAGGAAAGCGTGATCGCCGTGCTCCGCGATCCCCACATGGCTGCGTCGACCCAACACGAGCAATGGATGGCGGCAAAAATTCGCGATGGCTGGACCTACGGGGCAGTCAAAGATCCGGACGCGAGAACCCATCCGCTCTTGATCCCTTTTGATCAGCTTCCAGAGGTCGAGCGGATGAAAGATACGCTGATGAACGCAATCGTCGTCGCGCTTGCAGATATTGACGAATGAAGCGCGAATCCCGTGCTCGGTCTTGCCGAGTCGCGGCGTGTGAGTATTCACTAAAGACTAAACGGGGCGCCTGCATTGAAGGGAGACTATGCGAAGATCGTTTGAACAGCACCTAGATCCTGAGGTTGGTCCGAAACGAATTCTGTCCCTGTCGGGCGGCGGCGTACGTGGATTGGTGACCCTCGGGGCGTTGGCGCAGCTTGAGGCGATGATCAGATCTGAGTTTAACGATGAAAGCCTCGTGCTGTCCGACTATTACGATTTGATCGCTGGAACTTCGACGGGCTCGATCATCTCCGTTAGCCTTGCCATGGGCTGGGAGGTTGGCCGGATAAAAGCGCTCTATGATGAACTATGCCCCATCCTGTTTCGACCCAATCGGCGCCTTGGATTCTTTAAGCCGCGCTTTGAAGCGGAGAAGCTCCAAGCTGTGCTTGAGGCAAATCTGATCGATGAGGAAGGGAATGATTTAGAGCTGGGGTCATCCGCGCTCAAAACAGGACTGTTGATCTGCGCAAAGCGCATGGACACGGATTCAGCTTGGCTCCTCACCAACAATCCGAAAGCCACTTTTTTTCAACCCGAACTCAATCAGTCATTCTTGCCGAACAAGCATTATAAGCTGAAAGACCTGGTGCGCGCGAGCACGGCGGCCCCGACCTATCTCTCGCCAATGCGCATCACCATTTCGGATGGCAGTGCCGGGTTCCCTAGAGAAGAAGGCGTTTTCGTTGATGGAGCGATTGGCGGACAAAATAATCCGTCCCTAGCAGCGCTCAAAATCGCGACCCTGCCGTCCTACAAGTTCAACTGGAAACGAGGTGCAGACCAGCTTAGCATTCTGTCGATCGGGACGGGATATTTTCGCCAACGCGTCGGTACCGAGGCTTTCTTGAAACGTCGCACTGTGGAGCAGGGCATCGCCGCGCTCGGTAGCATGATTTCCGAAAGCGAGCGTAACACGCTGATCATGTTGCAAGCGCTGTCCAATCCGAAGCGTCCGCGCAGGATCAATAGCGAGATTGAAGGCTTAGAAGGAGAGCTTTTAACGCCTGAACCTATCCTGAGCTTTCAGCATATTGATGTTGAACTGAACAATAATGATCTGCGCGATCGTCTGAAGCTGCACGATCTGGACGGCGCAAAGATCGACAAGATCAGGAACGGGCTACGCGATATGGCCAATGGACGAAAAAAGAACCTGGCTTATTGCTATCAGTTGGGCGCGTCTTTGGGGACTGATCTCACACAGGATGATCTGTTCGTCTTAAGATAGAATATCGTTCAGGTTTTTCCTTGCGTGAAGCAAAGCCGGATAGTTAATTTCCAAGCGCGGGTGGCGCCTGAATCATTTAGGGGAGTTCCAATCATGGCAGCGGATACGCAGTCTTCTGGCTTGGATACAATCGAATCGATCGAAGACGCATTAATGCCGGCGTGGTCGCAACTCTGCGCGAACAACTTTTCGGACGAAGCGGCGTTACACGCGCTCATCCAGGCGGTGGATGAAACGGGAAACTTATCCGAAGCTGAAACGGCCAATCTAAAGTCAGCGCTGCAAGACTATGCGCGTTCTCAGCGGTCTCAATCCGATGAAAATGACGGCTATGAGGGGCTTTCGGACCTCGCCAATCTGATTGGTAACCGCGCGGCGCTCAAGGCCATCCTGGTGACTGCGATCGCCGTCGTCAGTGTTAATAGTCTCGATGCGGAAGCTTCTTTGATTGACCCAGCACCAATCACATTCGATCCGATGATCGAAGCGGCTGTAGCGAGTGATACCGATACGCGTCCTGGCGCGCCATCTATGAAGGCAGATCTATTCTTGAGAGTCATGGCCTTCACCGCCCACTGGGAAGGGGGCAAAGTCGATCACCCGGATGATCCGGGCGGCAAAACCAATCTCGGCATCACCCAAAAAACCTTCGATGCATGGCGCGATAGCCAAGGTTTGGAGCGGCTCGATGTATTTGAGATCACGGCTGAGGAAGCTCATAAAATCTATCAGCGCGACTATTGGAACAAGGTCCAAGGTGACGAACTCCCAGAGCGAGTTGCCCTTGCGGTCTTTGATTTCGCTGTGAACTGCGGACATCGACGCGCTGTCAAAGCGCTCCAAAAAGCTGTTGGCGTAACGGAAGATGGCATTCTCGGACCACAGACGCTCGCCGCAGTTCATGCCGCGGATCCCGAATTGGTGTTCAACGCGGTGAACCAGGAGCGCAGCGATTTTTACACCCGCTTGGTCACGAAACGACCGACTCTTGGTGTCTTTGCCGCCGGGTGGTCGAACCGGGTCAGTGCTTTGATCGTCGCAGGGACGGGCGATGGGTTTGAGTCGCTGTTCCGCGGTTGGGCAGCGCTCATACAGTCGCATTGGGTCCCGAACGTTCCGATGGGACGGGTCGGCGATGATTTTGCGGAATGATCGCCTTTGAACAGATCGATGAGGTCCAGCAGCGTATCCAAGCTTTTGAAGCGCGCCTGGATCAAAGCGTTGATGAGTTTGGCGCATCCGAGCTCTTGTCGATCATCTCAACGCTTGCTGCGTTGGGCGTAGATGGGGACGGTCCAGCTGCGGTGATGCTGGAATCGCTCAAAACCAAACGCTCGCACGCGCATCTTTGTTTCGCGGCAAGCGAGCTGAAGCGCCGGGATCTCGTGCCCCAGATTGCTACACGAATGAGACTGCAAGCGCTCATTGAACTCGGTCAGTATGACACGGTAATCGCCGAACTTTCAGATGCGTATAACGGTCCCAATTTAACTCAAACAGATATGCTCGAATTAGCGGGGTTGGAAGGCCGAGCTTATAAGCAGCTATTTATAGAAACGAAGAAACATGGAGACGCAGACCTGAGCCTGCTCGAAGCGTCACGGCGGGCTTACGAAAAAGGGTGGGAACTCTCCGCGCAGACAGGATATTGGCACGCCTGCAACTTGCTGGCGCTCAACGAAATTGAAGCGGCAACGTTCGATCGGGCGAGAAATGAGGAAGTGACCCTCCAACTCGCTCATAAAGTTATTGAGTTGGCGACGGCGCAGTTTCGCAGCGATGCGGCGAACCCGTGGCCGCTCGCCTCTATGGGCGAAGCTTATCTCGCTTTGGGGCAGAACGAGCACGCGCTAAAAGCTTTTGGGCGGTTCTGCGAGCGGACCGATAACGCCTTTGCACTCAACTCTGCGCGGCGACAATTGCTAGAACTATGGGAAATCAAGAACCGACCCGAGCCTGAGTTGAGAGCGATCTTTGATGAAGTCACAGCTGATCTCCTGCGCGCCCCCGGCAGCCGCGTGGAGTTTTCAAAACATGAGCTTTCGGACATGGGCAAACGCCTCTCATCGGATGGTTATGAAGGATTGTTTGGTGGCCGCCCTGTGCCGATCGGTTGGGTCCAGAGGTTAATCCAAATGAGCCAGTGCGTGGGGCGAGTCGAGCGCTTTGGTGGCGGAGACTTCTCCTCTAGATTCGGAACGGGAACCGTCTTTCGTGCAGATGAGATTAATCCTGATTGGGCCGCGCTTGGGCATGTTTTTGTCACCAATGAGCACGTCGTCAGCGCATACGGCACAACGGACTTAAAGCCATCTCAAGTCGCGGTTCGGTTCACTCAGTCCGCCGCCTCGGAACAAGTGCGTGTAGGCGAGGTGCTTTGGTGCTCCAAACGAGAAGACCATGACATTACTATCTTTCAGCTCCCCGAGGTCCCAGAGGGGGCACGCAGCATGTCGCAAACTGCGTCTTTGGCGGACTTAAGTCTTTCGGACACGGGCGGGTATGATCCGGTGACCGTGATCGGGCACCCAATGGGATCAGATTTGCTCCATCTTGCCATCGAGAATCTGTCCGTAGAGGACATGGAGTATTCACGGCCTGAGGGGGAACCGGAGCGCGTTTGGTACAAATGCCCGACCATGGAGGGCAATTCTGGCAGTCCGGTCTTATCGTGGAAAACGCTGCATGCCTTGGCCGTACATCACCGCGAAATCGTCAGCCGCGGATGCAATGAAGGGGTCAGCTTAAACTCGATCCGATCGGCGATTCAGCACCGACCAGACGGCTGGAATGGAGTGTTTGATTAAAGCCTGACGCGGATCGCTTTGCAGTCTTCCAACAAGATGCTACGCCAGTTGCATGCCTGTCCTTAAAGCGTTGGTTCTAATTATCTTTTGCCTAATGCTTTGGGGCAGAGCGCTGGGGCAAGACTTGCCCGTTTTGGAGCTGACTGAAGAGGTCTCGACCCGGGACATTGCTCAGAAAATTCTACGTGCTGAGGATTTCGAAGGGCCGATTGAGCGGGCGCATCTTTTGAGCCACCTCGAACAATTTGAATCCGTGGCTGACGAACCAAATATGCGGGTGGCGTCAGAACGGGGTCACTCTGTATTTCTCTTAGAGGTTCAAAACGCATCAGAGACCTATGGCGAATGGGTGTTCACGACCCGCCGCCACTCGGTCAATCGATTTGCCATTTACGATGTGACGCAGACGCAAGCAGAGGTGCTGGTGGACAGCGATGAGCCGTCTGACAATGCCCGCAACATTCGTCGTTATATCGGCTATGGCGCGGTGATCGCGCTCCAACCAGGCGAGCGCAAAACAATTGCTGTTTATGCGGATATCGAAGCTTTGCGGGCCGTGCCGTTCGAGTTTTATCGGTTCGATCCGTATCTTGATGAGTATTATTGGCAGACCACGCGATTTGCGTTTTTTCTGCCAACGATCTTCGTCCTGATCTTTATCAACTTCCTCTTTTTCACGTTTCTCGGGCGTCGATATTTTTTGTATCTCGCGGCCTCGGAGCTTTCCTTCCTCATCGTGGTGCTTCACGCCGCCGCCTATTTGGATGCGTACGGTATGGCCGCGTTCCCAATCCTGGCGATCCAGATTTCAGAGATCGCAAAATGCGGGTTCATCGTCTTCATGACTCTGTTTGCGACGAGCTTTCTGAACAGCGCCACAGAACACCCAATCTTCCATAGGGTGTTGCAGGGTTTGCTCATCCTCGGGGTCGCATTGACAGCGTTTTGGCTTGTGGCTGGCTTTGTCTCGAAAGACTGGAGGGTGGCGGTTCGCGCATGGACTTGGGTTTACTCGGCGGGCGGGTCGCTGATTTTCCCGGTCATCGGTGTGATGGCTGTGCGTCGCTATGGCATTCACTTTGTGCCGCTTGCGATTGGATGGAGTGCGGTGGCGATGGTCGGACTTTACATCCTCGCGCACGTTCTGTTTCCGCCGCTCTTCGGCATGCCGGGCATCATGACCATTCTCTCTATTATTGGCTGGCAGGAAGCCATTTTCGTGACCCTGTCCGCGGTTTGGAAGTCCTGGAAAGACAATCAGGATCAGCAAAGAACAACTGAGGCTTATGCCAAAGGTCTCGAGGATCGCTTGCAGGCCATTTCACGCGCCAATCAGCTCCAAGAAGAAAACGCGCTTGCGGTCTCAACCATCCAAGACCAGAACGCAATGTTGCAATCTTCAGGTCATGATACGCGCCAGGTTTTGCTGGCGATCAATACTGCTACAGATGTGCTTGAGCAGGGGAGTGGCGCGAAGGATCCGGTGCTGATCGATACGCTGAAAGCT
Organism: Henriciella sp.; assembly: GCA_965279045.1. Classification (GTDB taxonomy): domain Bacteria; phylum Pseudomonadota; class Alphaproteobacteria; order Caulobacterales; family Hyphomonadaceae; genus Henriciella. The sequence goes on along the minus strand of CBDIHJ010000008.1, from coordinate 12,346 downwards.
TCCGCGGCGTATTTGGATGACATCTTATCGACCACGCTGACGGCGAAGCGAACGTATTCGACCAATCGTACCTGTTTGGCGCTTAGTGCCTTTTCTGTCGAGGATTTCTTCCGATCTCTCAATCGGATCTATCAGCCTGCCTTTGGCCGGAAGAGCTTGACCTTCGAAACCGTCGCGCCGCCCGGCGTGAATTTGATCAGCGACCGAGCGCTTTTGACCCGGGCAGTTTCAAATCTGATCGCTAATAGTCTGCAAGCAACATCCGCAGGTGGGATCACCTGTGAGGCGCGCGTGCGTGGCGCGGATTTGGAGATCACTCTGAGCGATACGGGAACGGGGATGACGTCAGAGTTATTGGCATATTTGATGGCCGACGAGGAGGTCGATTTAGCCAGGCCAAAAGAGCTGGATCGTCCAGCATCCGGCTTCCGAATTGCCAAGTCTATTATCACTCAGCTCGATGGCGACCTTTCGATTGAAACTGAGATCGGTCGCGGCACCGTGATTCGATTGGTGCTCCCATGTGCGCATAAGAACCTCTCTTTGACCTCAACCGCGCAGTTCTCCGCGGCGAGGCAGGTGAAGGTCCAAGATTTGGATTCAGACCCGAGTGGCGACAGTCGGGCCCAAGGCGCACGAATTGGCATCAGTATGGATGACAGCTCAATCATGCGCCAACGCGCTGCCGCACGGGTCGATGTGATCTTGTACAAGCCGCTCTATCTCGAAATGGCCGACCATCCTGCGATAGAGAAGCTCAGATCAGACCAATAGCGCGCGCTTTCTCGATAATTTTCTTATTGTGCTCGACGCCGATTTTTTCGCGAATTTCCCGTAAATGAAAAGAAACCGTCGGCGCTGCGATCCGCAGGCGATAGCCAATCTCTTTATTGGTCTCTCCGTTCGCAAAGAAATGGAGAATGGCCATTTGTCGAGGGGAGAGTACGATTTCTAAGTCTCTACGATCGGACAGGAGGTGCTCAATGGAGGGCGTACAAAACCGTCGCCCGGCTTGGACTTCACGTAGACTTTTTACGATCATTGCAGACGGATCTGACTTACTAACGATGGCGCGTGCGCCCATTTTCAAAGCAGTGTCACACGTGGCCGCGTTCAAATCTCCGCTCAATACAATCACAGAGGCGTCGTGCACGCCGACCAGCTCAGTCAAGATCGACAAGCCGTGGACATCTGGAAGCCCGAGATCGAGCAGCACGATGTCGACGGCTTCTGTTTGCAGAAAAGGGATGACCTCAGCGCCAGTTTTTACAACTCCTGCAAGTTCAAACCCGTTTGATTTTATGAGCAAAGACAGGCCTGTTCGGACGATTTCATGATCGTCGACAATCAGCACTTTACAGGGATCCTCGCTGGTCACGCTGTGTCCCACCAAACTTTATTTTGCGCATCACTCCGCCGACCTTAGAGGACCACGGCACCGCTGAAACCCCTAAATATGTTTGGGATAGCAGAACGACCCGGCGCCGGTGTAATTTGATTAGGCAAGTTCGGGCATGTGTGGGGACGCACCCGGAGCGAGAGGCGGAGATGGTGACGCAGCACCAAACTCCGCCTTTCCGATTTATTGGGCGTGCTTTCGCGTTAGAGCGTCATGCCACCATCGACAAAGATCGTTTGACCACAGACATAAGACGCCAAGGGTGAGGCGAGGAAGACGACGCCGCCTGCAATCTCATCGGGTTGGCCGACGCGTCTCAAAGGAATGCTTCGCAAGGCCCCTTGCAGTCGATCAGGATGCTCGGTGGTGACTTTAGTGAGTTTGGTATCGACCAGACCTGGCGCAACGCCATTCACACGGATGCCGTCGCGGGCATAAGCTTGGCCCAGCGTTTTGGTCAAACTGATCGCCCCGGCTTTTGAGGCGGCATAGGCGGGATTACCAATATTGGCGCGGATACCGGACACCGAGCTGATGATGATAATCGCGCCGTTTTGAGCGGCCAAGTGAGCACGAAATTTCTCGCAACAATGGATCAGGCTATCGAGATTGACCGACATGACCTTGTCCCAACCCGGTTGGCTGAACTCGGCCTTCTTGTAAGCCACAATCCCTTGAGAGAGGACGAGCACGTCTAGTGTGTCGAATCCTAATGATGCATTCGCGATGGCATCGGGAGAACCAACATCGACCTGTTGATAAGACAAGCCGGTCAGATCGGATCCTTCGCCTGCATCGTAGTCACTTGCACTGGCGCGCGTGCCCCAAATCTCCACATTCGCGCCGCGCGCTCTAAATGCTTGCGCAATCCCATTGCCAATGCCGCTTGATCCGCCAACGACGAGAACATTTTTCCCTGTAAAGTCGGTATCTTGCATGCGCATCCTCCATAATCGCCTTTTGTGCGGGATAAGTTGCAAGGGGGTCGCTAGGGCAACCAAGCTCAGAAGACTGAAATTCAACTAGAGGCTTCGAGTTTTTCCTGTTCGAAGCTTCGGAAATGAGTAAAGCTAGTGTCATGGGAAGGCTGATTGCGATCTCAAACCGGACGGCAGCAGATCCGGGGGCGCGGGCTGGTGGACTGGCAGTTGCGGTCTGGGAGTCTTTGAAATCAACCGGCGGCGTTTGGTTCGGGTGGTCTGGCGACATCGTGGAGCAGCCCACACGAAGCCTCAGAACCCTAAAAGATGACGGGGTCGAGTTCGTGTTGACCGATCTCTCCCAACACGAGCACGATCAATACTATCTCCAATACGCCAATTCGGTGCTGTGGCCCGTTTTCCACTATCGGATTGATCTCGCCTCGTTCGATTCCGATGCGTTTGAAGTGTATGCGGCGGTCAATCAGAGGATCGCCAATATGGTGGCTGAGCGCTTACGCTCTGGCGACTCGGTCTGGGTTCACGATTATCACTTCTTATTGATGGGAGATTCGCTGCGCCGTGCCGGATGGGACGGACCCATCGGGTTCTTCCTTCACATCCCGTTTCCGCCGCCAGAAGTGTTTCGAGCCTTACCTGAGCATCTCTGGATTGCGCGCGCTATGTGCAACTACTCAGTGATCGGATTCCAGTCTGAACAAGATCGCTCAAACTTTACCAGATACCTGATTGAAGACTGCAAAGCGAAAGTGCTCGAAGATGGCCGGCTGGAAGTCTTTGCCACGACTGTGAAAATTGAAGCCTATCCGATCGGAATTGACGCTGAGGGGTTTCAAGCCGCTGCGCGAACGAAAAAAGCTGATGAAGCGGCGGAACGCATCGGTCGTTTCTTAGGTGGCCGGTCGTTGGTGATCGGCGTCGACCGAATGGATTATTCAAAAGGGTTGCCGCAACGGTTTGAGGCGGTCGGGCGCTTGTTTGATGATTACCCGGAGTCTCATGGTAGCGTCTCGGTGACCCAGATTGCTCCGCCCTCGCGCAGCAAAGTCGAGGAGTACAAAGAACTCCGCCAAACGTTGGACCAATTGGCGGGGCGGATTAATGGCGATTACGGCGATCTCGATTGGATACCCCTGCGCTATTTGGCGCGCTCTTACGATCGAGAGGAATTGGCGGGCTTGTTCCGAATTGCGCGTGTTGGCTTGGTCACACCCCTGCGAGACGGCATGAATCTGGTCTGCAAAGAATTCGTGATGGCCCAAGATGAGGACGACCCCGGCGTGCTCATTCTGTCCGAGTTCGCGGGAGCTGCTGAGCAGCTCAAGGCCGCGCTCTTGGTCAATCCGCATGACACGCGAAAACTGGCTGAAATTATCCATCTCGGTCTGACCATGCCCTTGGAAGAGCGCAAAGAGCGCTGGTTGGAATTACGCAAAGTCGTGACCGAGCAGGATATAGCCTGGTGGCGACAGAACTTCCTGAAAGATCTGGATGCGCTCCAGGGTGGGTCATCGTAAACGGATCTCATGATGGTTGATGTTCAGTCCTCGCCGAGTGCGATGCCGTTCCATGCGCGCAACCATGCGCTCTTTCTGGATTTTGATGGCACACTCGCACCGCTTCAGGACGATCCTGATTCTGTGGTTTTGCCCGAAGATGGCGCTGAAGTTTTGTCGGCACTGGACCGTATTCTGAACGGGGCATTGGTGCTGATCAGTGGGCGGGATATCAGAGATCTCTCGGCGCGAACACCGCTGGGGGTTTGGCGAGCGGGTGGGCACGGCTTGGAGGTTTGTAAACCAGGTGAAGCGCCCGCGGCGATGGCCGCTCCTGTTTCTGCGGAAATGCGGCAGGCGGTGGCTCAGATCGTCGATCCAGTTGAGGGTGCGCGCATTGAAGAAAAAGGACCGGTCCTGGCCATTCACTATCGTCAGAACCCAGAAGCAGAGCACGGTCTCCTAGAGGCTCTCAACAATCTGTCGCGTGATATTCCAGGATACAAAGCGCAGCACGGCAAAATGGTCATCGAGTTAAAACCCAAAAGCGCCAACAAGGGGCGCGCGCTGACCAAATTGATGCAAGAGGCGCCATTTGCTGGTCGCGCACCCATCATGTTTGGCGACGATACGACTGATGAAGACGCGATGCTTGCGGCTGCCAAGATTGGTGGCTTTGGCGTTAAAGTTGGGGAAGGAGAGACGTGTGCAAACTACCGTTTCGCCGATCCAGAGATGGTCTGGGCGTGGTTGAGGAGAATTACGAATGAGCACGCTTGAGCTCGGAATCATCGGCAACGGGACGGTTGCCGCCCTGGTTGACGCGAACGCATCGATCCAGTGGATGTGTTTGCCTCGACTAGATGGTGAGCCCGTCTTTAATTCTCTGTTGGGGGGCGGCGGTGCCTTTCGGATCGAACTCGCTGATCAAGTGAGTGCAGAGCAAACCTATATTCGCAACACGGCGATCCTAGAGACCATTCTGACGGACGCGGACGGTTCCGCGATCAAAGTGACCGACTTTGCGCCTCGTTTTGTCAATCGCGGCCGAGTGTTCCGACCTGCTTCGATTGTACGCCGGATTACCCCGCTGAAAGGCATGCCGCGGATCACGATCCATTTGCGCGCCGAAACGGGTCATGGGGAGCGCCCGATCATCCGTCGGAGAGGGGTCTCTCACATCCGCTTCCCAAATGAAGAGGTCGATTTCCGCGTAACCACAGATGCGCCCGTGTCTTACATTATGGATGAGCGCGAGTTCGTTTTGGACAGCGAGCTTAGCTTTATCTTGGGGCCGGATGAGTCGCTTTCAGACAATCCGGACTCCATGGCGAGCAATTGGTTTCAACGCACGTTGCACAATTGGCAGCAATGGTCGCGTCGGTTGGCGACGCCGCCAGAATGGCAAGCCGCTGTCATTCGTGCCGCAATCACTTTGAAGCTTTGCGTTTATGAAGAGACGGGCGGCATCGTTGCGGCCCTAACAACCTCAATTCCGGAGCATGCCGGATCTGAACGCAATTGGGACTATCGTTATTGTTGGCTGCGAGATGCGTATTTTACGGTCACGGCCCTCAATCGTTTGTCGGCGGTCGGGACGTTGGAGCGTTATCTTGGCTTCCTTCGCAACACGGTCGCGCACACGAAAGGCGGACATATCCAACCGGTTTATGGTGTCGCTCTGGAAGATGACCTCACCGAAGAGATTGCCGATCGATTGCCGGGCTATCGCGGCATGGGCCCGGTGCGTATTGGTAACCAAGCGGCTGAACATATTCAACATGATGTCTATGGCCATGTCATTCTTGGAGCGGCGCAGGCCTTCTTTGATGATCGTCTCCTCACCAAAGCAGGCGAGCTGGAATTCGAGCATTTCGAGCAAGTCGGCGAACGCGCATATCAGGTTTATAACACGCCGGATGCTGGCATTTGGGAGTTCCGCGGCATTGCGCATGTCCACACGTCGTCTGCCATTATGTGTTGGGCCGCTTGTGATCGCTTGGCCAAAATCGCAGAGACTCTTGGACGTGAGGATCGTGCTGCGCACTGGCACACCCGCGCCGACGAAATTCGAGACACCATCTTGGAGCTGAGTTGGAATGAAAGCCGTAAGGCGTTTACCGCGGCCTTTGGCGGTGAAGACTTAGACGCGTCGGTTCTGCTTATGGCAGAGATCGGCTTTATTGACCCCATGGACCCACGCTACGTCGCGACGGTGGAACGGATCGATGAAGAACTTCGCGTTGGCAGCCATGTCTATCGCTACCGGATGGAAGACGATTTCGGCAAACCGAAAACTGCATTCACGGCTTGCACGTTCTGGCACATTGACGCGCTGGCGCGCATCGGACGTAAAGACGAGGCGCGTGCCATGTTTGAAACCGTGCTGGCAACGCGGACAAAACTTGGCCTCCTATCCGAAGATGTCGACACCGAGACCAGTGAGTTGTGGGGCAATTTCCCGCAAACCTATTCTATGGTCGGGATCATCAATGCCGCTGCACGGCTCAGCAAACACTGGGACGAAACAGTTTAGGCGGCCGTCAATGGCCGCTTTGCCAGTGCGAACAATTGATCGATATCGAGCGCGCGCTCGACCCCATCAGCAAGCTCGTCCAAAGCCTCTTCGACACGCGCTTCATAATTCACATTGCTCCTGAAACCATCTCGAATGGAACCGAGCCAAGCCTGTCGAAAGCCATCATGGCTGAACACCCCATGCAGATAAGTGCCTTCAATCAAACCATCAGCGGAACTCGCACCATCTGGCTTGCCGTTGACCTGGAAAATGGGGCGCTTTGTATCGGGTCCGAAGGATTCGCCGGTATGGATTTCATAACCAGAGACCGGATCCGGGCATAAGGGGGAGATGGCGTGGATCGTTGCGATGCGTTTCTCTCCCGTCATGGCTGTCTCAATATCGAGCAGACCCAAGCCCTCGGCCGTGCCTGGCATGCCATCATGTCCGTGCGGGTCAAAGATGCTCTTGCCGAGCATTTGATAGCCACCACAAATCCCGAGAATGCGGCCGCCCGCGCGCGCATGGGCACGAAGATCTTCATCCCATTTATGGGCGCGCATGAATTCTAGGTCGCCGAGCGTCGACTTGGTTCCAAACAGAATAACGACATCCGCGTCACGCGGCAGGGCCTCACCGGGCGGGACCCACTGAAAGTCCACACCCGGCTCTAAGCGTAGCGGATCGGCATCGTCGAAATTGGCGATGCGCGAAAACATCGGCGCGACGATTTTGATGGATGTGTCGTCAGCGCCCGCCGGTTGCTGCATGGAGACAGCATCCTCTGCGGGCAGTTGTGTCGCGGCGGGCAACCAAGGAATGACCCCCAAACAGGGCCAATCGGTCCGTTCTTCGATGAAGCTTACGCCGTCATCGAAGAGGCTCAAATTTCCTCGGAACTTGTTGACAATGAAGGCTTTGATCATCGCAGCATCGCTCTCGGAAACCACGGTTTTGGTTCCAACTAAGCTCGCGATGACCCCGCCTTTGTCGATATCCCCGATCAAACAGACAGGGACATTGGCTTTGCGCGCAAAGCCCATATTCGCGATATCGCCTGCGCGCAGGTTGACTTCGGCCGGACTACCGGCCCCTTCGACGAAGACAAAATCATGCTCACGGGCGAGACGGTAGTAACTTTCCATGACGGGTTTGAGCAGAGCGCCGCGCTTCGACATATAGTCTTGGGCTTCCATGGCGGTCAGCGCTCGCCCTTGGACGACCACTTGCGACGTTCGATCGGTTTGAGGTTTTAACAGCACCGGGTTCATATCTATCTGCGGCGGGATACCGGCGGCGCGGGCTTGTAGGGCCTGCGCACGTCCGATTTCTCCGCCACCTGGACACGCCGCGGCATTGTTCGACATGTTCTGTGGCTTAAACGGCGCAACATGTAGACCGCGTCGAAACGCAATTCGGCACAAAGCCGCTGTTAGTATGGATTTTCCAACATCCGATCCCGTCCCCTGCAACATGAGGGTTTTTGCCATCATAGGGCGCCATCCATGATCACTTGTTCGCCTCTCACGCGTGCGGCGATGCCGTAAACGTCGGCTAGACGTTCCGCCGTAAGTGTTTCCTCAACCGGGCCGTCGGCGACGATGCGTCCCTGTTTCATCCAGATCAGCCGCGACGCATAGCGCGCGGCGAGTTCAATATCGTGCAAGACCAGCATCGCACCGCCACCGCGTTCGACATAAGACTTGATAAGATCCAGAATTCTAAATTGGTGGCGCGGGTCGAGCGCCGCTGTCGGTTCGTCTGCGATTAAGAGCGGCGCCTCCGTCGCAAATGCACGCGCGCAATGCACGCGGGCCAGCTCGCCGCCCGACAGTGTGTGTGTGGCGCGATCTCTCAAGTATTGAAGGTCGCAATCGGTCAGCGCGCGATCGACTGCGGCGGCGTCTGCAGCTCCCAGCCGGCCGATGCTCGCACCGTGGCTAAAACGGCCAAGGGCGACGACGTCCTGAACGCGGTTTGGCCAAGCCAAGGGTCTGATTTGGGGCAAGTAGGCGATCTGCCGTGCACGCGCCGAGGCCGAAAGGGTCCCGATCGCAACACCATCCAGTTCACTGGTGCCATGTGAAACGCGTTGAAGGTTGAGAGCGCCTCTTAACAGGCTGGTCTTTCCAGCGCCATTTGGCCCGAGCAAAACCGTGAGTTCGCCGGGGTTGAGGTCGAAGCTCGCCCCTGAGACGAGACAGGCTTCCCCAATCTCAATGGTAATGTCGTGAACCCAAAGACTAGTCATGACCGGCCCGCCTTTGCATCGCGATCCAGACAAAGGCCGGGGCGCCAATGATCGCTGCGACCACGCCAAGCTTTAGCTCGGTTTGGCTCGGCAATAGGCGCACGAAAATGTCTGCGATCATGAGGAGTAGTCCGGCAAACAAGGCTGACGGGATGAGAGATCTTGCCGGGTCATGGCGCACCAAGGGCCGGATAAGGTGTGGGGCTACAATCCCGACAAACCCGATGGCCCCGGCGAGCGCCACCGAGGCTCCAGTGGCCAAACCGGCTCCGATGACGGTGAAGATCCGTTGGTGACGAAGGTTCAATCCAACGCCGCTCGCGGCTTCTTCGCCGAGGGTGAGCGCGGACAATCCGCGCCGCGTCGTGAGCAGGATCATGGCGCCCCCGAGCATAAACGGGGCGACGAACCCAATTTCGACAAAGCTGCGATTGGCGACGGAGCCAAGCATCCAATTGATCATTTCGGTGAGCGAGAACGGATTAGGGGCCAGGTTCATCATCAGGCTCATCAAAGCTCCTGCAAAACTGGACAGCCCCACACCAATGAGGATCAATGTCACCACAGATTGTGTTCTGATCGCTGCGAAGGTCAGGAGCGCCGTGGCCACAAGTGCTCCTAAAATGGCTGCAATGGGGAGCGCCCAGGGCGAGGTCGCGACGAGGCCATAATAAATCGAGAAAGTCGCCACCAGCGATGAGGTCGCTGACACACCCAGGACGCCCGGTTCGGCGAGCGGGTTTCTCAAGAGGCCCTGCAGCGCTGCCCCGCTGAGGCCAAGCGCTGCGCCAACTAAAAAAGCAGCGAGCGCGCGCGGTAACCGAATGGACCAAACAACCAGCCGATCCGCAGGGTCAGCGCCGCCGAGCAAAGCCGCGAATACGCGGTCTGCGGGTAAAGGCGTCGAGCCGAGCAAGCACGCCAAAAAGAGAACGAGCAAACACGCCAAAAGCAGCATAGGGGTCAGGAGCCGGTCTACCATCAGAGTGCTAAGATCGCCTCCCGATCATCTTTTCCAATCTCCTGGCGTCCCAAATCGCGCGGATTCGGGCCAACAAACACAACGTTTCGACCACGCCACAGGAACTTTTTCCTGCAACAAGGTGCGGTTCATTGTCGTTGCAAAGGAGAGGCGTGTTGAGCCTTCCCGACCGCTGAGACTCTTCCCGGTCTCCGGACGAACGACGCGATGGCAGGTCTCCTGGCTCGCCGATCAATGCTTCAGGCCGCCTTCCCAAGGTCTCCCTCAGTGGCATATGGCCTGTCGCTCCTGGCTGACAGTTGCGGGTACAGCGCCGGATTTGAACCGGCTTCCCTCTTAGCCACCGATTATGGCAGCACCATCTTTGGTTCCAATGCATGACGGGCTGAAACTTGTCAAACGCCGGTGAGATCGGAGGATCGGGGTCACTCTACAGCTTTGGCCATCGCGAAATCACTTGCGATTTGATCGTCCCGAAATATGCTCTACGCGGGGATAGACCTATGAGCAAAGTCTTCATTTCTTATCGGCGGTCAGACAGTCAGTGGCAGACCAAGCAGCTGTACGATGCCCTGTGCGCCGAAGTCGCTAAGCCGAAAGAGAATATCTTTTACGATCTCGACTCCATGTTGGTCGGTTTTGATTTTCGAGAGCGGATCGATGACGCGGTGTCCAAGTGTGATGTGCTCATTGCTGTCATCGGAAATCGTTGGTTGACCGAAGTCGACCCCAAGACCGGCGAGCGCCGAATTGATAATCCGCGTGATTTTGTCCGCTTGGAGATCGCGTCCGCGTTAAAGCGCAACATCCAAGTTGTTCCAGTTTTGGTTGACAGTACGATAATGCCGCAAGCCGAAGACCTGCCGGAAGAACTCCAAAGCCTTGCCTTCCGCCATGGCGTCAATCTGCGGGTGGATAGCTTTGACAGCGATATGAGTGCCTTGATCAGAGGTTTGAATCTCACGGAACGAGCTGAAGCCAGTGGTGAAGGCGATCAAAAGCTAGGTGGGAATGCAGATGAGGTTGCACCGCCGACGCGCAAGCGATGGACAAAGTGGATGGCCGCGCTCGGAATCTTCGCGGTCGGCAGTTTGATATATACCTATATGATGTTTTCCGGTGTTGATTGGGATGCGCTGTTAGAGGAGGAAGTCGCGTCACGTCAGGACGAGGCGTCGCCCGCACCGCCCGAGACGAACGATACCGGATTACCATCAGCTATAGCTATCCAATATCAAGGCGAGTGTTCAACGGGCATCGTTGAGAGCTGCACGTTCCTCGGATACCTTTATGAAAAAGGGGAAGGGGTCGAAAAAAATGTTGGGCGCGCTTTTGATCTTTATCAGCAGGGCTGCGATGGCGGGCACAATTTAGGATGCTCCAATCTTGGCGTGATGTTCGAAAAGGGGATGGGCACCACCGTCGATTTCGGCCGTGCGGTTGAGCTCTATACGGCAAGTTGTGACGCCGGCGCAGGACTCGGCTGCACCAATTTAGGGCGATTGTACTCGACCGGTTTGGGCGTAACGGCCTCTAATGATCGTTCAAATGAACTCTACCGAAAAGCCTGTGATCTGGGAGAGCCAGCCGGGTGCACCGAATTGGGCTATCATTACGAACGAGGTGTTGGATTAACGCCAAGCATCGATATTGCCGTTGACTTGTATCAGCAAGGTTGCGCCGGAGGGGACGCATTGGGCTGCAACAATCTGGGCTTCATGTATGAAAAGGGAACGGTGGTCCGTCAGGATGTTTCGCGAGCGCTGAGCCTTTACCGGCAAGCGTGTGATAGTGATAACCTACCAGGATGCCATAACCTCGGGAAGCTCTACGAAGTGGGGAATGGCGTGAGCCAGAACTACGAAACCGCGATAAGTTTGTATGAGCGCGCCTGTTCGGGCGGCTTTGCGATTGCGTGTACCGACTTAGGGTTTTTCTATGAACGGGGCTTGGGGGTTTCGGTTGACCTTCAGAGGGCCGTTCAGCTCTATTTGCAAGGCTGCGATGGCGGCGCACCTCAGAGCTGTAACAATCTCGGCTTCATGTACCAAAACGGTACCGGTATCGCTCAAAACACGACGCGCGCGCTAGAGCTGTTTGAGCAGAGTTGCGCCGCTGGCAATTCGATGGCCTGCACCAATTTGAGGAACCTGAGAGGCAGATAGCGCTCAGCGGGATCGCTGAAGCTTAAAAGTCGATGCCGCGTTGGGCTTTGATTCCGACTTGGAAAGGGTGTTTCACTTCCCGCATCTCGGTCACTAAGTCTGCATAGTCACAGAGGTCGGGTTTCGCGTCTCGCCCCGTGAGCACCACGCTTGTGCGTTTGGATCGAGCGTTCAGCCCCTTCAAGACCGAGTCCATGCTGAGATAGTCATAACGCAAAGCGATATTGATCTCATCCAAGACCACGAGGTCGTAATCACCGCTCGACATCATCTCTTCAGCTTTGGCAAAAGCGGCTTCAGCAGCAGCGATATCGCGGTCGCGATCTTGTGTGTCCCAAGTAAAGCCTTCGCCCATGCTGAACCAATCGACGGTTCCGAGCTTTTTGAAGAATTGGCGTTCGCCAGAAACCCATTTGCCTTTGATGAATTGGACCACGCCGACTTTGTGACCCCAGCCGAGGGCTCGGGCGATGACTCCAAACGAGGAGGAAGATTTGCCTTTGCCATTTCCGGTATAGACCAAAACCAAGCCACGGACCGGATCTGATGCCTCTGCGACTTTACGCTTCTGTTCGGCCTGCAGCTTTTGCATTT
>CBDIHJ010000007.1:0-25099 GCA_965279045.1 Henriciella sp. | reverse complement strand
TCTGGGGTCGAGGGGCTGCTTTTCGTACCGAACGGGGGCAGGCTTCTGTACCAAACGTGATGCATTGGCTCTTGCCGGCATCCTTGGCTTTATAAAGGGCCTTGTCGGCGAGACTGAGCACTTTGCTCGGGGTCGAGCCATGATTTGGATAGCGCGCATGCCCGATGGAGGCGGACACTCTAAGGACCACGCCATTCTCCCATCGATACGGGCGGCTGATAATGTCGATCAGGTATTCAGCATATTTGCGAACACTGCCGAGTGTGCCGTCGACTTCTTCAAGCAGGATGACAAACTCATCGCCGCCAAGACGAATGAGCAGATCCTGGTCGTCAGTCACTTCGCGCAAGCGGTCCGCCATGGATTTGATCAGGAAGTCGCCGGCATTGTGGCCATGCGTGTCGTTGACGGCTTTAAAACCATCCAGGTCGATCAAAAGAATATCAAACGCTTCGCCTTGGCCGAGGCTCTCAAAGCGTTTCTGCATGGCGATCCGATTGCCCAGGCCGGTTAAATGGTCATGCGCCGCGAGGTGCGATTGATACTCGACGAGGTCTAAGAGTTGGCGGTTCACCTTCTCACTTTGTTGGACCAACATGATCGCCGCGCCACCGCACGCGAAGACTGAGAGAATAATGATGAAGGCCGACATCACGATATCGCTCTCTGGCGTGATCGAGAACGTCGGCATATATTCCCCTTGGAGGGCGATGTAAGCGATCGCGACCACAACAATCAGGTTCAAGATTGTGAGATAGACCGTGTCCTTCGTGGTCAGCAGGATGGCCGCAACGATGGGTAAGATCGGTAGAATGCCGACATGGTACCCGGTGACGCCGCCTGAAAAGAAGATCTCTGTCCAAAGGATGGATGAGAAGCCAATCAACAAGAGCCGAATATATGGCTCAGGTTTTGACCCCCAGATTGTCGCAATCAAAGCTGCGATCGAAAGGGCGCAGAGGATCATACATGTGGCGAGACTGATCCAAGCCGAACTTTGTTCGTGGAGCTGCGCAACTTGGAACGCGGTATACGCCCCGGCCATGGCGACCGTGAACAATGAGACCATAATCATCCGCCGCCGTTGGATATCCTCCGACGACAGAATGAAGCTGCCATCATCCGGAACCCAGCGGGTTTTCGGAAAAATGTAGCCGAGAAAGCGAAAAAATCGGTCCAAACCAAATGTCCTGCGCGATTTCTCTATTTTTAGGCGGCCAGGCATAAAAATGGATTGATCCAATCGATAAAGTTTTATCCTTTTCCCGACTTATTACGGCTCATCTCGCGGTAAATGTCTTGACGGGCTGCAGCCCGTTCGATACGTCGCCGCGCATGAAAACAAGATTGCATCATCACCATTTAAAGACCTGACGCGTCCTGCGAGGCGCGAATGATCTCGGTGCGCCTCCTGTTTTCAAAATTCAAATCCAGCATTTGAGCCGAAACCAAGAGGATTGCCGATCCGACCCAAGCTGGGTCGTGTCCAGACCCGGCATCCAAAGCTTCACACACGAAGCGGCTTCGTCTATGCGGACCGCGACCCAAAACAAAGGCCTGACCATGGGCAAAACAAAGACGCCAAAACCGATCGATCTCGCTCGAAAACCGAGAGGGTTTCCCGATAAGCGTGAAGAACTGATCCATGCAGAACAGACCATGATTGAGCGGGTCACATCGGTCTATCGTCGCTGGGGCTTTGAAGGGCTGGATACGGGCGCCTTCGAATTTGCTGACGCGCTCGGTAAGTTTTTACCTGATCAAGATCGTCCGAACGCGGGGGTGTTTGCGCTCCAAGATGATGATGAGCAATGGATGAGCTTGCGCTACGATTTGACAGCCCCGCTCGCGCGGTTCGCGGCTGAGAATTGGCAAACTCTGGCAAAACCTTATCGGCGCTATGCAGCAGGTCCGGTTTGGCGCAATGAAAAACCGGGGCCCGGACGGTTCCGTGAATTTCTACAATGCGACGCCGATACAGTTGGGGCCCCCGGCGCCCATGCCGATGCTGAGATGATTGCGATGGCGGCTGAAGCCATGCGGGCCGCGGGCGCTGTCGACGGCGAGTTTGCAATACGCGTGAACACACGGCGCTTGCTCAACGCTGTGTTGGACGGTGTCGGTGCAACGCAAGAAGAGGTACGCCTGACGATTTTGCGGGCGCTCGATAAACTCGACAAATTTGGCGTCTCAGGCGTCGCCGATTTGCTTGGGGCAGGACGCATGGATGAAAGCGGCGACTTCACCAAAGGCGCGGGGCTTGATGAGGCGAGCGTGGCTCGCGTTTTGGCCTTCGCAGAAGCCGGACGTGAGACCCGCGATGCAACGCTTGAAGCGCTTGGGCAGGCCGTTGGGACCGGTGAGGATGCCACGGCAGGGCTCGCGGAACTGAGCGCCATATCGGATGCGCTGGAAGCGCTCGGCACCCCTGAACCGGACGTCAAATTCGATCCCTCAATTGTCCGTGGATTAGAATATTATACCGGTCCGGTATTTGAAGCCGAGCTCTTAAGAGAAACCAAGGATGAAACCGGTCAAACGGTTCGCATTGGGTCCGTGGGTGGCGGTGGGCGATATGATGATTTGGTCGCTCGCTTTACAGGTGAAAAAATTCCCGCAACAGGATTCTCGGTCGGGATTAGCCGGCTCGCGGCCGCGTTCGCAATCAGTGGTGAGATTGCAGCGCTGAACGGTCCGGTGGTTGTCCTCAACATGGATCGCGAGAATCCCGCAATCGCACTCCAGCTCGCAACCGAGCTTCGTAAAGCAGGCATTCGCGCTGAAGCTTATATGGGCAGCTCCGGTATGCGTCCGCAGATGAAATATGCCGATCGCCGCCGCGCTCCGGCGGCCATCATGGTCGGCAGCAATGAGCTCGAGAAAGGCGTTGTGACCATCAAAGACCTCAAAGAAGGTGCGCGTCAGGCGGCCGCGATTGATAGCAATGAAGAATACCGCGAAGCGCGCCCCGGACAGTTCGAGGCTCCACGCGCTGAGATGATCGCTCGGATCCGTGAAATCGTGGAGGCTGATCAATGAGCATCACCGCCCGCGCCGCAGATACGTTCGCTCAGCAAGGCGGGAGCTTTGTGGAGCCGCCTGTCTTGATGGAAGCCGCTATTCCGCTTGAGCTTTCGGGTGAAGCGGTCCGAAATCGAATTTGTACTTTTGTCGATCCGCAAGGAAAAGAATGGGCTCTGCGTCCAGACCTGACTCTGCCCATCGCGGTCGCTGAAGTCGATGCTCGGCGCCGCCAAGATCCTGGTGAAACGCTGCGTAGATATAAAGGTAAAGTGTTTCGCTTGCCGACTGTCGAAACCGAACCGGTTGAGTATGAGCAAGTCGGTATTGAACGCTTTGGCGCGCCGCGCTCTGTCGAACAAGATGTCTGGTTGTTTGAAACGCTGACTTCAGTCTGCAGCAAAAGCGGGATGGAAACTGGGCACATTTGTTTTGGAGATTTGTCGGTCTTCCCAGCTTTTATCGATGCGCTCGCCTTTCCCGATGATGTGGCTGCGGGGATTGAAGCGCGCGTTTCGTCAAGCTGGCGGGGTACAGGCTTATATCCAAGGTCAGGAACGCAATCGCAGCGGATTGGCGGGGGCGTGTGGCTGGAATGTCGTCGCAAGAAATTTCTGCATTTGTCGAAGATATTTTCGCAATGACAGGGGTACGTCCAGTTGGAGAGCGCAGCACGGAAGAAATCGTAGATCGTCTTGTGGAGCGCTCGAAGTCGGGCGCGCAGTTTGAAATCTCAGACACTCAATTGTCGGTCCTTGATCAATTGCTCGAACTTGAAATTCCATTGATCGAAGCGGCCGATGCGCTGACAGAGATTGCGGAAACAGCACAACTCAGTGGTCTTGGTGAAATGCTTAGCGCGTTTCGAGAGCGTGCTGAGCGTTTGGCCGAAATTAGCGGCGGAGCGCTGTCAGCCGAGGCCCAGTTCGCCACACATTTTGGACGCCGGTTTACCTATTATGATGGCCTGGTCTTTGAGATCGCGGCAGACGATTCAGACGCCGCGATGAAACGCCCGGTTGCGGCCGGAGGGCGTTATGATTCGCTTTTGTCGGACTTGTCTCAAGGCGAGGTCAACGCGACAGCACTCGGCGGCATTGTCAGTCCGCATCGCTTGCAACGAATTGTCGGAGGTGAGCTATGACCCGTCTGTCCATCGCTATCCCATCAAAAGGACGGCTGAAAGAAAAGTCCGAAGATTGGCTCGCGGCCAGCGGCTTCAAGCTCCGCCAAAAAGGCGGTGGGCGCGGCTATAGCGCAGAGCTAAAAGGCTTACCTGAGGCAGACGTGATGCTGCTCTCTGCACGCGAAATCGCTGAAGAGTTGATCGCAGGCAATTTGCATGTTGGCATTACTGGGGAAGATTTGCTCAACGACCTTTCGCCGTCATTGGCAACCGATGTTGATGTGATGCGGCGTCTTGGCTTTGGCGGCGCTGATGTCGTGGTGGCGGTGCCGACGGCGTGGCTCGATGTCGAGACGATGGCAGACCTTGAAGCGGCCGGGGCGCTGTTCCGGACGCGGCACGGCCGGCGCATGCGCGTGGCCACCAAGTATATGCGACTGACGCGTCAGTTCTTCGCTGAAAAGGCGGTCGGTGAGTATCGCCTGATCGAAAGCCCTGGGGCCACCGAAGCGGCTCCTGCGGCAGGAACAGCGGAAGTGATCGTCGACATCACGACGACCGGAGCCACATTGAAAGCGAATGACCTAAAAATCATCAAAGATGGGGTGATTTTGCAGAGTGAGGCGTCGCTGGCTGGATCGCTGAAAGCCGATTGGTCGGAAGATGCTGTCTCTACGTTGCGGGTCTTACTCGACAGTTTTGAGGCATCGGTGGCCGCAAAGTCGCTTTCCCGAGTCGAGGTCGACGCTGAGATTCCCTCCGAAATCGTCGAACGATTCGGATTAACCATACTGGGTCCTAAATTAGCCCTGTGTCTCACCAATAAGGCGAGTGAAGTGGCCCGGATACTCGCAGTAGGCGGCGCCAGAACTGTAACAATTGCAACAGTTAACCAAGTCTTCAGCGCTGACAACGCTGTCTTCGAAAAATTCGTTAAGAAGCTGTCACAAAGCGCTTGACGACCTGCGACAAGTTGGCAATACAGGATTTGCAAGTTTCTGGGAGGAAACGCTGCAATCACTTTTCAGGCGTGGCCAACAGGTCGCGCCTTTTTCTTTTCCCAGCTTCTCACCGCAATAAAAAACGACCCCCGATTGGGAGTCGTCAAGATGTATGGAGTGAGAGTTATCAACCTAGCGACGCTCAGGGGGGAGAGAGGGTAAGGGAAGCCGCCAGATCATTTATTATTGAAAAACAATAACAGTTTATCGTTTTTCGTCAATCACCTTTTTCAAATTTTTGTCTGAAAATTTTGTAAGGAAGATTTCTCTGCCATTCCCCATCCTGTAGAGAATGAATGTGTCACAAATGTAGCGTGGGTGGAAGAAATTGCCCAGATCACGTCGTGTGTTGACTTTCAAACGCGGCATGGCCAAGCGTGCCTGGATCAAGAAAACGCGAAAAAGAATCAACCAGGAGCACACAATGTCGGATCCGCGTCAGCACATTATGCCGGTCTACCGTCCACCGGAAGAAGCTTTTGAGCGTGGAGAGGGCGTACGGCTCATCACCGAAGACGGAAAGTCTTATCTCGATTTTGTCGCAGGAATTGCTGTCAGTGCGCTTGGCCATTCTCACCCCGCCATGGTGACCGCGCTGCAAGATCAAGCCGCGAAACTTTGGCATACGTCGAACATGTTCCGGGTGCCCGCCGGTGAAGAGCTGGCGCGGAAGATTTGCGAGCGTCTCCCGTTTGCCGATCGCGTCTTTTTCACCAATTCTGGGACTGAGGCGATTGAGTGTGCGCTCAAGACCGCCCGGAAGTATCACTGGGCCAACGGTGACCCAGAGCGCTATGAAATTGTAACCTTTAGCGGCGCGTTTCACGGGCGCTCTTTGGGGGCGATCAATGCAGGCGGGAACCCCAAATATCTGGAAGGGTTCGGGCCCGCTTTACCAGGCTTTACTCAGATTGAGTTTGGCGATCATGAGGCGCTCGATGCGGCCGTCACGGAGAAAACCGCGGCCGTTCTGGTCGAGCCGGTGCAAGGCGAAGGCGGCGTCCGCGCAATCCCTGAAACCTGTTTGACCGAGCTTAGAAAACTCTGCAACGAGCGCGGCGCTTTGTTGATCTATGATGAGGTTCAGTGCGGCATGGGGCGCACAGGTCAATTGTTTGCGCACGAATGGGCCACCGACGCAGAGCCGGATATTATGTGTGTCGCAAAGGGCGTTGGCGGAGGCTTTCCATTTGGGGCTTGCTTGACGACAGAAGCCGCCGGTTCCGTCATGCAACCCGGCAGTCATGGCTCCACCTATGGCGGCAATCCGCTGGCCATGGCGGTCGGCAATGTCGTCTGGGACATCATCTCGGATGACGAATTCTTAGCGCAAGTCCGACGGGTTTCCGGAACCGTCGCCCAAGGGCTCAAGTCTCTTGCAGATAGTCACCCTGATAAAGTGGATGGGGTCACGGGCAAAGGGTTGCTCACCGGGCTCAAACTCAAAGCCCTGCCAAAGCCCGTTCAGAATGCCTGCCGCGAGCGTGGCCTCCTGGTCGGGGTTGCAGGTAACAATGTCCTTCGACTCGCGCCGCCACTTGTGATCGACGATTCGGATGTGCGCGAAGCGGTCAGCATAATGGATGATGCCCTTGGCAGCTGGGAAATCGCAAACTGATCGTGATCGCTTAAAACATTTCATCCATTTTCCTGAGCACCTTCACATTCCCCCGAATTTCCGTAAGCCTAATGCGGAAGAGAAAGCGCGAAGGGGAGTTTTATGGTCGCTTTATATGTCGGGATAGGGGCGCTCGTCCTCCTCGTCGTCATTGTGATCGTTTTGTTCAACCAGCTCGTGGCGAAGCGCAACATGGTTGATAATGGCTGGGCAGATATCGATGTTCAGCTGAAGCGTCGTGCCGATCTAATCCCGCAACTCGTCACCTCCGTGCAAGGCTATGCCAGCCATGAGCGCCAATTGTTCGAAGACGTGATCATGAAGCGCAACGCTGCGCTACAAGCAGGGGATGATCCTGGTGCACGTGGCAGCCGAGAAAGCGCCCTTGCGGCTCCTGTAAGCAAATTAATGGCGCTCGCCGAGGACTATCCGGACCTCAAAGCCAGCGGCAATTTCAAAGACCTGCAAGACGAACTTTCTGAGACAGAAAATAAAATTGAGATGGCGCGCCGTTTTTATAATGGGGCCGTGCGCGAATTGAACGTGGCGGTGGAGAGTTTTCCAGGCAATCTGATTGCGGGACCCTTTGGGTTTGTTCGTCGTCAATTCTTCGAAATCTCGATGGCGGACCGCGCTGTGCCTGAGATCGATCTTGGGGGGCAGGCTTAATGCGCCTGCTCCGATTCTTCCTCACCGTGGCGCTGGCCTTGGGTGTGGCAACGATCGCAGCGGCACAAGAGGAAATTCGCCGCTTTGCCGTCGAGATCGAAGTTGAACAAGATGGCGACATTGTCGTCACTGAAACGATTGTTGTGAATGTCGAAGGCCGCGAAATTCGCCGTGGGATCTTTCGTGATTTTCCCGCTTATTATTTGGACGAAGATGATCGCGGACGGCTGCCCTATCGATATGATGTATTGAGTGTCCAACGCGACGGCGCTCGCGAACCGTATGAACGCGAGCGCGATGGCAATGCTGTGCGGCTTCGAATTGGCGATCCCGATCGCTTTTTAGAGTATCGGGAGCATGTTTATGAGATCCGGTACCGGGTTAAAAACCAGATTCGATATTTTGAGGACTATGACGAACTCTATTGGGAAGTGACCGGTGTTTACTGGCAGTTTCCGATTCTGGAGGCGTCAGCGAGTATCGTGTTTCCACCCGGGTTAAACATCGTCGGGATGGATAGTTTTACCGGCGCCTTTGGGGCGACCGGGCGCGACGCAGCTTATCAACGTGAGGGCAATGCGCATGTCTTCAAAACAACTGCGCCTTTGGCAGCCCGCGAAGGATTGGGCGTGTCTATGCGCTTCGAAAAGGGCCTCATCGACCCCCATCTTTAACCGATGAAGGGTGGCTATTGTGGGCTCGGTACGGGTCTCTGGCCGCGTTGATTGGCTCTTTTTTCGGCTTGTTGGGCTTTTACTACAGCAACTTCAATCGCGTTGGTCGCGATCCCGTCAAAGGGCCCGTTTTCCCACAGTACGAACCGCCAAAAGGATATTCTCCAGCCGCCGCGCATCACATCTTCTATAGAGGCTTTCGCGGACATGATGGATTGATCGCAAGCCTGATGTTCTTAGCGTCTAAAGGTTTTCTGCGCATCGATGTCGACAAGAACGACAAAAAGAAAACGACGCTGTCTAAGGGGGCGAGCGTTTCCGGACAGTCGGTCATGCCAGAGATCGCGAATCTCTATGACCAACTCTTTGAAGACGAAGACATGGTGAAGCTTGGTGAGAAGTATGATGCCGATTTCACCGAGGCCTACACTGCGTTCCGAAAAGACGTCACGGACTCCTATGGCGACGCATACTTTAAATGGAACCCCATCTACGTCGTGATCGGTGGTGTCTTGTCAGTCTTCGCCATGATTTTTGCGATCTTACAGCATTCTTATTGGAGCCTATGGCACACGCTGGGTGTTGTGGCTCTTATCGGACTCAATGGTCTGTTCATGTATTTGATGCCTGCACCGACCCGCAAAGGGCAGGATGTGCGCACTCACCTTGAAGGCTTCCGGCTGTACATGGAAAAGGCGGAGAAGCTTCAGCTGAACGCGGTAAAAGTTGGGAGTGATGCTCCGCCGCCTATGACAGTAGAGCGCTATGAAAAGTTTTTGCCCTATGCGGTCGCGCTCGGCGTTGAAAAGCCTTGGACGAAACACTTTGAACGTCTCATCCCAGAAGAAGCGGACGGCTATAACCCGGCCTGGACCAATGTGAGCGCAAATACGTTTGGTTCGATCGGTGGAATGACCGATAGCATGGTTTCGGGCATGAGCTCAGGCGTGACCTCGGCTATGCCGCAAAGCTCCAGCTCTTCCGGCGGGGGCGGCGGAGGGTTTTCTGGCGGCGGCGGTGGTGGTGGCGGCGGGGGCGGCTGGTAACCTGCCTATGTTTTCCAGCGCAAAGTCGCTGGGCTCAACGGATTCTCAAAGGATTTGCGGCACCGGCCTGACGCATCCCAAGCCTTCTTCAGGCTGAGATACCAAAGGAACTGTTTGTCTGAGTCGCCGACCAACATGCCTTTGCCGCGATACCCTAAATTCTTCTGCCGCAGCGCCATGATATTCACGTCTTGATTCAAAAACGGCCGCGCGAACAGGGTCGCGAACGGACGAATTGCGCCGAGAATGGGGGTATCCCAATAGAAGATTTGCCGGAGCACGGTGTGGTGTTCATCGACCGGGGTGAGCGCGGTAAGCCCGAGGACACAATGCTTTTTGTTTTGAATGTACTCAGCCCGCAGGCCGGGCAGGCTAAAGGCAATCCTCACCGAAATGGCGCCACCGATCAAATGATAAATGTCACTGTTAACCGGCGCATGCGGCATCATGGTGAAGCCGAAATGGCTAGGCTCGAAGGTTTTCTTTTTTTCCTTCAAAATGCCGTTGCCGCGCCAAAGCGGCGAGCGATGCACGAACGGAGTATGGGCCGGATCGAGGAGGCCATAGACCGCATCGTCTTGATGCGCGGGAATGACGACTTTCTCCATGAAGCGGACTTTGCCCTTTGGGCCGTTAAACTCCGGCACAGGACCTGGATCGGCATGTCGGCTTTCATCAGAGGCAATGAACACCCAAATCAGATCTTCGCTGACGGCGCAGGGAATATCTCGTCCTGTATTGGCGTCGTGCGCAGCGCAAGATTGCCCAGGGGTTCTTTCGAAGACAATTTGGCGTCCGCAGATTTCAAATGGGGTTGGCGCGCGCTTCGGAACTTCTGTGAGGCGTGCACCAACATACCATTTGTCGAGAATGAACATGGATGCAGGACTGCGCTCTTTCCGTTCGGAAACCGAGCGCACGTCCTCACTAACGGCGGTCTGACCCCTCATGCCGTTCTCGTCCTTCTTGTTTGTTGGAGCCTCTCCCAGACTCTCTCTCGTGGCGAGTTTAGGGCTATGGGCCGCGCGAACAAGGCTTGAACATAGTTAACGGCTGAAATTTCGTGGGATTTTAGCCTGGGCTGGCCGCAGATCCTGCCAGTAGCCCGCCATCCAAGGTCAGGGTTTCTCCAGTCATGTAGCTCGCCTCGTCACTCGCAAGCATAACCGCGACCGCCGCGACTTCCTCAGGTCGCCCGAAGCGCTTCAGCGGCGTATCGTCAACCAACGCCGCCATTTTTTCTTCGCGATCAGGGCCGTCCCCGATCATCGGTTCCCAGATCGGGGTGAGGATGGCTGCGGGGGCGATCGCGTTACACCGTATCGCCCAACCTTGCTGCGCGCAGTAAAGTGCCACCGTCCGCGTGTGATTGATAATTGCGGCTTTCGTGCTGGCATAAGCGGCGGCGCCGGGAATGCCGACTAAGCCAGAGCGGGACGAGATATTGATGATACTGCCCCTACCGGCAGACTTCATGGCGGCGATTGCCGCTTTGCAGCCAAGAAACGTGCCATCGAGATTAACCGCATGCACCGCGTGCCAAGCGTCCAGCGAAGCGTTTGCCGGGTCATGGACAAGCTCGCCAGATTCAAAACCGGTGATGCCAGCATTGTTTACGAGCACATCAAGCTTGGGATAAGCGGTCGATATTCGGGCCCAGTCCGCTTCTGATGAAACATCAAGGGGTGCATATTCGGCGCCAAGTCGCGCGGCGGTCGCTTGGCCGTCTTCATGATTGATATCGGTGACGATGACGTGTGCGCCTTCGCGCACAAAGGCTTCGGCGATTGCAGCGCCAATTCCGCGCGCCGCCCCTGTGACGAGGGCAAGTTTAGAGTCGAGACGTGGCATAGGAGATCTTTCGTATACGAGAAACATAGACGCAAAAGCGCCGTTTAAAAATCAGTGGAAAGCCGGATCACCGGTGCCGCTAAATCATGTTTTCGCAAGCGCCCCTTTAGGTTGCAAAACGAATCTAAAGAACCCGTATTGCGTTTGTTTTCAATTCGACCATACTCCAAATACTTGCAAAGGGGAAAGGTGATATGAGCGAAAAACAGAGGATTACAGGCATTGGCGGGTTCTTTTTCCGCGCCAAGGACCCGGATGCCTTGGCGGCTTGGTATGATGAAAATTTCGGAGTGGATCGCGTGCCGAGCGATTATGAGACGCAACCCTGGCACCAAAATGAAGGCCCGACTGTCTTCGCACCCTTCGCGCATGACACGCCTTATTTCGGTGATGATCAGTCCAAGACCTTTATGCTCAATTTCAGAGTGACTGATCTTGAAAAAATGGTCGCGCAGCTTCGCGCGAACGGGAACGAAGTGACGGTCGATGAAGGCAATCCGTATCCAAACGGACTGTTCGCCAACGTCAAAGACCCAGAGGGCAACCCCATCCAGATCTGGGAACCGCAGCATAATTTGGATTAGTCTTTGTCGATGGATCTCGGGCGGTGAACCAAAGTTACGAGCACCCATGAAATGATCATTAGCAAATACCAGCTTCCAAGCTTTTGGAGCGAGACGATGGACCAACCGTCCTGCTGATCAGGGTAGAGCCAAATCTGCGTAAATGTGGCGATGTTTTCAGCGAGCCAGATGAAAAAACTGACCAGCAAGAAGCCTAAGAGGAGCGGCATTTTATGGCGCCAACGCCAAACGCGATAATGCACTTGGCAGCGCCAAAATATCAGGCCCGTCAAAGCGAATAAGACGTAGCGTGCATCCCATATGAAATGGTGGCTGAAAAAGTTGATATAGATTGCAACCGCCAAGAGCGCGGTCATCCACACAGCCGGATAATGCTGCCAGCGAAACTCAAAAACGCGGGCACAACGGGCAAAGTAAGACCCGACGGCGGCATACATAAATCCGGAAAACAAAGGGACTCCAGCGATCCGCAGCAAGTTGTCATCCGGATACGTCCAGGATCCGGCTTCGGTCTTGAACACCTCCATCGCGGTGCCCACCATATGGAAAATCAAGATGACAATCGCCTCGCTGGGACGCTCCAGCTTGGTGATGAGGAACGTCGCTTGAATGGCAACCGCGTAGATAAATAAAAAATCGTAGCGAGCCAGTCCCCAATGTTCTGGATAGGCAAAATGCGTCGCGAGGATACCGAGCAGGAGCAGGCCCCCAAACAGACAGGCCCAAGCTTGCTTGATGCCGAAGACCAGAAACTCGACCAGCCCTTGAGTCCAAAGTGGCGGCAGGATCTGATTCAGCCATCGTTCGACCGAGGGCAGGGCTCGTGCCAGTGTGGTATCGATCCGAGAGGGTGCGGTCAGGGTCATGCCAGTCCCATGCGCGCCTGGAATGGAATTTTAACGACCAAGCCGTGTCCGAAACGCGTCATAGCCAAAATCGCTGATAAGCTCGATCGACCCATCCTCCTTGCGGAGCGCAAGATTGGCGAGCGGATTGCCGTTGAACGTATTGGTCTTGACGAAGGTGTAGTGCATTTGATCGGTGAAGATAATCTGGTCGCCCGGGCGAAGCGGCGTGTCGAAGGAATAGTCGCCGATGACATCTCCGGTCATACAGGTCCGGCCCGCCAAACGATAAGTGTGCGCCTTTTCACCGGCCGCACCAGCGCCGATCACGCCCGGCCGATAAGGCACTTCCAGGACGTCTGGCATGTGGGTTGAGGCGCTGGCGTCCAGTAGGGCAATATCGCCCTCGTTCCAATGCACGTCGATCACGCTGGCATAGAGCTCGCCCGTGTCGACGACCAATCCGCCGCCAGGTTCTAGGATGACTTCGACACCAAATCGCTCTCGAAACGCTATGATGGCCGCGATGAAGCCGTCCACGTCATAACCGGGCTTATTGAGAAAATGCCCCCCGCCAAAATTCACCGCGCTGACCTGTTCGAGATACGGCGCGAACTCTTGCGCAACGTGCTCGATGAGACCGACGGACCCTTCGGCCAGGCTTTCGCAAAGCGCGTGCACGTGAAAGATATCGACTTGCTCCCAGTCGATTTGATCAAGTTTGCTGGCCACTTCGCCGAAGCGGGACATTGGGGCGCACGGGTCGTATAGGTCACCGCCCAAAGTCGCATTCGAATAGGCAGGATTCACCCGGAGTCCGACTTTCGCGCCGGCAGCCTTTGCCAAGGTGCCATAGAGTTGAAGCTGCGATGCTGAATTGAAGTAAATGTGTTGCGCCACCTTCGTCAGGCGATGCACTTCTCCAGGAGCGTAAGCCGGTGAATAGACATGCACCTCTTTCCCAAAACTCTCAGCGCCGAGCCGCGCTTCTTGTTCGCCGCTCGCTGTGGTGCCATCGAGATAGTCGCGCATCATCGGGAAGACCGCCGGCAAGGCGAACGCCTTTGTCGCCAGCAAGATCTTGCATCCCGCGGCCTCACGAACCCGGCGCGCGGTCTCTAAATTGGATTTCAGCCGGGCCATGTCCAAGACAAAGCAAGGGGTAGGAATCTCGTTCGACACGCGTATTCAGCCTTTTGATCAAGCGCGGTCTTGCGCTAGGCTATCCCAAATAGGGAAACTCTGAAAAAATGCACCTGCGAATAGCAACGCGTGACGACATTCCGGCCATCGAAGCCCTGATGAGCTCGTCCATGGCAGCGTTGCTGCCAAAGTTTCTCGACGAGAAACAAGTCGAACGCTCCAGCGAGAGCATGGGTGTCGATACGCTTCTCGTCGATGATGGGACATACTTCCTCGTTTATGTCGACGATACACTCGCCGGATGCGGAGGCTGGTCGCGCCGCCGGACGCTGTATGGCGGCAATCATACAAGCGGGCGCGATGATGAGTTGGCTGATCCCGCGACAGAGCCCGCCAAGATCCGGGCCATGTACACGCATCCTGATTTTACCCGGCGCGGTATTGGTCGGTTCTTGCTGGAAGCCGGTGAGAATGCTGCGCGCGCCGAAGGTTTCAAGAGCATGGAGATGGGCTCCACCGCGCCAGGACGCCCGCTTTATGAAGCTTGCGGTTATTTTTTTATCGAAGATCTGTCGCAGCCCAGTGAAGATGGCACCGTGGTCCCGATCCTCCGTATGCGGAAAGAGCTGATCTAGACGCTCACCTATCGTCGATGAGATTGCCATCGGCGTCGCGCCGCTCTGGGCCATCAATCCGCACTTTGCCATCGCCAAACGGCGCATCGCGTTCCAGCAAAGCCTGTTTTAGCCCGACGTCACCGGCCCGTTTGACGAAGGCGCGAGCGCTGGCGGCTTGGTGCCCGCGGGCATCATTCTCAACCGCGTAGCGCTGGAGCGTGCGTGCGCCCATGAGTTCCAGCCCCATATTCACCGCCCGCTT
Source organism: Henriciella sp. (assembly GCA_965279045.1). GTDB lineage: Bacteria > Pseudomonadota > Alphaproteobacteria > Caulobacterales > Hyphomonadaceae > Henriciella. The sequence goes on along the minus strand of CBDIHJ010000007.1, from coordinate 10,642 downwards.
ATTGGCCGCCAAAATATCGGGATCGATCAAGGCAAACCGGTCGGCCAGGCCTTCGACTTCGGCCTCTAACAGATCGCTGGGCACGGCTTTTAAGGCAAAGCCGATTTCTGCGGCTTGGGTGCCTGAGATACTATCCCCGGTGAGCAGCAAGCGTTTGGTCCATTGCGGCCCAAGATTGTGCAGCCAGAATTGATTGGGCAGCGCGCCGAGATCCCGCCCGGCTGGAAAGCCAATCTCTGCATCCTCGGCCACAATGACGATATCGCAGAGCAGCGCCAGGTCGGTGCCGCCGGCTTTGCAATGGCCATGCACTTGGGCAATCACTGGCTTGTGCATATCAAAGGCGGCCATGCGATAGCGCTGCGCACGTTCGAGCTGCCAGATATCATCATCGACGCTGCGCGCGCCGCGATAAGGCGCGTCCGGGTTGTCTGCCTGCAGTCTTGAGATGGGAACGCCGTCGCCACCGGCTAGATCATAGCCTGCGGTGAAGGCACGTCCGGCGCCGCGAATGATGGCGCAATGCACATCCGTGCGGGCATCCGCATCCCATAGAGCTTCAGACAGCTCGGCCTGCATTTTCAGACTCATCGCGTTGAGCTTATCGGGCCGGTTCAGCGTGATCCGCGCCCGGCCGTTTTCAATCTCGTAAAGGATCGTATCGAACATAGGCGCAGTCTAATCGGCTGCGGGCTTCAAGTCGAATACGCGTGCGGCATTGCCGAACAAGAATAGGTCTTTGGTCTCGGGATCGAGGCCCAACGCGTCCAAATCTTCCAAGGCTTTAGCCGGCGTGATCATCGGATAATTGGTGCCGAACATGACCTTCTTCGCGCCATTTGATTTGAGATAGCGGATGAGCTCGGGCGGGTAGCGTTTGGCCGTGTAGGCGGAGGTGTCGATATAGACATTCTCATGCTTGGTCGCGACGGCGATCGCTTCCTCGGTCCAGGGATAGCCAATATGGCCGCCGACAATGACCAGCTCGGGAAAATCGAGCGCGACTTGATCCAGATAAAGCGGGCGGCCCACTTCTGACGGCATGAGCGGGCCGGTATGCCCGATCTGCGTACAAAACGGCACGCCCATCTCACAACAGGCGGTATAGACAGGATAGAAGAGCCGGTCGGTCGGCGCCCGCTCGGCCAGCCAAGGCAGCACGCGAATGCCCTTAAAGCCCAGCTCCTCCACGCAGCGGCGGATCTCGCGTACGGCCTGCATTGGCTTGGAGATATCGACCGAGCCAATGCCAACCAAGCGACCGCCGGACTCGGCGCAAAAGGTGGCCACCTCGTCATTGGTGATCATGTCTTTGCCCGGCGCTTGCCAGGCCGAAATCAAGCTGGTCTGGACCCCGCCTTGATCCATGGCGGCGAGCGTCGCTGAAACGGGAAGTTGTTCCGTCGGGATCGCGCCTTTGGTCCAGCGCCGCAGCGAGTCAAAGATCGGATCTTGGGTGTGGCGCAGCGTCGGATGTTGCGCCCAAGCGTCGATGATCATCGCGGTCATGCTCCTTATTGCGCAAGCCTTTCACAACGGTAGGCGGCGCGTGGAGCCCGATCAAGCCATCTCTCTGGGACAAATACTAAGCCGCCGAGCACATCGGGCGGACTCTCGAAGCGTCCGCTGGAATATAGTCGAGCTGTTGCAGGCTGATGGCGAAATCATCGACATAATTGCACGGTTTCTCGCCTTGCTGGAACTGCGTCTGCGCCACGAACGTGTCCGAGCCGGGGCGGGTAAAGCTGACAAAAGGCGACCAGACGCGGTGCCAGCCGCGATCCCGGGCAATGTCCGTGACACCGAGCCGTTCGGCTAAAGCGGCCCCGGCAGGCGCGCGGACATGAACGTGCAGGACGCTGATCTGAAAATCGGCGCCCTCGTTTGGCAAGCTTTCGCGCTGAGCGTCTGACAGCGTGTTGGAGACGAAGTCTTGAATGGAGCGCGGGCTCTCTGGATTCATCTCCTCGGCTTTGAACTTCATACAATACGGGCATTCTTCAAAGCCCCAAACGACCATCAAGGGATTGTCTGCCGCTTGGGCTGACTGAACCGCAGCCGCGTAAAGTGCCTCCGGATCGAGACAGGCGCGATAGGTGGCATCGGGCTCATCCAGATCGCAGTCCGCTGCAGGTGTGAAGTCGGCATAGTCGACGGCTTCAACGAAGAGCGGTTCACTGCTATCGGCGGTGGTGCTGGATGGCGAGCAAGCAGGTATAAGCAGCGCGGCCGCGAAAAATAGACCGGTGAAAACGGTTGATTTCATAGTCTTCCCTCAAAATCTCCTAGAACGCTCGATGCGCTGTTTAGAGTCTACAATCAATGCTCATAACAAAAATGTGCTTGAAATATCTATTAATCTAGATATATAGATATTTATGAACGACACTAAAGCCGCCTCTGCCTTTTCTGCTATTGGGCACCCCGCCCGGGTCACCATTCTTCGACTCCTGGTGCAAGCGGGCGCCGACGGGCTCAACGTTTCGACCATGCGAGAGCATCTCAAGATACCCGCCACGACTTTCGGCCACCATCTAAAAGCCATGGTAGAGGCCGGTCTTATCCAACAGACGCGCCAAGGCCGCACGCTGATCTCAACCGCCAACTATGGCGCCATTCAAGGCCTCGCCGCGTTCTTAATGGAAGACTGCTGCCGCGGTGTTCTCACCCCCCAAACTCAAGCCGAATTGGAGCCCTCATGAAACGCCTGCATATCCACATCAGCGCCGCCGATCTCGATGCGACGAAACGCTACTACTCGGCTCTGTTTGGCCAAGCCCCCAACGTCGACAAGCCGGACTATATGAAATGGATGCTCGACGATCCGCGGATCAATTTCGCCGTCAGCCAGCGTGATGGCGCCACACGGGGGGTCGATCATCTCGGCATCCAAGTCGATAGCGATAAAGAGCTTGAAGCGGTCAATGCCGCCTTGCAAGCTGCCGAACAATCAACGCTCGCAGAGCCAGGCGCCAATTGCTGTTATGCCAGCTCGAACAAACATTGGGCGCGCGATCCGCAAGGCGTCGTCTGGGAGATGTTCCACACGATGGACGAGATTCCGACTTATGGTCACGATCTGCGCGATGAGATCCCGCATCAACCGCTGGCAAAGTCTGCAGGCGGGTGCTGCTAAGCCGCGTTCAAGATCATCTGCGTACAGCGGAACAGCGCCAGGCGTTTGCCGGTCTCTATCGCCGTCACTTCGGCATCCCAGACGTGTGTGGAACGTCCCAAATGGATGGCTGATGTTTCTGCGCGAATGTGCCCTTTCAAAGCTGTCGAGAAGAAATTGCTTTTCAGTTCGATCGTCGTGAAGCCTTGGCCTTCGCGCAAATTAGCGATGGTCGAAAACCCTGCCGCCGAGTCTGCGAGCGTGACGACGGTCCCCGCATGCAAAAAGCCATTCGGCGCCATATGATCCTGTCGGATTTCAAGCTCGAGCACCATGCGTTCGCGAGTCGTCTCGACCGCGTGGATGCCCAGTAGGCCCGGCAGATTGTTTTTCAGCCGCGTGGTCCAGAAGGTCGGTTTTAGCGACTCTTCTGGGATCAGGTACTCTGCCATCGCGCCCTAAGTCTCCACTGCGAACAGATCGTCTTGCTTACCAGCGGGCACGTCGATCACGTGCCAAGGCAGGCCGCGTTTGGCGACGTCTTCCAGGAATGGCTTGGCAGGAAACTGTTCAACATTGAACACGCCAGCGCCCGACCATTCGCCCTTGAAAAACATGGCCGCACCTGAGACGGGTGGCACGCCTGTGGTGTAGCTTACGGCCTGCGCTGAGACCTCCTCATTGGTCGCGGCATGGTCGGAGACATTGTAGATCATCTTGGTCACCGGCTTCCCGTCCTTGGTGCCGCGCAGGATGACGCCGATGGAAGTTTTGCCCGTGTAGCCCTCGGCCAGCGTGCTCGGCACAGGCAGAAGGTCTTTCAGGAACTCCATCGGAATAATGTCCATGCCCTTATGCTTGATCGGCTCAAGCCCGATGAGGCCGATGGATTTGAACACGTCCAAATGCTTGATGTACTCATCGCCGAAGGTCATCCAGAACCGAATCTGTTTCAGGCCCTTAATGTGTTTGACCAGGCTTTCTTCTTCCTCGTGATAGATGAGGTAGGACATTTTCGGACCGACTTCAGGATAGTCGATCATCGTCCGGATAGAGAGCGCAGGGATTTCGATCCACTCGCCATTTTTCCAATAGCGCCCATCTTGGGTGACTTCGCGCAGATTGATTTCTGGATTGAAATTGGTCGCGAACGTCTTGCCATGGTCGCCGGCATTGCAGTCAACGATGTCGATATATTCAATCTCATCGAGCAGCCCCTCTTGTTGAGCATACGCGCAGTAAATATTGGTGCAGCCCGGATCAAAGCCGCAGCCGAGAATGGCGGTGAGGCCGGCTTCTTTAAACCGCTCCTGATAGGCCCATTGCCAGTGGTATTCGAACTTGGCGACATCGCGTGGTTCGTAATTGGCGGTGTCCATATAATGGGTCTTGGTCGCGAGGCAGGCATCCATGATCGGCAAGTCTTGATATGGCAGCGCCATATTGATCACTAGGTCGGGTTTGACCTTCTCGATCAGGGCAATCGTCTCCTCGACATTATCGGCATCGACTTGCGCAATCTCAATCGGCGTTTGGCAAAGTTTGGCGACGTTTTCGCAAGAGACAAGGCGGCGCGAGGCCAGGGTGATGTGTTTGAACGTGTCGCGATCCATCGCACATTTTTGTGCAACGACGGAACCAGCGGCGCCTGCGCCAATAATCAAAACTCGATCCATTTGGGGTCGTCCCTCACATGATGAAACCAGAGATTTTGCCTGTACTTGAGTTGGTCGGGCTTCGCCAGTTGAAATTCAGCCCTGCGTTCCGAGAAATCGCCGATCATTACTGCAGATCTCACATGACCGAACAGGTGGTGGCTTTCCGTTGGGAAATGGGGTAAGAGCGCCGCTTCCTTTTTTACCCGGAGGGGTTTGTATGACCTATCGGCATTTCATTGATTTGTGGCAGCTTGAGGCGAGCGAACTGCGCGCCATCATGGATCAAGCCCATGCGATGAAACGTGCCCGACAAGGCTGGCCAAAGGGTAAACCCGATGCCGACGCGGCGTTGTCTGGCCATACTATGGCGATGGTGTTTGAGAAGAACTCGACCCGTACGCGCTTCAGCTTCGAAGCGGCTATGCGCCAACTCGGCGGAGACTCGATCATCGCGACCGCTTCTGACATGCAGCTTGGACGCGGTGAAACCGTCGAGGATACGGCCCGCGTGCTGAGCCGTTATGTCGACATGGTGATGCTCCGCGCCAACAGTCATGGGGATCTCGAGCTTTTCGCCGAAGCGGCCAGCGTTCCGGTCATCAATGGGCTGACCGATCGCTCGCATCCGTGCCAGATCATGGCCGACATAATGACCCTAGAAGAAAGCGGCGTCGATCTCAAAGGTGCTCGCCTCGCATGGGTGGGAGATGGCAATAATGTCTGCTCGAGCTTTATTCACGCTGCCCCGAAATTTGGGTTCTCTTTTGCCGTTGGGACGCCCGACCGGTATGCGCCGGATGAAGAGGATGTCGACATTGCGCGTGAATTGCAGGGGCGGATTGATCTCTATGACACCGCGGAAGAAGCGGTCGCTGGCGCCGATGTGGTAATTACCGATACGTTTGTCTCGATGGGCGATGAAGATGGCCAGGAGCGCCTCGCTGAACTCGACCCTTATGCGGTGACCGACGAGCTGATGGACTTGGCGCAAGGCGGCGCAAAATTCCTCCATTGCCTACCAGCTCACCGCGGAGAAGAAGTCGATGCTGAAGTGATTGACGGCCCGAATTCTCTGGTCTGGGACGAGGCCGAGAACCGGCTCCATGTCCAAAAGGCTATTATGCGCTGGTGCTTGTACAAATAGTGGCGCCTTCGATCGAAATCTTGATCGACGCGGACGCGTGTCCAGTGAAGGATGAAACCTATAAAGTCGCTCTTCGCTACAAGGTGCCGGTCACGCTCGTGAGCAATAGCTTCCTGCGCGTGCCCGTGCATCCGCTAATCAAACATATCACCGTCAGCGATGGATTTGACGCGGCTGACGATCGCGTTGTTGAACTCGCACATGAGAAAAGCGTCGTTGTGACCGCCGACATTTTACTGGCTGAGCGGACCTTAAAAAAGCAAGCCATCGTGATCGGTCCGAACGGCAAGCCGTTCACGGAGGACTCAATTGGCGGGGCGATCGCGACGCGTGCGATCATGTCAGACTTACGCGCCGGTGGAGATCAAGTTGGCGGAGCGGCGCCGTTCTCTAAGGCAGATCGCTCACGCTTCCTGTCCGCGCTCGATGAGGCGATCAATCGGTTAAAACGGCATTAACCCAAACTCTGGCGAAGACGTGTGCCCTGTGATAGCTATTGGGGGAGTGGCGTTTCCGGTGGACGGGTGATGAAACTAAACAAAGCAATCGCGATCACAGTTTTCGGCACTGTTCTATTGGCAGGGTGTGGGGCGCCGGGCGATATGGCGCCGGTCGGTTCCCCTGCACCGGCACCGATGCCGGTGGAACCGGTTGATCCAGATCCGGTCTCGGATCCTGAAGATTTAAATACCGACGAGGTTCCGCCGCCACCACCACCACCGCCACCTCCGCCTCCGCCTCCGCCTCCGCCTCCGCCGCCGCCACCACCTCCGCCGCCGGAACCGGTCGAGCCGCAGCCGACGCCGCGACCTACGCCCACCCCTGTTGAGGTGATTGAACAACCGACTGAAACACCGTCTTCGCCGACATCCAGTTATGAGAACGGCATCCTCGTCACGGCTTTGCCTGCCGAAGATCAAGAGATTCTCGTATTGGTCGGATATGCCGAGACGCGGATCTCTCCTGAAGATCTGGAGCTCATTCGAAGATCCTTCGACGATCTCCAATTTGTCGAAGAGATCGAACCCGGCGCAGGGCCGGAGCAAGACTGCCAGATCGAACCGCTCGGCGATGATGCGCTACGAGTTGTGTGTCGAGACACCTATACGGGAACATACTCTTCAACCCGCGTTCCGATTGAGGGCAATCGTGACGATACAATCCGAGCCGTCGCACGCCAGCTCGGTGGACCGAATTATGATGCAGGACGGCCTGCCGCGTTTGTTTGTGTTTGGGATATCGATTTTACGCCAAGCGACTCAGAACCCATCAGCATTTGCCCTGAAGGCGTTCGCGAGCGTTATTCTGCGGCGGTTGATTTCGGCTCTGGAATGGCGGGGTCGGGCTCGGGTGGCGGCGGGACCGGCACCGATGGGATAGGCTTAGGCTCTGTTGGGTCGATCGGGTCCGGTGGCAGCGGCAGCGGACCGGACGAGGATGCGTTCGATGAAGGACGCGTCGTCTATCACAGCCCGACCGAAATGGTGCTCGACCAGTCCTATTTCCTCGAAATCGCGATCCAGCCAATAACGGTGAACGCGGATGTCGCGGCGATCGACGAGAACCTCTCTGCCTCTGTCGGACCCGGCACAGCCCCCGGCGTTGATGAACCGGACATCGAACTCGATTTCGTCACGACTCGAGCCTCTGAGCTGATGGAAGCCGACTTGGTTGGAAATGGGTTCAGCATTTCTCCGACGACAGACAAGCTGCAACCATTGATCCCAGGTGAAGCGACCGTTTGGCAGTGGGAGGTTATTCCTACAGCCGAAGGAGATCAAACGCTCACCTTCTCGCTCGGTCGCGCGATGACCGTATCGGGGCGCGAAGTGACCAAAAATGTTCTACGCGCACCGCAATCCATTTCGATCAAATCGATCGATGATTTATTGAGCGACCCGCAAGCGGATGCGGCGCCTGCGGCGAATACGCGGTCTCCGACGGAACCTGCAGCTGAAAGTGACACGGTGGTTTTGGCGGAAAGCGGCTGCGTTGAAACACCCGGGACGGATGCAGATCGGCATGCGCTTCTAGTCACCAATCTTGCTTACACGTCCCCGATCAGTCGGCTCAGTGAGACCCATGCGGACGGCGAGCGTCTCACCAGTGCGCTGAACCAAGTTGGGTTTTCGGTGACGCATTGCCGGGACCTCGGTCAGCGCGACACGGTGAGAGCCCTCAGCCGGCTCGGCCGCACTGCTAAGGCACGCAAAGATGATGGCCATGACCCCGTGACTTTCTTCTATTATTCGGGGCACGGCGCGAATCTCAATGGAGTCAACTATATCCTGCCTGTGGATTTGGACGGGGCAACGGAAGACGATTTGCGGGATGGCGGTGTTAAGTTTGAGGACATTTACAACCGCGTCTCATCCGCCGTCGCACCGTTGAGCTTTGTGGTCTTTGATGCTTGTCGAACTTTGATGGATGATGAGACCCGGGGGCTGGTCCGGTCTTATGAGCAAGTCGGATGGGCGCGGGGTGTGTTCCAAGCCTTCGCCACCGAGCCTGGCAAGACGGCTGCGGATGATGGCCTCTATTCGACGACGCTCTCAAACCTAATGGTCACCGTCAGCGAACCGGCAAACGTTCTGTTTAAGCGGGTCCAGGACCAAATCGGCGCCGCGACGAATTATACGCAAAACCCGAATTATATTGACCGAACCATTGGTCGTGAATTCTTCTTTGTTGGGGAAGATTAAGCGGGGTCGCGAAGGACTTTGTAAGCCCCTCGCGATCTCGTTTTGAATTGCGCTAGTCGCGAGTTTCCAGATCTGCCGCAACAGCCTGTAGCTCTTTGAGTTCTCTTATCTTCTTGCGTGTGAACCAGATTCCAATCGTGGTTGGCACGGCGACAAAAGTCAGTGCGATAAGAATTACCGTGGGTTCAATCCAGTCCGGCATCGGCGTCTCTGACGGCGTATCTGGCGTGAACCGGCCGAGCAAATACCCGAAGCAAAGGCTCGGGATCGGCAAGATATAAAGCATGCGTCCAAGATTGATCGCTGCTTTCGTGCGCTTGATCATAAATTCGATCAGGGCACCTGGCTCACGAGAGAAGGCACGCTGTAGTTTCCGCTTCACCCAGACATAATGGATCCCGGCCGCAACGAAACATAAGGCGCCGAGGAAGGTCATCATGCCGCCGGTGTGCAAGCTTCCTGACCATTCCAGTCCGATCAACACCACAAACACGGCCAACGATCCGACCGATGACCAAAGGTTGAGCGAACGGATATCGCGATTATTCTTGTTCAGTCGCGCAACCATCGCGTCGACATCAAAGGGCGGCGTGTCCTGCCAAAGGGTTTTCAGAGAATCAGTCATTGGACAGGTCTCCTAATAGGGTTTTCAGTTCAGTGCGCGCTCGAGCTAGTCGTACGCCGACATTATTCGCCGTCAGACCGAGGGTCTCTGCAATTTCGACATTGCTAAAGCCTTCCAGATGCAGCGTCACAATTTGTCGGTTGGCGAGGTTCAGTTGGCGCACGGCGTCGAGCAGTTTCTCGCGTTGCAAGGACTGGTCAGCAATGGCTTCAGGACCGGGCGTCGCATCAGGCAGGCGTTCATCCAATGCTTCGGTCTTCCGCTTACTGGCTTTGCGCACATGGCTAATACAAATATTATGCGCGATCCGTGCTGCGTAAGTCTTTGGATTGGCCTCGCCGCGATATTTGGGCAGGGCACGCCAAATCGCGAGAAGGGCGTCTTGAACCAGCTCTTCGGCGAGTTCTGGACGAGCTTCATACGATGAAGCGATACGCGCGATCATGCCGCCATGCTGTTCAACAATCGTTTTAAGCGTCGTGGACATATCTCGCTCTAAAGTTGCGGGATCAGCGCGTCGAGTAGGATCATCACGCCGCTGATCGTCCATAGTATGGTCTCGGTCAGCGATGTTCGCGTATTCGAGTCGCAAGGCTTGGGCCACATTCAACACCTCCTTTAGGTTAGATCAAAGGAACAGTCGTTGGAGGCGAAAAACCATTACACAGCCCCTTGGCTTTCGCCGCGCCGATAATCGGACTATGAGGCCCGCATGAACGGATTTTTGCTTGTGGCCATTGGCGGCGCGATTGGCGCCATGATGCGGTATGGGGTCGGATTGGCCTTTACCGAACATGGCGGCGTCTCCGGAGCGTGGGCAACCTTGTTTGTGAATGTGGTCGGCAGTTTCATTCTCGGGGCAATGATGGGTTGGTTCACCAGCCGCGAACTGGCGCTTGAGAACACATTGTGGCTGCTGGTCGGGGTTGGCATGATGGGCGCGTTCACCACCTTTTCATCCTTCTCACGCGATACAGTCCATATGTTCATGACCGGGGAAGTCACGAAAGGTATCGTCTTTGCGGGACTGAATATGATTGGTGCGTTGGTCGCGTTTACGGCTGGGCTTTTAGCGCTGAAAAGGCTGCTCGCATGAGCCGGCAAGTCATCACTGAAACGGTCTCTGAAAAAGAGGGTGGCGTGCGGCTCGACCGTTGGGTGAAGCGACGTATGCCAATGACCCAAGGCGAGCTGGAAAAGCTCCTACGGACCGGACAGATACGTGTCGATGGCGCGCGAGCCAAAGCCAACACGCGCTTGGAAGCCGGCATGTCTGTTCGCCTGCCGCCCTTTGCTTCAAAAACCGCAAAGACGCAGACTCGCCGTGGAGCGCCCCGAAAAAGCCGAATGCCAAAGCGCTTGCCTTCCTCAAGCCGCTCATCCTTTATGAGGATGAAG
>CBDIHJ010000006.1:0-15579 GCA_965279045.1 Henriciella sp. | reverse complement strand
ACGAGTTTATTAGCCAAAACCGAACGCTATTTCATTGGCGGCGGCAATTGGGATGGGGTTTTGGTCAATTCTTTCCCCAGTCGACAAGCCTTCATCGCCACGCTCAATCACCCGGACTATAAATCGATGTCCCGCCATCGCGACGCCGGTCTGCTCTGCCAAGAGTTGATTGTGACGCGTCCACTTTGGTTGCACGGAGAGCAAAAATGAAATGGATCTTGATTGTCCTGGCGGCGCTTATAGCGCTCGCAGCCGCGGCATATGGGGGCTTGGTATGGATGATTACGCGACCCGCGCCGCCGCTTGAAGCCGGCCCTGTGATTGCGCTGCCCCAAGGGGAAATCCAAGCTGGCCTTGATCGCGATAATACTGAGATCCTTCAGATTAATGGCATTCCATTCGCCGCGCCTCCGGTCGGAGACTTGCGCTGGCGCCCGCCCGCCGTGCCGTCCAATTGGGAGGGGGTCCGGGATGGGCGCGTCTTTGGCGCTGAATGTATGCAGTCGCGCGATGGTAGCAGTGAGTTTCTGAACGACTTGCTTAACGGTATGGGGCTCAATGTCGTCGAACGCCACTTGGCGATGATTGCACTGGAAAGCGGTCCGCCGCCGGTGGAACGCGAGGATTGTTTGTTCCTCAATGTCCGCACCGCAAACGTGGACGGTGAAACTCTTCAACCCGTTATGGTCTGGATTCATGGCGGCAGTCACCAGACAGGTGCGGGCTCTTTAGATCTCTACCAAGCCAATCAATTGGTTGAGAATGGCGTCGTGTTGGTGACCATCAATTATCGCCTCGGTCCGTTCGGATATCTTGCGCATCCGGCCTTGAGCGCTGACGACCCCCGCGGCGTGTCTGGCAATTATGGATTGCTCGATCAAGTCGCCGCCCTGGTCTGGATCCGAGACAATATTGAAGCGCTTGGGGTGATCCAAACAATGTCACGATCTTCGGCGAGAGCGCCGGGGCTCAATCCGTGAGCGAGATCATGTCTACGCCGCTCAGCGAAGGCTTGTTCCACAAAGCGATCCTGCAAAGCGGTGTCTCCACCTATAATGCAAATGGTCTAACCACCGCGATTGAAGGGCGGATGACGATGCATGAGGCTGGCCTCGAATTCTTCGATGGCTTGGTAGATCGAACCGCTAGTGCGGCGGAGCTTCGGGAGATTCCAGCAACTGAGATCGTCGCGCATATTCAGAACAAGCAACACCTTGGCGGGTACGCCTTGCCTACGGTTGATGGCGTCGTCCTCCCTAAACTGATGGGCGAAGCGATCGGCGATGGCAGCATCCATAATGTCCCGGTTCTCGCCGGATACAATGCCGATGAGGCCACCTTGTTCTATCCGAGCATCCAGCGGCCGACCGTCTTGGTCCCAGAGTTTCCGGACGCCCATGAAGCGCGCCTCGGCTATATGCGGGAGATCTATGGCGCCGACGCCGCGGCGCGGCTCATCCATTTGTACAAGCTAGGACGATCCTGAAACGTATCAAACTGGCGAGATGAATATGTTAGGCGACGACTTGTTCGGCGTTCATATGCGCCACCTTGCGAGAACCAATACCGAGCAAGGCGAGCCAAGCTATCTCTATCACTTCACCCGCGTTCCACCGTCAAAAACACAAACGATTGGCGCCTTCCACGCCGCGGAAATCTTCTTTGTGTTCGGATCTCACAGTCCACTTGCAGGCCTGACTGAAGAAGACGAGGTCCTGACCAAAGCGATGGGGCAATACTGGACCAATTTCGCTAAAACCGGAAATCCAAACGGAAGCGGTCTCCCGGAATGGCCGCTTTATGACCCCGCTTCGGACCTGTGGATGACGTTCAATCCCTCTATCGAGGTCAAACAAGGTGTGCGAGCTAAGAAGCTTGATATCCTCGAAAGTACGCTGGTCCGAAAGGTGGCCGAAGCCGTGCCGCAAATCACGCCGCGCCAAGATCCCCCATTAGGCGGTTCAGGCGGTGAGGAGATCACGGCAAATAGCCTCCAACCCTAACTGGTCGATCTCATCAAAGGCATCTGGCTGCTCGCTATCGACATCTAATACGGCGGCGAGGGCACCTGTCGTGTCGAATACAGGAACAACGATCTCTGAATTGGTGCGGCTATCGCAGGCAATATGCCCGGGAAAAGCATGGACGTCGGGGACTAAAACCGTTTCGCGCGCCGCCGCGCTGGCGCCGCAAACGCCTTTCCCGAATGGGATGCGCAGACAGCCTAGCGTGCCTTGATAGGGTCCGACGACAAGTTCTTGCGGTTTGTTGGGATCGACCACGTAGAAGCCGGTCCAAAAGAAACGCGGCGAGAAGGCCTGCGATAATAGGCAAGCTGCGCTCGCATAGCGCGCTGGCAGATAAGTCTCGCCCGCCACGACACTATCGATTTCCGCTTTGAGCTCTTCGTATTGCCGCACGCGATCCATGCTGTCGCCTTTCTTTTGACAAGCGCCCCATATCGGATGCGGGCGCCAATTGTACAAGATAGCAATGGACGCGGGCGAAACGCTCTGGAATAGTTCGATTGTGACAGGAGACCTCTGCTTGAGCGCCAGTTTGTTTGTAAAACGGATTTTCGTGGCCCTCTTGGCAGTCTGGGTCTTGGCTGGACCGAGCATTGCCCAATCCGAGGATGCCGATTCCTCTGAAATGGAAGCCATCGACACCACGATCGCGCCGGTAAGCGAAACGCGTCTCGATCGTGCGCTTAAAGTGCTCGAAGCGGATGAGGGATTGCAAACCACTCGGCCAGAGTGGACCCCTGAGCCACGCGAAAACAATCGGCGCGATCGATCAGGCCCGAATCCCATTGCCCGGTTCTTTGCGAGCCTGTTCCAAGCGATTGGTCCCCTGCTTGGCTACCTGCTCGCCATATTGATTGTTCTGGCGATCTTGGCCGGCCTTTATATGGTGTTCGGGGAAAGCATCACGCTGCGACGGCAACAAAAGGCGCTGCGCGAGACGCCAGATGTTTCTTCAGTCCCAGACCTACGCCCCGCCCAGGCCCAAGCTCGCGCGTTATTGGAAGATGCAGATGCACTTGCTGCTCAAGGACGCTTCGCGGAGGCGGTTCATTTGCTGCTCTTTCGGTCGATTGATGACATTCAAGAACAACGCAGCGGTGTCATTGATCGTTCGCTGACGTCGCGCGAGATTGGCGCCCTTGGCGTCCTACCCGCGCCGGTCCGCGAGGCGCTTTTGCCAATCATTCGGATTGTCGAACGCAGCTTCTTCGGCGGCCAGACTGTGACCGAGCAAGGTTGGAGTGAGGCACGCGCCTCTTATGAACAATTCGCCTTTGGGGAGGCTTGGGCATGAGCGAACGCCTCCCCCAAACGCGCGCGCCATTTTCCTCCATGACGTCTGCCTTACTGATTGGCGTAGGCACGCTGCTATTCATCGCCATCTTCGCGCTGCTTGCTTGGTCGCCCGACCTTGCCAGTAAGAACCGGGCCGGTCAGCATCCCTATTCAGAATCTGCTCTTGGATATGCGGGTCTCGTCAAATTGCTGCGGGCAGACGGACAAACCGTCAATATCTCAAGATTGCGCAGCACGCTCGACTATAATGACGGCCTACTGATCCTGACCGTGCCCGCCTTTGGTTTGAACCGGGCCAGCGAATTTGAGCTCGAAGGCGTTGCCGAACCGGCCCTTTACGTCCTGCCGAAATGGACGGGCTTTGGAGACCGAGAGAAACCGAGTTGGCAAAAAAGATACTGAGCTGCTCCCGAGCGAAGTGGTCCAATTCACCGCCCGCTTGTTTGATCCCGAAGCGACCGTCTGGCGCCTCCGAAATCCAGGGCCGACCCAAACGCCTTTCGGGGTTCACGCACCGACCTTCGAACATGAGCTACAAGTGCTAGAAACCGACCGACTGGTTCCGATCGTGGAGACCCCACGGGGGACTTTGTTGGGGAGGATCCCGGACACATCGATCTACATTCTCAGCGATCCTGATGTTCTAAACACGTTTGGAATCAGCCGACGTGAGAATGCTGGTTTTGCGCTGAGCATGGTAGATTGGTTGAAAGAATATCCCGATCAATCGGTCACGCTGGACGCGACCATCCATGGATTTGAGCGCTCGGAAAGCTTGTTGCGTGCGATCTTCGACATTCCCTTTTTGGGCGCGACCCTCGTCGCATGCGCGACTTTGGTCCTGATTGGCTGGGGCGCCTTCATCCGATTTGGTCCGCCTCTACCCGAAGATCGCGTCCTTTCCTTTGGCAAGAAAGCGCTCGCGGAGAGCTCCGCCGGATTGATCTCAATGGCCCGCCGGGAAGGCCAAATGGCGCCGAGCTATGCGCAAGTGGTCAAACGCAACTTGGCGAAGCGTCTGGGCCTACCCCTTCAAACAAAGGATGAGGTCTTCGCCCAAACGGCAGATCGGCTGGCTGAACAAAACGGACTGGACGGCACGTGGACCGAAAAGAGCGGCGCGCTCACAACCCCGGCAGCAGGACGCAACGAATTACGAGACAAAGCCCGCGCACTCTGGCGCTGGCGACAGGAGATGAAAGATGGACATTGATGCGATCAAAGACCTCGCGAGCCAAATTCGCGCCGAGGTGGGAAAGGCTGTGATCGGTCAAGCCGACACGGTCGACTTGATGCTCACCGCTCTATTTTCGGGCGGACACATTCTGCTTGAAGGACCACCTGGAACCGCGAAAACGCTTCTGACCCAGTGTTTTGCGGCCGCGATCAAACTCGATTTTGGCCGTATACAATTTACCCCTGACCTGATGCCCGGAGACGTGCTCGGCACCAATTTGTTCAACTTCTCAACCAATGAATTCACGCTGACGAAGGGTCCGATTTTCACGGACATTTTGCTGGCGGATGAAATCAACCGCACGCCGCCCAAGACGCAAGCCGCTTTGCTCGAAGCCATGCAAGAACGCAAAGTGACGATTGATGGAGAAACCTATGCCCTGAATGACCGGTTTACGGTGATCGCCACGCAAAACCCGATTGAGCAACAGGGCACGTACCCCCTGCCCGAAGCGCAGCTCGATCGCTTTTTGTTTAAGCATGTCCTCGCCTATCCAAGCCGCGACGAGGAGCTTGAAATCGTCTCTGGTCACGGCAATCGCTCGGGCATTGAAATCAACCGACGCCTTCGGCGTTTCTGCCACGGTGACACCCCAGCAATTGGCCGATGCGGTCGCCTCCGTTCAGCAAGTGCGCATTCAAGATGATGTGGTGGCTTATATTGTCGACATCGTCCGCGCCACACGAGAAACGCCAGCGCTCACACATGGCGCAAGTCCCCGCGCGGCCGCGGCCATTGCTGCCGCCTCACGCGCCAAGGCCGCCTTGGATGGACGTGACTATGTGGTGCCGGACGATGTCAAAACCCTTTCGCTACCGGCGCTCCGTCATCGCGTGATCCTGTCGCCCGCCGCAGAGATTGAGGGTCGCTCCACCGATGACACATTGCTCGAAATTATCGAACGCACAGCGGCGCCGCGCTAAGGAGAAAGACGACCAGACATGGCTCCCACGCTACGTGCAATTTGGTTGATGTTGCTCGGTTTGCCGATCCTGTTCAGCGTGGCGGTGATGGCGCCGTCTTTATGGATAATCTCAGGCGTTTGGATCGGTGGGTTATTTGGCGCGATGTTGCTCGATTTGTCTCTCGCGGCCCGGCGCACGGCATTGAAGGTCAGCCTCGATCCACCTTCCGTGCTTTATATGAACAGCACCGACCCCGTCGAAATTGCCCTGACTTTCATCTCCGGGCCCTTGCCGGACAAGCTCAATGCACTGCTTGAGACCAATAGCTATATCGTGCCGCCAAAGCCAACCATTGTGAAAGGCTGGGCCGATCGCACCCATACGTTCACGCGCCCATTGACCCCAATCCGCC
Source organism: Henriciella sp. (assembly GCA_965279045.1). Taxonomy (GTDB): domain Bacteria; phylum Pseudomonadota; class Alphaproteobacteria; order Caulobacterales; family Hyphomonadaceae; genus Henriciella. The sequence continues at coordinate 9,702 of CBDIHJ010000006.1, read as the reverse complement.
GCGGCCCCGGCCAACTTCGAAAGCTGTGGTTAAACTGGACCGGTCCGCTCGGCCTCGTGCGCCTGAAACGGGTCGAGACGCTCAATACGGACATTGCCATCACACCTAATACGCGCTGGGTGCAGGAAGAAGCGGTACGCATTTACACGCGCGACGCCGATTTCGGGATCAAGATGCAGCTCGAACGCGGCGATGGTTTCAGAGTTTGACGCCTTGCGAGAGTTCTCAACCGGCATGGACCGCCGCGCCATTGATTGGAAACAATCGGCACGACATCGGCAATTATTGGCTAAGGAATTTCGTACCGAACGCAACCACAATATCGTTTTTGCCTTCGATACGGGACGCCTGATGTGCGAGCCCCTGGGAGGGGTGCCCAAAATCGATCGCGCCATCAATGCTGCGCTCCTCCTCGCCTATGTGTCGTTGCGCTCTGGCGATAAGACCGCGCTGTTCGGATTTGACACGCAGCCCACCGTGACGAGCAATGTGCTCAGCGGCGCCGGCGCGTTCCCGCACTTGCAACAGCTCGCTTCTCGTCTCGACTACTCAGTTGAGGAAGCGAATTACACACTGGCGCTAACCTCCCTCGCCGCGCGCCTAGAACGCCGAAGTCTGATCGTTCTGTTTACCGACTTTGTCGATACGATATCAGCCGAACTGATGCTCGAAAACGTCAAAAGACTGATGGATCGACACTTGGTGATCTTCGCTTGTTTCGAAGATGAGCAACTGGCCGAAATGATCGAAGCGGAGCCCTTAACCGCCGACCTGGTGTCGCGCGCGGTGATCGCCGATGGCCTCTTAAAAGAACGCGAAGTTGTGTTGCGCAAATTGGAGCGCCTCGGTGTGCAAGTGATCGAAACCCGGCCAGAGCGCTTCAGCGCCGACCTCATTTCGCGCTATCTCGACATCAAGCGGAGGGAAATGCTGTGAGCGATCGCGTGATGAAATCCTACCGTTTTCGCGAGGAACGCGAAGCCGATTGGGCCGAACTCGATCGGATTGTCGGACAAGCGGAAAAGCGCGGCGTTGACGGTCTAACCAATAAAGACCTGGAACAGCTGCCGCACCTCTATCGCCAGGCGGTTTCATCCTTGTCCGTGGCCCGGACGATATCGCTTGATCAAAATGTCATCGCCTATCTCGAGACATTGTGTGCGCGGGCTTATTTCTTTGTCTATGGCACCCGGTCCCGCCTGAGTGAGCGGATCGCGCAATTCTTTGCGCGTGATTGGGCGGCCGCGGTGAGTGCCGCGAAAGGGCCGACCCTTCTCGCCTTTTTGTGTTTGTTTGGCGGCGCGCTGCTCGCCTTCTTCCTGACTCTCAATGACAATGAATGGTATTGGACCTTTCATGGCGGTTGGGATTCTCGGAACCCAAACGCATCGTATGAGGAGCTGCGCGCGACGCTGTATGAAGAGCGCCGCGATATTGTCGACATGCTGGGTGCGTTCGCAGCCCAGCTCTTCTCGCACAATAGTGGGATCGCGATTTTTGCGTTTGCGCTGGGATTTGCTTTTGGCGCACCCACGGCCATCCTTTTAATCTATAATGGCGTCTACATTGGCAGTTTCTACGCTGTCTTTTGGCAAAAGGGTTTGGGTTATGAACTGACCGGTTGGTTGTTCATTCACGGCGTGACCGAACTTTTCGCGGTCATACTGGCCGGGGCAGCGGGGTTCATGATTGGCGGCGCTGTGGCCTTCCCCGGTCGACAAACGCGCATGGACTCGCTGCGCGCCGCGGGCGACAAAGCCGCCATGGTGATCATTGGAGCTGTGGTCATGCTCTTCATCGCGGCCCTACTTGAGGGCTTTGGGCGGCAACTGATCAATAATGATGTAACCCGATATGTTATCGCAGGGTCCACGCTCGTGTTTTGGCTCGCCTACTTCTATTTGCCCCGTCGTACAGAAGGGGATCGCCGTGACTGATGCGGCTACGGCGTCTGCTGTCGAAGAAGGCAAACGCCGCCGCGCCCGCATGCGTGCCCGGCGCGATGAAGCCAAACGCGTGCGGACTCTCGTGACGCCAGAAGGGGCGGCCCTCAATCTGAAAGTTTCAACCTTTGGCGAGCGGTTCGGGGCGTTTATTCTTGATATCGGCATCCAGTTCGCGCTGATGATCGCTGTGGTCCTGGCGATCGGCTTTGTTGCCAGCGCCATGAGTTTTCAAGGCTGGCAAATCGCCTGGGCAGTGGCGCAGATTCTGATATTTTTTATCCGCAATTTCTATTTCATTTTCTTCGAGATCGGGCGCAAAGCGGCAACGCCAGGCAAGCGCGCGCTTGGCTTGCGCGTGGCCGATCGTAAAGGTGGGCGTTTGACCGCCAATGCGGTGATTGCGCGGAATTTCTTGCGCGAGCTTGAATTCTTTTTGCCGCTCTCCGTGATCTTTAGCTTTGGCGGTGAAGGCGTCTCGGCCTGGATCACATGGCTGCTCCTCTTCTGGTGTTTGGTCTTCGTCTTGTTTCCACTCTTCAACAAAGACAAGCTGCGGGTCGGTGATCTGGTTGCGGGCACAATGGTCATTCACGCGCCGAAAGTTCGATTGCTCAAAGACATTGCCTCTGTCACGCCGAACCGCGCCGCGCGCGCAAAGATCACGTTCACACCGGAACAGCTCAGCGTTTATGGGATCCATGAACTCCACGTCTTGGAAGATGTGCTTCGTCAGTCGACCTCTGAGATCAAACGCAATGTTGCCAATCGGATCGCGACGAAAATCGGCTATGTGCCGCAACCTGGCGAAACCGACCTCATATTTTTGGAGAGCTTCTACGCAGCATTGCGCGGCCATCTTGAGCAGCGCATGCTGTTCGGCGAGCGCAAAGAGGATAAATACGATCGGCGTTAGCGCCGCCAGCGATCTTCGACAATTGTGATCGCATGATCCCGGTCTTTCTTAACAATGATGTCCGCATGCGCCCGCATGGGTAAGATATTTTTTTCCAGATTGGGAAGATTAATCCCAGCCCAGACCGATTTGGCAAACTCAATCAGTTCTGGCTCCGTCATATGTCGAAACTGGGCGTAGAAGCTTGTCGGATCATGCTCAGCAGCATGCCAGAACCGCAGAAATCGCTCGAGAAACCAGGCCTCGATATCTTCCAGTTCCGCATCGAGATAGATCAGCAGGTCCGGCTCAGACTGTCCGGCGTCTGCGCTCCGCGGGCGGAAGCCGAGACCTTCGAGGATGACCACATCTGACGGCGTCACCGTCCGGGTGAGCGCCGGATCAGGGTCGAACGTGATGTGGCTGTACCCCGGAAAGTCGGTTGGCTGCGTGCGCACTGACTCGATTGCCGCTTGCAGCGCGGCATAATCATAAGTCTCCGGAAACCCCTTCTTCTCGAACAGACCCTGTTCGCGCAAATACTCCGTCATAAAGAGGAAGCCATCGGTCGAGACGGTCTCAACCTCAAGCGGCGGCTCGAGCGTGGCTTCTAGATGCGAGGCGAGCGTGCTCTTTCCAACCGCGACGGAGCCAGTCAGCGCCAGCACGAGCCCGTCCGTGTCTTGGAGAATGGTTCTGACCCTATGAGCGAGGGCCTCAATCCCTTCCGTCATTGGAAAACGCTGGTCTTCGCTCATGATAGGGCTCCGTTCGACAGGCGCTTTGGGTTTAGGCTTTCGCGCCGGAGCTGCCAAGGAAGTCTTCTAATTGGCCCATAAAGTCCTCGAACTGATCATGGTGCAGCCAATGACCAGCCTTCTCGATGACGCTCACGCTGGCGTTTTGGAAGGGCTCAAGTCGGCCGTCTTTTTCAGGGTTCGACGCCCAGCTTGTCGCGCCATAGACCAGCCACGTCGGGCAGGTAATCTGTCGCCAGAGCTCAACAAAATCCGCATGCGGAATATCCGAGGGTGAGCGCCCCATCCCCGCTGGATCATAGGCCCAGCTGACCGTACCATCCGGATTGGTCTTGATGCCAGTCGCAGTGAGATGGTGGATCAAATCTTCGGGCAAATGTGTGAAGGCCGCTTGCATGCGCCCCTTGGCTTCGTCGAGGTCCTTCATCACGCGCGGCGCGCGGTCAGAGACGCCCCGGCGCTGCTCCATCCAGTTTAAGAGACGCTCAGTGACGCTCAGAGCTTGGCGTTCCGCCAGCATTTTTGGCGACGGCCCAAGTCCCTCAATGGCGACGAGTTTTTCGATCTTCTGAGGGAACAACCCTGCGTAGCGAAGCGTTATGTTGCCGCCGAGCGAATGGCCGATGAGCGTGAAGGTCTCCAGGCCGAGATGCTCGACCAAGCTCGCCAGATCATAAACATGGTCCATGACGCCATAATCGCCATCCGTGACCCAGTCGCTCTGCCCGTGTCCGCGCAAATCATGCGCGAAGACTCGGTAGTGCTGCGCCAGCCGCCCCGCGACGTGGTCCCAGCTGCGCTTCTGATCGCGCCCGCCATGCACCAAAACCAAAGGCGGCGCCTCCGGGTCGCCCCATTCGGCATAGGACAGGGTCAGGCGTTGCGAGCGGAACGTATCAATCAGGCGGGGGTCAGTCATGCAGGCTTAGCTAGTGTCATTCCGGCGCGCTGGCGAGCCCTGCTGCCGCGGAAACCTTGTAACACCTGTCTGGACTTGCCACATGGCCGCCTTCCTTCTTATGGAGAGCGCGATGACGCAATCGAATATCCCCATGGACGACTTTGTCGCTGGCTTCAGCCCGCAAGGATTGCCTGTGCGCGGACGAGTCATTCGCCTGTCTGAAGGAACCATCTCTCCGATTCTGAAGCGCCATGCTTATCCCGATCATCTGGCGGAGATCCTCGGTGAGGCCGTAATGCTGTCTGCGCTGGTCGGCTCCGGCATGAAGTTTGAGGGCAAGGTGCTGGCACAAGCCGAAGGCGACGGCCCGGTCTCGATGCTGGTCGGCGAGTATACCAAGGCTGGGGGCCTACGCGGTTATGCCAAGCACGAACCGGAACGCTGGGCCTGGCTCAACAAAGTCAATAAAGGCGACAAGCCGCATATGCCGCAATTGTTTGGGGCCATGGGCCGGATGGGTATGATGATTGTCTATGACAATCGCGACCTGAAGCCGTATCAGGGCATTGTGCCTCTGGCGAAGGGATCTATGGCCGCGTGCGCGCAGGACTATTTCCGCCAATCGGAACAAGTCGACACGCTGCTACGCCTCGCCGTCCACAAAGACGCGGCAGGCAACTGGCGCGCCGGCGGCATGATGGTTCAGAAAATTGCTGGCGACTTGGCCCGCGGCGACACCGAGGAGGGCTGGCGCGAGGCTGAGGCTTTGTTCTCAACGCTGACCGATGAAGAGCTTACAGACCCGGCCTTGCCAGCCACGGATCTGATCTATCGCCTCTTCCACGAAGGCGGCGTCGCGATGGATGCGGACGCGCAAAAGCTGGACGATGTCTGCACTTGCAATCGTGAGCGTCTCGTTGGCACGCTGCAAGGCATGGCCGATGAGAGCCTGCGCGATATGGTCGAACCGGACGGGACGCTAAAAGTCGACTGCCAGTTCTGTTCTCGGCAATATGTGATCCCGATCGACGAAGTGACGCGCGCGGCGAATTAGGCCGCCATCGGTCCCGGCAACAGCCCGTCCAGCGCGCTGTGCCGGGCGCAGGCGTAAGTCCGCACTAAGTCGGAGACGTTCTCCATTTCCAACCTCTGGAGATCGGAGGTCGACAGCAGGGCTTTTGGACTGTTGCCGAACAAGCGCTGGATCGTACGATTAAAGTTGGCCGGGGACGAAAAGCCCCAGCGCTCGCAGGCGGCAGCAACAAAGCCGCGCTGGGCGCCGCCTTTCGAAATGTGGATCAGGGCCGAGGTCGCCCGCCGCTCAGTTAGATAATTGCGCACGCCGCCTAAGGGCTCGAACATGCGGTAGAGCGTTGCTCTTGAGACGCCAAACCGGTCCAGCAAGAAAGTGGTGGACAGATCCGGATGCTCCAGATTCTGTTCGATGAAGCGGCAAATCTCTCGGAACATCGCGACCCGCGCATGATGCCGGATGTCTTCACGTTCGGGATGGATGCCCGCCGCAATCTTAATTACCGCGGAAAGGCGATCGAGCTTGATCTGTGACACGCCGTTTGCACCTCGTTTAAGATCGGCAAATACATCGTCCCATTCGGCAAACACCAGGCGGCCAATCGGAGCGCTTTGAGAGATGACGGGACGTATAATGGGCTCATCATTCGGTAGACCGACCAGGTCGCGCGGCAGCGTGATATCTTGGATGACGCGTTCTGCAGAAAATGATTCAAACGGTCGGTGTTGGTCCCAGAAGTCGATCATGCCGGGCCCATGTGCGTGCACATCGCCATTTTCCCAGATGCCGCGCTCTTCCCCGGTGATGAAGCGTTCCAGGCTAATAAGCGAACCCGATTCCCGAATATGCCCAGCATCCATTTGCAGCAGCGTTGGCGGTGCAATCACCTCGCAGAACAACCACTCTCCGACCGACCACATCTGCCCGCGAAACCGTCCATAGCCCGACTTGCCTTGCAGCGGCGTCCAACGCCAAAAGTCAGAGGTGGCCTCAGCGAACTCATGCACGGCCATTTCGATCCGCTCATTGACAACGCCCATCGCCGCACTGCTCGCGCCGGTCATGTGGTCGAGGTCAGGGAGCTGGATATGCGTCACTGGATATCCCCCCTCAAGCCACCGAGAGATCAGGGCCAACCTCGATCTCACCATTAAAGGTCAGCTGGAAATAATAAGACAGCAAACGCGCGCCGTGTTTGAAAATGCGCTCACCACTTAACAGCGCTTTCGGGCTATTGCCGAACAGACGCTGGATCGTGCGATTGAAATTGGCCGGGGAGGAAAAGCCCCAACGCTCGCACGCCTCCTGCACAACACCGCGTTGCCCTTGGTTCTGAGAGATGAAATACAAGGCACACATGGCACGGCGATAGGTCACATAATTGCGCACACCATCGAGCGGCTCGAACATGCGATAGAGCGTGGCGCGGGAGACGCCGAATTGGTTTAGGATCATCTTCGCTGAAAGGTCCGGGTGTTCCAGATGGGTCTCAATGAAGCGACAAATGTGCCGGAACAAAGCCTCGCGGGCATGGGCGCGGACATCCTCGCGCTGCGGATTAACGCCCAATGCGATTTTCAAGCAGGCGACCGTTCCGCTCCATCTTGGCCCGTGACAGGCCTCCGTTGCCCCGCTGTAAATCGGCATAGAGATCATCCCATTCGGCGAAGACGAGCTGGCCAATGGCGGAGCTTTGCTCGATGCAGGGCAAATCAACGGGCTGATCGTCTGGAAGCTCCAACAAAGCGCGCGGCAATGATATCGATTGCATACGGCGCTGACTGGCAAACGATTGATACTGCTGGTGTTGATCTAAGAAGTTCAACTCACCTGGGCCGGTCGTATAGGTTTCGCCATTCGAGCAAACACCTCGTTCTTCCCCATACATCCAGCGCTCGATCGCCACTTGGGACCCGTGGTCTCGAGAATGGCGCTCATCCATTTTGAACAGAACAGGCGATAATTCGAATTCCTTGAAGCTCCAATCTGCCGCGAGCCAAATATCACCTTGCGCGCGGCCAAACCCGTCTTTGGTTTGCAGAGGGGTCATCTCCCAAACATCTGCCGCCGCCGCGGCCAGCGCGTGTGATGACACATCAATGGTCTCATTCGCGACGGACACCTTCGCGTCCACCACGCCGGTCATCTGGTCCAAATCGGGAAGCGGAATATGCGTCATACCCACACCTCCCTCACGCCGCCACCGCGTCGAGGCCGTCGCTATCCTCGAGATCGTAAATGCTGGACACATAATCGTGCTTGAACGCTGTCAGGGAGACCTCATCATTGGTCGGCGCACTGCTGCCCAAGAGCGCGCGCGGACTGTTGCCGAACAGGCGTTGGATTGAGCGGTTGAAATTGGCTGGCGAGGAGAAATTCCAACGCTCGCACACCCGCAGCACTGATCCGCGCTCGGCGTTTACTTCGGAGAGGTCAATCAAAGCCGCCATGGCGCGGCGGTACATCAGATAATTGCGGACCCCGCCCAGAGGCTCAAACATCCGATAGAGAGTCGCGCGGGATAGTCCGAACTGGCTGAGCAACATGTTCGTCGACAGTTCCACGCGCTCCAGGTTGCGCTCAATGAAGAGGCAAACTTGGCGAAACAGCGCCTGACGCGCATGGGCGCGCACATCCTCACGCTGCGGATGTGCGCCTAGGGCGATCTTTAAACAGGCGGCCAAACGATCGAGCTTGATGTTCTTCATAGACGGGCAGCAGCGCGCTAGCCTCATTCTTGAGTCTTAGCTCTGCTGTCTCCATGTCTTAATCCCCTACGTCTCACGCACTTCCCCTACGTCTCACGCAATTCTTATCTTTATCAGGGCGCCCGGTCCTCGATCCGAACGATAATCAACGCTGGTCAACCTCCATGAGTTAACCATTGCGCAATTTTTAACGCAAATCATTATCCCAGAGTCTCAAAACGCATTCTAACTGCAATTGAGTGGCGCTCAGAATTTCGCCTGTGAGGCGATTGCTGGTTTTCGCAAGACGTCGCGCCTAAGACCCTGTAAACTCCCTTCTAAAGCTTTTGGGGTAGGGCTTTTTAGAGGAGACCGCGCGCATGACCGATACACCTGCTTTGAAATTGGACGGGTTTTTGCCCTACCGCTTATCGGTGCTTTCAAACGCGGTGTCGGGCAAAATTGCCAAGATTTACGAGCAAGAATTTGAGCTCTCAGTCTGGCAGTGGCGAATCATTGCCGTGCTGGGCGAACGCGAGGGCTTGACCAGTACCGAGGTGGCACAGCGCACTCTGATGGACAAACCTACGGTCAGCCGGGCCGCTGCCAGCTTGATCGAACGCGGCATCCTGGAGCGCCATATTGACCGCGACGATCGTCGACGCGCGCCGATGCGCCTAACCGATGAAGGCCAAGCGATCTATGCTGCGATCATGCCGCGCGCGGTCGAGAGTGAACGCGAGCTCTTAGATGCGCTGAGCCCGGATGAGGCCGCGACGCTGCATCACTTGCTCAGCCGTTTGTCGGCTGTGGCCTCGCCAGGCATGCCCCTTTGGGGCGAGGACGAATAAGGATTTTCGGCATGGCCAATGGAATTGCAGACGCCATTTTCTCCGCGCTCGCGACACAGCGACCAGAGTTCAAGAATGCGATGAGAATCTGGACCGACGTGCTGGAGCCAACTCTGGCCGCGCGAGAGGGCGAGCGACGCGCGATCATCGCCAAAGCACGCTCGCGGACACTTTGGACCGCCCTTGTTGTGGGCGGAGCCGCGCTCGTCTTGCTGGCGCTAACCCGTGGCTCGGCAGCCGTCTTCATCCTGTTCGGTGCGGTGGCCCTGACCGGGATTGCCAGCGCAGCATCCTGGGTGCCGTTGTTTGGAGTGAAATCCCAAACCAAGCAGCTGGTCGTCGGGGCGGCAGCTGAATCTTTTGGTTTCAAATACGATACGCTGCATCCGGACGTGAGCGGCGTGTCGAATTGGCAAACCGCGGGCGCCTGGCTGAAATCGCAAGCGAGTGGAGGGAGTGCGGCAGCGCATCTGCTTGGCGGTGGCGGCGATGCCCCGGCCCCAACGCCAGCCTTCGATATCTTGAAAGAGGCGCGCCTCTTGCCGAGCTATGATGATCGAAAGTTCGAAGACCTGATCGAAGGCGACCGCGCCGAGGCGCATTTTTCCCTGGTCGAATGCAAGCTGAGTACTCT
>CBDIHJ010000005.1:0-28245 GCA_965279045.1 Henriciella sp. | reverse complement strand
TCAACATATCGCCTGACCGAGAAAGCTGGCTTGCCTTGGCTGCGGCACTTGCCGCTTCTAAACGTCTTTGCTGGCGAGCAAGGCGCTGTAGAAACGCGACGGCAAGTGGTCGTCTATTTGACACCTTACATTTGGCAGCCCGGGCAGGATCTGCCGATGCCGTTACAACAGATCCCAGATCCCATCTTACCCGATCTGTTAAGCCTCGAAACGGGCGGTTGAGCGCCGAACGCGCCCTACTTTTTGGCCGGAGCTTTTTTCTTCTTGGTCGTGCGTTTCTTTTTTCCGCCTTTGGCTTCTTTCACCGCCAGGATTTCAAGCGCTTGATCGATATTGATATCGGTCGGCTCCATATCCTTAGGCAAGGTCGCATTGGTCTTCTGGTGTTTGATATAAGGGCCATAACGGCCCTCGAGCACTTGCACCGGATCACCGCTTGAGGGGTGCGCGCCCAGGTCTTTCAGCACTTTCGGAGCCTGCCGGCCGCCGCGTCCGCCGCCGGCGCGTTTGTCCGCGATCAGAGATACGGCACGGTTTAGGCCAATCGTAAACATCTCTTCGACGCTGGACAGATTAGCGAAGGTCCGTTGATGCTGAACATACGGCCCATAGCGCCCGAGATTTGCCAGGATCGGCTCTTCATCCTCGGGGTGCTTGCCGACTTCGCGGGGGAGGCTGATCAACATAATCGCCTTATCTGCATCCAGCTCCTTCGGAGACCAGCCTTTCGGCAGGCTCGAACGTTTCGGCTTCTCCTCGCCAATATCCATCTCGAGATAAGGGCCAAAGCGCCCTGATTTCAGCAGGATGGGTTGGCCAGTATCAGGATGGATCGCGACTTCCTCACCGTCGGGATTGATCGCGTTTTCAGCTTCGTCCTGTGTCGAGAAGGGTCGTGTGAACTTACACTCGGGATAGTTTGAGCACCCCACAAAGGCACCATGGCGTCCGAGTTTCAGGCTAAGCTCCCCCTCATTGCACAGTGGGCAAAGGCGCGGCTTTTCTTTTGGATTGCCGTCCTCATCGACAGGAGGGAACACGTGGTGTCCGAGCACGTCATTCAGCGTGTCGAGCACTTCGGAAATGCGCAGGTCTTTGGTTTCGTCGATGGAGGCGGTGAACTGCGTCCAAAACTCGCGGAGGAAAGCTTTCCAATCAAGCTTGCCATCAGAGATGACGTCCAATTTTTCTTCTAAGTTCGCAGTATAGTCATACTCGACATAGCGTTTGAAGAAATTCTCCAGAAATGACGTGACCAAAATGCCTTTGTCTTCTGGGATCAGTTGCTTCTTGTCGATCCGGACATAGTCGCGATCGACCAAGGTCGACATGGTAGAGGCGTAGGTCGATGGTCGCCCAATCCCAAGCTCTTCCAACTTTTTGACCAGAGATGCTTCTGTGTAGCGGGGCGGGGGATTGGTAAAGTGCTGCTCAGACTTGGCTTCGAGCAAGTCAGCATGATCACCCTCATTGAGCTTCGGAAGGCGCGCTTCGGCATCCTCGTCCTTGTCCGTTTCGTCGCGCCCCTCGGTGTAGAGTTTGATAAAGCCGTCAAAAATCAAAACCTGACCGGTTGCGCGCAGCGATGCGGTTTTATCCCTATTGGGGAGGTCAATCGTGGTGCGTTCAAATTGCGCCGGCTCCATTTGCGAGGCCACCGCGCGGCGCCAGATCAACGCATACAGTTTCCAGAGATCACCGTCAGACTGTTTGTAGTCGTCAGGGCGCAGTCCGAAATTGGTTGGCCGAATGGCTTCGTGCGCCTCTTGGGCGTTCTTCTGTTTCGATGAATAGCGACGCGGTTTTTCTGGAAGATACTGCGCACCATAATGACTTTGAATATGATCTCGTGCTGCGTGATAGGCTTCTTCGGCCATGTTAACGCCGTCGGTCCGCATATAAGTGATGCGGCCTTCTTCGTAGAGCTTTTGCGCCGCCTGCATGGTGCGCTTGGCAGAAAACCCGAGCTTGCGTGACGCATCTTGCTGCAAAGTCGACGTAATAAAGGGTGGGGGCGGATTACGTTTAACCGGCTTGGCTTCGACGCTCTCAACGGCGTAGCCGCCAAGTTTGACCGCATCGAGGGCGGTTTGCGCTGCAGCGGCGTCCGGGAGATCGAATTTCTTGAGCGTCTTCCCATTCAGGGTATGCAAGCGCGCTTCAAAATCTGTCCCGTCCGGCGCCCGCAATTTTGCACCGATGGTCCAGTATTCTTCTGGCTTAAACTTCTCAATTTCCAATTCGCGATCAACCACTATGCGGAGCGCGACGGATTGAACGCGTCCGGCGGAGCGAGAGCCAGGAAGTTTGCGCCACAAGACCGGCGACAGGTTAAAGCCAACCAAATAATCAAGCGCCCGGCGTGCAAGGTAGGCGTCGACCAATTCCTGGTCGATCTCGCGTGGGTTTTCCATCGCGCTCGTCACCGCTGCTTTGGTAATCGCGTTGAAGACGACACGTTCGACCGGCGTATCCTTCTTGATCGCCCGGCGCTTTTTGAGCGCATCCAGCAAATGCCACGAAATCGCTTCCCCTTCGCGATCAGGGTCAGTGGCGAGGATCAGCTTGCCCCCGGATTTGACCGCCTCAGCAATCTCTCGAATGCGCGCCTGACTCTTTGAATCGGCCTGCCAGACCATTTCAAAATCATTGTCCGGATCTACGGATCCGTCTTTGGAGGGCAGGTCTCGGATATGCCCGTATGAGGCGAGCACTTTATAATCTTTGCCGAGATATTTGTTGATCGTCTTTGCTTTTGCAGGGGACTCAACAACAACAACTTTCATGGGAGGGCGGCTCCTGACCGGGCTTCAAGGCGCCGGAAAGTGGTTGGGGCCGCGCCCTCTGTCAAGATGCCAGTATGATTAACCGTCTTCTTGATACGCAAGGACTGTGAGCGAAATGAACAAAGCACACAGGGCTGGGGACCAAGCTGCGATCACAGCGGGGATCGCGCCGCTTGATCCGAAACTCGAGGCGATTTGTGTCACGAAAAAAAGTGCCACAGCCGCGCCGGCACCGACGGCAATCAATCGGCTGGTGCCGCCAAGGCGAGACAATCGGAGACAAACGATCGCCCCGATCAATGCCATTGCCATATAAAGGATTGGGAGCGCCGTGAGACCAAACCACCGCATCGTAAAGCGCGATGTGTCCAATCCAGCCCGGCCCGTCTGCGCAATAAATTGCGGCAAGCTCCAAAAGCCGATCGTGTTGGGTGAGGTGAACCGCGACAGCAAAGTGTTCGGATCCAAATCTGTCTCGATCGCCAGATTGTCCAAGGCCTGGGGCGGTGTCCCCGGCGTGTTTTCGACCAGGTTTGTCAGCTGCCAGAAGCCATCTGAGATTGTCGCCGTTTCAGCATCGATGCGACGAATAAACCGAAACCGTGAGGTCGGGCGTGCGCCTTCATAAACGCGGCCTTCTTCTAAGAAGCGGACGTCTGTGAAAACTTGCCCAGTGCTATCAACAGAGGCGGCGTGAATAACAATTTGGCTGTCATCGGTGCCTTGGCGGAGCCAGACATCGGCGCGGGCACGCTCAGCCACTTGCCCGCCTTCGATCAGCAGGTTTGCACGCGTCGTTTCAAACCGTTCAGATAAATGCGCGCCGAGCGGGTTAAGGATCGTCATCGCGAAGATCCCGAGACCTGCCGCCATCACCATGACGGGGGCCAAAAACTGCCACGCCGATTGCCCGGTCGCGCGAATGACGGAGAGCTCGGAGCTTTTGGACAATTGATTGTAGGCGATCATCGCTGCCACGAGGATCGCGAATGCAAGGGTTTCTTCCAGCAGGCCCGGGAGCTTCAAGAGTGAAAGCTGCACAGCTGTGAACGGAGAGAGCTCAATATCGCTGCCGACGGTTCTTAACTGTTCGACCACATCGACCAGCATAATCGTAATCGCAAATATCCCTAGCACGAGCCCGAGGGCGATGAGGCAACGCGAGAAGATATATCGCTGGATCTTTGTCCCCATCATGATCGCGGGGCTCCTTTGATCCGATTGCCACTTTGGAACAGGACGTAAGACAGGATCGCGATGGCGATGATGGGAACCATCCACTGTGAGATATTCATCAGCGGATCGCTCGTGCTCGCGGATTGAACAGAGAGTTGTACGATGATTAAGACGAGCGCGCCGGCTGAGGCAATAACGATCCTTTGTCCATAGCCCCTTCGGCTGAAATTGCCGCCCACCACAGCTAAGATGGCCATCATCGCCATGGCGATGCTGATCAAGGGGGATGACAGACGCGAATTGGCTTCAGCCAGAAACTCCTCCTCGTTTTGGCGTTCATTATAGCTGGAGCGATCAATGAAGAGCAGCTCGTGAAGGAACCGGTCGGAAGCTTTGAGGTTCAGCGTCCCGTCTTCCTGCATAAACGGCGTTAAGTCGAACGTGGATTGCTCAAAGTCTAAAATGTTCAGCGCGCCGTTCTGGTCGAGCTGATGGATCTGGCCATTGAACATGACGATGGCGGGCTGGCCATCGACTTCGATGAAGCGACCGCGCTCCGCCAAATAGTCTCGCGCGTCGGGTTGTCCGACACGCTCGGCGATTTGAACGCCGATCAAATCGGCCCCTTGTTGTTCTCGGGCGAAAACGGTGAGGTTGGCGTCGGGTGTTGTGAATTGTCCCGGACGCACCAAGGACGAAGCCAAATCCGCACGCGCTTCACTGATTGTCGCGCGCATTTCACGCTGGGCAGAAGGTTGCACCCAAAGATTGACGCCGAGATGGACGACCGCGCCCAGTACGGCGAGGCGAATGATCGGTGAAGACACTTGCCATCTGGTCATGCCAGCGGCTTGAGCCACGACAATTTCGCTGTCGCGATGCAGGCGGTTCATCGCCCAAATCGTCGCCACAAACATCGCCATAGGCATCAACAAAGCTACGATTTGTGGGACGCCAAGCGCGACGATCTTGAAGAAGGTCAAAGCGCCTTGGCGATTCTCAACGATGATCTCGGTTTGCGACAAGCCCTGCGCAAGGATCGCCAGCAGCGTTAAGCCACCGACAATGATCAATACGGATCGCAAAACGCGATTGAAGAGGTAGCGCTGGACGTGGTTCATCTATGAAATTGTTTGTTTTCCTGTCTGTTTTCTTGCCTAGCGAGTTGCGCCCGGCGCGTCGATGCTTACTTTGCGGCTCAAATGGAGTTGTTGCATGAAAATTACATTCACGGACACGGCGAAGGCAGACATTGTTGGGTTCCTTGTCGATCAGGGCGGAAAATTACCCTCAGCTGCAGAAGCCTTGGATGAAGATTCGGGTGGTTTGTTGACCGAAGCGCTGAAGTCGGGTCGCTTTGATGGAAAAGAAGGCCAGCAAGCTTTTGTGGTCCTCCCCAAGGGCAGCGGCGCGAAGCGTGCGCTTTTGGTCGGTGGCGGGAAAGCCAAGGCGCGCAATGACCGATCCCTCGAGCGGATCGGCGCCGGCGTTTACAAAGCCCAAGCCAATAGCGGATTTAAGTCGCTCGCATTGACCGTCGATGATGCAGAACATGCTGCGCGCATGGCCCTCGGCGCGAAGCTCGCCGCCTACCGGTTCGATGAGTATCGCACCAAACCCAAAGACGAAGATAAGCCGAGCCTGACCTCAATTGCCTTCGTCACCGAAGACACGAAAGCGGCCCGCGCGGCTTTTAAACCGCTGGATGCAGGCGCGGATGGGACTTATCTCGCGCGCGATCTCGTCAACATGCCGCCAAACGATCTTTATCCCGGCAGTTACGCGGAAAAAAATTGAGACCCTGGCCGAACATGGGCTCGACATCGAGATTTTGGGCGAAAAAGAGCTCGCCAAACTTGGTATGAACTCCATGCTCGGCGTCGGGCAGGGCAGCGTCAAAGAATCCAAGCTTGGCATCATGAGATGGATGGGCGGCAAGGCGGGTGAAGCCCCAGTCGCCTTGGTTGGAAAAGGCGTTTGCTTCGACACGGGCGGCATTTCACTCAAACCCGGCGCAGGTATGGAAGACATGCGCGGTGATATGGGGGGCTCCGCTGCGGTCGTTGGCGCGATGCTGGCGCTGGCCAAGCGCAAAGCGAAAGTCAATGTGGTCGGCCTTGTCGGCCTCGTCGAAAACATGCCGGATGGCGATGCCATTCGACCCGGTGACATTTTGAGATCTGCATCAGGGCAAACGATCGAAGTGCAGAACACAGACGCAGAAGGACGTCTCGTCCTGTGTGACGTGCTTTGGTATGCGCAAGAGACTTACAAACCGACCGCGATCGTCGACTTGGCCACTTTGACCGGGGCGATTGTGATCGGGCTCGGCCATCACCATGCTGGCATGTTCACCAATAATGACGATCTTGCCGACCAGCTGACCGCCGCCGGCTTAGCGGAAGGCGAACGTGTTTGGCGGATGCCGCTGGGGCCTGAGTATGACAAACAGCTCAAGTCCAAGTTTGCGGATATGCGCAATATTGGCGGGCGAGCCGCAGGATCAATCACGGCCGCGCAATTCTTGCAGCGTTTCATCAACGAAGGTCAAACCTGGGCGCATCTCGATATTGCCGGGGTGGCTTGGGTAGAAGGCGAGAAAGCACCGACCGATCCGAGCTGGGCGAGTGGGTTTGGACCACGGCTCCTCGATCGTTGGATTGCAGACAATTACGAAGCCTAATTTATGAGTGAAGCCCCAAAGCCAGAATGGTGGTTTTACCATCTCCAGCGCACGACGCTGGAACGGGCTGTGGGGCCACTGCTCGAGAAGTGCCTCGAACGTGGGTGGCGAGTGTTGGCAATCAGTCCGGATGCGGCGCGCCGCGCGGCTCTCGATGAGGCACTTTGGACCTATGATGATCAAAGCTTCTTGCCGCACGGCCAAGCTGAGGCTGAAGGTCTGGCGCCGGAGGCGCAACCCGTGCTCATCTCAGGGTCGACAGATAATCAAAACCACGCGGCGGTCGCGCTCTTAATGGATGGCGTCGATCTGCCCGTGGACGCTCAATTTGAACGCTGCATGGTAATGTTCGACGATGGCGACGGCGCCACCCGGCAAAAGGCGCGCGACCAATTCAAAGCGGCCAAGGATGCGGGGCTTTCTGCCCGATATTTTCAGCAAAGCGGCCGAGGATGGAAAGAGGCAGGCAAATGACTGAGCTCATTCTCGGCAATATGAATTACTCCTCTTGGTCCATTCGCGCAGCCTTGGTCTCGCGGGCGAGTGGCCTCGGCCTCCAGGAACGGATCGTGCCGCTCGGGTTCGACGAGACAAAGGCTGAACTGATCGCGCAAACGGGACTTCATACGGTCCCCGTACTGGTTCACGGAAATCTGATCATTCGAGACAGTCTCGCCATCACAGAATGGATCGCGGAACAGGTTGACGCGGGTAAAGTCTGGCCAAAAGACTCATCGAAACGTGCGCTGGCGCGATCGGTTTGCGCGGAGATGCATTCCGGCTTCATAGGGTTGCGCAGTCAAATGCCGGTCAATGTGCGCGCGAGGTCTCCGCAACCGGAATTGGTTGGTGATCTCGCTAGGGATATTGATCGCGTCTGTGCGATCTGGGAAACGTGCCGCGCGAGATTTGCAGCGGATGGACCGTTTCTCTTCGGGGCGTGGTGCGCTGCAGATGCGTTCTACGCCCCCGTGGTGACACGGTTCAAAACTTACGGATACGATTTAGAAGGAGCCTTGCTCGCCTATTCAGATGCGGTTTGGGAGCACCCGCTATTGGTCGAGCTTCGCAGACAAGCCGAGGCAGAGCCTTGGGAAATCGAGATGGGGTATCTCGGACCTGTGCGCGCGTGGGTGCGGGACTAGCTAATGCTTCTCACCCGCTGGCTTGGTAATGAGCGTAATCACGAAAACGATCAACGTGATAATCGCGTAGGTTCCTGCGACTTCTAATGTGTGGGGCGGCAGTGTTCCGGTCCATAGGAAGTAGATGCCATAGCCCGCGGCAATCAAGACCGCGAATGCCAGCATCATTCTAAGCGTACCAACCATGACAGACCTCCATAATCCATCTTCTAGTCTAACAGAATGACATTCAGTTATGAAGAATTGGTGGCAGCCTGCACGGAGCGGTTGCCGAGTGCCCTCGGCGTCGCTATAGGCGCGCCAACACCCCGATAGCATAATAGGAGCCTCCCATGGCGGGCACACGTACTTTCTCGATCATCAAACCCGACGCGACTGCGCGCAACCTCACTGGTGCGATCAATAAAGTGATTGAAGAGGGCGGTTTGCGGATCATTGCTCAGCGCCGCATCCAGATGACCCAAGCACAAGCCGAGCGCTTCTACGATGTCCACAAAGAGCGCCCATTTTTCGGTGAATTGGTTGAGTTCATGACCTCAGCGCCTGTCGTTGTGCAAGTGCTTGAAGGCGAGAATGCCGTTGCTCGTTACCGTGATGTGATGGGCGCAACAAACCCAGCTGAAGCCGCCGATGGCACAATCCGCAAACTGTTTGCTCAATCGATTGGCGAAAACTCGGCGCACGGATCCGACAGCGATGAGAACGCCGCGATTGAAATCGCTCAGTTCTTCAGCGAAGCCGATATTGTTGGCTAAACGTCTGAAATCAATGTGATTATGAAAAGAGCTGCCTCAGGGCAGCTCTTTTTTATTTGTGCGCGAGCGTCGCGAAATCGATGCATATTTTTCTATATGATCTACGATATTTAAACTAGTCTGAGCTAATCGCACTCGCATGAAGCGGATAATTTATAAGAGCCGGGCAAAACCGTGGATCTCAGCATCAGATCTTGCGATGCTATTACGGACCTCCCGACGCAACAATGCAAGGAGCGGACTGACGGGGCTGTTAGTCTATTCTAGAGGGAGTTTCCTGCAGGTGCTCGAAGGCATGGAAACGTCGGTTGATAGAACCTTTGCACGCATTGTTGCAGATCCTCGTCACTCCGCCTGCGAGATCATTCGTGAAGAGCGAATTTTCGAGCCCGATTTCGGCGAATGGATTATGGGGTTTTGGAGTGATGAGTTGGGTTCGCAGCAACGCGCTGTGGGAATGGTCTCAGTGACGGATCTGCTGAGCGAGTTTAATTCTGAGTGGCTCGAAGCAAAATCAGAGCTCAATCAGCTCTTGTTCGACGAAATCTTCAAACTGCGGGTTGAGATCGCTGCATGATTTGATCGGCTGCGCGACGCACCGCTTCCGGATAAAGCTTATGCTCTTCAGGGAGAATTCGGGCGGCCAGCGTTTCGGCAGTGTCATCTGGTCTGATAGTGACGCGGGCTTGTGCGATCACATCGCCTTGATCAACACCTTCAGTCACCCAATGAACTGAGCAGCCCGCCTCTGCATCGCCGGCATCTATTGCGCGTTGATGCGTGTTCAAGCCTGGATACTTGGGTAAGAGAGACGGGTGGATATTGATCATTCGTCCAGTCCAGCGGCCCACAAACCAAGGCGTCAGAATGCGCATAAAACCTGCCAAGACGATCATCTCGATCTCATGGGTCAGCAAAACGTTTTGCATGGCGCGCTCGAATGCCTCGCGATCTTTGCCAAACGGCTTGTGATCTATTGCGGCGGTCGCGATGCCGTGCTCGGCCGCATGCGTGAGTCCCTCAGCAGCCGGCCGGTTGGAGAGCACCAAAGTGGGGGCAGCTGGATAGTCTGAGGCTTTTGCGGCGGCTAAGATCGCGCGCATATTCGACCCGCGCCCAGAGATGAGAATGGCGGTCTTCAACCGCGTCATGCGTCAACCAAGTCCCCGAGGATAACCGGCGTTTCTCCGCGCTCTTTCAGATCGCTGATGACCGCATCGACTTCGCCGGGCGCAACGGAGAAGACCATGCCGATGCCCATATTGAAGGTCCGATGCATTTCGTTCGTTTCGATCTTCCCGACGTCTTGAAGCCAATCATAGACGGAGGGCGGGATCCAAGCGTTGCGATCAATCCGGGGGGTCAGATGCTCAGGGCACATGCGCGGCGTGTTCTCAGTCAGACCGCCCCCTGTAATGTGCGCGAGCCCTTTAACTTGACCAGATTTGATCAGTGGAAGCGCGGCGTGCGAATAGAGCCGTGTCGGGGTGAGGAGTGCATCTCCTAAGGATTGATCGTTCGAGAACGGCGCGGCGTCCTCATACGAGAGCCCGGCGCGTTCGACGACTTTTCGGATCAGCGAATATCCATTTGAATGCGGGCCTGATGAAGCAATACCGACCAGCACGTCGCCCGCCTTCATCTCTGTCATGCGAGGTAGGATAGAGGTACGCTCGACCGCACCTACAACAAACCCCGCAAGATCATAATGTCCTGGCGGATACATGCCGGGCATTTCGGCCGTCTCTCCCCCGATCAGAGCGCATCCGGCTTGCTTGCATCCTTCTGCAATGCCCGCGATCACCGCTTCGGCAACGCCTGTCTCGAGTTTTCCTGTTGCAAAATAATCGAGAAAAAACAGCGGCTCAGCGCCTTGAGCGAGCACATCATTGGCGCACATGGCGACAAGATCGATGCCCACTGTGTCATGGCGACCGGTTTCAAAAGCCAGCATCAGCTTGGTGCCAACGCCATCTGTGCCAGAGACCAGCACAGGATCTTCCCAACCTTCTTTTTTTAGGTCGAATAAAGCGCCGAAACCGCCTAATCCGCCCATTACGCCAGCACGGCGGGTGGCTTTGGCCAACGGGCCGATGGCTTTGACCAAATTGTCGCCTGCCTCAATGTCGACACCAGCGTCGCGATAAGACAGAGAATCAGAGGAGTGCGTTGTCATGGCTGCGCGCGATAGCATGTGCACACTCTGCTGACCAGCGCGCTTCTACGGTTCACGAGCGTGTCCACACTTGATATGAAAGCGCGAAGTTAAGAGGCCCAAAATATGATTCGTATTGTCTTGTTGGCATTCGCACTTGTGACGACCTTCACCATTAGCGCAGAGGCGCAGAGCCGCGATGTCTACACAGTCAGCGGTATCGAGGTAGATGAGCGCGCGCCGACGGTCGCCGAAGCCCAACAACAAGCCTTTGCTGCAGCGAAATTGATCGGCATCCAACGCCTTATCGAACGCCTGACTTTACCAGAGGACCGTATCGCCGCTTCTGATTTGATTTTGGATCAACAGTTTGCAGATGTGGCGGCAGCCGCGGTCGATGTGGAACAGGAAGTCGCTGGAGCAGGGCGCTATCGTGGGCAATTGGCTGTCGTGTTTAATCCGGCTCAAGTTCGTACCCGCCTCAATCAAGTTGGCTTGCCTTTTACAGATAGCCTTGCGCCAGGCGCCGTGCTCTTCACAACGGCCTCAAACGATATGGATCTGGCTTGGAACTTGGCTTGGGAACAACCACCAGCGGGCAGCTTGGTGCCGCTGATCATTAGCCGCAGCGCTGGATATAACGCAGAAATGCCTTGGGATGTGCTGCAGGATGAGCTTGCCCTCTACGGGGCACAACGCGCGATCTTCGCAAATCTCCGAGGTGCAGAAGGCGGGTATCGGGTCGATCTGGTCTCCGTCACGCCGTCCGGACCACGGCGGATCGGCGTCTCGCGCCGCGCCGCGACACTCTCAGAAGCGATTGAGGCCGTCGCAGTTCGGTTGAATGATGACTGGAAACAAAATTCGATCATCCGTGACACATCGCGAACGCTGATTGAGGCAACGGTCAAATACACCTCATTGGCGGAGTGGATTACGCTTCGAAGCGCCTTAGCTCAATCGCCGCTCGTGTCGAATTTCAAAACCCGAGCCATCTCGACAGATGGCGCTGTCGTGGCGTTTGCATTCGCCGGCGATGGTCAACGTTTGACCTCAGATCTGCGAGATCGCGGTGTGGTCATCAACGCGGAGCCGATCGGATGGGTGATGACGTCGGCCATCAGCGCCGGGCGTCCCGTCGAAAGCCAATAGAGATGGCGCCGTCGCGGCAGATTCCATTAAGGTTTCCAGAGCACGATTTGAGCTTTGAGGAGATGGAAATCACCGCTGCCAATCGCGCGGTTTGCGCGGCCATTCGTAAACCTGAGCGATGGCCGTACCATGCCTGTACCCTAATTGGGCCACCGGGCAGCGGGATCACAACCCTCGCAAAAGCCTGGGCAAAAGACCGCAGCGCCCGGTTTATGACAGCCGCTGAACTAGCCACATTAGAGCTCGGGGATGTCGAGCGCCTGACTGAAACAGATATCGTCGTGGACGATGTCGATCAGCTTTCAGACGGTGAGGCCTTATTATTGTTGTTGAGCGGGATCAAAAGACACGAAACCCACATTCTATTGGCGGCGCACGCAGCGCCTGAGCAATGGCGAGTTCAATCACCTGATTTGCGATCGCGCCTCAGGGCCGCCCCTCTAGCGGCGCTCCCAAACCCGGATGAAGACCTTATGCGCGCCCGCCTGAAGCGCGCTTTTTTACGCTCATATTTAGAACTTCCTAAAAGCGTTGAAGACTATCTTGTCACGCGGCTGGGCCTGGACTACTCGCTGATCGAGAAGACGGCAGAAATCCTTGCTGGGGCAAGTGGGGACCGGCCTTTAACAATCCCGTTGGCGCGGGAAATATTAGGGGAAGAAGACGGTGAAACGCATGGCTAAGGGGCAAGCGAAATGACCGCGGCAGTAAAACCGCCTGAAGCGGCGGCAGATCGTTACATTAACCGCGAGCTGTCTTGGTTGAAGTTCAATGAGCGCGTTCTTGAGGAAGCCCGGAACACCAATCACCCCTTGCTCGAGCGCCTGCGATTTTTATCGATTTCAGCCAACAACCTCGATGAGTTCTTTATGGTTCGGTATGCGGGCCTTCGAGAACAAGTGCGCGCTGGGATTCAGAAGCAAAGTCTTGAAGGGCGGACACCCGCAGAACAAGTTCGGGATATCGAGGCGTCGGTCGAAGCTTTGATGCAAGACCAACAAGCATGCTGGGGCACCTTACGGGAGAAGCTGAGCGCCGAGCACATCGAAGTCTTGTCGATTTCAGACCTCAAACGATCGGATATGACCTGGCTGCAAGAGCGGTTTGAAACGCAAATTTTTCCAATTTTGACGCCGCAGGCGGTCGATCCGGCGCATCCATTTCCGTTTATTCCAAATCTGGGCTTCGCGGTTGCGTTTCAATTGTCTCCCGAAAAAGGGGCAGGGGAGTCGATGGTCGGCTTGGTGCCAATGCCGGCATTCTCGTCGCGATTTGTCCGGCTTCCAGATCGCAAATCCGGCCTGCTACGCTTTATTCCGCTTGAGCGCATCATCGCACATTTCCAGAAATCGCTTTTCCCAGGTTTTAAATCAAGCGGGCATTGCGTGTTCCGGATCGTCCGCGACAGCGATATCGAGATTGAAGAAGAAGCTGAGGACCTCATCACCGAATTTGAGATCCTGCTT
Organism: Henriciella sp.; assembly: GCA_965279045.1. Lineage (GTDB taxonomy): Bacteria > Pseudomonadota > Alphaproteobacteria > Caulobacterales > Hyphomonadaceae > Henriciella. Next base: position 14,927 of record CBDIHJ010000005.1, on the reverse strand, counting down.
AAACAACGCCGCCGAGGCAGAATCGTACGGATTCACCTGGATTCAGATGGACCAGAAGCCCTTCGAGAATTCGTAGCGCGAGAAATCGGAGCAGAGGCGCGCGACGTCACTCTGATCGATGGTTTACTTGGGATGAAGGACCTCTCGGGCTTGATTATCAATGATCGTCCCGAATTGCTGTTCGAACCCTTCGAACCACGGTTTCCCGAGCGAATTCGGGAGATGGGTGGGGACTGTTTTGAAGCGATCCGAGCCAAAGATATCCTGGTGCACCACCCCTATGAGTCATTTGACGTGGTGGTTCAGTTCATTCGCCAAGCTGCGCGTGATCCGAACGTGATTGCGATCAAGCAAACCCTTTATCGAACGACTTTGAATTCGCCCATCGTGACGGCGCTGATCGAAGCAGCCGAAGAAGGGAAAAACGTGACGGCCTTGGTGGAGATCAAGGCGCGGTTTGATGAAGAAACCAATCTAAGATTGGCTCGCGATTTGGAGCGTGCAGGGGTGCAAGTCGTTTACGGCTTCATCGATTACAAAACGCACGCGAAAGTGTCGCTCATCGTTCGCCGCGAGGCGGACGGTCTGAGAACGTATACGCATTTCGGTACAGGGAATTACCATCCCGTCACGGCTAAGATCTATACTGATCTCGCCTTGTTCACGGCCGACCCGGTCATGGGCCGAGATGCCGGGCGCTTGTTCAACTACATCACGGCCTATCGTGAGCCGCCAGAAGAGGGGCCCGAGCTCGAAAAAATTGTGATGTCGCCTTTCGCCATGGAGCACTATCTGATCGAGCAGATCCAGCGGGAAGAAAAGGCTGCTAAAGCGGGAAAGCCGAGCGGTATTTGGGCGAAGATGAATTCTCTCGTGGATAAGGATATTATCGACGCACTGTATTCGGCGAGCCAAGCTGGCGTTCCGATCCGGATGATTGTCCGCGGGATTTGCTGTTTGCGCCCTGGCGTGCCTGGCCTGTCAGAAACGATCCAAATCAAGAGCTTGATTGGACGCTTTCTGGAGCATTCGCGAATAGTCTGTTTTGCCAATGGTGAAACGCTGCCCTCAGAACAAGCCAAAGTCTATATGTCTTCCGCTGATTGGATGGATCGCAACTTGAAGCGCCGCGTCGAAGCGTTGGTTCCGATTGAAGTGCCGACGGTTCATCGACAGGTGCTCAATCAAATCATGGTTGCGAATCTCAACGATGATGAACAAAGCTGGGATATGTTGCCAGACGGATCTTATGCGCGGAATAAAATCAGCAGCGAGGGCGGGTTCAGCGCGCACCAATACTTCATGGACAATCCGAGCTTGTCGGGTCGAGGCAGTGCCCTCGTCGTCAGCGAACCGCCGCGGCTGGCCCCCCGCAAGCGTGAGCGCAAATCGAAATGAAGGCGACGCGCAAAACCGCGGTCATCGACATTGGTTCTAATTCCTGCCGAATGGTCATTTACGAACAGGTTGGATCGGCACTGATTCCCTATTTCAATGAAAAGACCATGGCAGGGTTGGGCCGCGATCTCGCGCAGACGGGGCACCTTTCGAAATCTGGCACTGTGCTCGCGTTTAAGACTTTTCACAGATTTCGCGCGATCACGTCTAGTTTAAGCATCTCGGACATTCGCGCGGTTGCGACCGCTGCGGTCCGCGAGGCCAAAGATGGTCCGAGCTTCAAAGCCCGCGCGGAAGAGATATTGGGGGTTAAGATAAAGGTCCTCAGCGGCGCCGATGAAGGGCGCTTATCTGCGCTGGGGGTTGAGGCGGGCTTCATAGACCCACGCGGCCTGATCGCGGATCTGGGCGGGACGAGTATGGAATTGCGTCCTGTCAAACAAAACGCAACGGGCGAATCCTTTCTGCTGGGACCCCTAGCGCGCTCTGAAGATATCGTACTTACGTACGATAAACGGCGCAAAGTGATTCGAAAGATCCTGCAGCAAGGCAAGTTGACGACCGAATCCACGCCGAAGCGGCTCTATGCGGTCGGCGGCGCCTGGCGGAACGTCGCGGCGGTTCACATGATGCTACAAAACTATCCGCTCCGCGTTGCACACGGGTACAAGATGACCATTGATGATGTTGAAAGCGTCATCGAAGCGGCAGAACTGGCGCAGTCGGACAAATTGACGAAAGAGCAAATCAATGGGGTGTCCAAACGGCGATTTGAGACGCTGCCGCATGCGGCGCTCTTGCTCAGCACCTTGATGACCCAATTGGGAATCGAAAAAGTTGTGATTTCGTCCTTTGGATTGAGGGATGGCGTTGCCGCAGAAGGGCTTCCGGTGAATGGCGCGGCGGCGCTGCTTGATGCTGTGCCCCTGTTTTTGCGCTCTTCGCCACAAAGCGAACTGTTTGGCCGCGAGCTGTATAGCTTCATTCATCCCATTTCGGCGCAGTTCAAGCAGAAGGAAGCTTTGCTGCGAGCGATCTGTTTGATGGCCGATGCTGGCGCCCGGATGCACCCAGATCATCGCGCACAACTTGTGTTCGAGCAGATCCTTCGCGCGCCATTGCCGGCTTTGAGCCATACAGAGCGCTTGTTCGCAGCTTATGCCGCTGCCTCGCGTTATACGTTCAAGTTTCGAGAGGATCCGCAATATGCGCGATTGATCTCGCTCTCTTCAAAACGCCGAGCGAAAGTTCTAGGGACGGCGATGCGGCTCGGAGCCGTCTATTCGGGCCGGTCCGGTCCAATTTTGGCGACGGCCCGGCTAAAAGAGGGGGCCAGTGCCCTCACCCTACGCGTTGATGGCAATCACGGAGACCTGGTGTCTGAGACTGTGGAACGACGATTGGGTCAACTCGCCGGATTGATGAAGCGCGAGGCCCAATTGGTCATCGAATAGATCAGAGTTCGAACAAGCGCACTTGCCCGTTTTCAAAGGACAAAGCGAGCTTGCCAGATAGCAAGGCTAAAGCTTTTTTGCCAAACAAGTCATAGCGCCACCCTCTGAGGGCTGCGATATCGTCAGACGTTTCTCCGCGTGCGAGTTTCTCCACGTCGGCAGCGTTGGCGATCAGGCGCGGGACGACATTGGCTTCATCGCTGACAGCCTTCAAAAGCACTTTCAGCATTTCCGGCGCCCCGGCGGGCATTTCCGGATTGTGTTGTCGTTTCGGCAGCTTCGGGGCGTGTGCGCCCGGGTCAGACATTGCCGCGTACACCGCATCCATCAAGCCTTCCGCGTATTTCGAGCGTATGAACCCCTTTGGCACCGCGCGGAGGCGTTCAAAGGCTTTCTCGGATTGCGGTTTTTGGTCAGCGATTTCTTGAATCGCATCGTCTTTAAGGATCCGCCGTCGAGGTTTGTTGATGGTTTGGGCTTTATCTTCCCGCCACGCAGCCACTGCTGCGAACACGGCCGCATATTCCTTATTGGGCTTGCGCATTTTCAAGCGCTTCCAAGCGTTGACGGGCGAAGTGTCGTAGATCTCGGGATTAGCGAGTTCGGCCATTTCGGCTTCCGCCCAGCTCATACGATCCATTTGCGTCAAACGATCCATGATCTTGAGATATGCGTCGCGCAAATGCGTGACATCGCCCAAGGCATAAACCAATTGCTTTTCGGTCAGGGGGCGGCGCTTCCAATCTGTAAACTGGCTCGACTTATCAATCCGACGTTTCAAAACGCGTTGGATCAGATTGTCATAAGAGATAGAATCCCGATCCCCAAAGCCATGGCTGCGACTTGAGTATCGAAGATCGGAGCGGGTGGGTGTCCCAGAAGACGATTGAAAATCTCGATATCTTGGCGCGCCGCATGGAACACTTTCGGGCGAGACTCGTCTGCAAGCAATTGTAGGAACGGTCCGATATCCAAGTCATCCGCCATCGGGTCGATGATGACTTCATATCCCTCGCAAGAAGCTTGGATCAAACACAGCTCGGGCCAATAAGTTGTTTCACGATGGAATTCTGTATCGACGCAGAGAAATGAACCTTGCGCCAAGCGTTCGCAGGCGGCAGCCAATTCTTCTTGTTCTGTGATGGGAATGAGCGGCTCTCGAGTCATGCGAGTGGCCCTAAATCAAGCCGCCCGGAAAGGCGAGTGCATATCTGCAAATACGATTGGATTACCCAGATTTGCGTTTCAGCAGCGATCGGCGTTTCAAACTTGTTTCGGATGGAAGCTCGACTTGCTCAGGCGCAGGATAAGCATCCGCGGACGGGACGGACCCCACGATCCACTCGTCCGCATCATCGGCATCATCATCAGCGGAAGAGCCTCGCAGTCCTGAAACAATATCAGACAGGTTGGTGCGCGCTGCAGCTTGGACATTGTTGCCATCATCTGAGTGCTGGCTTGATGGGCGAGCGCTCGCGGCGAGCGTGCGGAATCGCATCCGCATCGGGGTCGAAACCGCACTCCCGAAGGCGATACACTCCCGATCCGCTAGTGATGATAGGAATGCGACCGTTGATCGAGAGCCGGTTGCGATGGCTTTGCGCATCACGTCCTGGTCCTCATCATTGCCGAGCCGTAGCGAGAAAATCGTATTGCACTGAGATAAGATCGTCGGATCGAGTTCGTTGGGTCGTTGTGTAATGATCGCCAGCGAGACCCCATATTTCCGTCCCTCCTTCGCAATCCGTGCGATGGCTTCTCGGGTAGGCGCGAAGGCACTGCTTGGGTCGGCGGGAATGTAACGGTGTGCTTCTTCACAAACGACGAGGGTTTTGACCTTAGACTTACTGGCGAGCGCAATATCAAAAGCCAGACGACACAGCACCGACGCGACAGAGTTCACAACCTCTGACGGAATACCGGACATCTGAAAAACGGTGATCGGCTTATTGTCCATGGGGACGCGATAAATATTCCCGAGCACATCCTCGATCCGGTCGGTGGCATCGTGGGATCCGAACATAAAGGCAAAACGGGGGTCGTTCACCACCGCTTCCAAACGCGCTTTTAAATGCCGGAGCGTGAGTCGGCGCAGGGCGCCGTCCAGGGATCCGATCTCTTCGTCGAGCAAATGCAACAAGTCGGCAAATCGATAAGGGACCGGCGTATCAGCCGTGAGGGAGGCTCCATTACCACCTTTACGGCGAACACTGGTCTGTCCGCCATATTTGTACAACGCCTTAGCTTTGGGAATGAACTCTCGAAGCGCATCGATTTCTTCCTGAGACCCAATACGCCCGCGGAACACCACTTGCTGAAATTCTTCCAAATTGAGCAACCAGAAGGGCAGGTCGAGCGTATCGGCTGTGATCGTGTTGGCTTTTAGGCCAAACGCACTCGTATATTCATTGTGCGGGTCGAGGATCAAAATGCGTTGGTTAAGCTTATGCTTCGCAATGAGATGCAGGATCAGTGTGACGGCGGTCGATTTACCCGTACCGGTCGTGCCGACCACGGCGAAGTGGCGAGACAGGAGGGCGTCAATCGAAACGACCGCTGGAATGTCCTGTGCTTGGCTCAAGCTGCCAATCGTGATCGCGGTTGGATCGCTCGAGCGATAGATGGTCACCAAGTCTTGCTTGCGAATGCGATGCGCGACGGCGCCGATATACGGATATTGCGTGATCCCGCCCGAGAATACAAAACCGCGTTGATCATCCGGGCGAACTTCGCCCGACAATTCAACATGAAGGGTGATCGAGTTCTTGCCATCCGTACGCCACTCGGAATCGTCATTTTCGACCTTATAAAGGAGGCCAACCACGCGGTGCTTTCCGACTTGGATCGAGATGAGCTGACCGACCGCCCAATAATCATCTGCAGCGTCAGTTTGCCCGGCCTCGGTGGAAATTTTGGCCTCGGTGCCGTTACATTCGATCACCACCCCTTCCGCGCGATTGCGCTTGATCGGCGGCACTTCCATGGATTCTTCAGGCGCAGCGGAGGGAATCGTCATACCGCAACTTAGAATGGCAGGCCTGAAAAACCCGTTAATTGGAGTGACCAATCTGCGAAGTGACGGGAGCACTTGACTTTCGCGTCGGTCCGACGCCAAAAGCCGCCTTTATTTCTCTCCCAAACGGAGCCCATTATGCACGCCTATCGCAGCCATACTTGCGGTGAACTTCGCAAGTCTCATGTCGGTGAAACCGTAAAGCTCTCAGGCTGGTTGCACCGCCGCCGAGATCATGGCGGAGTCATGTTCATCGACCTGCGCGATCATTATGGATTGACCCAATGTGTCTTTGACCCCGATTTTCCGGCCTTTGCGGTCGTTGAACGTCTACGCACTGAAAGCGTCATTACAATCGAGGGTGAGGTTCTCGCGCGCGACGCCGACCTCGTGAATCCCAACCTTGGCACCGGTGAGGTGGAAATCCGAGTGAAAGAGGCGTCCGTGCAATCGGAAGCGGCTGAACTGCCGCTGCCGGTCTTTGGCGAGCCCGATTATCCGGAGGATATCCGTCTCAAGCACCGTTATTTGGACCTGCGCCGGGAAACCCTTCACGCCAACATGATCCTGCGCGCGGAGGTCATTGCCTCGATCCGTCAGCGTATGGTGGGGCAGGGTTTTACCGAATACCAAACGCCGATCCTGACCGCCTCTTCTCCGGAAGGTGCGCGCGATTTCCTGGTGCCGTCGCGGTTGCATCCCGGTCAGTTTTACGCGCTGCCGCAGGCACCGCAGCAGTTCAAGCAGCTGCTAATGGTCTCTGGCTTTGATCGCTATTTCCAAATCGCGGCCTGTTTCCGGGACGAAGACGCCCGCGCCGACCGGTCGCCCGGAGAATTCTATCAGCTCGATGTCGAAATGAGCTTTGTCACCCAGGAAGACGTCTTCCAAGCGATTGAGCCTGTCATGCGCGGCGTATTTGAAGAGTTCGCAGACTGGAAAGGCAAAGGCCGGACGGTTCCAGATGGACCATTCCCGCGGATTCCTTATGCTGAAGCCATGTCGAAATACGGCTCAGACAAGCCAGACCTGCGCAACCCGATTGAGCTGGTCGATGTCACGGATTTCTTCGAGGATGATAGCAAGACCGGCTTCTCCATCTTCGCCAAGATCATCAAAGGCGGCGGCCGCGTGATCGCGGTGCCAGCGCCGAAAGCGACCGAAACGCAGTCGCGCAAATTCTTCGATGACATGGACAAATGGGCGAAGAAAGAGATGCAAGCGCCTGGTCTTGGCTATGCGCGTTTGAAAGCCGGTGAGGATGGCGTTGTGGTCAGCCAGGATCCGGTCCTCAAGAATTTCGACGCCGATCATCTTAAAGCCTTCCTGGAGCAGACCGGTCTTGGCGATGGCGACGGGATTTTCTTCTCGGCGGGCAAGAAAGCCGATGCCTACAAGCTCGCAGGTGCCGCTCGGACGAAAGTCGGCCAAGAGCTTGATCTCATCGAGCAAGGCGTTTTCCGCCTGTGCTGGATTGTCGATTTCCCAATGTATGAGTGGGACGAAGACAATAAGAAGGTCGATTTCTCGCATAATCCCTTCTCGATGCCCCAAGGCGGCTTGGAAGCGCTTGAAGCGGCTGAGACGGACGAAGACTTGTTGGCGCTCACCGCCTACCAGTATGACATTGTTTGCAATGGCTACGAGCTCTCCTCTGGGGCGATCCGGAACCATCGGCCAGACATCATGCTCAAAGCGTTTGAGAAGGCGGGCTATGGCCCCGAAGTCGTGGAAGCCGAATTTGGCGGCATGCTGAATGCCTTCCGCTATGGCGCACCGCCGCATGGTGGGATCGCGCCTGGCGTCGATCGGATTGTGATGCTGCTTGCCGATGCTGATAATATTCGCGACGTGACGCTGTTCCCAATGAACCAGCAAGCGCGCGATCTAATGATGCAGGCGCCAAGCCCGGTCCGCGACGAGCAGTTGCGTGAACTGCACATCCGCTTGGCTCCTCAGCTTAAAGAAGGATAGGCATAGACGTCAGGCCCTCATCCCTGAGCGAAGTCGAAGGACGATGGCCGGGTTGCACGTATGATCCGTCGCGCCTCGTCCTTCGACTTCGCTCAGGATGAGGCACTCGCCGGCCTATTTAGCGGCCTTTCCCAGTGGACGAATCCAGCTTTGCGGCGTAGGAGCGTCAGCGTCTATCAGTTGAGGCGAGCCCATGTTCGATATCCGCGCCATTCGTGAAAATCCCGAGGCTTTCCGCGCTGCGTTTGAGCGTAAGCAAAAAGGGCTCGGCGATGTTGTCGGGCATATGCTGGATCACGATGCCGCCGTTCGCCAAGCGGTCTCTGACAAACAAGAGGCTGAAGCCGCACGCAACGCGAAGTCGAAAGAGATCGGTAAAGCTAAAGCGAGCGGCGACGAGGCTCTTTTTGAAAAGCTTCGCGCCGAGGTCGCGGAGGCGAAAGACGTCATCGAAGCGGCGGGCGAACAAGAAGCTGCAGCCCGCGAAGAGTTGGATAAATTGCTCCTCGGTACGCCGAACATCCCGATGCCGGATGTGCCGGAGGGCGAAGACGAAGATGGCAATATCGAGCAACACAAATGGGGCGACCCAAATGCGCGGCTCGGGGGACAAAATTCGGTCTCTGATCATGCCGATCTTGGGGCGGCCCTGAAAAACGATATCGGCCAATCCTTGATGGATTTTGAAGCCGCTGCGGCGATGAGCGGCGCGCGCTTTGTGGCGCTGCGCGGCAAGTTGGCGCGTCTAGAGCGCGCGCTGGCGACTTTCATGCTCGATACGCAGACCGGCGAAAACGGATATGAGGAAATCAATCCGCCTTTGCTGGTTCGCCCTGAAGCCATGGTTGGGACCGGACAGCTGCCAAAATTTGGAGAAGAGTCATTTGAGACGACCAGTGGACATTGGCTGATCGCGACCTCGGAAATCTCGCTCACCAATCTCGTCCGTGAGCAAATCCTAAGCGCCGATCAATTGCCGATCCGCATGACCGGTCACACGCCTTGTTTCCGCTCTGAAGCCGGCAGTGCCGGGCGGGACACGAAGGGCATGATCCGACTGCACCAGTTCAATAAAGTTGAGATGGTCTCTATCGTTCGCGATGAGGAAGAAGGTTTGGCCGAGTTGGAGCGGATGACCAAGTGTGCCGAAGGTCTCTTAGAGGCCCTCGACCTGCCTTATCGGCGGATGTTGCTCTGCACCGGGGATATGGGCTTTGGCGCACGCAAGACTTACGATTTGGAAGTCTGGTTGCCGAGCCAAAACACGTATCGTGAGATCAGTTCCTGCTCTTATTGCGGTGACTTCCAAGCTCGCCGAATGAGCGCGCGTTGGCGGCCGACGCCAAGCGAAGGCAATCCGAAGCCAAAGCCAGAATTCGTGCATACGCTGAATGGCTCGGGCCTCGCGGTCGGGCGAACGCTGGTGGCGGTACTGGAGAACTATCAGAACGAAGACGGTTCCATCACCGTGCCAGAGGTTTTGCGGCCTTATATGGGTGGATTGGAGACAATCACTTGAAAACCTGGCTCAATCTGAGCCTGATCTTGGCGGTGTCGCTGCTCACCGTGCACGAAATGGATGCTATGACACACGCTGAATGGCGATTATTGCCGGTTTTGAGCGGCATGGACGAGACCGCCGCGCGCGAGACGTTCGTTCTGCTTCATATTCCGCTGTATGTCGGGGTGTTTTGGGCTGTCTTCGTGGCGTCCTGGAAAGAATTGGCCGGGCGAGTGTTTTCGGTCGCTGCGATCGCCCATGCGACTGCTCACTTTTTGCTGTCGGGCCATGAGCATTACACATTCATACCGCCGATCGAAACGATCACCGTTTATGGATCGGCGCTCGCGGGCTTCGCTTATTTGGGCCTGTCATTTAATGGAGCCGCTAAATGAAGATCCTTTTGACCAATGATGACGGGATCAACGCTCCGGGCCTCGAGGTCTTGGAGCACATTGCGCGGGAGCTGACCGATGATATTTGGATTGTCGCGCCTGAGCTTGAGCAATCGGGTAAGGGTAGGGCGATCTCCCTGACCGAATTTGTTCGTGTGCGTGAAACCGCGCCGCAACGCTATGCTGTCAATGGAACACCGAGTGACTGCGTCTTGCTGGCGCTGGACGAATTGATGCCGGAGCGTCCGGATCTCATCCTCTCAGGGGTAAATGCCGGGCAGAATATTGCGGAGGATACGACGTTTTCAGGAACGATCGCAGCAGCGCTGTTCGGCATGCAACATGGCGTCCCAAGTATTGCGCTTAGTCAATCTCGCGGTTTTCAAAACCCTCATTCCTGCCCATGGGAAACGCCGACAGCCTGGGGCGCGAAAGTGTTACGTCCGATCATTGAGAAGGGCTGGCCCAATGATCTCGTCGTGAACATCAACTTCCCCGATCGTGCACCGGATGATGTCAAAGGCGTACGTTTTACCCGTCAGGGCTTTAGAGATGAACGAATCATTCGGACAGAAGCCCGAGAAGACCTGCGGGGGAACGCGTATTACTGGATTGGGTATCGCGGAAAGCTGTCAAACCCTGATGAGGGCACGGATTTGCGGGCGATCTATGAGGGTTACATTTCTGTATCTCCCTTACATGTGGATTTGACGCATGAGGCGTTTCTCGCTGAGATGCGAGACACATGGCAGGCTTGATTCCCGATCCCTTGCGCGCCGCGCGCCTCGTCCTCTCGCTGCGGCGTCAGGGCATTACAGATGACGGGGTGCTCACCGCGCTAGAAACTGTCGATAGAGGCGCTTTCGTATCCGGCGAGCTTCAAGAGATTGCCGCGGAAGATAGCGCCTTACCCATCCCATGCGGACAGAGCATTCCGCGCCCCGTCGTGACTGCGAAACTGTTGCGCGCCTTACAGATCGCGCCGGGCAAGGAGGCGCGCGTTCTATTGATTGGCTCAGGAAGCGGGTACACGTCCGCCTTGCTCAGTCAGATTTGTCGGCATGTTTACGGCGTTGAGCGCTATGAACGATTGGTCGAGCAGTCTCGAGAGCGTCTTGAAGCCCTTGGCGTCAAGAACGTCACGATTCGCCACGGAAATGGTCTCTCCGGTCTTTCGCAGCACGGTCCCTTCGATCGCATCGTCTTGATGGGAGCGGTCAAAACCATTCCGGCCGTCTTGATCGAACAATTGGACAAAGACGGATTGCTCGTTACCCCCATCGAGTCCAGCAAAGGTCCACAGATTTTGCGCACGGTGAGCAAAACGCGCGATGTGATCGATGAGCAAATGCCTGATCGTTTGGCATTATTGTCAGAAAACAATGCTCTGACGCTCTAGGTTTAATCCATATTTGGCGTGTCGCATTCGCCGTCAATCGCAATACTGGCACCAGCCGCAGCCGCATCGCAGGCATTGCCGTACGTTTGGCCATCACATCCGCATACGGGTTGATACTCGCGGGTGCAGATTTCCGGTTTAGGTTGGCACGTTCCCGCGCCATCAAGCACTTCAAGGCACGCGCCAGCCTCTTGTTTGCAGTAAAACCCCTCCGGGCACATCACGCCAGCTATCCCGCCACACGCTTCACCCGTTGGGTCGATTACCGGGGCAGGGGGTTCTTCAGAAACTGTCTCGACCGTTTCTGGCGTCTCGACCGTGTCGACGGGAGCGGCTTCTTCGCTCCCACAGGCCGCGAGCACGGCCAAACATGCTGATAATACAAGTACGCGCATTGGCACTCCCCCTTGAGGCCCATCTAACGCGTCGTTTTAGAAAAGAAAGACCGGCGAGGCTATAGGGCCCCGCCGGTTTCTCAAAAATATTTGTTGGGTGCCAATCGATTAGGCTTTGGCGGCTGCCTCTTGTAGGCGCGCGAAGATGTTTGCGCCATGACCAGCGCCTGAATCAAAGTGGGTTTGGACGCTGGTATCGGTGATTTCATCCCATTTCGCGGCAACCGCTTCCGCCGTCAGCGCATCCCCCTGTCCGACGAAGGCACCATTGGTCTCAACGATTTGCGCCATGGAGAACGCACCAGCGCCCGCCGATAGAATGACGCCCGTTGGTGCATCTTCTTTAATCAGGTTCATCACGCCAGGAGTGACGTATTCTGGCTTGAGGTTGTCCAGCATAGCTTGCGGCATTAGGCCTTCCGTCATGCGGGTCGCCGCAATCGGGCAAACAGCGTTGATTTTAATGTCGTTTTTGGCGCCTTCGATTTTCAAAGTATTCATCATACCGACCACGCCGAGCTTGCCTGCGCCATAGTTGGCCTGGCCGAAATTGCCGTATAGACCCGTCGAAGACGTCGTCACGACGATGCGACCATAATTTTGCTCTTTCATGATGTTCCAAGCCGCGTGAACGGGCTTGAACGTGCCGCGAAGGTGGACATCGAGCACCAGGTTGATGTCCTCGGTGGTCATTTTGGCGAATGATTTATCGCGCAGAATACCTGCATTTGCGATGATGATGTCGATCCGACCAAATGCTGACATTGTGTCATCGATCATCTTCTGGACACCTGCGTCGTCCGCCACAGAAGAGCCGTTTGCGATCGCTTCTCCGCCCATGGCTTTGATTTCAGCGACCACGGCCTCAGCCGCCTCTGAGTTACCGCCAGTGCCGTCCATCGACCCACCGAGGTCGTTGATGACGACTTTTGCGCCGCGCCGCGCCAATTCGAGCGCGTGTTGCTTGCCGAGGCCGCCGCCCGCGCCGGTTACGATTGCGACGCGATCATCGAAGCGAATGGACATGAGTGTGTCTCCTAAAACTTATACGCATTGTGCGTGTGCGAACGCCTTGCACCATCCGCTGACGTAAACGTCAAGCGTCGACGCTGCGTTACCTCTTGTCACAGGTCAGATTGCGTGGTCGCTAGCGCTCGATTAGCGTTTAGGAGGACACGATGCTGGCCTATGTCACACTTGGATCAAACGATACCAAGAAAGCCCTAGAGTTTTACGATGCCGTTCTCGGCGAAGTCGGTGCTAAGCGGTTCTTTGATAATGGCCGCTTGTATTTCTATGGCACGGCGCCTGGCCAACCCATGCTGGCGATTGGGGGTCCCTATGATGAAGCCGACGCCACGTGCGGAAACGGCGTCATGCCCGCCATTGCTGCGCCAGATAACGAAACGGTTGATCGCGTTTACGCCAAAGCCATGGAACTGGGGGCTGCCAGTGAAGGCGAACCCGGACAGCGCATGCCAACCTTTTATGGGGCATACTTCCGCGACCCGGATGGTCACAAAATCTGTATTTGTAAGCTGGGCTAACCCGCAGACCGTTTAAGGCACGGTGATCAGAATCGGGTCGGGATTGATCGGGCCTGATTGGGTCCATCCAAACACCTCGTAATCGCCAGGCGGGAGCAGCAAGGGCAGAGTTTCACCGGGCGCGCGCATCACGCGATCCATGGCGATGGCTTCAGGTGCGCTCCCCGGGCGACGCGCTTCGATTAAAACGGGTTCGGTTTCGAGTTTCAAAGCCTCGGGAATGGGCACATCCACGTCCCCTAGAGCGCGGCGCCAGTTTGGACGTTGATCTGTAAAACTCAGCGTCGCGTGCGCCAGGTAGATGTCTGTCGCACCATCATTCGACATGCCCCGATTGGTTTCATATCCGCCCACCAAAGCCGCAGACGCGCCTTGAGGTAGGCTACACCCGGTCTGTTGGATGGTGAGGGGATCGATGCCGCTCATGTCTTTCAGGCGCCGGGCCATCATCTGACCGGCAAAGCCATCAATATGTTCGTAAACGTGCGCCCAGCCCGCAACTACGATCAGGCGGGCATCCGGATCCTCGGCAAAAACGCGATCAATCAAAGTCTGAGCTTGCGCCGCTTCGCGCCCATCTGGGCCAGTAGACTCATAAGCGACCAGCTCTACGCCCGCCGCTTTTAAGCTTGTGAGCAACCGGCCGTGAATGGGGTCATTCGAGTAATACACATCCTCGGTCAGGATCTCGCCTTCGCGGGACATGATCGAGTCCGAAAAGCTCTCATAAGCATAATGTGTGAAGCCCATGTCGACGAGCCCGGCGATCAGACCTATCGCGTCAGCTCGGTGCAAAGGCATCATATGGGCTTCGTTTAAGATTACGATTTTCGTGTCTTCAGCGGCCTTTAGAAGGGTTTCGAGCGGCGGTGCATCCGAAACCTCCATACACGTGTCCCCTAACCAAAACGCATAGACCTTTGAGAGGAGGTCCTCCCGTCCCATCAGGCCTGCAAATTGTGCGGTCGAATCAATGACATAGATGTCGACTTCGCCCGAGGTCAGATACGCATAACTCTCAAACAAGTCCTGATGCAGTTTGGCGCGGGTATAACGGTCGGACGGCTCGGCCTGGGCTTGAGTTTGGAGCACGGCCCAAGCCAAGCTTGCACAAATCAAGATCACATAGCGAAGCATAAGGGCAGGCGTGACATGTCCTAGCGTCAAGCGCAAGAGCCTGCTTTCCAAGACGGAACTGGCTCGATATGGCTGATGAAACAAAGAGGATCTGCCTATGGAATGGGGTTGGGATAACGCGCGGGCTTTTCTCGGCATCGCTATGATCTTTGCGATTGCTTGGGGCCTGTCCGAGAACAAGAAAGCGTTTCCGTGGAAAATTGTTCTTGGCGCCGTGGGCATCCAGTTTGCCTTCGCACTTATCCTGTTTGGCATCCCAATCATTCGTGAGGCCCTGTTCGCCGCCAATATCGTTGTGGATAGCCTGATCGCTGCGACCGCTTATGGGACGCAATTTGTGTTCGGACCGACCTTTGGCACGCAAGCAGGTTGGGAGGAGTTTACCGGGCAGCCTGGACCGATTTTCGCGGTGCACCTTCTGCCGCTCATTATCGTCGTTGCGGCCCTGTCTGCGATGCTTTGGCATTGGCATATTTTGCGCTGGGTGACCAAAGGCTTTGCTACGATCTTTCGACGGCTTATGGGCCTGGGCGGTGCGACGTCGCTAGCGGTTTCGGCCAATGTCTTTATGGGCATGACCGAAGCGCCTGTGCTCGTGAAGCCATATCTCAAAGGCATGACACGGTCTGAAATCTTCATTCTTATGGTCGCCGGATTTGCCACCGTCGCGGGCAGTGTTCTCGTCCTCTACGGCGTGTTCTTACAAGACGTTTT
>CBDIHJ010000004.1:0-22378 GCA_965279045.1 Henriciella sp. | reverse complement strand
TACGTCACAGAGGTCAACACCACGCTTGAAGGGGACGCTATGTTCCCAGATTTCGACGAAGCGGCGTTTGAAGAAACCGCGCGACGCGATGTGTTTGCGGACGAGAAAAACGAGTATGATTTTACGATCCGAACACTGGACCGGCGTCGCTAAGACTTGTCGAACTCTGCCCTCCTAGTCACAGTAAGGCCAAGTATGCGGGAGGGTTATGATGGATTTTGAAATTGTCGCAGAAGGTCTAGCCTTTCCAGAGGGTCCAGTCTGGTTGGAAGACGGCTCAATCATTTTGGTTGAAATCGCCAAGGGCTGCATCACACGCGTTTGGGGGGATGGCAAAACTGAAAAGATCGCCGAAACGGGTGGTGGCCCTAATGGCGCTGCGATCGGACCCGATGGCGCGCTTTGGATCTGCAATAATGGCGGTTTCAAATACCATCAACGCGATGGTCTTCTGATCCCGGGACACTGCCCAGATGATTATTCTGGCGGACGGATCGAGCGCATCGATCTTTCAACCGGCAAAGTCGAACGTGTGCTCGATACGGTTGGAGGTCACCCATTAAAGGGCCCAAATGATTTGGTCTTCGATAAGCAAGGCAATCTCTATTTCACGGATCATGGCAAGACCTACCCGCGGCATCGCGACTTTGGCGGCCTGTTTTTCCTAGCTCAGGGTGCGACTGAAGCAGTCGAGCTTGATCATCACCACACATCGCCAAATGGGGTCGGTTTGTCCCCGGATGAGCGGACGGTTTACATGGCTGATACGATGACCGCGCGGCTCTGGGCATTTGATCTGGAAGCGCCGGGAAAGATTGTGCGCGCCAGCCCGTTCAATCAAGGCCGCGTTGTCGCAACCATGCCAGCGCTTCAATATTTTGATAGCCTAGCGGTCGCCGCTTCGGGAACGATTTGCATCGCGACCATTCTGAATGGCGGAATCACCTCTATTTCGCCAGACGGAACGCACACGCATATTGCATTCCCCGACCCGTTTGTGACCAATATCTGTTTTGGCGGCGCGGATATGAAAGCAGCCTGGGTGACGCTGTCAGGTACGGGAAAACTTGCAAAATGTCGCTGGCCAGAGCCGGGCCTGAGACTGAACTATTACGCATAAAACCCAAGAAAAAACCCCGGAGCGATCCTCGCCCCGGGGTCTTCATCTGGATCGACGCCCGCCTATTTCAGGACGGCGCTATAGCTGATCGTACCGGTTTCGTAGGCAGAGATTTCATCATTGAATGCCCATTTGATGTGGGTGATATCCTCAGGCACCGCCAAACGTGTTGTGTCTTCTGTGACGACGAGCAGCGCCTCGCGCGCCATGAAACTTTCGCCATTATCGGCAGAATAAGTCACCGTGCTGACAGGGCCATCGATAGACCCTTCCAGATATGTGACTTCAGTTGGCACAGGCATGACCAAACTAACATCCTCCGCCGGGGACGCGCCTTCATTGGTATAGGTCAAAGTATAGCGCACGCGCTCGCCAGGCTCGACCTCTGTCGCAGGGCTATATGTGATGGTTTCGGTTCCATCCGCGGCCACGGAGACCGTCGCGACTTCGACGGACTGAGTGGCTTTCAAGCCCGTTGCATGGGCTGCCGCGGAAAATGCACCGACCACGGTCAGTGCAAGCAGGGTTGCACGAAGCATATTTCAAATCTCCAAGACAAGCTCGTTTTTATATTTTCCCGCAAGATGCGTGGTTTCAATTAAGCACTGCTTAACGTCACTGAACTTCTGGAAGAATTGAGATCTAAGGATAATAAAGATGAGACTCTTGCCCCAAAACGCGGCCGGTGAGACCAAGCACCATTTTCGATTAGTTCACATCAAACTTTTTGGATTTACTGAGATCCGGGAATTCAAACTCAGAATCTTCGAGCACATGGGTAGCGAAATCGAGTAGGTTTTCCTCAGTGTCTTGCATATTGCTCCGTAGCTCCTCAGCGAGGTCTTTCGGGAGATTGAGATCGTCGCCATAAGAGGTTTCGAGCGCTTCAAATTGCTCCCGCGCAGAACGTAAGGCTTTTGCCAGGCTGACGCAGACTTCGAAGACCGTTTGGTGCTTTGAACCCATTAAGCCGCTCTTTTATCACCCTTGACCTGGGTCTTTTCGATCCACGTCTCAAATAAGTGTGCGATGGAGACACCCGGCCAGGGTTTCGGCCACACCAAAGGATAGTCAGGCGTTTCAAGGCGAGCGCCTTCCGCTGGCTGAGACCACATATCGGGCTGCGGCATGGCCCCTGGCTTATCGTGATAACGCACGTCGTCGCCGGTGTATCGGAATGAGATCGCGCGCCGGGGTCGGTCCGTCACATTGCCGCCTGCGCCATGCAGGGTTCTGACATGATGGATCAGCACATCGCCAGGTTCGACATCAAAATGGAGGATATCATACTGGTCTTCGTGCTCGTCTATGTTGGGACATTTTGGGTCCACCACACCCGGAAACACGGTTTGTGATACGAACATGTTGGGCGCGAAGGTCTGTCCCCAAAGGTGCGAGCCCCGCACATATTTCATCACGCCGTTATCGAGATCTGCCGGATCAAGGGGAATCCACGCGATGACGCAGTGTTCGCCTTGGATCTGAAAATAAGTCAGATCCTGATGATAAGCGGTCTTCTGCCGCGTATGGGGGGCCTTAACAAAAGTCGTGTCTTCCCAGAACCGAACGGTTTCTGACCCCATCAAGTCACCTACCAGACGCGGCAATTGTGAATCGAAACCCACGTCTCGGATTTCGCGAGAGCGGCGCCAACCCGCCACGTCATAAAAGAAGCTCCCCGTGTCGGGTCCATCATCCTGTTCAAGCAGCGGTCGTGCGCTTTCATCGGCGTGGATCAGGCTTACCAACCCGTCCACATCGAACCTTTGCGCCGCGCCGACATCAATCTCCTCTTCACCGCGCCAAATTTGAGCGGCGATCTGCTCGAAATCATATCCTGTTTCCGAGCAATCCTTGGCCTCGATTTGCCGGTCGATCTCACGTCTCAACTTATCGATCTCGGTCTTTGTCAGGACACCCCGCAAACAAACCACTCCATCTGTTTGAAACGCGTCACGCTGCGCCTGAGTGAGCGTCATCTCGGTCAACATTAAGCCGCCTCCTGATATCCAACCGACAAAACCGCCTGACTCGACCGCAGCGGTGTCAGCGCGAAAGTAAGGTTCATCAAGGGATCTCTGAGTTTCTGGCGCGAGCGCTGAATTCCAGCCTTATCCGGTTTTGAAATACCTGGAATGTACACCTTCTGATCCTCGAGATTGAGCTTCGGGCGCCCGAGCGGTTCAGTGTCCATCACCGACGCAATTGTGTTGTAGAAAGGCGGATCTGTGTACCAAACGATTTGTTCGATTCCCGCCGACACACAAAACTCACACATGCCTGTGGAGAGACGCCACATCAGCTCCAGATAATCGCTTTTGCTGTCTAATCCGCCCCGCACCACAAAGCGGGAAGCTTCCCAAATCTTGGGGTCAGATGGCGGGGCTTGCAGATCGCACGCTTCTGGCCAGAGCTTGCTGATCATATAGGGTGAGGTGGTCGGATTGAAGCGCGAACCACCCGAGAACCGTCTGACGGTCGTCCGAAAGCAGAAGCATGTACACCGCTTCTTCATTATCAAACTCGTCAATGTCTCTATCGTCCGTCGCTCCTGGAACGTTCCAACCCCATTTTCTAATGCAGGTCTCAAACCGCATACGGAACATTTGATCCAACTGATCTTCGTAATGTTCCCGCACATCTGGCAAAACAATTTCGATCACATCGCGCTCCCTGGTTGAGCCTGGAAGCTGACAAAAATTCTGCGCGGGCGTTAGTGTCCGATCGGACACTTGCACTCACGGTAAAATAAGGTCTCTAGAGATGGCGCAGGCGCAGGCTTGGGCTGTGTTCACCGCATCCAGCTTTTCGCGGGCGCGTTGCAGCGCTTTCTTGACGCCGGATTCGGTAATTCCCAGCACAATGGCGATTTCCCAAGCGGTCTTGCCCAGCGCACTATATTGCAGAACGTCGATTTCTTGTTCCGAAAGCGGTTTGACATCATCTTCATAGCTCTGACCATGCAATCGCTCTAAGCGGGCATAAACATGCATCGCCGCAAGTTCTAAGCCCGACATTTCCTCCTGCGACATCTCAATGCGCTCCCCTCCAATTGAGACACCACCTACGGGGGCGCCGGGCCTTCGCATCGGGAAGGAGTACCCGCACTTGAGCCGATGCGCTTTGGTTTCATCCATCATAGTGCGACCGTAGCGCGAGGCATGCTTATAGGCTTCCTTCCAATCGAAGGCAAAGCGCGACCTCATCCCGTATTGGACGACCGGGTCACGCAACAATTCGATCCCATTCATCCGGGGTTTGATGATCTCATCTGGCCAGTCGGTATGCATCATTGCTTTGGAAGCGCCGGCGCTCAATGGATTTACCACTTGAGTGATATAAAACCGCTCGAATCCAAACCGACCTGCAAAGCCCATAAAGCTCTGAATGGCCGTCTCGGCTGTGCTTGAACGATCAATCGTTCTGACAACATCCAAAATGATCGCACTGTCAGTCACCGCATACCCCTCCTGGTGTCAACCAGATTAGATACAAGTAATCGAAACAGAAAGAGCCTACTAATTAAATTTATAAGGTTCTGAATGATCACTCGTTCTGATCGAAATATAAATAGATACTGAAAATCACTCTCGAAATTTGGCTTTATAATAGATACAAACGACCTATTCATGGGTTTTAAGTGGATTTTCCGCGCGGAACGAGGACCAGCATTCTTCAGCTTGCGGTCTTTTGGGTAGCATGGCGATCCCGGCGCGATTCGAACGCGCGACCTACAGATTAGGAATCTGTTGCTCTATCCTGCTGAGCTACGGGACCGTATATAAGAGTGTATCTCTGAACGGGGACAGATTGAAGAGGATGCATGCCCCGGTGGGTGACCTGCGCCAGTCTCGCCCTGATTTCAGCCTGTTCTGATCCCTCCCCATTGCCCGAAATGCAACCTGGCGAGACCGGCCGCGTGACTCGGATCATTGATGGCGACGCGTTGGTTCTGGAAACCGGCCAAACCGTTCGCTTGGTCTCCATTCAGGCCCCCGCCATGTATCCCCGCGAAGGGATTCCGGCGCCGTTTGCCGGCGAAAGCGCACGAGTGCTCGAAGACTTGGCGCTGGGACGGCGCGTGCGACTTTATTATCCGGGCGTGACCCGCGATCGCTATGATCGAGCGCTCGCGCATGTTGTGACAGTCGATGGCGCCGGCCCACGGCTTTGGCTTAATCAGGCAATGATTGTACGCGGCGCGGCGCGGGTCAGGCTATATCCAAGCACGGCCGCGCTCGGACAAGAGTTGCTTGATCTCGAAGCCTCGGCGAGGTCTGCGCGCGAGGGGCTTTGGGCCCTCGGGCCTTATCGCGTGCGCAGCGCCGCAACGATGACCATCGATGATCGAGGCTTTGTTTTGGTCGAAGGGAAGTTGGGTGATCGTCTCGAGATCGATACGGAAGCCCGGTTCGCACCGGCGTGTCGGCGCGCAGTGGAAAACTCCACATTGACGATCTCGGTCGATCGCGCCGCGGCATCGACTTGCGGCTTGGAAAGCGGCACCGCCGTCTTGCTCCGAGGCTGGGTCTCAGACGGTGAGCTCGACCTTGCCCACCCCTGGCATGTGCAAACCAGAGCGCCCGAAGACTAGCCTGCTATATACTGCGCACCATTGACGGTCATGGTCGCCCCAGTGATGAAGGCCGCCTCGTCACTTGCGAGATAGGTACACATCGACGCGATTTCTTCTGCTTTGCCCAAACGCCCAACCGGGATGGTGGAAATAATACTCTCAAGAACTTTCTCCGGCACCGCCCGCACCATTTCTGTGTCGATATAGCCGGGGCAAACCGTATTGACGGTGATCCCTTTCTTCGCGCCTTCTTGCGCCAGCGCCTTTGAGAAGCCGATCAATCCCGCTTTCGCGGCTGAGTAATTGACCTGACCGAATTGGCCTTTCTGGCCATTGATCGAGGAGATGTTGATGATGCGCCCAAACCCGCGTTCGCGCATACCTTCCCAAACGTGTCGTGTCACATTGAAGGCCGAGTCGAGATCGACCGCGATCACCTTTTGCCATTGCTCGAGGCTCATCTTGTGGAAAGGCGCGTCCCACGTGATCCCCGCATTGTTGACGACTATATCAACCGGACCAAGGTCTTTTTCGATCTCTGCGATGCCGCCGCCAACCGCATCAAAATCAGACACATCAAACTTATAGCAACTTACGCCGAGGGCCTCTTCACACGCCTTCGCAGCGGCTTCGTTGCCCCCATAATTAGCCGCGACTTGATAGCCGGCCTGTTTCAATCCAGCGCTGATCGCTTGACCAATTCCACGCGTTCCACCTGTCACCAGTGCTGTTCTGGACATGCTGATCCCTCCCGTTATGCTGCGCAGCATAAAAATTTGCTGCATCTGCTCAATTTGATGTAAGCACGTTGATGATAGGGATCGCAATCGGACTTTAGTCGGTCAAGACGGCAGTCCAAACTTCGACGGACAAACAAGCAGATTGTGCTCAATCTGTGTGAGGAAAGGGCAAACCATGGCGAAGAATAATGGGACCGTAGATACGGTCATTATTAAAAAGTACGCCAATCGACGTCTCTATGACACGTCGACCTCTTCCTATGTCACGCTCGACCATCTCTCAGACCTTGTGCGTCGCGAAATCGACTTTGAAGTCGTCGATGCCAAAACCGGTGAAGATCTGACCCGCCAAGTCTTGACGCAAATCATCTTCGAAAAAGAGAATAAGGGCGAAGGCGCCCTGCCGGTCAATTTCTTACGCAAGCTGATCAGTTTCTATGGTGCGGGCTCACAAAGCCTTCTGCCCGCTTGGCTTGAGATGAGCATGAATAGCTTTGCTGAAAGCCAGGAAAACTGGAAGTCAGCCATGGGCAGTAGCAACCCATTCACCATGTTCGAGAAACAGGCCCGCGCGAACATGGAAATGTTCGAAAACGCGATGCGGATGTTCACACCGGGTATGGCGACGAAAAAGTCCAAGCGCAGCGGCAAAAGCGCAAGCGGGGTTAAGGGCGACGACGCGATGGACCTGTTACGTGCGCAAATGGCGGCGATGCAAGAGCAGCTCGATGCGCTCTCGCGCAAGCACTAAACATTTAGTTTAGCGCGCGAACCGCGATCACTTCGCCGGTATCCTGCTCTTGCAGTAGCACTGCGCAATTTGTGTCGCACGTGACCGCAAATGTTTCCGCCTCATCCATCCAAAGACCAAGGGACTCGACCCGTGTCACGGGATTGACCATGCCAGTCTCATTGGCGTCACCGGTCAGGTACTCAACCAGTTTAACCTCAAGCGTATCCGCGCTCTGACCGGCGACGGACACCAGCTCGCCATCCCAGTTCAACTGCGGCGCCGCCTCATCGCGGAGTTTGAGTCGAGCTTTAATATTTCGGCGAATGTCTCGCTTGCGCGTACCCGGGCACTCCTTTGCGCCATCATAGAATGATTGCGGTGTATATGGCGCCCGCAAGGATAAACGATCTGTGTAAGCCATCTGCCGCTCTTTCGCGATCGGCATTGCCATCGGGTCCGGCTCGCCAAGATAGTCCCAGTAATTCACTGTCCAGGTCAGGATGAAAATGTCATCGCGCTCGGCTTCGATTTGCTTCATCGTCCGGTGTGCTTTTGGACAAGCCGGGCAATTTTGATTCGCAAATAGCTCCACCAGGACCGGGCGGTCGGCGTCGGCCATCGCGGTCCCGATCATTGAAAGACCCAACGCAAAAAGGGCGAAGAAACGTGTCATGAGGGCCTCATAACCGCTTCTTCGCCTATTGTTCAATTCACTTGGCTGTGAGTTCTGCGTTATGCCGCTTCGTTGGCGAGGTTCCTTAGGACGTAATGAAGGATGCCGCCATTGCGGTAATAGTCGAGCTCATTGTCCGTATCGATCCGCACGGTCGTCGTCACCGTGACTCTGGAGCCATCCGCTCTGGTGATATCGACCTCTAGTTTCTGGCGCGGTTCGATGCGGTTGATGCCTTCAATCGTGATTTCCTCATCACCTTTCAACCCGAGTGATTCCCAGGTCACTCCGTCATCGAATTCCAGCGGCAAAACACCCATGCCGATAAGGTTGGATCGGTGGATCCGCTCGAAAGAGCCAGCGATCACGGCCCGCACCCCGAGCAAGATCGTGCCCTTCGCGGCCCAGTCGCGAGACGAGCCATTGCCGTAAAGCGTCCCCGCAAAAACCACGAGCGGAACATTCTTTTCCATATAGCGCATCGCGGCGTCATAGATCGGCATTTGATCGCCGCTCGGATGGTGGATGGTCACCCCGCCCTCTACGCCCGGCACCATTTGGTTCTTGATGCGGATATTGGCGAAGGTGCCGCGCATCATCACTTCATGATTGCCCCGCCGCGAGCCATAGGAGTTAAAGTCGAGCACGCTGACCTGATTGCCTTGCAGGTATTCGCCGGCTGGGCTGGAGGCCTTGATCGACCCGGCCGGAGAGATGTGGTCGGTGGTGATCGAGTCGCCGAAAAGTGCCAAAACGCGGGCCTTGTGAATATCTGCTGGCGCTTCGACATCGCTGGTCATGCCATCAAAATAAGGCGGGTTCTGCACATAGGTTGACCCCATCGGCCACGCATAGGTTTTGCCACCGCTGACCTCGATATCGTTCCAAAGCTCGTCGCCTTTAAAGACATCGGCATAGCGCTCAGCGAACATTTGCGGGCTGACGCTTTGCGCCATGATTTCGGCAATCTCGTGAGAGGTCGGCCAGATGTCTTTCAGGTAAACGTCATTGCCGTCATGATCCTGCCCGAGCGGCTGGGTGGTGATATTGATCTTCAAAGACCCCGCAATCGCATAGGCGACGACCAATGGTGGCGAAGCCAGATAATTCGCCTTTAGGTCTGGTCCGATCCGGCCTTCAAAATTCCGGTTCCCGGACAGAACAGAGCACGAGACGAGATTACCATCCGCGATCGCTTTAGAGATTTCTGGCTGCAGCGGTCCAGAATTGCCAATACAGGTCGTGCAGCCATAACCGACCAAGTTGAAGCCGAGCGCGTTCAAGTCTTTGGTCAGGTCAGCTTTATCCAGATAGTCGGTCACGACTTGTGAGCCAGGCGCGAAGGAGGTCTTGACCCACGGTTTACGGTTGAGCCCGAGCGCCGCAGCTTTGCGCGCCAGCAATCCGGCCGCGATCAGAACACTTGGGTTCGACGTATTGGTGCAGGACGTGATGGCTGCGATGAAAACGTCGCCATGCGTGACGGAAAAGTCTTCGCCTTCGACTTGGATCGAGGTGGTATCATCGGCTGCCGTACCGAATTCCTTGACCATGGCTTCAGCGAACTTGGTATCGGCTTCTGAGAGCAGAACCTGATCCTGGGGACGTTTTGGGCCGGAAATGCTCGGCACGACCGTGGAGAGATCGAGTTCAATCGTCCCGGTAAACACCGGATCTGGCATCTCTGGGCGCCAATAGCCTTGAGCCTTTGCATAGGCCTCGACCAGAGCGATGCGGTCTGCGTCGCGGCCGGTATTGGTCAAATAGGTGATCGTATCATCATCGACGGGGAAGAACGCGCAGGTCGATCCGAACTCCGGCGACATGTTTGACAGCGTTGCTTGGTCTTCCAACGTCAGATTGGCGACGCCGGGTCCAAAGAACTCCGTGAACTTCGCAACCACACCATAGTCACGCATCATCTTGGTCACTGTCAGGACCAAATCAGTTGCCGTCGCCCCCTCGGGGAGCTTACCGGTGAGTTTGAAACCGATCACTTCCGGGATCAGCATGGAAACGGGTTGTCCAAGCATGGCCGCCTCGGCTTCGATTCCACCAACACCCCATCCGAGCACGGACAGGCCATTGATCATCGTCGTATGCGAGTCAGTACCCACACACGTGTCCGGATAAGCAATCGTCTCGCCATCGACTTCTTTCGTCCAAACGGTTTGGCCGAGATATTCCAAGTTGACTTGGTGACAGATGCCGGTCCCAGGCGGAACAACGCGGAAATTCT
Source organism: Henriciella sp. (assembly GCA_965279045.1). GTDB lineage: Bacteria > Pseudomonadota > Alphaproteobacteria > Caulobacterales > Hyphomonadaceae > Henriciella. The sequence continues at coordinate 12,297 of CBDIHJ010000004.1, read as the reverse complement.
CAAACGCGGTCGAGCCCCAACGTAGGAACTCATAGCGTTCCTTGTTTCGTTTATACTCAATCTCAACATTGCGACGGAAACTCTCAGGTCCGGCAAAACTGTCGACCATAACAGAATGGTCAATCACCAGATCAACCGGCACTTGCGGATTAATCGAGTCTGCGCTCGCCCCAAGTTCTTGCGCCGCGTCGCGCATCGCCGCCAGATCCACGACAGCTGGGACGCCGGTAAAGTCCTGCATCAAAACGCGCGCCGGACGATAAGCGATTTCCTGCGTGGCTTTGCCGCCATTCTCGAGCCACGTCTTGAACGCCATGATATCGTCTTTGGTGACCGTTGTTCCGTCTTCATTGCGCAGCAAGTTTTCCAACAACACTTTCAAGGAGGCTGGAAGCCGAGAAACATCCCCAAGGCCGTTTTTAGCTGCGGCATCGAGGGAGTAGTAAGTATAATCCTTACCGTTTACGGTCAGGGTCTGGCGGGCCTTGAAACTGTCGAGGGAAGGCATGGGCGAACGGACCTCTCTTTTGCATATGAATACAAGCGCGTACGCAACGCGCCGCTTGTCTTATCTGCTAGATAGGCACGCCAATCGTACGGCGCAATTGCTAGCGGGAGACCTGACCCGAAGTAGTCTATTCGAGGGGCATGACGATTGAGTGACGCGCCATTGATCCAAGGCTCGGGTCTCGGAGCTGTGCGCGGTGAGCGCGTTCTGTTTCGCGATATGTCTGTCAGCGCCAAGCCCGGCGAACTCGTGCTTCTGCGCGGCGCGAATGGATCAGGGAAAACGACGCTCTTGCGCCAACTCGCAGGCTTATCGGAGCCGCAAGCCGGGACAATTGAGCGTGCGGGCTTGCATCATTGGATCGGCCACACGAACGGATTGAAAGCGTATGAGACGCCGCGCAGTCATTTAAGCCATTGGGCGAAAGTTTGGGGCAGTAACCGGGATACCCGTCAAATCCTCAAAGAGATGAGCATGGCGCGCCCCGCAGACGTGCCGTGTCGTATGTTATCTGCGGGACAAAAGCGCCGAACGGCCCTCGCCCGCCTGAAACTCGAGAAACGCAGCCTCTGGCTGCTCGATGAACCGTTCAACGCGCTCGACACAGACGGACAAACCTTTTTGGCGCAGATGATTTCGGACCACCGCGCAGAAGGGGGCGCTGTCATCGCTGCCTTGCACGGCGCCGCCCCGATTGAACCGAGCAGGGAGGTCTTGCTTTGAGCCCGTCCCCGCTCTTCTCGGCCTTTCGGTCATCGCTGTCCGAAGCCTGGGCGTCCGGGGCCGGACTATTGCTCCCGCTCGGTTTTTTCGCAGGAACCGCGACGATGGTGCCGTTTACGCTCGGATCGGAAGCGGAACTTCTCAGCCGTGTCGGACCCGGCATTCTTTGGCTGGCGCTTGCGTTGTCTTCGATGGTCACGCTCGAGCGCGTGTTTCAGGCCGATCTGCAAGATGGCGCGCTCGACCTCTGGCTGCAGGATGTTGGATCCATTTCGTTCGTTGCTGCAATCAAAACACTGACGCATTGGCTGGTGTCCGGGTTTCCGTTGGTCCTGATGACCCCCACAATCGGATATGCGCTCGGCGTTCCAACCGACAAGATGATCCCTGCCATGATTGGCTATGCCATGGGTGGACTAGTGTTTTTCTTATGGGGCGGCGTCGCTGCCGCCTTATCCGCAAGCGTTGCTCGAGCAGGACTGTTGATCGCCCTGATTGCTTTGCCGCTTTACGTACCGGCGCTCATCTTCGGCGTGCAAATGGCCGAAAGCGGGCTCGATAGCCCAGCCTTTCTATTTTTGGCGGCTTGTACCTTATTTGCCCTTGGTGTCGCACCCGCTGCTATGGGCGCTGCTTTACGGTTGGCGGCGGAGTAGAGGAAGGCTATTTGTCCAAAATGCTCTCTTATCTCGCCAATCCTCTACGGTTTATGCGTTTTTCGCACTATGCCGTCCCGATTTGCTTTGTGCTCGGCACTTTGATGATCGGTTGGAGCCTTTATAATGGCTTACTGGTCGTCCCGCCGGACGAAAAACAAGGCGGAGATTTGATGCGGGCCATGTTCACACATGTGCCCTCAGCCTGGCTCTGCATGGGGCTATATGCAGCGCTCGCAGGGGCGAGTTTCGTCTGGTACATTTGGCGACATGAGCTCGCGGATGTGGCGGCGCGGGCGATCGCCCCGATCGGCGCAGGTTATACGGCTCTCTGTTTCATCACAGGCTCAATCTGGGGCCAAAAGGGCTGGGGCGCTGGCTGGCACAATCTCATCCTCGGCGACAGCCGGCTCATGTCCGTCTTGGTCTTATTCTTCCTCTTTCTCGGCTATATGGCGTTGCGGGCAGCACTTGAGACCCGCCAGAAAGCCGCACGCGCCGCCGCGATCCTGGCGATGGTCGGCATGGTGAATGTGCCGATCATCAAAGTCTCCGTCGACATGTGGCAAACTACGACCATCCATCAGCCATCGAGTGTGATCAGCATCGGCAATCCTGAGCCGCGCGCCGAAGATGCCGGTATGGATCCGATCTACTTGCAGCAATTGCTTTGGGGCTTTGGCGGACACAGTCTGCTTGCGGCTGCGATGATCATGATGCTGATGCGGGCGGAAGTGTATTCCCAACAATCTGATCGTGCCCTCGCTCTAAAACTGGAAGCGAGCTAAGTCATGCCAGATTATGGGGATGACGCGTTTTACGTCTGGTCGATCACGATTATCGGCCTGGTTCTGCCCGTTTTGATGATTGGGTTCAGCCTGCTGCGCGTGCATTTGTCAAAAGCCAGGCTTGAGCGGTTAAAGCGGGACGAAGATCCGGATTAGTTGCGGACCAGTTTGGGGCGCCGAACTATTTCTTTTTTTTCTTCTTTTTTTTCTTTTTCTTTTTCGACTTACGAGGCGATTCCTCTTCTTCTTCCTCGTAATCTCCAGAGATGATCGCCAGGGATAATAACAAGCTCTCACGCCGCGATTTGCGAAGCTCTTCAGTGAGAATTTCGTCAGCTTCCATGACTTCCGGAGCGGCGCCCTCGAAGGCTACACGCCCCGCTTTCGTCAGCGACACGGCCTTGGCACGCGCATCTTCCATCGATTTGACTCGTTGAACCAAACCGGTTTTCTCCATCCGAGAAACCATGTCCGCAAGCGTCGATCGATCAATCCCGGTCACATCGACAAGGCTCGACTGGCTTTGTCCATCTTCATCGTTCAGGGCGGCGAGCACAGCAAATTGCCGAATGGTTAGGCCTTTTTCTGCCAATCCGTTCGCGGATTCATTTACTGCGGCTTGTTGTGCGCGATGAAGAAGGTGCGTCACGGAACGCGCTAGCGTAAATTCCGGTGTCGTCTCTTGCTTGCTCATCACACCCGCCTAAGTTTCTCAATCAAGCCCGGTTATACTGTAAAGCAAACTTACCGTGTGCAGATCAATTGATTTCTCCCATAAAGCGAGAGGCTGACAGAAAAATGACAGTCAAAGCCAACCCGGACTTTGCGTTGGAAATCCCACAAGGGGACGACAAGGAACGCCGCGTTTGCCAGCGCTGTGATTTCATTGATTATCAGAACCCAAAAATCGTCGCTGGTTCAGTGGTTTTAAAGGATGATAAGATCCTCTTGTGCAAGCGCGCCATTGAACCTCGCAAAGGCTTTTGGACCTTGCCCGCGGGCTTCATGGAACTCGGCGAGTCAGTTGAAGAGGCCGCCCAAAGGGAGGCGCAAGAAGAAGCGCTGGCGACGATTGAGATTGATCGTCTGCTCGCTGTTTATTCAGTCCCGCGCATCGGTCAGGTGCAGGTCATGTTTCGCGCGACCCTGATCGGAGATTATGGGGTCGGTCCCGAGAGCCAGGAGGTGAAGCTGGTCGAGTGGAAGGACATTCCGTGGTCTGAGCTCGCGTTTCCCACAGTGGTCTGGGCCCTCACGCACTATGCAGAAACACGCGATCAAGCGGCGTTTGCGCCATTTGCAAATCCTGAGGGCACGGATGCGCTTACCCGCTAAGCGCTTGCAGGTTCCCGCAAGTGTTTTAGCGTATACGGAACGTTCGCGGCGCCGAAGATGAACGTGATAACCATGTTGCCGAGCTTCCAATTGGCCCAGACGTCTTCAGCATCCCGCGTCCCAAAGGTCAGTCCAAAGACGTCATAGCTTCCAGCCGGAGCTACGATTGCTCCAAGAACCCGCAAGGGTTCATCAAATCCCGGCGCATAATAGCGCCACAAAAACTCGTTCCAGACCGCCATGGCGACGAAGAATAACCCCCACCGAATAGCCAATGTGCGCCATGCGAAGTCCGGCAAGTCAAAGACTTTATCGAACATCACCTTCCAAATATTGTGGCCCATAGCGAGGCTACCAAAGATGACGCCCGCCAGGAATAATTGTTGGATGGTCGGCTTGATATACAGAAAGGATTTTTCCTGAAGAACAATCCCGAGCAGCCCAAATCCGCCCACAATCGTTGCGGTGAAGACCAAAAAGAGCGGGACATCCTCGCCTTTTCGAAGGTAATTCGAGACTGCCCACAGGGTGGCAACGATCAACACGCCCGTTGCCCAGTAGAGCGCTGTGTCGGGGCTCGCCCACGTGTCATTGATCGTGATGTTGCGCATCACATTGTAAACAGCGATGAAGCCAATCACGGGCACCAAATCGGCCCAGATTTGATTGGCTTTATCGGCGGCCGTGCCGAGATCGTTTTTCTGTTCGCTCATAATAGCGGTTTACGCAGATGCGGTCCCTCTGGATGTGAGTCTTTCACTCACAAACCCGCGAGCGCCGCCAGCGTCAAGCGCAAACGCCACAATCGCGTAAGTGAACCCACCCGCGGCGACTTTGACGAAAAGCTCCGGCCAACTGCCCCAAGCTGGCAACGCCCAAATGACAGGCCACATGGCAAGGGCGGCGAGGCCGATTTTGGCCAAATCTAAGAGCGGCATAGGAAGGGCGATCAGCCGTCGTCCGCTGAAAGCCAAGACGGCGAGCCCCAGTGTATAACTTAGCAGCGTCGCCATCACGGCGCCGAGCAATCCAAATTGCGGGATCAAGACCAAATTCAGCGCGATATTCGCAAGCGCTGGGATCAGCATCAGAAGGGCCAATTCGCCCGTGCGATGGGCAAGATGGAAGACCTCAGCATAATAATGAATAATCAGCCCGTTCAGCAGGCCCGCAAAGGCGATCCATGGAATGATCTGACGGGCCCCCTCTCGAACAGCTTCACCGATGAGGGCTTCCGCCAAAGGTGTCGCGACCAGTGCGAGGCCGGTGGCAGCGGGCACGCCGATAAGCAAAAGGGTGCGGATCAGACCGCGCGATTCTTCCGCCGCGGCTTCAGCGCCGCCGCGCTCGTAAGCAGCCATGACGAGCGGTGCCGCGGCCATTGCCGCCCACGCACAAATCAGCAGTACGGACTTATCTGCGACCCCATAGCCGGCTGCATATTCGCCGACGGCTGCCTCCCCCAAGAAAAAGGCAATTAAGAACCGGTCGGCGGCTGAAAGAATGAGATCCAGCACCAAGGCGGCCGCAATTGGCGCGCCGAAAAAGAGATAGGCCCGTCGCCGCGAGGCATCGGTTTGGCCGCTTTTGGCTTGTCGCACCAACCAGCGCGTTTCTGTCACGACCCAAATCGATCCGGCCAGGATCATACCGATGAACGGCGAGGCCGCCCCAAACCCGGTTCGCCAAGCGATCAAGGCGCCGAAAATGAACCCTCCGAGGATTTTGGAGGTCGCGATCAGCGCATAGCGACCGACATTCTCATTCGCGCGATGCGCTTCTAACGCCATTTGGATCAGCGAGTTCATCGGGATGAGCAATGCGATCCAGGGCAGGATCTTGATATATTCGGGCAACTGCCCGAGCCCAATCGCGAGCGCACCGATCAAGACTGCGGCGATCCCCAGCGATCGAAGGGTCAAAGAAAGCGTGGTGCGAAAGTGATCCGGGAGCTTGTTTTTCTCGCGCGCTTCTCCGGCAAAACGGAACGCAGCAGCTTCGGCCGATGTCAGTGAGAGCATATGCACCAGCGTCATCACTGAGAACATCAAAGCATACCGCCCATAATCTTCGGGGCCGAGCAGGCGCGTGTAGACGTACACACCGCCAAAGGCTGCGATGCCGCTGGCAATATTGACCGGAAGGTATCCAGCGAGATGACGGAGAAGCTTCATCCCGCTTCCTTAGCACGCTGCATGCCAAAACAGGGTTAAGGCGCGAATTCCAATAGCATCAATCCGAACGCCAAACCGCTCGCAGCCAATATCCGCCGAGGGCCAAATGCTTCTTTCAAAAACACAGCACCGAAAATCGCCCCGAAAACGACAGAGGTTTCACGGATTGCCGTAACGTTTGCAGCTTCGGTGAGGGTAAACGCCCAAAGCGCCGCCCCATAGGAAATGGTTCCCAGCAAACCGCCAATTGTGCCGTCTCGAATTTGCGGCACGATGGTCGACCAGACGGCCCCGCGCCGGGTCCAAAACAGCGCCACTGTGATGCCGATCCAGTCGAGCATGAACAACCAAACGATGAAGGTCAGAACCGTTTCCGTACTGGCGGCAATCCGGGTCCCGTTCGCATCGGCGACCGAGTAGAAAGCGATCCCCAGGGCGGTTACCATGGCCCAGAACAAAGCCGCTTGTTTCACCGGCGGGTGCTGTCCGTCCTCGCCTTCTGGGAGGGCGAACACAATCAAAGCCCCTGTTGCGATGACCAGGCCCAGCCATCCAAACAGTCCGGGCGTTTCATTGAGGGCCACAGTCGCCGTGATCGCCGTAAGCAGAGGCGCCAGCCCACGCATCACCGGAAAGACCAAAGACAGATCACCGCGATGGAGCGCACGGATCATGGCGAACTGATAAAACCAATGCACCACAACTGAAATTGCGAGCGCGCCCCAAATCGCCGGGGTCGGCATAGGCACGAATGGCAAAAGCGGCACCACACTCAACATCATCGCAATCGACACGATCATCCGTGTCGACAAAACGTCTCCGCCCCGTTTTACGAAAAGGTTCGTGGCCGCGACTGTGATCGCGGACAAAAGGCATAAAGCGATGGGAAGCAGGCCCGAACTCATGCCGCGGCCTCGCGCACCGGCAGCGGGGAAGTCAAGTTTTGCTTAAGTTTTAGAGCGCGGCTTCGACCGCGGTCACCTCTGGCACATAGGCTTTCAGCATGTTCTCGATGCCCTGCTTCAAGGTCATGGTCGAAGACGGACACCCTGCACAGGCCCCCCGCATCGCAAGGTGAACAATCCCAGAGTCGACGTCGAAACCATGGAACACAATATCCCCGCCATCTTGCGCCACAGCGGGGCGAACGCGGGTTTCGATTAGCTCGATGATTTCGCCGACAATCTCTTTCGCATCGCCTTCATAATCATCGGCGCTGGTGCCTTCGGATGCCACTGATGCGACAGATCCCCCCGTGGCCATTACCGGAAGTCCAGCGACGAAATGGTCCATGATCGCCGCCAGCGCCATCGGCCGAACATGTTTCCAGTCGGCGTCCGCATCTTTGCTCAGCGAGATAAAATCAGCGCCAAGGAAGACACGAACCACGCCTTGTACATCAAACAAAGCCTGGGCCAGCGGGCTGGTTCCGGCCTCTTCGACAGAGGCAAAATCGTATGGACCCGTCGCGCCGGTCACCTCTTGCCCCGGCAAGAACTTTAACGTGTCGGGGTTAGGCGTAGGTTCTGTCTGTATAAACATGAGCCGCGCGACCTTTCTCTAAAAAGCGTGTTCCGCCTTTAAATGTGCCGAATAGCGGTTCGATTCAAGATGGCGCTCTGAGCGATTATTCGGTCACGTTGGCGTCGGCCACGGCCACCATGTCTTCCTCTTGCGCTTGCAGCGCATCAATGAAGGCCGTCGTGGTCGATTGAATCTCACTCAAATAGTACATCATCGCCGCCGGGTGATCCGACAGAATGCTGCCAGTTCCAGCTTGGCTCGAGACCATAATCGGGTTGAACGTCGCGGCGCGGCGCCAAGCAAATATCGCCTGATCTCTGGCTTCTTTCGCGTCACGCGTCTGCACCAGTTCCGGCTCTTGGATCAAAGACGACATGATCAATTGCGAGGCGACCTGAGCGTAGGCGCGGGTCATATAGAGCGCTTGAATATCTTCTCGAGACGCTGGCCAGGCTTCAGCGCGATCGGCGCTTGACCGTAAACGTGTTTCGGAATCGCTCGCCCATCTCTTATAGAGCGCCAATTCGTCGAGCAGCACGCCCAAACCCTTAGGCTGAGCCGCCAAACCTCGCGACAAGCGCCCTTCATAGCTTTGCAGCGCTTCAGCAGCGGCGTTCAAACGCGGGGTCGCTTCGGCTTCTTGAGACGGCACTAAAAGGCGCGCCGCGGCGAGCAAATCAGAGTCTGGCGCGCCAGGTTCACGCGCCGCATGTTCAGACGCGAGCAATGTGTAATCGGATAAGGCGCCGGTAATACCATCTTGCCAGGCCGGCAGTGCGGTTAAGCGCGCTTGGGGATGCCACCAGGAGCGGTCCGCGGCCCAGCCCGCAACTGTAAGCTCCCGCCCGAGTAACGTCATCGCTGTCCCGGTATCGTTTGAGTACCATGGTGCCGCCGCAGAAAGCACGACCGCGCTCGAGTCAACTTTATGGCTCATGACTGTCATTGCGGGATAGCCACCGACCAGGATCAGCAGCAGCCCCAGCTTAAACAGACCAATAATGCGCTGCCAAATGCGCGAAAGAGCTTCCATGGTTGGGCTAGGTTCAGCATCGTCGAGATAGGCTTCGGAAATATCCGCACCGATCAACGTCACCACTGGCTTCCCGTCTTGAGAATTTGGATCAATGTATTCTACGGGAAGCTTTTCAGCCGCTGGCATATGATAAGGTACTCGCAAGAAAAGTGGTTTCGGTCACATGGCGCAATAAGCGCGCCGTTTACAAGTCATTAGGACTTTAAACTTTGGCAACACTAAGTCCGTACCCTGATTTTGCGCAGGAATCTGTGGATAAAACTGCAGTTGCGACTTAATCGATCAGCCAGCTTGGGTCGATAATCACCGGCGCGCTGGCCACCGCGACTGTTTCATCATCTTCAACGACTTTTCCGACCCCGCCTTCGCGGCGCTCATACGCTGCGACAAGAGACATGTAAGGCGGAACATGGACGATGCCCTGACCTTCAACTGGCGCCTTGATTTCAAAATGTAGGTGATACGTCGTAGGCGTACCGCCGAAATCATTTGAAACCACGCCGATCACATCACCCGCTTTTACCGTTTGCATTTCGGTGACCTGAAGCCGCCGCATATTCAGATGGACATAGTGGTAGACAAATCCGGTATCAGCACCGCGCAGCTGCAGGGAGTAAGACCCGATATATTGAATGATCCCATCTTCCGTTGCGACCGCTTCGTGCAACCCGCGCTCGCGCGGCGTTTGGGCCCGCATTTGCAGGCACTCGGTTGCTGTGCCGGTGCGGAGATCCTGTCCCTGGTGGACCTTATTGATCGAGCATAAAGGCGTGGTTCGATTTGACGTCCGGGTTTCACAGAAATTGTCGCGCCAAGGCATGCTGTAATTCGAGATATCACACTGATCCCCGCCAACGCCTCCGCCCGGTCGATAGACTTGCGAGTTCAGATAAGTTGGCGCGGATTTGATCGGGAACGTCATGTCCGGGGCGTAAATCGTATAGTCGGTACGCCCGAAGCCTGAGCCTGGCAAAAGGTCGCCGGGTGCATAGTACTCGAACTTAACCGGAAGCGGCTCGGGAACAGGCTCGGGCGTGGTCTCCGCAACATCAATTGGATCGGTTGTCTCTTCCGGGTCATCCGCAACATTATCGACTGGATCTGCTGGCGGTGTGGTGTCGACAACTGGCGTCGATCCGTTTTCCTCTTCGCCCGGGACGATGGTGTCGACCGGATCGCTCTCCGTATCCGTGTCGAGAGCAGCCTCCTCATCAAGCGGCTCGGTGTCTAAGTCGTCCTCCGGTAGGGCGTTATCATCGGATGTGTCCGTGGCGTCTTCGACCGGGATCGTGTCGCTCACGGGAATCTCCGTTGCGTCCTCACCTTCTCCCCATGGATCAGCGACGGGCACCGTTGGTGGAGCAGGTCCAGGTGCACCGTCAGGGATGACTGGCGTCGGCTCCGGCGCCTCACGCCCATCGCCAGGCACTCGCACCACATCGCAGGCGGCAAGCGCTATCGCTGAGACTGCAATCAGTCCCCACTGTCTAATCATCATCGCGTCCCCGCAATCAGTAGTTTCTCTACTTCGGACAAGGCATCAGCCTCGTTAATACAGCTTCCGTCCAAGACCGCTTCTCGCTCTTTGCACATAAACTCGACCAGGTAGGACGCCCCATATCGGCTAAACGAAACTGTGGCACCGGTCATTGTCTCTTCATAATTCAAGGCAGTGTCCGACGCAGTCCCAACCCCGTCAGGGCTAGCGACCAGCCTATCGGTGCCATTGATAATCAGATCATAGATTTCGCCCTTTTTGACCGCGAAATAACCATCGGCAAGGGGACGGAATTGAAGCGCCGCCTCACCACCAACCGAAGCGACCCCCACGGGTTCATCGGGCAACAGGACCGGCACGGCTGGCGCGCCGCCACTGGCGACTTGCGCCATTGCACCTTCATCAAAATCCCGCGCTGCAAAGTCGGCCCGCGCGGCGTTCCAATCTATGGTTGCCGTCTTTCGCTCGGCGACATTGCCAGGTGGCGTAATCTGCGCAGGGGTCTGCGAGGTCGGCGCTGGGTCTGCTTCGACGACCTCCGTTGGCGCAGGTTCGGTGTCTGGTGCGGCGACTTCAGAAATCTGATCGCAAGCCGTTAGACACAAAACCGAAAGGGCCGGAAGAATGAAAGTCCGCATCGCTTATTTCCTTGTGCTCGTGGTCGCCATCTCATCGATTTCGGCATAGGCGAGATTGTCGATGGTCTCGAGCGAGGCAATGACATCTCTCGGAGACCGACCCGCCGGATCATCCATGGGCAACGCCAAAATCAACTCGCCGGAATAGCTTGCGCGCACCAGGTGCAGGCCGTCCAATTGTTTATGCGCGGATGCCCATTCAAGGAACGCTGCGCGTGTCCCGGTTTCATCGCGGCGGAAATTCCGCGCCATTTTCTCAAGCTCAGGTTCGTTCTTGAAGCGGACGATGAAGGTTGCGGCGGGCTCACTCACTTTGACAGCCCCTGCCGGTAGCGTCGGGGTGACTTGCCGTGTCTGCTGCGCCCAGCCCGACAAAAAGCCAACGCTTCCGCTTTGATCGGTGAAGGTGACGCACCCTGTCACGGTTAGCATGCATAAGAGGGCGGCAAATCCCATATGCCCGCCATAGTGCGGCGTCGCTTGGCTTGTCTGCATCACCTCTCCCCTTCTCCCATTAATCTGGCATATCAATATCTGCTAAGTTTAGCAGACCCGACCCGCAAGGCCGTAAGCACATATCCTCATCTTCGGCCGTCGGAATGGCGCCGGGAAACTGAGCGCAAGGACCTGTACATTGAGCCTCTGGAATAGAGCTTACGCCAGACAATAGCGTCGAGACAAGTTGCTCGGAGTTTAGCTCCGGGCGCTTTGATTTGATCAAAGCCAGTGCCGCCGCGACATGCGGGGTCGCCATGCTCGTGCCCTGTTCGTAAGCGTAATAGCAAGTTGCGACAGACGCTCCGGTCAACGGGTCGGCGCAGTTTTCAGCGGTTTTGGTGGAGAGGACCCCGTCCGGATTACCGTCGCCATCATCGTCACGTGTGAGATCTCCGCCGGGCGCGAGGACATCTACCTCGGCGCCGTAATTAGAATAAGGCGCCAGATGGCCTCGAGCGTCTCCACCGGCAACCGTAACCACGTTCTCGCAGCCCGCTGGCGCAAAGAATTGCGTTGGGACGCTGCGATTGCCGGCAGCCGCGACAACAACCACACCGCGTTCAGTCACTGAGTTAATCGCGTCCTGCATCGACGCTGGGCAAGTTTTGAACAAGCCCAGTGACAGATTGATGATGTCAGCGGGGTTTTCGTTCCACACTTCTTCGCCGAGCTCGTTAAACTCGGGGATAGTGCCCGCCGCCCAACGAATGGCGTCGTTGATGTCTGAGAGCTTTCCGCCGCATTTGCCGAGCGCACGAACCGGAACGATTTTCACGTTCCACGCGCCACCCGCGACACCATCAGAATTATTGGTCGACCCAGCGCCGATAATGCCGGCGACATGGGTCCCATGATACGTGTTAGAAAACACGTTGCGCTCCGGGCAGACATCACCCGGATCGTTCGGGTTGCTATCGCG
>CBDIHJ010000003.1:0-31874 GCA_965279045.1 Henriciella sp. | reverse complement strand
ACTGGCCGGAGCCCGTGCGGATCCAGTCCGACCATTTCGAGGTCTATGCGCAGTGCGTCGACCAATTGCGGGCGCGGGGGTTAGCATATCGTTGCTTTCGAACGCGGTCGGATCTTGCATCGCTGCCCGACCCGCTGTGCCCGGGGCCTCATGCGCCGAACGAAGAAGCGGCCTTCCTTGAGCAAGAACGTCCTTTTGCATGGCGGCTCTTCCTGGCGGAGGCGCGATCAGCGCTTGGCCGTGCGTGGCAGGATTTGTCATATCAAGAAGAGACACCGACCGGACGGGTCTCGCACCGCGCCGAACCAGAACAACACGGCGATATCATCATCGCGCGCAAAGACAGCCCCAGCGCTTATCATTTGGCGGCCACATACGATGATGCCCTGCAGGGGATCACTCACATCGTGCGTGGCGAGGACTTGATCGACGCGCCTCATATTCAGACCCTCTTGCAGGTGCTGATGGGCTGGCTTCAGCCGATCTATCAGCATCACCCTTTGGTTCTGGATGAGGCGGGGCGAAAGCTCTCAAAACGCCAAAAGAGCCCCACCCTTGCCAGCTTGCGCGCCGACGGTATGACGGCGCACGAGATCAAACAGCTTTTGGGGTTCGCTTGATATGTCGACGCAGACCGCGCGGACGTCATTACCGGTTTGGTTCGGCCCGCTCATGGTGTTTTTGGGTGGAGTCTCCATCGGCTTCGCCCCGATTGGCTTGCGCCTAGGTCTTGATGATCTCGGTCCGCAAGCGATTGCGTTTTGGCGTTATACGTTCGCGTTGCCGGTTCTGTTCGTTCTGGTTCTCATCACCAATCGCGGCCTTCCCTCAAAACCGAACAAGTTCATCATCATTGCGGGAACATGTTTCGCCCTCGAGATGGGGCTTTGGCATTGGTCTTTGACCTTCACCACGGTGGCAAATGCCACTTTTATTGTGAATTTGGGGAATGTTTGCGTCGGTCTGACCGCTTGGATCTTTCTGAGAGAGCGGCTGACGTGGGGGTGGGGGCTCGCCGTTTTGATCGCTATTATCGGTGCGGCGGCTTTATCCTTGGGGGGGCAAGATGGCAAAACGGATCTGCAAGGCGACGCGCTTGCTCTGGTCGCCGCGGTTTTGGTCTCTTGTTACATCGTCGCGTCAAAAGTGGCCCGGCGGACGCTTGGCGGGATGGAAACCATCTTCTGGCTCACCACGGTTGAGATTGTCGTCGCCGGTCTCATGGTCATTGGCTTTCAAGAGAGTTTTTTCCCCGCCGAACTAAACGGGTTCATTGTTCCGCTCTTTCTGGCGATTTTCGTCCATATCGGTGGACAAGGTCTAATTGTTCTGGGCTTGGGCCATACGCCGACGGCGCTGGCGGGTGTCCTGGTCTTGATCCAGCCGGTCGTCGCCGCAGCGATTTCCTGGCAGCTTTTCGACGAGCCTCTCGCGCCTATCCAGGCTGCAGGAGGCTTTCTTATCCTTGTCGGTATTCTGATCGCCCAGCGTAGCCGAACTGACGCACAAAATTCACCCAAAGAGGCGTCGATCAAGGCCTTTGTTGATTGAAGCTTAGAGAATGAACTTGGACAGGTCCGCATTGCCGACCAGGTCGGACAGTTGAGCGGTGACATAGTCTTCGGTGATCGTCACAGTCTCACCTTTGCGATCCGAGGCGGTGAAACTGATCTCATCAAGTAGGCGCTCCATCACGGTATGTAGGCGGCGGGCCCCGATATTCTCAACGCTCTCATTCACCTTCACGGCGAGGTCGGCGAGGGCATCAATGGCGGGTTCTTCAAACTTGAGCGTCACCTCTTCGGCATCCATCAAGGCCTGATGCTGTCGGATCAAAGAGGCTTCAGGCTCGACCAGAATGCGGCGCATGTCATCGCGGGTAAGGGCTGTCAGTTCGACGCGGATCGGCAAACGCCCTTGCAGTTCCGGTAGCAGGTCCGATGGCTTGGCGACGTGAAAAGCGCCCGACGCTATGAATAAGATATGGTCCGTCTTTACCGGGCCGCGCTTGGTCGACACGGTGGTGCCTTCGATCAAGGGGAGCAAGTCGCGTTGAACCCCTTCACGGCTGACATCAGCACCGGAACGACCTGATGCGCCTGCGACTTTGTCGATCTCGTCTAAGAAGACGATGCCATCTTCTTCTACGGCGCGTACCGCTTCGCGCGCGATAGTGTCTTCATCAATCAGCTTGTCCGCTTCCTCATCGATCAGCGGCTGATAGGCTTCGCGGACCGTGGTGCGCACGCGTTTGGTGCGGCCGCCCATGGCTTTTCCCAGCATGTCGCCGAGATTGATCATGCTCATTGAGCTGCCAGAACCAGGGATGTCCATCATCTGCATGGGTCCACCCGATTCAGCGAGATCGATGTCGACCGCTTTATCGTCCAGCTCACCATCGCGAAGCTTGCGGCGAAACACTTCGCGCGTTGAAGACTGTGCGTCTTCGCCGACCAGCGCATCGAGGAGGCGCTCTTCCGCCGTGTCGCGGGCTTGGTCTTCGACCGTTTTTCGCTTTTGGTCGCGCAACATGCCGATCGCGGCTTCGACCAAGTCGCGCACGATTTGCTCAACGTCGCGACCGACATAGCCGACTTCCGTGAACTTCGTGGCTTCGACTTTTAAGAAGGGGGCGTTTGCGAGCTTGGCGAGACGCCGTGAAACTTCGGTTTTGCCGACGCCGGTGGGGCCAATCATCAGAATGTTCTTTGGCGTGATCTCTTCGCGTAGACCCTCTGGAGCTTGTTTGCGCCGCCACCGATTACGTAAGGCCAGCGCGACCGCGCGTTTGGCGTCTTTTTGTCCAACGATGTGTCGGTCTAGCTCCGAGACGATCTCGGCTGGCGTCAATTCAGTCATTCGCGTTGTCTAAGCCAATTCAGGAGGGAACACTCGGCTCCATGTGCCGCCTTTTGGGAAAAATACAAGGACAGCTCTGCGCGCCGTTTTCCAACCCGCGCCTAATAAGACCACGCCGGATCCTATGATCATGGTCACCGTGATGAAGATGTTAAACCCATCCAGACCGATCCGATTGAGAACAAAGACCAATGTCACGATGAAAGTCAGAAGGCTGGCGGCAATCAGGGCGCGGCGGTTCAGGGCGAGCGAAATCAATCCAATCGTCAACAAGACCAAGAGGAGTGTAATGCCTTGCGCGGCATCGTCTGCGCCACTGGTTGAACCGCCGAGAATATTTGAACCTGTTACCAAGGCGCTGATCCCCCAAATTAATTGCGGGGCCGCGGCGAGATGAAGCCAGAACGCATTATCAGACGCTTTTCGAATGCGCTCGGGGTCCTGCATGTCAAACATGATCGCAACCGCGAGTGTGGCCGCGCCCATCAAGACCAAGAGAGGCCCGCCCACGACTTGATAAATGTCGCCAAAGAAGCTTGCGGCAACGTAGACGGCCCCCGCTGCTGAAAGGGCGCTGAGCGCGAGCGAGAAAGGCAGCCGGAACCGCAAGAAGATGGCGAGAGAGGCGGCCAAAGCGGACAAGAAAACGAAGATGCCTAAAACGCCCGTGGTGCCGTACATTTCGCTAAAGTCGAGCCGTTCGATATCTGCGCCAATAATGCTCGCCGCAAATGACATCGCAGCCGCAGTACAGAACACGACGAAAATCACGGACAGCGCCATACTCGGCAATAAAAGCCGGCGCCGGGCGCAGAAATACTCCATTAAGAGCCAAGCAAAGCCAGCGACTGGTAAGGAGAAGAGAACGCCGGATAGGACATTTCCGGTGGCCATCATCGGCGCTGACATCGAGCCCACGAGCGCGATGACCCCAACGAATAGGATGCCGAGACCGAGCGTGATGAAGATGTCATTGAAGTTTGCCAGGAAGCGGAGGTTTTCCTGCCCGACCTGTTCCGCGCCGACACCATCATCTTTTCGCGAGAGTAAGAACGCTTCTAAGCGGGCCGCTTGGTCAGCGCTGAGAATGTTGGCGCCGACGGCGGCGCGTAGATCTGTCCGATCAAACATCGATGACCTCCACCGTGAAATTGGCATTCGTGTAAACGCAAATATCAGCTGCGATTTCCATCGCTTTGCGACCGAGCGTTTCGGCATCTTTTTCGTAATCAATCAGGGCTCGCGCTGCCGAGAGCGCGTAATTTCCGCCTGAGCCGACCGCAACGACCGGGTATTCTGGTTCTAGAACGTCGCCTGATCCGGAGATAACCAGCGTGGTATCCTTGTCCGCGACGATCAGCATGGCCTCAAGCTTTTGCAAATGACGTTCGGTGCGCCACTCTTTGGCAAGCTCAACCGCGGCCCGTTGTAATTGGCCCGGAAAGCGCTCGAGCTTTTGTTCAAGTCGCTCAAATAGCGTGAACGCATCTGCCGTGGTGCCGGCGAACCCGCCCAAGATATCCCCGCCCCCAATCCGCCGAACCTTGCGGGCATTTCCTTTCATGACGGTTTGACCCATCGAGACCTGGCCGTCGCTCAACATCGCGACGTGTTTGTCTGTTCTGACCGCAAGAATGGTGGTGCCGTGCCAATTCGGCGCCGACGAGGATTTATCGTTTATCATAAAACTCTAAATGGCGAAGAATTACAAAAAAGACAAGCCCTGAAACGAATCCGGGGTGGTTATGCCGATTTGCGTCTCACCATAAAGGGTTGAGTCTTCAGCATTTCTGCGAAGGCGACCGCAGAAACTGGCGGGCTATAAAGATAGCCTTGACCGATGTCGCATTGGCGATTTGACAAGAAGGCAGCCTGCTCTTCGGTCTCGATCCCCTCGCCGACAATCGTCATCTCTAGCGAGGTCGCCATGGACAGGATCATGTCGACGATCGCGTTGGCTTGCGGGTCGTGAGGCGTGCCCATCACGAATTGGCGGTCAATCTTGAACACGTCGAAATCGATCTGGGTCAAGACCGCGAGGTTGGAGTGACCAGTGCCAAAATCGTCGACGGCGAGTTTGATCCCCAAACGGCGCAAAGGTTCGAGCACGTCGCGAACGCGTTCGGGCTGCTGGATGGCAAGGCTTTCGGTGATCTCAATCTCGAGCTGGCGGGGCGATAGGCCCGACTTTGCCAAAGCGTCGAGGATCGTCTCTGCGAGATTCTCATCTTCGAATTGCTTCGGTGAAACGTTGACCGCCAAACTGACCAAGTGTCCGTGATGCGACCATTGCGCAGCTTCCGCGCACGCTTTGTGCATAATCTGGTCGCCGATTTTTCCGATCAGGCCGGTTTCTTCCGCGAGCTCAATGAAGACGGAAGGCGAGACCAGGCGGCCATTCTCGAGTTGCCAACGGGCCAGCGCCTCAGCGCCGGAAATACGGCCGGTGCGCAAGTCAATCTTGGGCTGAAACAGCGGGACGAACCGATCTTCCGCAACGGCTTGGCGAAGTTCGGCTTCCAATTTGAGCTTCGCATCGCGCTGGCGCTCAAGTTTTGGCGAATAGAACGCGAAACCCGGGCGGTTCTTGCTCTTCAGATCTTCAAGCGTGGCGTGTGAACGGTCCATGACCTTGCTCAGACTGTCGCCGTCTTGCGGCATCAGCACGATGCTCCCACTCAGGGAGACCGCCACATGTTGTCCGTTGACCGAAAGCGGTACGCGAAACTCACCCAGCAATTCGCGAATAATCGCGGCGACATCGTCTCGGCTAGCTCCGGCTTTGATGAGCAACGCAAATCGCTCAGAGAATAGGCTGCCTAGAACCCAATCTTCTGGATTGTGACCATGCTTCTGCGCCGCTTGTTCGACGAATACACTCAGACGGTCTGCGGCTTCAGCATACGCCTCGCTGCTGAGGGTGAGGCTGGTCAGGTCTGAAAATGCGTTTTGGGCTTTAAACTCAATCGTCACCAGTACTGATTGCGCGCCAGGGAGCAGCGTTTGGATGGTGTCTTTGATTTCCTGATGCACGGCAGGTTCGTTCAACAAGCCTGTACGTTCGTCGAGCCGGGCCGAGGCGCGGAGGTTTTCTAGCTCTTTGGAGACCCGTCGTGTTGCCCGAGTGGTGGCGAGCGATAATTGGCGAAACTCTGCGAATGCGAATTTGGAAACTTTACGACCGCCTGTTCCGTCGAGACTGTAATCTCCAACCACACGCGTCACTTGTCCGACATAGCCGACAACCGTCTTGGCGAACAAGCGCATGATCATCGCCGACACGACGGTTACGAAAATACAGATCAAGGCTGCGCCCCAATAGGGGACTGGCGGGCGGAACGAGAAGCTCGGAGCATAGATGAGTGTTCCAAGCGTCTCGCCGGAACTGACCAGCGGATATTCTTCGGTGCGGGCGGCATAGGCGTCTGAAACGCTACCCATCAACGTGTTGCCGTCTGAATCGAGGACAATCGCGCGGTCGGCGAGGGAGTGTTTGATGGCCGCGTCGATGGCACCCATTTCGCCCCGTGCCAGCTCTTCGCTGATCAATTGGGCAACTTGAACGCCATTTTCATGCGCGCTGCGCTCATAAGAATTATAGGCTTGGGTAAAATAAAATACTGTAAAAACAGAGGATAACAAGAGTCCTAGCAGCATCGCGGCCAATGTTAAAACATTGGCGAAGCTCGCCCTGGCTAGGGATCTTGAAAACACCCGAATAGGTTTCAACGCTACAACCTCTAAGAACCAACTCGTCCCTCTGATCCTGTTGTGACGACAATTGTTTAGGGAGTCGTGAACAGATCTGTGCTAGCCGACAGAGAAATTAAACCCTATTTGGACCCGCATGACTGACAGAACCGCTACTGTTTCGCGCAAAACGAAAGAAACCGACATCAAGGTCACTGTGAACCTGGATGGCACGGGTAAGACGAATATCTCGACCGGAATTGGCTTTTTCGACCATATGTTGGACGCGCTCGGGCGCCATTCTTTCATTGATCTAGACGTCAAAGCGAAGGGCGATCTTCACATTGATGGGCACCACACGGTCGAAGATACGGGCATTGTCATCGGACAGGCGATTAAGAAAGCGCTTGGCGATTTTGCTGGGATTACGCGCTATGGGCACGCCTATTTGCCCATGGATGAGACCTTGAGCCGCGCCGCCGTCGACCTTTGCAAGCGGCCATATTTCATCTGGAAGGTGGATTTCAGACGCGACAAGATTGGCGATATGGACACAGAGCTCTTTAAGGAGTTCTTCCAGGCGCTCGCGGGAAATGGCGGCATGTGTCTGCACATTGAAAATCTGTATGGTGAAAACAATCACCATATTGCCGAAAGCAGTTTCAAAGCTGTCGCGCGGGCGCTGCGTATGGCCGTGACCCCGGACGCAAAGCTCGCCGGGGCCCCTGCCAGTACTAAGGGTAGCCTTTAAATCGGCTTTTGCGGGCAGATGAGGTATTTCTGCCCGGTTGTTTTCGCATTGTATTTCGCCACGACGTCGGCCTGCAGCGCATCCGACAGCGACAGCTCATCCGTATAGTGGCTGGCAAAAGTTGTCGTCAGCTCATCCGCCACGCGCTGGCGCAACCGGATCGCAACATCTTGGCCGGCTTTGGCGAGGAAATTTGGTAGCAACCAACCGCCGACGCCCCAGGCCATCCCATAACCGCGGCTAAGCACAGTCGGTGACGTATCAAGCCCGCCATAGAGATACACCTGTTTGTGGGCGACAGAGCCGTAAATACTGTAAGCTCCAGGCGTCCTCGCGGCGGCGCCCTCCATAGCTGTGAGAATATCTGACGCGAGCTTGCCGCCACCGGTCGCGTCGAAGCCAAGCGTTGCGCCGGTTTCATGGATTGCGTCGATCAAGTCAGGCATAAAGCTATCCGTGCTCGAATTGATGACGTATTTCGCGCCCATCCCGCGTAAGATGTCTTCTTGCTCTTTCTTGCGAACAATATTGACGAGATCGACGCCGTCTGCCTGGCAAATGCGGTTGAGCATTTGGCCCAGATTCGATGCTGCCGCCGTATGAACGATCGCCGTATGGCCTTCCATCCGCATTGTCTCTAGGAAGCTCAGTGCAGTAAGTGGATTCACAAAAGACGAAGCGCCTTCTTTGGCGGTATTTCCTTCGTGAAGTGGCAGGGCCATCATCGCATCAACGGTGCGATACTCGCCATACATGCCGCCGCCCATAACCGCCACGGTCTTGCCGACCAGGCTTTGCGCATAGTCCCCTTCACCTGCAGCGACGACCGTCCCCGCGCCTTCGTTGCCGACTGGAAGGGCTTGCCCGATCCGCGCTTTCATCATGCGCATGCCTTGTTCTGGCACGGGTGCTGTCAGAACAGAGTCTTTGCCCGAGCCAGTGCTCGACGCTGCGGCCATATTTGACCAGCCGAACATCACACCATGATCTGATGGATTAATAGGCGTGGCTTCGACGCGCACCACAATTTGTCCCGGTTTAGGGTCGCGCATTTGCTGTTCAACCAACTCCATCCGAAGAACGCCTTCCTCGGTGAGGGTCGAAACCATTTGGAGATAAGTGTCAGGAAGTGACATGGGGAAATCCTTTTATGTGTTTGCGTTAAGGATGAGGCCTTCCTGCCAAGTGCGCGCCTGAATGACCAGCCTGTCGTCGCGAAACGCAGTGATTGCGCCGATTCAGGCCTTTTCCTGTTGCAGTGTCTCGTCTAAGGGCCGGGGTATGAAGACGATCGCGCTCATCGACTATGGATCCGGCAATTTGCACAGTGCGGCGCGCGCGCTGCGTGTGGCTGCGAACCATGCGAAAAAGACTCGCGAAATTCGGATCACAGCGGATCCGAGCGCCATTGCATATGCCGACCGGATTGTCTTGCCGGGGGTTGGGCATTTTGCCGATTGCGCGGAAAATTTGCGGAAGCATGACGGGCTAATTGAAGCGCTCAAACAGGCCGTGATCGATCGTGGCGTTCCTTTTTTTGGCATTTGTGTTGGTCAGCAATTATTGGCAACGCGAGGTCTCGAAGATGGCGAAACGCCGGGCCTGGATTGGATTCCAGGCGACGTTGATCGTATCTCGCCGGAAGGAGACTTAGCGGTTCCGCATATGGGGTGGAACGCGCTGGAACTGCATCAGGCGCACCCGATCCTCGAAGGCCTAGGCGACGACCCGCATGTCTATTTCACGCACTCTTATGCATACCGTAATCCGGCTATGGAAGACGTTGCGGCGACCACGGAATATGGGGAGACCATCATCGCCGCGGTGGCGCGGGACAATCTGTTTGCGACCCAGTTCCACCCCGAGAAAAGCCAGCGTGTCGGCCTGCAAATCCTCTCTAATTTTGTGCTTTGGGACCCTCAATGACCTTTAAGCTCTACCCCGCCATCGACCTCAAGGACGGGCAATGCGTGCGCTTGCTTCGCGGCGAGATGGATCAAGCGACCCAGTACAATCCGGATCCGGGCAATCAAGCGGCGCAATTCAAAGCCGCGGGCTTCGAATACTTACACGTTGTCGACCTCAATGGGGCGTTCGAAGGGGCCAGCGCCAATACGGAAGCGGTCAAATCCATTCTCGCCTCTACAGATGTGCCGGTCCAGTTGGGCGGCGGCATTCGCACGCGCGCACACATAGACGCCTGGCTTGAGGCGGGCATTTCGCGGGTCATTTTGGGGACGATTGCCTTGCGCAATCCTGAGCTTGTCAAAAGCGCGGCGCGGGCGCTGCCGGGACAAGTGGTGGTCGGGATCGACGCCAAAGAAGGCATGGTCGCTGTTGAAGGTTGGGCGGAAACGTCAGACATGTCCGCGGTCGACATGGCGAAGCAATTCGAAGGGTGCGGCGTGGCCGCTTTGATCGTTACGGACATTGCGCGCGATGGCATGAAAACCGGCGTGAATGTCGCCTTCACAGGTGAGATTGCAGATGCGGTCTCAATTCCAGTTATCGCCAGCGGCGGGGTGGCCAGCGTGCAAGACATTCACGATTTGCGCGCGTATGCAGGGCAGCATAAAATCGCTGGATCCATTCTCGGGCGCGCGCTTTATGATGGCGACTTAGCCCCAGCTGAGGCCTTGCACGCGGCCGCTTAACGGTCGCCCTTGGTCTTTGGCCAAAGCCTCACGGTTTCGAAAAAGTCAGCTGCCGCCGTTTCATCGGCCGCAGACCAACCGCGTTCTTGTAATTGTGGTGTCCCATCTTCAGCCGAAACAAATCCTCGAAACAGCGCAGATGGATGCGCTGGAGCGCCCTCTTCGGTGAAGACATAAAGTTCACGGCCATCGGCGACTTCGCATGATACTGCACGGATCGCCATGGCATGGCAGTGCGCATCGGGCCGGCCCTGAACTTTTGACTGCAGTTCTGCCAGTCCTTCGGCATTGACCCGCAGCGTTCGGTCGCTGATGTCGGGGATGGGTCCAGCCTCGCCAATATTAATGCGTTCCGGAAGACCTTGTTTATGGACCCGAAATACAATCGCGCGGGCCCCGTCTGGTCCTCCGCGCGGCGCGTGTTCGGCTTCGGGCGGAATGACATAAGCATCGCCGGCGCTCAGAATTTGATCGGCTTTTCCAGCCTCCACATGCACAGCCGAGCCTTCAATCACATACAGGAACTCTTCCCCGGGATGATAATGTCGGGGCACTGTCGCGCCGGGTGGAATGACGACATCCGAAATGATCACCTCGAGATCATCGGAAATGGTGATCGGCTCACGCAACATTTGATTTGATCCGGGTGGAGGCTTTGATGCAACCTCATGCTCATGTGTATGAGGCGCCGTGGCCTGACAGCCGCAAAGGGCCGTTGCTAAGGTGAGAGCTGGGATCCATTTCATTCGCTCGGTACCTTCCAAAAACCGCTGGTTTCGATCGCAAGCTCACGAGCAATGTCTTCTGCCCCCAAGGCGATCAGAGTCTCTAACATGGCGGCATAATCGGAGGCGGCTAGTCGACCGACGTCTCCGCTGGTCGTTACCAAAACCGTGAGACCGGTTTCTGCGATCGCATTTGAAAGGATCGCGGCCTTCATGCCGATCACCTGGCCTTGGGCAATGCGATCGCCGCGATCGGAAACTTGCACGATAAAGTCTCTGCCAAGCGGTGAGAGGGGCAGGCCGAGCCCTGTCCAGGCAGCGAGGACGAGGGCGGCTTGATCTTCACGCGCACCGGAATCAACTGCTCCGATTAAGCGCTCCTGTATCGCTTCCAAGGAGGCGATTGAATCGTCCCCGCCTGAGATCACGTCCACCGCCTCGAGCATCGCAGCCTCAAACGGATCAGGCTGTTCCACGCCTTCGAAGTTAAACGTGCTGAGCCAATTGAGTGACGTTTCGCGGTCGCCCGCCATCATCGCGGCTTTGGCGAAATCCATCGCGTAGATCGCCGTCGCCGGGCTTTGCGCAAGGTCTTGGATATCGGGTAAGAACAATCGTGCTGTGTTGCGATACTGGGTCAGGCTGGTGCGAGAGGCGTCCTGCAACACACCCGCAAGGCGCTCGGCGCGGACTTCATCAGTGACCAGTGGATCGGTTAAATCTTGCAAAGCCTGCTCAATCTCCGACGCCGCCGTGTAATCCTCTTCGCTCAAGCGCGCGAACAGGATGTCTCGGCGGTCTTCTGCGGTAATCAAGTCAAGTTCACTCGCCATCTCGGCGAAACGAACACGTAGCGCATCTGGCACACCCGGGCGCTGCGCCGCCGCTGCGGCGAGATCAGGTCGTCCATCAGCCAAAGTCACGTCGGTCATGTCGAGCGCTGCTTTTGAGGACAGTGCAATGTTCAAGCCCGTATCAAACCGCGCCCCAGGTGGATTGGGCGTGTCGCCCGCCGCCGCGAAGATAGCTTCGATCAACCATTCATCATCAACGCCTTGTGCTTCGGCCACCTCAATGGCGAGTTGGGCACCTGAGAAATTGTCGCGAAGCACCGCGCAGACCGCCCGCAGCTTGAGCCAATACTCGCCCTCTTTGACCTCGCCGTTCAATTCCGCGCAGGCGGACGCTTCCTGGCCGCTGGCGAGATCGAGATCGACCGCTAAGGTTTCTGCATCGAGGCCGCGAGCGTCTTGCTTAAGTTGCGGCGCAAGGGCGGCGGCGGCGCGGGCTTCTCCGAGCTCGAGCATTAAACGCGCGCGTTCCGCCAACAAAGCTTCAGCGAGTTCCCCGCGCGGACGCGTCGCGGGCGAGAGCACAATACGTCTCAGTAAGCGTCGTTCGGCGGGTCCAAGATCAGATGTCCGCACGGATTGCAGGAGCGAAAGCAACACCTCGTCGCTTGAATTGCGCCACAGGCTGATCGGAAATTCCGGCTCTTCGGATGACAGATAACGCTGCCCCCAAGCGCTGAGATCTCCCATACTGTCCGACTCGATCTGGGCGGTTGCCGTCGATCCAAGCGCCAAACCCGCCAGTAGGGATGAGATGAAGAGCGACTTAGAGAACATGTTCGATCTCAGTGCGCACCTCGCCGGGTTCAGGTTTGTGGGCATTGACAGAATTGCCAAGCCACCAAAGGACCGCCACCACGGCGACAATGATCAGGGCTAAGAAGATAAGCCATTTACGCATCAGGATGTTGCCTTTCGCATGCTTTCGCGATGGTCAAAGATTGCCGGAACCGCTTCGTCTGTATAGGACAGGTTGGGTGGACCAGAAAAGACCATGGCTGAAGACCGATCTAGTACCTTGAAAACCGACAGAAATGAGGCGCCCTGGGCAGGACGTACAGTTGCATTGGTTGGATTGATGGGGGCCGGCAAGTCAACGGTTGGACGCCGTCTTGCGGACAAGCTGAAACGGCCCTTTGTCGACAGTGATGACGAAATTGAAAAAGCGGCCGGGCTGTCCGTCTCGGATATTTTTGCGCTTCATGGAGAAGAAGAGTTTCGCCGCGTAGAGCATAAAGTGCTGACACGGCTTTTAAACGGCCCTCCACAAATCCTCGCCACGGGGGGTGGCGCTTATTTGAACGAGGATACGCGCAGTCTGATGCGCGAAAAGGCGGTGACCATCTGGTTAAACGCTGACCTCGAAACCCTCTGGAAGCGCGTCTCACGGCGCAATCATCGGCCGCTTTTGCGTCGCCCGGATGCCAAAGAGGTGCTCGCCAACTTGTTTGATCAGCGCCGTCCTATATATGAGCTCGCTGACCTTACCGTTCATAGCGTGGACGGACCGCACTCGAAGACGGTTTCTTCTATTATCAAGGCTCTGGAGACATGGACGCCGACACCCTAGCCGAGCCCACCAAAGTCCGCGTTGAGCTGGGCGATCGCAGCTATGATATTTTGATCGGGGCCAACCTACTGGCCGATGCGGCGACACATCTCGCGCCTTTCGCCGCGCGCGACCGCGTTTTCGTCCTCACCGATAAGACTGTCTGGGGCTTGCATGGGGACGCGCTGAAAGCCGGTCTGTCAAAAGGCGGTATCTCGCTTACCGAAAAAGTCCTGCCGGATGGTGAAAGCACGAAGAATTGGACATTGCTTGGCGAAACGCTTGATTGGCTTCTGGAACACGGCGCTGGACGGGATGATGTTCTTGTCGCCTTTGGCGGTGGTGTGATCGGCGACCTGACCGGGTTTGCCGCGTCCATGCTCAAACGCGGCATGCAGTTCATTCAGGTGCCGACAACCCTTTTGGCGCAAGTCGATAGTTCGGTGGGTGGAAAGACCGCGGTGAACAGTCGCCACGGGAAGAATCTTGTCGGTGCCTTTTACCAACCGCGCTTGGTTTTGGCCGATACCGGTATCCTCGCCACTTTGCCGGAGCGAGAGCGCCGCGCGGGTTATGCTGAGATCATCAAATACGGCCTGATCGACAATCGTGCCTTTGTGGACTGGCTGACCGTCCATGGCCAGGACGTCTTGGCGCTCGAGCCGAGCGCGATTGCCGAAGCGGTGGCTGTGTCCTGTCGGTCAAAGGCGAGCATCGTCGCCCAAGACGAGCGCGAAGGCGGTGTTCGCGCCTTGCTGAATCTGGGGCACACATTCGGCCACGCCCTCGAAGCCGAAAATGGCTACGGGCCGGACTTATTGCACGGGGAAGCGGTCGGCACCGGGATGGTTTTGGCGCTTCGTTATTCGGCGCGGCTCGGCCTCATGACCTCAGAAGATGCCGAAACGGCAGCGAAACTCATCGCGCAATCCGGACTCACTGCCAATCTCGGTGCCTTGCCGGGCGGCCCTTATCGCAGCCCGGAATTGGTTGAAGCCATGCGCCAAGACAAAAAGGCGCGCGGCGGAAAAGTTCCGCTAATCCTTGCAAAGGGGCTGGGTGAAGCCTTTATCTATCCGAACGCAGACCTGTCAGACGTGCAGGACTTTCTACAAGAGGAGCTGCAAAAAAGCTGATGATTATCGGCACTTTACTGACCATTTTGGTCCTTATCAGCATGTCGGGGTTCTTCTCCGGGTCCGAAACCGCTCTCACCGCAGCCAGTCGCGCGCGCATGCACCAGCTTGAGAAAGATGGCGACAAGCGCGCCAGCCTTGTGAATAAACTCATTTCAGATCGAGAGCGCTTGATTGGCGCGATCTTGCTCGGAAACAACTTGGTCAACATTCTTGCCTCGGCCTTGGCCACCAGCCTGTTCGTGAGTCTCATGCCTGGACCCAGCGGGGTGGCGACGGCGACTGCTGTGATGACTGTTTTGGTCTTGGTTTTTGCGGAAGTCCTCCCCAAAACCTATGCGATCACGCGGCCAGACAATATGGCCATGTCCGTGGCGCGCCCAATTTCTTGGTTTGTTGCAATCGCAAGTTGGATTGTAACCGGCATTCAGGCCATCGTGAACACGACTTTGCGGGTGATCGGGGTCAAGCCGCCGGATGATGCTGTGACCGCTGAAGACGATATTCGCGGCACGATCGATCTGCACCATTCCGAAGAAGGCTTGGATGCTAAGAATCGGCACCGACTCGTCGGGGCGCTCGACCTGAAAGACATGACGGTCGAAGAGGTCATGATCCACCGCAAAAACATTACGATGATTGACGCCGATCAGCCGGCTGATGCGATCGTGCGTCAAGCGTTGGCGAGCCCACACACACGTTTGCCCTTGTTCAGAGGGGATCAGGAAGAAATTGTCGGGATCTTGCACGTTAAAGACCTTTTGCGCGCGATCGTTGGGAATAATGGAAAAACGTCGGGTCTCGATATACTCGATATCTGTCGCGACCCCTGGTTCATTCCAGAGACTACCGCGGCTGAGGATCAACTGGACCTGTTCTTGAAGCAGCGGAGCCATTTTGCCCTCGTGGTGGATGAGTATGGCGCGCTGCAAGGCCTTGTGACCCTGGAAGACATTCTGGAAGAAATCGTTGGCGATATTCGTGATGAGTATGATGTCGTCGTGCGTGGTGTGCGGCCCCAATCGGATGGCTCGGTTTATGTCGAGGGGGGCGTGACGATCCGCGACCTGAACCGCGCTATGGGTTGGGAACTGCCAGACGAAGAGGCCGTAACGATTGCGGGTCTGGTAATCCACGAGGCGCAGACCATACCTGAGCCGGGTCAGCGATTTGCCTTTTATGGCTATCGCTTTGACATCGCGCGAAAGAGCCGAAATCAAATTACGGGTTTGAAAGTTATGCCGGTGCGCGAGGACCGGGATACGGCGGATGCGTAGCTTTGATGAAATTCTAGAGCTCGCGGCGGGGCATCATGGCGATCCCGATGCGGTATTGTCGCGCTCGGCAAATGAGTATGCCGTTGCCGACTATCGCGACACCAAAGATGATCGATATCTCGCTGAAATGACGAAAGCGGTGTTTAGTGCGGGGTTCAGTTGGAAGGTGATCCGCAATAAGTGGCCGGGATTCGAAACGGCGTTTGACGGGTTTGTACCCAATCGCGTGGCATTTTACGCCGACGAAGACCTAGACCGTTTATTGTCGGACGCCGCAATTGTTCGGAATGGGCAGAAAATAACCGCCACGATCACCAATGCGCGCTTCGTCGTCGCAACGGCCAAAGAGCATGGCAGTTTTGGCGCTTTTTTGGAGGCTTGGCCGGAACAGGACCAAGCTGGTCTCCTTGCACATCTCGGCAAGCACGGATCGCGTCTTGGTGGCGCCACGGCGCAATATTTTCTCCGATTCTCTGGATATGACGCTTGGATCGCCTCCAAAGATGTTTGCGCCGCTTTGATGCGGGAAGGCGTGCTCGACAAGCTGAACGCCACTAGCAAGACGGCGCTCAAGAAAGTGGATGAGGCAATCAACACGCTTCACGCGCAGTCCGGGCTTCCGCGCGCGCAGATCTCTCGCCTGCTGGCTTTGTCGATTGGGCCCTCCTGATGTTCGCCGCGACCTTCATCACGCTCTATCCTGACGCGTTCCCAGGTCCGCTCGGCGTGTCCATTTTAGAGCGCGCACGCCGCGACCAGCATTGGCAGCTCGAAACCATTGATCTTCGCTCATACGGGCTGGGCAAACATCGCCAAGTGGATGAGAAGCCGGCTGGTGGCGGCGCAGGTTTGGTTTTGCGGCCCGACGTTGCCGCCGCCGCAATTGATGATCTCGAGCTTTCGGGGCGTCCCATTATCTACCCGAGTCCTCGCGGCGTGCCCTTCTCGCAATCCATGGCACAATCCTGGGCGGACGGGGCCGGCCTTGTCTTCTTTTGCGGCCGATTTGAAGGGCTCGACCAGCGGGTTATCGAGACCCGCAACATGATCGAAGTTTCGCTTGGTGATTTTGTCCTCGCAGGCGGTGAAGTTGCCGCCATGGCGATGCTTGAAGCGACGCTTCGATTGATCCCTGGGGTGGCAGGCAATAAGGCGTCTATCGAAGACGAAAGCTTCAGCCACGGCTTGCTCGAATACCCGCATTATACTTTGCCTCGAACCTGGGAAAATCGCGAGACTCCGGAGGTCTTACTCTCCGGCGATCATAAAGCTGTCAAAGAGTGGAGGAATCAGCAGAGCGAGGCATTGACAAAACAGCGCCGACCCGATTTATGGGCGGCTTTCCGAAATGGACCCAATTTGCGAGCGTCGGAGACGGACGATGAACATGATTGAACAGCTTGAAGCTGAAGAAGTTGCCCGCGTCACCGCTGGCAAAAGCATCCCAGAATTTTCGCCAGGCGACACTTTGTCTGTCAATGTGCGGATTAAAGAAGGCGACCGTGAGCGCGTCCAGCGTTATGAAGGTGTCTGCATCGCGCGCGCCGGTCAGGGCCTGAATGAGAACTTCACGGTTCGTAAGATCTCATTCGGCGAAGGCGTCGAGCGGGTCTTCCCAGTTGTTTCCCCAATGATTGAAAGCATTGAAGTGAAGCGTAAAGGCCGCGTCCGCCGCGCCAAGCTTTACTATCTGCGTGATCGCCGCGGTAAATCTGCTCGTATCGCCGAGCGGACCACTGGCCACGGTATGGAAACCACTGAAATCACTACCTCTAAAACTGAGCTTCGTCGTCAGCGCGATGCCGCGAAAGTGGCGCGCCGCGAAGAAGCTGCGAAGGAGCGTGAAGCCGCCGCAAAGGCAAAGGCCGCTGAAGAAGCCGCTGCTGCCGCTGCCGCAGAAGCCGAAGCCGCAGCCGCCGACGCTGCGCCTGAGGGCGACGCTGAAGCGTAGACCTTTTCCCAGCTCAAATCTCAAAGGCCCCGCACGATTGATTGTGCGGGGTTTTTTCATGCTGTCGTTAAAAAATGGGACGTTCCAAATTTCCCTTTAACGCTTTGGAATCCACCTAAATCCCGAAAACTTATGCGGATTTTTTCCCGTGGAGGGTGAATCCGGTTGGTTTAGGCCTCTTCGTTACATATACGAAACATTGGGCGCATTTCTTGCGAGACGAGATTGAGTGTCCCGAAATGGGTCGGGTCGCAATTAATCAATCCAGTTTTGTGGTGATGGGGCCGCAATAAAGGGGAGAGACATGAAACTTTCTAAGTCGATGCTGGTCGGCGCAGCCACAATAAGCCTTTTACCACTATCTGCATTTGCTGACGGGGACGGCAGCAGCTGGGATGGTCAGGCGGCAGGCGAGCGCTACACGGCGTCCGGGTCCTCGACCTCTGAGCGCGCCCTTACGGACGCTGAAATCCGCGATATCATCAACCAAGCTGGCGCGAGCGGCGACAATACAGACGTTCGCTACCTCGGGGGTCCAGAAGCGGCGATTGAGACCACGCTGTGCTGTGAGAATGTTGAAGAGCAAGTCGAGACTCGCACTGAGATTGAGGAAACGACAGAATATATCGATGCGGTCACACGCCGCGAGATCATCCAACCGATCCAGCGGACGATGATTCAGCCGGTCACGCGCGAGATGCTGAACCCGTCTATTGAAGATATTACGGAAGATCGCGTGTACGAAACCGTGCGTCTCGAAACCCGTATCGAGCGTGATCACGTGCCCGCCGTCGTTGAGAATTACATCCCGCAAGTGACCACCGAGACAGTCGAAGAAGTCACCGAGACTTACTATGATGTCCTCACCAGCCGTGAGATCATTCAACCGGTTGAGCGCACAACAGTCGTGCCGGTGCAGCGCCGGATCGTCCGTCCGGTCACAGAGACCATCACCAATGATATTCGCTACGAAACGCGCACAGCGCCCGTCCAGCGAAAAACCATTGAGATCCCGGCAACGATCGAAACCGTGACCGAAGACGTCACCACGATCCACGAAGAGCAACTGACTGAAAAAGTCATTCCTTATGTCGCTGAGCGGAACATCTACCAGCCGAAAACGATCACCACGATCCAACCGGTTGAGCGTCAAATTCTGCGTGGCACAACTGAGACCATCACTGAGGCGACCCGCTACGAAGAAGAGCGTTTGCCGGTTCGCGTTGAAAAGGAACACGCGCCGCAAGTTGTGGAAACCATTACGCCGAAACTGACTGAGCGGACCGTTCTCGAAGTTGAAGATGTCTATATCGATAATGTGACCCGCAACGTCATCCAGCCGGTTGTGGTGACGACCATTCAACCGGTGGTGAAAGAAGTGCTCAAAGGGCGCACCGAAACCATCACCAATGACACGATTTACGAAACCAAGACCTTGTCGACGATCAAAGAGTCGGTGCGGGTTCCGGATACAGTCGTAAATTACATTCCGCAAATCACCGAAGAGCACAAAGAAGAGTATTCAGAAACGCATTTCGAAGCGGTCACACATCGTGACATTTATCAGCCAGTGGTTCGCAAGATCATTCAACCGATCGAAGTTCGTAAAATGAACCCAAAGCATGAAACCGTCACAAATCCAACGCGTTACGAAACTGTTCGCGCGAGCTTGGTGGTGCTGAATATCGGCACACCATGTGACTGCAACTAGATTAATCAGAGCGTCTCGGCGCTCTGATTATACCCAGAGCTGGCAGCAGAATGCCGCCAGCTCGTCTCTCTAGGCTCGAGTATTGAGCCGATTTGCTACGAGAAGGCGTTGAGGTTTTCCTCAGCGCCTTTTTGACGTTTAGGGCGCTTGCGAAAATCGCGCCCGCATGCTGAGACACGCGGCTGAAGAGGTGAAACGAAATGCCCGGTCAAACGCTGTATGATAAAATCTGGAACCAACACGTTGTGCGCGAAGATGCTGCGACGGGAGAGGCGCTTCTCTTTATAGACTTGCATCTCATTCACGAAGTGACGACGCCACAAGCGTTCGCTGGCTTGAAAGCGGCTAGACGGGGCGTTCGGCGGCCAGATCTTACCCTCGCCGTGGCCGATCATAACACGCCAACGGAAGGCCAAGCGCGCGGTCTTGAGGGTGTGACGGATGAGGCGGCGCGCAACCAACTCGCAGCCTTGGCCCGCAATGTCGCTGAATATGGCATCGAATTCTTCCCCATGGGGCATTTGAACAATGGCATTGTGCACGTGGTTGGTCCGGAGCAAGGGCGCACGCAGCCGGGTATGACCATTGTTTGCGGGGACAGCCATACGTCGACACATGGTGCTTTTGGCGCTTTGGCGCATGGCATTGGCACGTCCGAGGTCGAGCATGTGCTGGCCACGCAAACGCTGCGCGCGCGCAAAATGAAAAATATGGCGATCGAGGTCAGCGGTACGCTGCCCGGCGGCGTCACGGCGAAGGATTTGGCGCTGCATCTCATCGCGAAAATCGGCACCGCCGGGGGAACAGGCTGCGTCATGGAGTATCGCGGCGAAGCGATCCGCGCCCTTTCTATGGAAGGCCGCATGACGCTGTGCAATCTATCGATCGAAGGCGGCGCACGGGCCGGTTTGATCGCGCCAGACGAGACGACATTTGAGTATATGAAGGGTCGCCCCGCCACGCCGAAAGGAGGTGCCTGGGAAATCGCTGAACGTCATTGGCGCACGCTCGCTTCGGACGAGGACGCTCTTTGGGACGAGATCATCGAGATCAATGCCGCCGACATTGAGCCGACTGTGACTTGGGGCACGAGTCCTGAGCAAGCTATACCCCTCTCAGGATCAATTCCGAACCCAGACCATATGGACGACCCTGTGAAACAGGCTGCAGCCGCGCGGGCGCTGGACTATATGGGGCTGGAAGCGGGGGCAAAGCTCGCCGGGACCCCAGTGCAGCGTGTGTTTATTGGATCCTGCACCAATTCGCGTATTGAAGACCTTCGGGCTGCTGCCAACGTGGCGAAATCCGGACGCGTCGCAGACGGCGTAAGGGCGATGATTGTGCCGGGATCAGGCTTGGTGCGCGCCCAAGCCGAGGCAGAAGGCTTGGACGAGGTGTTTGAAGCGGCCGGATTTGAATGGCGTGAACCTGGATGCTCGATGTGTCTTGGCATGAACCCAGATATTCTGGCGCCGGGGGAACGCTGCGCCTCCACCTCCAATCGTAATTTTGAAGGGCGTCAGGGCCGTGGGGGTCGGACGCATCTGATGAGCCCGCATCTCGCGGCGCGTGCCGCCATCACGGGAGTGATTGGGGGGTGAGTTTAAAGAACTGGTCGCGCCGAGACCGCCCGGGACTCTGGCCCTTACCGGGGGCACGCGTGGTGCTCGAACCCCTGGACTGGGACGTTCATCTGGATGGTCTATACAATGCCGTGGCGGCACCTGATGCCGCTGACACTTGGGCCTATATGCCAATCGGTCCGTTTCAGGACAAAACTCAGTTTCATGCGGTTCTAGACCAAGTGTGCGCTGATTTTGGCTGGGAAATGCTTGTGATCCGTAAGGGCAATGGCGGTAAAATTCTTGGCATGGCAGGCTTTATGCGCATTCGCGAGATTCATGGCAGCGCCGAAGTCGGTTGCGTCGCCTTTGGCCATGCCTTGCGCCGCACCCCAGAGGCGACAGAAGCGATGTACCTGATGGCGCAACACCTGTTCGAAGAGCTCGGCTACCGCCGCTATGAGTGGAAATGCCACAACGAAAACGCCGCCTCACACCGCGCGGCACAGCGGTTTGGGTTTAAATTCGAAGGCGTTTTCCGAAACGATATGGTGATCCGAGGAAAGAACCGCGACACGGCTTGGTATGCGATGACTGATGCGGATTGGCCGGAGGTGAAAGCGGCCTTCGAGGCCTGGCTCGACCCCTCAAACTTTGACGCGGCCGGACAGCAAAAACAAAGCCTGGAAAGCTTCAGATCATGATCACAGCGCTCGACCATTTCGTCCTTGTTTGCCCGGAAATTGAAGGGGCAATTCGCGATTACGAAACACTTTTGGGGGCTGAACCGGCATGGCGCGCGGATCAAAGCGGTGCTGCGACAGCGGTCTTCAATGTCGGAAACACAGCCCTTGAGCTGATGGCCCCAAGCGGTGAGGGCGAGGTCGCTGACAAGTTGCGGCAGATGACGGCGGACGGACCACGCTTGACGACCCTGGTTTATCGGTCAGACGATATTGAGGGCGATCATCATATCATTAAGA
This sequence comes from Henriciella sp., assembly GCA_965279045.1. Lineage (GTDB taxonomy): Bacteria > Pseudomonadota > Alphaproteobacteria > Caulobacterales > Hyphomonadaceae > Henriciella. The sequence continues at coordinate 10,175 of CBDIHJ010000003.1, read as the reverse complement.
GGCGGGGATTAAGCCCAAGCGATGTGGCCGTTGGGGAAAGCACGGACACGCGATCGGGCGCGACCCGAGGCTGGCACAGGTTCCGCATCCCGGACGAGAAAATGGCGGGGATTAAATCCTTCGTGCTTGCCCCGCAGACCCCCCTGCCCGCTTCTAACCAGGTCCCGGGCGCCGCAATATCGCTCGATCATTTGGTGATCAACACGCCAAATCCAGAACGCGCTGTGGCCACTTATGGGGCGCGACTGGGCTTGCGTTTCGCCCTCGACCGGACCGCTGAGCAATGGAAAACGCGCTTCTTATTCTTCCGCGTGGGCGGGCTCACTTTAGAAGTGATCAATCGTTTGGGCGAGACCCAAGATCCAACATCTCATGATACGATTTGGGGTTTAACTTGGGAGACCGATGACTTGGTCGCAGCCCATGCTCGGCTTGAGAATGCGGGTCATAATGTCAGCGAAATCCGGACCGGGCGTAAACCTGGATCGCAAGTCTTCACGGTGCGCGACGGGACCCAAAATGTGCCCACACTGTTCATTGCGCATGTACCGCGTTAAGGAGAGGTTATGAAAGCGTTTACTCAGCTCCGTTCAACCGCTGCGCCCCTAATGGATAAAGGCAAGCTGATGGTTAACGTCGATACGGACATGATCATCCCAAAACAGTTTCTGAAGACCACAGAACGGGAAGGATTGTCCGAGGGTTTGTTCCACGAATTGAAGACGTTGGAAGACGGGTCGCTCAATCCAAACTTTGTGTTGAACAAGCCTCAATACCAATCTGCGGGCGTCCTCATTGCGGGGGAGAATTTCGGGTGCGGGTCATCTCGGGAGCATGCGCCATGGGCCCTGCTCGACCAAGGCATTACATGCGTGATTGCACCGAGCTTCGCCGACATTTTTTACAATAATTGCGGTAAGAATGGCATCCTCGCCATCGCGCTCCCGATCGAAGTTTGCGAGGCCTTGGCGTCCCAAGCCGGCGGCAGCAATAGCGTGTTCGAGATCGACTTAGAAACCAAGTCCGTCACCACGCCAGATGGCGAGACGCATTCATTTGAATATGATGAGGGGCGCCGTGAAAAACTGCTCAAGGGGCTCGATGATATTGCGCTGACATTGCAAGCGGAGGACTCAATTAGCGCTTATGAAACTCAGCGAAAACTCGCGACACCTTGGTTGGAGACTGCGTCATGAAAACGCTTATCGCGATCGGCCTTTCCTTAGGCCTGTTAACCGCTTGCATTCCGGATATTCTGAACACGGAACCGGAAGTGAAGGGCTTAGAGGGTGCCGCCCCAATTCAAACCTTTACGGATCCGGAAAATGGTACAGACATCACGCTACGACCCGGCGGACAACTTCGGCTTAAGCTCGATTCCAATCCGACCACCGGTTATTTTTGGTACCTCAAAGACATAGACGCGTCTCAGATTGATCAACTCAGCGATGACTATTTTGCCGACCCCGCGCCGGAAGGCATGGTTGGCGGTGGCGGGCATCAGCTGTTCGTGTTCGAAGCTTTGTCGACGGGGCGCTCTGAATTGGTTCTATCCTATGAGCGCCATCCTGAAGATGTCGCCGAAACGCTCACCCTAAATATCAAGGTCCGCGAATGATTATTGTCGAAGGAAGTGCGCGTATCCCGGAAGGGGCATGGAAAAAAGCCGAAGCGGCTATGAAAGACATGATCGTGGCGAGCCGGTTCGAAGATGGCTGTATTGAATATGCCTATAGCCGCGACCTGATCGATCCAAACCTATTGCGCATTATAGAGCGCTGGAAAGACAAAGCCGCGCTCGTCAGCCACTTTGCTGAACCACATATGGCGATCTTCCGCCAAGCGCTCGCGGAGATCGGTCCGCAAGATCTAAAAGTACGGATGTATGAAGCTGAGCCCGAGCCGCTTCCGCTTTAAGCGCCCTGCCCGCATTCGTCGCAGTGGACTCCCTCAACACAACCTGATCTATGGCGCGAAACTTACCCCGCGCTGAGAGGACCCCATGAGTCAAACCTTGCTCTTATTGCCCGGAGACGGGATCGGACCGGAAGTCATAGAACAAGCTCGGCGTGTGGCCGAAGTCCTCGTGCCCGACCTGAAGTTTGAGGAAGACCTGGTCGGTGGCGCCTCGATTGATGTGCATGGTGAGCCGCTCACGGTCGACGCGCTTGTAAAAGCCAAATCCAGCGACGCGGTCTTGCTCGGCGCGGTCGGTGGACCGCAATGGGCGAGCGTGGAGCGACACCTGCGTCCAGAAATGGGACTTTTACAATTGCGCAAGGGCATGGACACGTTTGCAAACTTGCGTCCGGCCTTTTGCTTTCCAGCTTTGGTCGACGCCTCCAGCTTGAAGCGAGAGGTGGTTGAAGGTCTTGATATTATGATCGTCCGCGAGCTCACGTCCGGGGTTTATTTTGGTGAACCACGAGGGTTCGAGCGTGGGATCGGTGACAAAAGTTTTGGCTACGAGACGTCCCGCTACACGAAGGGTGAAATCGATCGGGTGGCGCGGGTCGCGTTCGACATCGCACGCGGTCGCCGCGGCGAGGTGGTCTCAACCGAAAAATCCAATGTCATGGAGAGCGGTCAGTTCTGGCGCGAAACCGTGACGGAGCTGCATGCAGCAGAAGGCGACGGCGTGGCGCTTCGGCACGTGCTCGCGGATGCCTGCGCCATGGAATTGGTCCGCCATCCCAAACAGTTTGATGTTATTCTGGCGGGCAACTTGTTCGGTGACATCTTGTCGGATGAAGCGGCGATGCTGACCGGATCGATCGGCATGCTTCCGAGTGCCTCGCTGAGCTATGAGGGTAAGCCGGGCCTATATGAGCCAGTGCATGGCTCGGCTCCTGATATTGCCGGCCAAGGGAAAGCCAATCCGTGCGCGGCGATTTTGTCGTTGGAGATGGCCTTGCGCTGGTCACTCGGGCACGCAGAGGCGGCGGATCGGCTGTTCGCAGCGGTCGGCCAGGCGCTCGAAGCAGGGGCACGCACCGGTGATATTGGCGGCGCGATGTCGACGTCAGACATGGGTGACGCGATTATCGAGGCGCTTTAGCCGCAGCGCTCATCCTTCGGCTTCGCCCATCCTTCGACTTCGCTCAAGATGAGTCAGTGCGTGCCGAGCGTATTCTCTCAGCACTCACCCTGAGCGAAGTCGAAAGGCGAGTGCAGCTTGAGCTGGTGCGTCCCTTGCCCGATCCTTCGACCCCGGTCTCCGCTAGGGCAAGCTTCGCTCAGGATGAGGTGGGGAGCAATTCGGTCGAGTGATCACTCTGTGTTGGCGTCCATGGCGAGAATAATCTGCGCATAACCTTTTGACAGGCGCCCCATATTCTCCACCGTGATCCGTTCATTGGTGCCATGAAAACCGGTCAGATCTTCCGGTGACATGACCGCAGGCATAAACCGATAGACGCTGTCCGTGATCGCCGTGGCATAGCGCCCGTCCGTCGCACCGAGCACCAAGCCTGGAGCAACTGGCGCCCCGCTCGAATCGGCGGCAACCGCATACAGAACCCCAAAGGCAAGACTGTCCATCGGGCTCACCGGTGAAGCTCCCGCGCCGCGAATGCCGGTTCGGCCATAAGTCACCTCTAAGCCTTCAATATCCTTGGTCACCTCTTTGATATGCGCGAGGATGCTGTCTTCGGTGTCCTTGGGATGGATCCGGAAATTGATGATCGCCGTGGCGCGTTGCGCAAGGACGTTTTCCTTGGCCGAGCCGGTGAGCATAGTGGGCGCCGTGGTGGTGCGGATCATGGCATTGGCCGCGGGGGTTGCCCCGAGCACCCCCTTTAAATAGCCGCCAAACAGCCACTGATTGGCGAAGGCCATGCGTTGCACAAATGGCATATCTCTGCCGGTGGCCCTGAAGAGACCCGAGACCAAGGGATATTCGAGATCAGCGCTCATTTGGTTCTCGTCCAAGGCCACCAAAGCGCGCGCCAAGCGGACAGTGGCGCTGTTTCTGGGGGGCGTAGAGGAATGCCCGCCCTCAGCCGTGACGGTAAGGTTGAAGGTCACGTAACCTTTCTCAGCGACCCCAATGAAAGCGACCGTCCCGCCGGTGAGTGGATTGTTTTCCACCGCCATAAAGCCTTCATCCAAGGCCATAACGGGCGAGACGCCGCGCGACTTGAGGAGCTCAACCCCTGCCGCAGCGCCGGACCCGGACACTTCCTCATCATGTCCAAGCATCAGATAGATGGTCCGTTTCGGCTCAAATCCGTTCAAAGCGAGCGCATTGAGCGCTTCGAACAAGCCGACCATTGAGCCTTTATCGTCAATCGCCCCTCTCCCATACACGTACCCGTCCTGGATCGCGCCGGAGAACGGGGGCGCGTCCCAGTCGCTTTCGGTTCCGATATTGACCGGTACGACATCCTGGTGCGCCATCAGCAACAAAGGGTCCAGGCTGCGATCGCTGCCCTGCCAGGTGTATAAGAGGCTGTATCCGCCGGGAATTGTCTCCTTGTTGGCAACCGCGTGAAAGTCTGGGTAGGTTTTTTGCATCCAGGCTTGCATTTCAAGCCATGGGCCCTCTTGTCCAACGCGCGGATCCCCAGGAGCGACCGTAATCGTGCGAAACCGGATCGCTTCGCCGAGATGTTCAGCCGCGATATCGGCGCTGAACTCGGGGACTTGCGGCAGGGTAATCTCACGAACGTTTTGGGGCGCGCCGCCATAGGTGAAGGTGCGCACCAGAAGGATGCCGATGAGTAGAATGAGCCCCGCACCGAGCCCCAGCAGAACACGTTTGACCATAATGGCCACCTCCCAAGTGTTTTTTTGGGAGTTTTGGCCATAGGCTGTTCTCTTTGCAAGATGTGCCGTCGCGCCGAGCGCATAGGCGCCAGACGAGGTTTCACAGCTTACATCATCAGGGACTGGTAGGCGGCCATAACCAAGGAGAGCCCCCGCACGTCTCCAGTGGTGCCTTGTTCCATGCGATTCATGACATAGGACACACAAAGCCGAGCGTCTTGATCGATCAAAACGATAGAGCCGCCATATCCGCCCCAATAGGCGATATGCTTGTTCGGACCGAGGGGCATGGCTGGATTATTGATGCCGTAGCCCATCCCGTACATGATCGGCATACCGAGCACGAGATCGACGCCGCTTGATTGTTGCTCGAAAACCCGCCGCGTTCCGGCTTCCGATAAAATCTGTTTTCCAAAAGCTTCACCGCCATTGGCCATGGCGGTTTGAACCCGAACGATTGAACGCGCATTGCCATGTCCATTGGCAGCTGGGATTTCCGCTTTCCGCCATCCCGGTTCCATTGCTTGGCGCGCGTCGACCGCCGGATTGGCGAACGTTCGGGATGCGATGGAGCCATCATTCGCAGGGCTCACATTTTGCGGGGGAGGTTCGAGTGGGAGAAATCCGCGGGACGTGCGTGTCATCTGTCCCTATGTGAAAATCAGCGCCAAGCGGGTTGGCAATCTCCTGTTCGAAGAACGTGCCCAGCGATTGGCCGGTTACCCGCCGAACAATTTCACCAATCAGGTGGCCTTGGGTGAGGGCGTGGTATCCCGACGCCGTACCTGGCTTCCACCATGGCGCCTGCGCGGCGAGCTCCCGGGTCATCCAGTCCCAATCATAGAGTGCATCGCCCTCAATCTTGGTGTCCATGCCTGAAAGGCCCGCCATATGCGACAGGAAGTGGCGCACTTCGATTTTGTCTTTCCCGGAGGCTGCAAATTTAGGCCAATATTTCGCCGCGGGCGCATGTAGGTCGACCTCGCCGCGATCGGCCAGCACGAGAAGGCACATCGCGGCTATCGTCTTGGTGCTGGACCAGACATTGATGATTGTGTCTTCTTGCCAATCTTGGGTTCGGTCGCGATCCAGGTGTCCGGCCCAAAGGTCAACGACAAATTCGCCATTGAGGGTGATCGCGACGCTCGCGCCAATCTCATTATGGTTTTGAAAATTGCTTGCAAAGGCGGCTTTCACGCTCGCGAATTGGTCGCTGCAATGCCCTTTGATTTCAACCATCTCTTTCTCCGAGGCTTTGCTTAGACGTCCGGTCGCCAATGGTCCGGCGCGAGTTCGAAACCGGCAAAATCGAATCCAGGCGCAACGACACAGGAGACCAGACTCCAAGCTCCCAGGCTTTCGGCGGTCTGCCAATGCTGCGCTGGAACAGTGAGCTGGGGACGCTGTCCGGCGCGCAAGTCTGGGCCAAGCGTGTAAGGGTGGGCCCCCTGACCTTCGGGGGGTGAGAGCGTCAGCGCCAAGGGGCCTCCAGCGTGCCAGAGCCAATGTTCGTCAGCATCGACCCGGTGCCAGGCTGAAACTTCATCAGCCTGAAGCAAGTAATAGATCGCGGTCGAGCTCGCACGCGCATCGCCATTCGGACGATACGTTTCAACATAATGACCGCCCTCAGGGTGGGCGGACATGCCCAGCAGGCGAATAATTTCATTGGCGCCCAAATCGCCAGATATCGCCGCCACTAGAACCGGTCCTTGCGTCCACGAATTTCGCCAAAGGTCGCTGCGGCGTCTCCGGGATGTCCCATAGCGGCCTGCAATTCTGGAACATCCGCCCGGAGAAATGGATTGGTCTCCAGCTCCCGCGCGAGCCCCATCGGAACTGTCCGCTCACCGCGACTGCGTTTGTCATCGATTTCGGCAATATATGCCATCAGCGCCGCATTGTCGGTTTCAATGGTCTCAGCAAATCTTGCATTCGATTGCGTATATTCATGCGCACAATAGAGCGTTGTTTCGGGTGGCAGAGATTTCACCGCCTTCATTGAATTCCACATCATTGGCATGTCGCCCTCAAACACGCGGCCACAGCCGAGCGCGAATACGGCATCGCCGACGAAAGCGGTCTTAGACCCCGGCATGTGGAAGAGAATGTGCCCAAGCGTGTGCCCAGGTACATCTAAGACATGAGCGTCCATCGCGCCGAGCGTCACCGTATCGCCGCCTCCGACAGCTTGATCAATGCCAGGTATTTTCTCTGCCTCGCCTTTTGGTCCGATAATGGTGCAGCCGGTGGCTTCTTTAATCTTCAAATTACCGCCCGCATGGTCCGGGTGCCAGTGCGTGTTCCAAATGGCGGTGATGGTCCAGCCTTGGGCCTCTGCTTCGGCCAGATATTTGTCAGCATCAGGCGTGTCGATCGCGGCAGTCTCGCCAGAAACGGTGTCATGAGCGAGATAGCCATAATTATCACTCAGGCAGGGGAATTGATGTATGGTCAGCATGAACCCATCTCCAGGGTAGAAAAAGTTGAGAAAGACTAGAGCCATATGCGTCAACCGGCGGCAACCCTAGAAGCATTTTATCAGTCCCGGCTCGGACGCTGCGCTGCGCAATTAATGTCCGAACGGATGCTTGATTTGTGGGGACCATGCGAAGGTCAGCGCGTTTTAGGCATCGGGTATCCGAGCCCGCTCCTGCCCCTGTGGCAAGCTGATGCCGCCACCTGTATTGGAGCTGTCCCCGAAGAGATCGGGGAAGTTCGCTTAGACTCAAATCGAGGCCAGACGTTGTGCCTCTCGCCGGAACATAGGCTGCCTTTCCCGGAAGGTCTGTTTGACCGGGTCTTTCTGCTGCACGCCTTGGAAGAGGCGGACAGTCCGCGACAGCTTTTACGCGAAGCTTGGCGGGTCCTGGCTCCAGAAGGGCGCATCGTCATTGCCGTCACCAATCGGCGAAGCATGTGGTCCTTGGTCGATAGTAAGCCATTTGGGCACGGGCGGCCTTGGACTCGGCGACAATTGGTGCGGTTTCTCAATGACAGTCTGTTCCAAGTGACGGCCTCTACGACCGCTGTTCACATGCCGCCGCTCGACTGGCGCCTGATCACCGCGGCTTCGAAATCTTGGGAACGCGCGGGGGAAGTCGTGCTACCGGGTCTGGGCGGCGTGGTCTTGGTTGAAGCTGTTAAACGGCTTTACACACAGCCTGGCGGCAGCGCGGCTGCACCCGTTACGAAAGCCGTAAAGGCGAGCAGACCAAAACCTGTCATGCCCAGAAAAGCATCACCCGAAGGCCGGTCGCAGATCACAAAAAATACGAGAATTGACCTTACATCTCAGCGCAATACGAGTATTGTTGAGATTGAAATTGGAGGCGGGCCCAAATGAAATTAGTCACAGCAATCTTTAAACCGAGCCGTCTGGATGCCGTTATTGACGCCCTAGGCGATGCAGATGTGTCTGGTTTGACGGTTTCTGAAGTGCGCGGCTATGGCCGTCAGCAAGGCAAGACCGAAGTCTATCGTGGGGCGGAGTATGAAGTCCGCTTATTGCCAAAAGTGAAAGTGGAAGTGGCCTGCGGCGCTTCTGAAGCGGATCGCGTCGTCGACGCAATTACCAATGCTGCGAACACTGGAACAATTGGTGATGGTAAAGTGTTCGTCACCGACCTTGAGTCGATCGTTCGCATTCGGACGGGTGAGCGCAACGAGCAAGCCATTGGCAGCTAAGCTGTAAATCTTCTGGGCAGGCGAACCGGACGGTTTATGTCACGCCAACAGAAGACTAGAGCGCCAAAATGAAGATCGCGATTATCGGTGCGGGCCTTGCGGGATTGATGCTCGCGACGCGGCTCCGAGACCATTACACCATCACCGTTTTCGAAAAGGCCCGCGGGCCTGGGGGACGGATGTCGACACGGCGAGCGACCCCTTTCGCGTTTGATCATGGGGCCCAGTACTTCACCGCGGAAACATCAGCGTTTCAGGACTTCATCGCCGAAATGCGCTCGATCGGTTTGGTCGATGACTGGCCTTACGAGATCGAGTTGGTGGGCGGCGCTAAGATTTCGACCAAGCCGAAATATGTTGCCGTGCCGGGTATGAACGCAATCTGCAAACACCTTGCTCAGGATCTGGCGGTCCAATCGCAGACCCATGCCGACACACTGCAGCGGCGCCCGGATGGGTGGGTGATCAAAGACAAGAGCGGGCAATCGCACGGCGCGTTTGATTGGGTGATTTCTAGCGCCCCCTCAGTTCAGACTGCGGCTTTATTCCCGGATGAATTTGCGCATCAGTCGCGCCTCTCTGAGGTTCAGATGAGTGGATGTTTTTCGCTCATGTTGGGCTTCGAAACCCCGTTAGATATTGACTGGAGCGCGCTCAAGTCCGGGCATCCGCCGATTGGTTGGATGGCGGTCAATTCCAAAAAACCTGAGCGCCCGAGCCCTTATGCCGTCCTAATCCAATCGACCAATGAGTGGGCCGAAACGCATTTGGAAAACGATCCAGACGAGGTGACACAGACGCTTTTAGACGCGGCATCGAAGCTGGCGGGCGTCAATCTTGCCTCGGCATCCCACAAAGTTCTGCATCGCTGGCGATATGCTGCCACACCGCAACCTGCTGGAACGCCCTTCTTGATCGACGAAACTCTCTCCCTCGCCGCTTGCGGAGACTGGTGCCTGGGCGGCAAAGTTGAAGCGGCGTTTTCCAGCGCGAATGCCCTTGCGGATAAATTGCTCACCAGTACCAAGACTTGATTTTCGCCGCCGTTCCCGGCAGGTCACCTAGCTCAATCATGGAGACCAAGATGACTGGCCCACAGGCGCTGCCCAATATTCTGGAAATTACCCCGTACAAGGGGGGTCAAAAGATGGTGGGCGCCCATAAGCTTTCGTCAAACGAGAACCCGCTCGGGTGTAGCCCGTCGGCGCAAGCCGCGGTCGCCGAAGCGGCCAAGCGCTTGGAGCTTTATCCTGATGGATCGGCGGGGGCTCTGCGAGATGCGATCGGTGCAAAATATGGGATCGACCCGGAGCGGATTGTCTGCGGCGCCGGGTCCGACGAGATCTTCCAATTGCTGGGGCGGGCGTATTTGCGGCCCGGTGACAATATCGTCCAAAGCCAGCATGGATTCTTGGTCTATCGGCTCATCGCTCAGCAATCAGGGGCCGAAACTCGAAGTGCGCCGGAAACCGATTTGACGACGAATGTGGATGCGATGCTGGACCAGGTCGATCAGAACACAAAGATCGTCTTTCTTGCCAATCCGAACAATCCAACAGGCAGTTATATTCCTTATTCAGAAGTGAAGCGTCTGCATGCCGGTCTGCCAGAAAACGTGCTGTTGGTACTCGATGGGGCATATGCGGAATATGTACGCAAGAATGATTACAGCGCTGGGATGGAGCTGGCGGGTGAAATGCCAAACGTCCTGGTCACGCGGA
>CBDIHJ010000002.1:0-59475 GCA_965279045.1 Henriciella sp. | reverse complement strand
AATCCGATGGTTGGTTGCTCGAGCAAGCGGCAACAAAACTCGCCAACGTTCCCGGAAAAATCGTGCATGGCCGCTATGACGTTGTCACACCGCTTTCCAGTGCTTGGAGTTTGAAAAAGCCTGGCCAATGGCGGACCTCGATATTGTTGCGAATGCAGGGCATTCCAGCTTGGAACCGGGCATCGTCGACAAGCTCATTCGAGCCACACGCGAGTTTGGTCGCCGCTTCCGGTAGACGCTCTAGCAGCATGATTTGAAGCGAGCCCGCTGAATTTACTCAAGCTATCGCGGTGATACTTTTTTTTATTCGCCTTATTGGTGTGCCGATCCATCTCCTAAAGGTCAAACTTGGGAGTGACATTTAATGAAACATGTATTGCTGGCCGCTGTTGCGGGCACCGCCCTCGTTGCTTGTGTGAACACCACAACCACCGAAGTGGCTGAAGAAGAAACTGAAACCGTTGTCGCTGAAGTCGAAGAGACCGTTGAAGAAGTTGTAGAGGTCGTTGAAGCTGCTGCACCAGAATTGTGCCTGGATGCGGGTCCTCAAACACCGCGCGACATCTCAAGTGTTATTGGCTTGAACACGGTCACCTTCCCGAAAGCCCCGCCTTCCAGCTCTATGAATCTGTGCAACATCCACACGCACACAAATGCCGAGCACAAAGGCCCAGGCTTTAGCGTCTTTGTCGATGCCAGCGATAATGGTGGATATGCGTGTAACGAAACAGCCGACCTGACGGAGGCCGAACTCGCGCCATCTGAGGGTGCCTATAAAGGCGTTGTTCCAGGCCAGACCATCGAGGTTCACTGGGTTCACACCACCTGCGACGCAACGCCAGGCGAAGGCCTCGGCGCGTGTGTGCCTGAGGGCTGCACCGATCCACTTCTACGAGTGGAAGCGCAAACCTTCCTTGTCGTGAATGATGAGTCTGCGCTCGACTTTACCGAGATGGCAGCGGTGATTGAAGAAAAGGGCGGCTTCTACCAAGCTGGTATGATCCCATCTGATACCGGAACGCCGGTGACCTTCCCAGGATCCACCACAGGCCCGAGCTACACCCAAGCGGTTTGCTCGCCCGCTCAAGTCACTTGGAACGTGCGTCCAATGTGCGCGAAGCTGGACATCAACTCCCTTCACGCATGGGCCGAAGGCAATGTCTTCAACGAGACCGAATCTCACGGTGTTCGCCAGCTCGTGACAGCGCCAGAATTGCTCTCACCGATCCAGTAAACCTGGAGACATAACTGAAATAGAAAACCCCGCCTGAAGTTCAGGCGGGGTTTTTTGTTTTCAGCCTAGGACCACTTTTAAGAATTCGGTCCAAGCAGCGCGGTTAGAACGCCCGGCAATTGCACCTGATATTGGTCTTGGATCTTATCGAGGAAGCCAAAGACCAACACGAAGGCCACGAATGGTGGGACGAACCAGCGGATCAGGAAGCGCCAAATGTTCATCACATTGCCTTCACCGAGCTCAGACGTGAGCATGTTTCGACTGACAATCCAGCCCGCAAAGATCGCCACCAATAGCCCGCCGAGCGGCAGCAATAAGCCCTCCGTCATAAAGTCGACGAAGTCGAGATATTCGAGCGAGAAGACATAAGCCGCGCCAATCATCCAGAGCACGAAGCCGACGCCCATGGCGGCGCCGAGACGTGTCACGCCTTGGCGTTCTTCGAGCCAGGACACACCGACTTCCATCAAGGAAATCGAAGATGTGAACGCTGCAAACAAGGCCAATGCAAAGGAGACTGTGCCAAACAGCGTGCCGCCTGGGATCGCCCCGAACGCAACCGGCATGGAGACAAAGAATAGGCCAGGTCCACCCGCTGGGTCGAGACCCGCCATGAACACGATTGGAAAAATCGCAAAGCCTGCAATCAACGCCACGAGTGTATCGGCGCTGACAATTAGCGCAGAAGAACGCGGAATATTCGTTTGGCTGTCGAGATAGGCTCCATAAGTGATCATCAGACCGACGCCGACGCCAATCGAGAAAAAGGCCTGCCCCAACGCCGATAGGAACGTCTTGAAGCTGACATCCGCCCATTTCGGTTCAAACAAGAAGGCGGCCGTTTGCGCAAAATCACCTTGTGTGATGGCGAAGCCAACCACGACCAGGAGCATCACAAAGAAGGCTGGCATCAAAATGGTGGCGACGCGCTCGAGCCCGCCTTTGACGCCGCGCCCGACGACAAAGACATTGGCGACGAGGAACAAGAAAAGGAGCCCTAAGATCTCCCATTTGCGCGCCAGCGCGTTCTCACCCTGTCCAATCGTATTGGTAAAATTGGTCGCGGAAGCCGCGGCATCCATGCCTTCAAACTTGCCCGTCGGTGCTTGCATTAAGAAGGCAATCAACCAGACCGAAATCACCATATAGAAAGTCAGGATAAAGAATGCGGTGAGCGAGCCGATCCAGCCGACCGCGCCCCAATTGCCGCTCTTACTTTCGGCCCGCGCAAGCGACTCTACGCCCTCAATCGCCGACATGCCGGACTTTCGGCCCATGCTATATTCGGCCATGAGAAGCGGCAGACCGACCAATAAAACACAAAGCAAATAGATCAGAATAAAAGCGCCGCCGCCATTCTCGCCAGCGGTGTATGGAAACCGCCAAAAGTTGCCGAGCCCAACGGATGACCCAACGGCGGCCATGATGAACCCAAATCGCGAACCCCACGTATCTGTCTTACGACCGATCGTTGCCATTCAACTCTCCTCCCAGGGAATGATTTTGTCGCGACACTAGCTGTCAGCGGACAAAAATCAACGCGATCACTGGGTTTTGCAGCAAGATTATCGCGGCAAAACTAAGCCCCTGTGTGTAGAGGATCTTTGCGTCCAAGATGCACCGCCCCGATTAGCCCAAAGCAGGCCGCGGTCGTGATCATCACCGTCCCGCCATAGGAAAGCAGCGGCAACGGTACACCGACAACGGGGACGAGTCCGAGCACCATGGCCACGTTGAAGAGGATATAGAAGGCGACAGTCGCAACAGCGCCAGCGGCCGCAAATCTAGCGAATAGGCTCGCCGCCCGGAGCGCAATCATTAGGCCGAGCCCCAAGATCACCATCCAAAGAATGAGGACGCCACTGGTTACCAAGAAGCCAAACTCCTCCGCCAAGACCGTCAAAATGAAGTCTGTATGTTGCTCTGGAATATAGTCGAGCTGAGATTGCGTGCCTTCCATATAACCTTTGCCCGTCCAACCACCGGAGCCAATGGCGATTTTGGCTTGTTCAATCTGATAGCCGTCATCCATGACATTGACCGACTGGCCAGTGAGTTGGGCGAGATAGGTATCGACGCGCTCGCGCTGATAATCCTGAAGAACAAAGAAATAAATGGCCGGAATGCTCGCAATCGCAGCAACTGCCAGCGCGGCGATAACCCGCCACCAAAGGCCTGCCAGGAAAATCAAAATCCCACCGGATGCAAACAAAGCGAGCGTTGTGCCGAAATCGGGCTGTCTAAAAATCAAAGCTGCTGGCAAAGCGATGAGGGCGAGCGCCGGCAGGTGAATCAAGAAACCCCCTGAATAGTCATTCCAGCGCTTATGATAGTAGGCCGCGAGCGCCAAGGTCAGAGTCACCTTCATGAACTCCGAGGGTTGAACGCCGACGGGTCCGATCTGCAACCAGCGTTGCGCGCCGCCGCCGGTCGATCCAAAAAACTCAACCGCGACCAAAAGCACGAGTGTCGCGAGATAGCTCGGCCATGCGGCCCAGAACCACCAGCGGATTGGCACCAAAGCGGTCGCCAGTAATACCCCGAGCGCGATGACAAACCGGCTTGCCTGGCGCATCGGCAAATCCGCTTCAGTCGGATTCGTAAACGTCGCCGAATGCAGGATCGCGACGCCGATCATCGCCATCGCGCAAATCATTAAAATCAAACCCCACGGAAGAGATCTGACTTTTGTGAAAAAGGACCGCCGCGAGAAGTCGAGCGAGTTTGCGCGCATCGACACCATGGCTACGGACCTCCACCGCGAAGACCGCTGCCACCCCCCAGAGACGCTGTACGCGTGTAGGTTGGCGATCCGCGGGAATCGAGCCGTAGCGCTTCAGCGAGGATATCACGGGCCACTGGCGCGGCAGCCTTTGATCCGCCTTCGCCATGCTCAACAATGACGGAAATCGCGTATTTCGGATCATCATGGGGCGCGTACGCGACGAACAGAGCATGATCGCGCAAGCGCCGTGCGATCTGATCACCTTCTAGGATGCCTGTGGCCCGCTCTTGCGCAGAAATTCGGCGCACTTGCGACGTTCCGGTTTTACCGGCCAAGCGCGGGCCTCCGAGGCCAAGGTCCCCTGAGCGCAAGGCTGTGCCTCCCGCTTCTGACGTCACGCCAAACATCGCCGCTTTCATTCGGCGCATGAAATCAGGGTCCATTGGCGCATCGAAGGGAATATCGGCTTCAGGCCGTGGTCCCTCACCGATAATTTTTGGCGTAATGATCCGGCCTTCGGCGGCGATCCGCGCGGTCATGACTGCGAGCTGAAGCGGCGAGGTCGATACTTGGCCCTGCCCGATGCCGATGTTCAGAGTTTCGCCTTCAAACCAAGGTTCGCCCCGCGCTTCACGTTTCCAGGCATCGTTCGGGACAACGCCGCTGCGCCCGCCGGTCAGCCCGAGTTCCCAACGCTGCCCAAACCCGAACCGTTTGGAGAAGTCGGCAAGATGCTCAATCCCCATCCGGCGCGCAACTTCGTAGAAATAGACGTCGCATGAGCCTTTAATCGCGGCGTGCATATTGACGGAGCCGTGCCCGCGCCGTTTCCAACAATGCCACGTATTGTTCCCGAACCGATAATGCCCCGGACAATAGACCCGCTCGCTCGGATCAATGACGCCCGCTTCTAAAGCGGCAGCAGCAACGACCATTTTGAAGGTCGATCCAGGTGGATAAGTCCCATCATAGGCTTTGTGATACAACGGGGAGTATTCCACATCGTCCCGCAAGACCGCATAATCCGCCGAAGAGATGCCATTCACGAAATCATTGGGATCGAACGCGGGGGTCGAGACAAAGGCGAGAATTTCGCCGGTTTCGACATCCAAGACCACCGCGGCACCGCTCTCTTCGCCAAATCGATCGATCGCAAACTTTTGGAGTTCTGCGTCGACCGTCAAATAGAGATCGCGGCCCGGTTTCGGGGCCAAACTGGGATCATCGAACTCACGGATGATGCGGCCCGCTGCGTTGGTTTCGAGCTTCCGGAAGCCCGCCTCGCCGCGCAGCCATTCTTCGGCATAACGCTCCACACCGGAACGCCCCGTGCGCATATCAGGATGCTTAAACAATCGCCGAATGGCGGCGCGCTCTTGCGCATTTGTATCTTCGCTCAACCGCTCAAGATCGGCTTCGCTCGCTTTCGCCACATACCCCAGGACGTGCGCAAAATCGCGGCCCCGCGGATAAGACCGAGTTGATGCCATCTCGACCTGCAATCCCGGCATGCTCGGAGCCAAAACTGACAGGCGGGAGAAGTCTTCATATGATAATTCGCGCTTCACGATCGTGGGCTGGAAGCTCGCTTGGCGGCGGGAGTCGCGAATAAGGCGGGCTTGGCGCTCAGGCGAAATGTCGATTTGTTCCGCGAGATCCCGCAGCAATCGCGGTAAGTCTTCTGCTTGCTCCCGGATAAAGGAAACGCGGCCTGCTTGGCGATGCGCGGCCAAGGGGCGCCCGAACCGGTCCAGTATACGTCCACGTTGCGGCGGTGCCAGATCAAGCCGAACACCATTCTCCGCGGCCGCCACTTCAAACCGCTCATGCTCCATGATCTGCAATTGGAAGAGTCGCGAAATCAAGCCTGTAAACAGCATAGCACCGCCGCCCGCCGCAATCACAGCGCGGCGATTGAACAGAGAATCTATGGGTCGGTTCCCCTTCATGCCCCAGCTCCTGTCGCGACACCCCGCCGAACGCCAAGATCAAACAGCGGCGCGATCAGCATATGAACCACCAGCGTCGCAAAATACGCGGTCAGCATTGGTGTCACACGAACAAAGTGTCCGGACGAAACGCTCGCCACCAGCCATACGAGCATGATTCCGAAAAACAAAGTTACAACGGGGAGAAAGAAACTGAGCAGAGGTGAGCGCTCAGTATCAGCCATTTGCGAGACCGCTGCGGCGAGCCCGTAGGTCAGCAAGTTCGCTAGTCCGTGACTGCCCCAAGGCGCTTGTGAGGCGTCTTGCGCGAACCCAAACAGCAACAGCACCGCCATCGGACCAAACGCGATCCCAGACCGCCCCCAGCCCACAGCCGCGATCAAGGCAATATACGGCCAAGACAGTTGCACGCCGAAGAGCGACTTTGGGGTCATCCCCACCATGCCGATCAGGATCACCAAAAGGACGCCAATCGCCAACCGCGCGCGCGGACGCGCGTTTTCCCAGCGCAGGGCCATGGCATCAGCGAAGCCACCCAGGCCATTCATGAGGGATCTTCCTCTGAAAGGGCAGACAGTTCGGTCTCGATTGGATTGGCTTCGGGTGGATCGATGGTGATGGTTGGCTTCAAGCGCACATAGCTGAGCTGCCCGGTCAACATTGCGAGATCGACGCGGATGTCTTTGCTATCACCGCCGCGCACATGCCCAACGACGACGCCGCGCGGGAACAAGCCGCCTTCGCCCGAAGTTAGAATCCGCTCATTTGGTAAGAAATCGCCTTGCTCTGGGAGATCGGTGAGGTGTCCCAACCCATCGCGTCCCCCGAACATGATCGCCCGAAGGCCGCTCGCTTCGCCCATAACAGGCACACGGCTGTTAAAGTCCGTCACTTTCAAGATCCGTGACGAGCGCTGCCCCACTTGGACAACCCGCCCGACGAGGCCGCGATCGTTTTCTGCGTAATACCCTTCCGACACGCCATTGGTTGCCCCCGCATTGGCGAGGAGGGCTTCGGCGAACGGGCCATTGGTTTCGGCCATGATGCGCGCCGTCACTTCCGCGCCGCCCGGCTCGCCCTGCATGTTTAGAATGTCCTCATAGACCTCGAGACGCTCAGCCATGGTCAAAGCCAGCGCTTTGTACTGGGCGAGCTCGCGCACGCGCGCTTCAAGCTGCAAGATCTTGCGGTCCTTGGCTGAGGCCCCGCTGATCCGATCTATGAGGCTTGGACGGGTGACGTGAAAAAGTTGGTCTGAAGCTGCAGTGCGGATGGGCTCGACGCCTTCACTCAATCGAGGTGACGTTTGTAACAACAAGAGCGCTAGCAAGCCTGCGACTGCTATGAAGAAACCATACCGCCGCAGCGGACGCTGTTTATATCCCTTGCCGCTCGTACGAGGCATGGGTCTTCCCTTCTCTTTCGATCGCCCACACCCAGGCAGCGATCAGATCAGACCTCTGGCGAAAGCACGTTTTTCATGCGCGAGAGGTTCTCGAGGACGAATCCACACCCATTCGCAACACATTTCAATGGGTCTTCCGCGATCATCACCGGAAGCCGGGCCTGTTCGCGTAAAACGACATCCAGATTGCGGAGCAAGGCTCCGCCGCCGGTCAGAACGATCCCGCGATCAACAATATCGGCGGACAGTTCTGGCGGCATCGCTTCGAGCGCGATGCGGACCGCTTCGACGATTTCGCCAACCGGATCGGCGAGCGCTTCAGCCATCATCTTTTCGTTGATTTCAACTTCATTCGGAACACCATCGCCGGTGGCGCGGCCCCGAACAGTCACAGTCATACCGTCGCCATTTTCTGGCGCCATCGCGGTCCCGATTTGCTTTTTGATGCGCTCCGCTGACATCTCACCCACGAGAATGCCCTGATGCTTGCGCAAATAGTTCATGATCGCTTCGTCCATTTTGTCACCGCCAACACGGACAGAGCGAGAATAGACTTGGCCGCCGAGCGATAAAACAGCGACCTCAGTGGTCCCCCCGCCAATATCGACCACCATCGATCCAGCAGGCTCCTCAATTGGCAGACCCGCGCCGATGGCCGCGGCGAGCGGCTCATCGATCAAATGAACTTCCCGCGCACCCGCTGCAAGCGCCGATTGGTGAATGGCGCGCCGTTCCACATTGGTTGCTGAGCTTGGCACACAAATAATGATCAGCGGCGAAACGAAAGCGCGACGATTGTGCACTTTGCGGATGAAGTGCTTGATCATTTCCTCGGCGACTTCGAAATCGGCAATCACGCCGTCGCGCATCGGACGAATGGCTTCCATGTTGAGCGGAGTTTTGCCCAACATCTTTTTCGCATCGTCACCAACGGCATAGACCATTTTCCGGCCGCCTTGGTTCATATACGCAACGACGGAAGGTTCATCGAGCTTAATGCCCTGGCCTTTGACATAGACGAGCGTGTTGGCCGTCCCCAAGTCGATGGCCATATCTGTAGAAAGAACTCCGAGTAGGCTTCCGATCATTTTATTCGCCGCTTCTAATGTGCGCGATCTTTTACAATACGCAGCTTTGGTTACTTGATCAGCCCTATACCCTATTGCCGTTTAGAATTCATTAAAGCAAGAGATAATTATCACGCACTATGTACGGATCGTACACAGCGCGTGATCAACTGTATTTATTGGGATTAGCGCCGGATGTGTCGTTTTGAGACATGCTGAACACAAACGGCGCGTTTGTTAACTTTTTTACGCTGCCTTACGCTTCAAACGACGCGCCTCAAGCTTGTTCAAGGCATGAATGTAGGCTTTCGCGGCCGCCACCAGTGTGTCCGGATCAGAGGACCGCCCCGTGGCCATAATACCCTCGCCCTTGAGACGGACATGGACATCAGCCTGGGCATCTGTTCCGCCGGTGACAGCGCTCACTTGGAACAAATCAAGTTTGCCTTCATGCGGGACAATCTTCCGGATGGCATTGAACACCGCATCCACCGGTCCGTTACCTTCGCACGAGACAGAATGGCTCTCCCCATCCACACGAACGGTTAAATCTGCCGTTTGAGGCGCCTCTGAGCCCGCGACCACACGGAGACGCTCAAATGAGATCCGTTCTCCCATCGCGGATAATTGGTCGTCGACCAACGCAATCAGATCATCATCGAAAACGTGCTTTTTGCGGTCCGCAAGATCTTTGAAACGCTTAAACGCCTCGTTCAGGCTATCTTTGTCGAGCTCATAGCCCAAGCTTTCCAGCTTATCGCGAAATGCATGACGGCCGGAATGCTTGCCCATGACGAGGCTGGTTTTGGAGACCCCAACATCCTCGGGCTTCATAATCTCATAAGTTTCGGCATTTTTAAGCATACCGTCCTGATGGATCCCGCTTTCGTGTGCGAAAGCGTTTTTGCCGACAATCGCCTTATTGAACTGGACCGGGAAGCCGGTGATCCGGCTCACCATATGGCTGGCAGAGGCGAGCTTGGTGGTATCGAGCCCTGTCGTGAAAGGCAGATCATCGCGGCGTGTGTTGAACGCCATGACCACTTCTTCAAGCGCGGCATTGCCCGCCCGCTCGCCGAGGCCATTGATCGTGCACTCGACTTGCCGGGCGCCGTTCTGGACGCCGGCGATTGAGTTCGCGACCGCCAAGCCAAGATCATTATGGCAATGGGTCGACCAGATAACTTTATCACTATCGGGAATGGCTTCCCGCAAACGCCGGATCAGGTTTCCGTACTCTTCTGGATGGGAGTACCCGACCGTGTCCGGAATATTGATCGTCGTCGCCCCGGAGGTAATCGCGGCGTCGATGCATTTGCAGAGGAAATCAAACTCAGTGCGCGTTGCGTCTTCCGGGCTCCACTCGACATCATCCACCAAGTTGCGGGCTTGAGCAACAGATCGACCGACGGCCTCAAGGACTGCGTTCGGGCCCATTTTCAACTTGTGCTTCATATGCACCGGGCTGGTCGAAATAAAAGTATGGATTCGCGGTCGCGCAGCATGGCGGACCGCTTCTGCGCAGCGGTCAATGTCGCCCGGCGTGGAGCGCGCCAGACCGCAAATCGCTGCCGTTTTTGAACGCCGCGCGATCTCGCTAACGGCTTCAAAGTCGCCGATCGAAGCGGCCGGGAATCCCGCCTCAATAACGTGGACCCCCATGGTTTCGAGGAGTTCCCCGAGCGCGAGTTTTTCATTGTGGGTCATGGAGGCACCTGGCGATTGCTCGCCATCGCGCATGGTGGTGTCAAAAATTACAATATCGGTCGTGTCGGTCATCGGTCTGGCCTGGTGAATTGAGAAGCGCTTGTTTTCGATCCCCTGGCCGCGGATGATTGCGCTAACGCACCATCGCTACCGGCCAGGGGCCGATAAGGAGGAGTAGGCTCTGAAGGGGCAAATTCTTGCGCATGCTCTATGCATTGCGGCGAGCACGCGGCAGTGTCAACAGCCTATTCAGCGCTAAGCGCAATATTTTCCCCTTTTCGCCGCCTATGCCGGACGTAGAAAAAGCCGCCGAGGAAAACCGCGATCGCGGCCAAGGCGGCGCCGATAGCCGCCCAGATATTGCCTTGCAACGCAGATTGAATCGCCTGCAACCCAAAGGCGACCAAAGCGATCTTGGGAATCACCCCCAAAGCCATGCCGGCCAAATAGTGCACGTATTTCGCCCGAATGGCGCCGAAAATCATATTCACCATCAAGAACGGCCCGGTCGGCACATTCCGGACGATGGCGCTGGCGGCGAACGCGTTTTTGGCAACAAAATCGGTGAACCGCTTGATCCGTCCCTGCCCGATCCTTTGCCGGGTCGCTTCATCGAAGAAACGGCCAATCCAAAAGGTGATGGTGCCTGAACACAGCGTCGCCACCCAGGACCAGACCGCGCCCCAGACTGGTCCAAACGCGTACACAGCGATGCCGATCAGAAGGAATTGCGGCACGCCGATAAAGGCGCAGGCACAGAAGGTTAGGATCAGGGCGGGGACACCCCAAGGACCGCTGGCAAATTCAGCGATCGCGCGTTCCAGCGCTTCAACGTTCAAGAAATCGGTATATCGCCCGAACAAAAACAGGGCCGCGAGAACTGCGATCGCCGCAAGGACAATCCATAGGTTTCGCTTCGCGCCACGCTCAGCGCCCGCAGATGAACGGCTCTCAGGCTCCATGCGCCCTCCCTGCGCCGAGTGTAGCCTTTGGTCAAGCGATGCCAACAGGCGATTGGGCGCTTCAAACCTTACGTTTCAGAAACTTAAGTCCCGACCAATCCTCGTCGATTGCGCAGACTTTCACATCGACCCATCCGAGCGGCAGAATATGGTCTCGGAAATCTTGTTCCGTGAGGTCCTTATAAAGCGATGAGCTTTTCTTTGGCCACGCGACCCAGATCATACCCCCAGGTAGGATCGACCGGACCGCGCGTTCGGTTAAAGACCGGACCTCGCGTTTCATCCGGCAAAAGACCAAAATCGCCTCGGCTGACCCCGCGCGCTGTCGGAACCGAACCCCCTCAACCCCAGCCAATAAATCCGGCAAATGGTCAGGCGGTCTAATCGTCAAACAGGTCATTCCGGGTTTGAGCCCAAGCTTTTGAACCAAGGGCTTGCCTGAATAGCCGTGCGTTTGACCAGGCATCAGGCGTCAGCGAGCATTTTTTCGCTCATGTCCCAAAGTCGATCCGCTTTGGCCTCGTCGCAGATCCATTCGCGCGCATGCTCCCAACGCTGACTGTCGGGCCCTGCAAGCTGAGCGATATCGCAATCTTCGCAATACTCGCCGCCGCGCCCTTCAAGTTGCGGCGAGGTGGCCGCCCAAGTCGCGGTCGACGCCCCTTGCTCGGGCGTTTTAAACATAGCCTGGATGGCTGGCGGGATCGTCCCGTCTGGATTCATCCACCCCATCGCCGCCATTTCTTCATTGGTGAGATGTCGCTGCAAGGGTGTGAAAATGCCGCCTGGGTGAACGCTAAACGCAGTCACGCCAAACTCATCCCAGCGCCGATCAGCCCCTAGAGCAAACAGAGCGTTCGCGGATTTCGCTTGCGCATAGGCGTTCCACTTTTCGTATTCTGAATGCTCATAATTGGGATCTTCCCAGTTCACATCGCCGCGAATGTGCGCCGTGGAAGAGAGGGCGACCACGCGAGACGTCTGAGCCTTTTGCAAGGCAGGCAACAGACCGACGGCAAGCGCCATATGACCCAGATGATTGACCCCAAACTGCCGCTCCCAGCCCGGGCCAACCCGGGACAATGGGCAGGCCATGATGCCCGCATTGTTGATCAGAACATCCAGTTTTCGACCGCTGGAAACATAGTCGTCCGCAAACTTTCGAACTGATGCCAAGTCGGCTAGGTCCATGCTGGCGACTTCGATGTCTCCATTGACCTCTGCCAGGGCGTCTTTGGCGGCGTCGGGACGGCGCGCTGGCACCGTGACGGACGCGCCAGCGCTGGCAAGCGCACGAACTTCTTCAATCCCGATCCCGCTATACCCCCCTGTAACAATGATGTTTTTATCACTTAGATCCATACCCTCCACAACATCCAATGCTGGGGTTTTTGCGCCGAATCCCGATCCGATCGGTTTTTGATGTTCCGCTGCCATAATTTCCTCCCGTTTTGAGATGACGGTGGCAGCCGAAACACTGTCTGGCAAGACTCGACAGGTAAGCCTCGAGACCATAGCTATATTATTACACATCGAACATATGCGGAGCGATTCATGTTGTTCAGAGCTTTTGCGATCTTTTGCCTGGCCATCGCCCTTTCGGACGCTGCGTTCGCGCAATTTGGCAAGCCGAAGCCAACCCCAAAAAATGCCGACGAGTATTTCGCTGAGCGCGCAATGCGCGACGCCGCGCGGCTGACCGAAGGCGTCGCTGGGCGCGATATTATCCGCCCTGTCGACGGCGTCGATCTTGAGCGGGCGGAAGAGCGCCTCGAGCAAGCTTTCGCTATTTATCAGCAGCTCTGCACCGATCGTAGCCTGCCGCAAGACCAGTGGGCGCGAAACTGTTTTGCACTCGCGGATATGTATCGCCGTGGGCTCGCTACAGAGCAGGACTATCCCATCGCGCGCCAGCATTATGATGCCGCCTGCCTCGAAGGGCGTCATACCGAATCCTGCATCCAACAGGCCTATATCTCGCAAAAAGGGCCTGACAGCGAGATTGATGTCGAACACGCAAGGGCGCTTTATCAGCATGCCTGCGACTTAAAGGATGCGGCTGGCTGTGCCGGGCTCGGCAACATGATGTATGCGGGGATCGGTGGGTCGCGCAATCGTTTGGAGGCGGCAGAGCTACTCCAAGATTCCTGCGCGGAGGGGTATCAATGGGCGTGCACACGGCTCAGCGAATACGGTCTTTGCGGCGCCTGGCGGATGGCCACCACCCGCCAAGATGGAGAGGTCTCCGAGCGACTTTTGTGCGATCGCCTGTCTCAGGGACGGAACATCTTCGACTAAAACACCTCACGGATTTCCCTCGCGCGATCTTGTTGCGGGAACGATTCTGCGTCACTCCTAAGTCAAACTTGGGAGGACAATATGCGTGTTTGGATTGCCGGGCTCAGTGCGGCTTTAGCGGCGAGCTGCGGCTCTCCGCCTGAGATCAATGAAGCCCCGGAACCAACCGCGGCCGCAATTGAGGCAGGCCTTCCAGCCCCTGGCACGGCAACCGAAGCGACCAAACAAGCGAACGCAGCGCTCGCCGCGCGACTTGATCTCTCCCAGGGTTCAGATGGCGAAGATGCCCGCCGCGATCGCCTGGCTTATATCGAAGACGAGGCGATTTTAGGCGAAAATGGCGCCGTGGTTTGGGCGATCCCTCAATTTGACTTCCTAGAGGGCGACGCCCCTGAGACCGTCAATCCATCGCTCTGGCGTCAATCCCAGCTCGCAGCGCATCACGGCCTCTTCAAAGTGATGGACGGCATTTACCAAGTGCGCGGCTATGATCTCGCGGTGATGAGCATCATTGAAGGCGAGACCGGGTGGATCATCGTCGATCCGCTGACCGCCACCGAAACAGCCGCCGCCTCGCTCAAATTGGTCAATGACACGCTCGGCGAACGCCCCGTCACGGGGGT
Source organism: Henriciella sp. (assembly GCA_965279045.1). Classification (GTDB taxonomy): domain Bacteria; phylum Pseudomonadota; class Alphaproteobacteria; order Caulobacterales; family Hyphomonadaceae; genus Henriciella. Next base: position 45,502 of record CBDIHJ010000002.1, on the reverse strand, counting down.
GCTTTATACCCACTCACACGCAGACCATTTCGGCGGCGCCCGCGGCGTGATTTCGGATGAAGACGTCGCCGCCGGCGTGCCTGTGCTCGCGCCGATCGGGTTTTCGGAAAGCGCCGTTTCAGAAAACTTGATCGCTGGCAATCAAATGAGCCGCCGCGCGACGCTGATGTTCGGCAACACCTTGCCACGCTCAACGACTGCGCATGTCGGCTCAGGCCTCGGGCCTGGATTGCCAAACGGCACGATCAGTCTGATCTTGCCAACCGAGGAAATCGAGGGTCGCGGTACCATCCGGGTGATTGATGGCGTGACTTTCGAATTTATCGATGCCGCGGGAACGGAAGCGCCCGCAGAGTTCATGTTCTACCTGCCGGAAAAACGCGCGCTCTGTACGGCTGAAGTGGCCACGGCGACGTTCCACAATGTGCTGACCCCTCGCGGGGCGAAAGTGCGGGATGCCTTGAAATGGAGCCGCGCAATCGACTATGTCTTGGCCGAATATGGCGAGACGAGTGATGTCGTATTCGCGTCGCACCATTGGCCAACCTGGGGTCAAGAAAACGTCGTACAGTTCCTGGAAAGTCAACGCGATATTTATCGTTATGTCCACGATCAGACCCTGCGCAACGCAAATGCGGGCGCAACAATGATCGAAGCCGCTGAGGCGGTCGAAGAACCCGCCTTTCAAGGCGAAGATTTCACCACGCGCGGCTATTACGGCACACTCAATCACAATGCCAAAGCCGTCTACCAGCACTATTTCGGCTGGTGGGGCGGCGTCCCGGCAGAGTATTTCCGCTTGCCGCACGAGGTTTCTGCCGCGCGCTATGTTGAAGCAATGGGCGGAACAGACTCTGTGCTCGATATCGGTCAAAACGCTTTTGCGACAGGCGATTATCGCTGGGCAGCGGAAGTGTTCAATCATCTCGTTTTCGCAGATCCGGACAATCAGGAAGCCCGCGATTGGCTCTCTGCGACTTACGAACAGCTTGGATTCCAAGCTGAGAGCGGGGCCTGGCGGAGTTATTATTTGACCGGCGCCGCAGAACTCCGCCGCGGCTTACCCAATGTGGGTGATCCTCGCCTGGGCAATCCGGACTTCCTCAAAGCGATTCCATCGATCGATTTGTTCGATGCCCTCGCCGCACGATTTAATCCGGCGAAAATGGACCGCGACCCTTTCGCGGTTGTGTTTGAATTCCCCGACACTGGCGAGACGGTGTCGCTCTTGGTGGAAAAATCGGTCTTGGTCCCGCGCGAAGGTGGGACAGAAGACCCGACAGCCACGGTGACGATGGATCGGCTGGATTTTGATCGCCTGATCCTCGGCGATGCGCGCCCGCTCGGCTTGATCACGTCAGGCAAAATGAAGATTGGTGGGAATCGCGGGGCTGTCTCAGCCATGTTCGACGCGCTCGATCAGCCGCCTTTCTGGTTCAACACCGTGACGCCATAGCCACGATGTGGTGCGACATTCGCGCCACACGTTGTGACAGAAACGCCACAGCCATATTCCCCCGTGGCGCGAAATTTGCTTCCCTGTCCTGGGTGACAAAAGTGGGATGCAAAAATGAAACGTTTTACAACGTTCCGATTCGTGCGGCGTGAAACTCCAACAGACCGCCGGGAACCAACCATTTTGGATCATGGCGATCCGATCACAGTCGAACTCGTTCGCAAAATTGAAGCGCGTAAGCGCCGCTTGCGCTTGAGCGCGTCGCACCCGGCTGGGCTTTAATCGCCTTCCCAGCCGAATACGTCTTCGAGGCCGACGTTGAACACGCGCGCGATCCGAAACGCACTTTCTAGGCTGGGCGAATATTTGCCTTGCTCAATCGCGATCACCGTTTGACGCGTCACACCGATTTCCTTGGCGAGCGCTGATTGGCTCATTTGATTATGTGCCTCACGGAGCTCACGGACGCGGTTGGTGATGGGGGGTCGTTTGGCCACGATTAGACCCCACGGCGAAAGAAGAAAATTTGTAGCCCATACTCGGCAATCTGGCTCACCATCAACGCAGCGAACACGGTGTGAAACAAGCGATTGCCATTGCCACTCAAACTGAAATCCAACAGCGCGCAGAGCACAAGAAATCCAAACGCTTTACCGCTCCAGGCTTCGCCCTTGAACTGAATAATCTGTTCGCGTTCGTCGAGCGAGGCTTGCGCTTCTGAAGGGTTTGACACCGCGATCGCCACCGCGGCTGTGATCGCGGCCACTACGACGAGAACCACGTAAGCAATGATGAAGGGCAGCAAGGGCGGCGGCAGATAGCCTAGCTCACCCGCAAGATAAAACACCCAGCCATAATAGAGGACTCCAGTGACGATCAGGATCGCCGTCATGGCCCAAGCCATTTTCTCTTGAAATCCCATTTGAAAACTCCTTGTGTCAAAAATCTTATACATCCCCATGTAGTAAAAGATTTTTTACATGTCAAATATTTTCGACATATATTTCTGGCAATCGCTGAAACGCCCTTTGACAGCAGCGTCCGGAATGGTACCTCCCGCCCCTGAAACAAGGAGCCCAATTCATGAGTGATCTCCAAACGCTTGCAGAAACCGCAAAGGCTTGGCCGTTCGAACAAGCGCGCGCCTTGCTGAAACGCCTGCGCAATATGGAGAAACAGGGCAAACCGAAACAAGGCCCCGTCGTGTTCGAGACCGGCTATGGGCCTTCGGGCTTGCCGCACATTGGCACCTTTGGCGAAGTCGTGCGTACGACCATGGTCAAAACCGCGTTCGAAGCCCTGACCGGTGGCGATTTTGAAACCAAGCTAATCTGCATTTCTGATGATATGGACGGCATGCGCAAAGTGCCGCCGACCGTGCCGAACCCAGAAAGCCTAGAGCAATATCTGCAAAAGCCGCTGACCGATGTTCCGGACCCGTTTGGCACGCATGACAGCTATGGCGCGCATATGGGCGCGCGGCTCTGTTCCTTCTTGGACAGTTTCGGCTTTGACTATGAATTCTTGTCGGCCACCGATTGCTATAAGGATGGCACCTTCGACCCTATGCTGCTGCGGGCGCTCGAAAAGTTCGATGAGATTATGGGCGTGATGCTGCCAACCCTCGGGGCTGAGCGCCAAGCGACCTATTCGCCGTTCCTGCCGATCTCGCCGACCACCGGCCGGGTCCTCTATGTGCCGATGAAAGCGACAGATCCAAAGGCTGGCACAATCACATTCGAGGATGAAGACGGCACCGACGTGACGCTGCCCGTGACCGGCGGCAATACCAAGCTGCAATGGAAACCGGATTTTGGCATGCGTTGGGCCGCGCTCGGCGTCGATTTTGAAATGTTCGGCAAAGACCATCAGGACAATGCGCCGATCTATTCCAAAATCACGCGGATCCTCGGCTGCCAGCCGCCGCAGCAATACGTCTATGAGCTGTTCTTGGACGAGCACGGCACCAAGATTTCCAAAACCAAGGGCAATGGCATCGCGGTTGAGGAATGGCTGAAATATGCCCCGCAAGAGAGCTTATCTCTGTATCAATTCCAAAAGCCGCGCGTGGCCAAGAAACTCTATTTCGACGTCATTCCAAAAGCCGTGGATGAATATCTGACCTTCCTGGAAAAATTCCCGGACGAAGAGCCAAAACGGCAAGTCGAGAACCCGGTCTGGCACATTCATGGGGGCAATCCGCCAAGCGAAACCTCGCCGGTCAGCTTTGCCCTGCTGCTCAATCTAGTCAGTGTCGCCAATGCCGAAACCCGAGACCAGCTTTGGGGCTATATCTCCCGCTATGCGCCCGGCGCATCGGCCGAGACGCATCCTCTTCTGGATAGGCTGGCAGGCTATGCCATGGCCTATTATCGCGACTTCGTAGAGCCGACCAAATCCTACCGCGCCCCCAGCGATCAGGAACGCGCGGCGATGGCGGATTTGGCCGCGCAGCTGCGCGCCTGGGACGCGCCGGTGGATCAAGGCGAGTTGCAGACGCTGACCTTCTCCGTCGGCAAAGCGCACGACTTTGAGAACCTGCGCGGTTGGTTCCAGGCTTTGTACGAGGTTCTCCTTGGCCAGAGCCAAGGTCCGCGCTTTGGCGGCTTTATCGCCCTCTATGGGGTGGAGGAGACGGCGCAGCTGATTGAGGAGGCGTTGGCGCGTTAGATTGCAAGGCAAATCGATAATGTCTGCTTCCGGCGTCAAAGCGGACAATAGGCAAGCGCCTCCAACCGAAACGAAATGGATACTCCGGGCATCAACACTGGATGATGAAGGAGCATGGCGCTCGCTATGGCAACGGCTCACCCACGATGATGCCTCTTCCGGAAGTGCCAATATAAACGCGCCCATAGGTGCGAGAGTCTCCGATGAGAACGTTAGGATAAGCAAACTGGTTTTGCTCGTCGTTGATCCGTAGCCAGTTCAAACCACCATCATCAGATCGAAAGATACCAATCTCATCGGCAATCATTCCCCAGAGATAAATGCTTGGCTCAGCCTCATCTAGACCTTTGCCGAAGCCAATTAAGTAGCTTTCCTGGACACCAGAAACCTCGTGGAGCTCGTCTCCACGATCGCTTGCCTTAAACAAAGCGTCCCCTGTCGTTACATAGAAAACACCCGCTTGTCCTGGCACCGCGACAAGCGTGCCATCTGCACGCCGCCAACTCGGCAACGAAGGGAGCCCAGTTTGAATGGGAGAGAACGCAATGCCTGAGTTCGTGCTGCGATAAACCGTTCCTGCTTCCATATCGAACGCATAAAAAATACTGGGGTCTACCGGGTCCGAAACGGGTCTTAAGCGTGATGGTAGTCCATCTACTTCTTGCCAGGTGCTCCCAAAATCTGACGTCACAAAGGTGCCAGCATCGCGGGGTGTCCAAAGGACCGTTCTAGCGTCGGCGCTGATCGCCGCGTGCCCACCATGAGCCCCTTCAAAAGGATCACTGTGAAAGTATTTCCACGTCGTGCCGCTGTCGCGAGAAAGAGCGATGTGGATTTCCTCATCTCTCTCAATCGTTCTGATCAAAGTTTCAGGATGATCAGCAGCGAAGGCGATACTGTTGTTGCTCCCGCGTTCAGGCTTGAAACGGCCTTGTTCAGGAGACTGATCTATCTGGGCGTGAGCAAACCCATCGATGTCGCCCATAACGCTGTAAAGCTGCGCGCCTATGGGAGGACTAATTAAGTCCAGAATCACCGTCTCTTCCATTCCTCGCGCCATGAACTCAAATGAAGCGCCTTCTTCCGCGTCGGTATCGTGCGTTCGATAAACGCCGTGGCCGGTGACGAAGGACAGGCGAGACGTATTGAATGGATCGATCGCCAGATCAGTGATCCAATGCGGTGCAATGGAGCTTGCATAAGGAGCTTGAGCGTAATCCCTAGTCGCCGTTTCGAGGATGGGCTTCCAAATCGTCCCTCCGTCATCGGTGAGAAAAATCTCATTGCCCGGATACCATCTATTCATCGTCGATGCGGCGAGACGGTTGGGGTTATTTGGATCAACGCTAATTCCGCTGAAACCGCCTTGGCCTTCAGGCGGGGATATATCGGTCCAGACCGCGCTTGTGAGGTTAAACCTCCATACGCCGCCGCGGCTGATCCCATTTGGACCCAACGCGTCTCCAGCAGCTAAGAAGATGCTGTCACCGTGTTGATCTATGCGTCGAAACAATAAGTCTTCGGGTTGGTCCGGGATCGCTTTCCAAGTCTCACCCAGATCATCGCTGAAAAAGAGAGATGCGGGTGCCGCCGTCGTTGCGACGATAATTTCAGACTGCGCGCGCGACTGTGAGAGAGACACATGGACAAAAAGGACTTCGTCTGACGGCAGCGCCTCTTTTCTTTCCCAAGTGGCTCCGGAGTCTTCACTGATCCACAGTCCGCTGCGCGCGGTACCGACGATGAGACGATTAGGCTGATTAGGGTCTAAGACCAATCGTTCGCCGGTTCCTCTTGCGTCTTCATTTCCACCGACTTTAAACGGGAGCTCGGTTCTGACCCAAGTCTCACCTCGGTCGTTTGAAGACAGGAGTGCTCCGTTTGGAGCCCAATCTTGATGGTACAGTCCAGCGAGCAGATACACCTTACCAGGATCGGTTGGGTCTAGCGCCATGCTCAAGACGCCGCGATCATCCTGATTCAATCGACCGATGTCATCGTTTAACGCAATCCAGGTCGCGTTTTGCTCATCCCATCGATATGCCCCACCAACATCTGTTCTGGCGTAAAGCAGCCCGGGCTGTGTTGGATGAAACTCCACGCCCGTGACATATCCCCCACCGCCTATGGGCACATTGGTCCATGAATAGTTGCTCTCTGCATGCAGCGCCGGTTGCAGGAACATTGCAACCAAAACGAACGCGATCCATCTAAGCATAGGCCGAACCCCCAACCAGTGATTTATTGAACACGACCATCTGTAGCCGAGCTTGGTTACAAGTTGCCGTACACTAGTCAAAAAAGGCAGTAATTAGGCGGCAGGTTCGTTATGCTCTAGAAATTCTGTGTGCTCTACTCTTAAGCTGAAAGCGCGGGGCGATCTTCATAATCAAACAGTCAAAAAATGACGTCTAAACGCGTCTGAAAATCCAATCAAAGCGGTGATGACTTACGTGTCCTGGCATCGCTACTAATTGGAAAATTGAGCTAATGTCTGCTCCTGACCCGAGGCAGGCAAGCAATCTAGCCGACCACCCCAACCAATTCCCCGCATGTCGCAACCAATCGCGCGATATCCTGATCACGCGACAAGCGATGGTCCCCATCTTTGATGAGCGAGAAGACCAGGTCTTCACTTTGCAAAGCCTCGACCAATCTGAATGCATGCTCCCATGGCACATCCGGATCCTGCTGACCCTGTAGGATTCGGATCGGGATATCGAGCTCGATCGGCGCATCTAACAGAGTCCAGGTCTTTCCGTCTTCGATCAGTGCGCGCGTGATTGGATAAGGATCGCCATAATCGGACGGACGCAAAGTCAAACCCTGCTCCATGATTTCAGCTTGCTGCGCCGCGCTAAACTCAGGCCACATCAGCTTTTGGGTAAAGTCAGGGGCCGGAGCGATCAGGACCATGGCCGCCACCCGGTCCCTCAGCGCTAAGGCCGAGAGCAAAGCCATCCAACCGCCCATGCTGGACCCAACGAGCACCAAGGGGCCAGAGGTCAGTCCCTCGATCGCCGCCAGCGCATCTTCGCGCCAGGCTGAGATTGTGCCGTCTTCAAAGGCGCCGTCCGACAAGCCATGCCCGGAATAGTCAAAGGCCAAGAAGCCGTGCCTTTGGCCTTTTGCCCAAGCTTCTAGAACCGTGACCTTTGACCCACTCATGTCGGATTTGAATCCAGAGAGCCAAACAAAAGTCAGCCCGGTTTGCGGCGCAGAATAACGGTAAGCTAAGCGTGAACCGTGCGGGGTTGTCATGTTCTGATGGTCCATGGAGCCCTCCTTCTGAGGTTCCTACTGCATCTGCTGGCGCAGGGTTGCAACTTCTTCGTTCCAATGGGCGACCAAATGCGCCAAACTCTCGAGATGAGCGAATCTGCGTGGCCAGACCTGTCCGGAAAAACCATTCTGCAAGTCATCCCTGACTTGGCAGCCGGTGGGGCTGAGCGCACCACCATTGAGATGGCGGAAGCAATTACCAGCGCCGGAGGACGTGCGCTCGTTGCAAGCGAAGGGGGTCGACTAGAAACCGCTCTCCGTGAAGCCGGCGGCGAGTTGATCCGTTTGAACGCAGCTAGCAAAAACCCACTGACCATCCGCAAGAACACACGGCTCCTCGAAGCTTTGATCGCCGAGGAAAAGATCGATCTGGTCCACGCGCGCTCTCGGGCGCCTGGATGGAGTGCCTATGTCGCGGCGCAGCGGACGAACACCCCGTTCGTAACAACTTATCACGGCGCCTATAGTGGCACCTCTGGGCTCAAGAAGCGATACAACTCCGTCATGGCGCGGGGCGATCTCGTCATCGCCAATTCTGAATGGACCGCCGCCCATGTCATGAACGTGCATGAAATCCCGCGAGACCGGATCGTGACCATTCCCCGCGGCGTCGATTTTGAGGCCTTTGATCCTGACCGACTGACGGACGACCGACTGTCCGCAATTCGATCTGCATGGGAGCTCGATGCCGACGACAAGCGCGTGAAACTCGTCTTACCGGGGCGGCTCACCAGTTGGAAAGGACAAGGCTTGGCGATTGATGCGATCGGCGCTTTGGAGCCAGGTGAGCGCGAGCAGCTGCATCTCATCTTGCCTGGAGATGCCCAAGGCCGCCAATCCTATGTCACGGAACTTGAAGACAAAATCATCGCGCACAAGCTTGGCGGCGGCGTCTCGATCGTTGGGCACACGGCGGATATGCCGGCGGCTTATGCGCTGGCGGATATTGTACTCGCGCCATCGACGCGTCCGGAAGCGTTTGGCCGCGTGGCCGCTGAAGCCTCAGCTATGGGCAAACCGGTCATCGTCGCCGATCATGGCGGACAGCGCGAAACGGTTATAGAGGGCGAAACGGGCACCCGCGCAGACCCGGGCTCTGTCGAGGCGCTAACTGCCGCCATTCGGACCTTAATGAGCCTTCCACCAGAGGCGCGAGCGGCGATGGGCGCCGCCGGTCAGGCCTATGTCCGCGAAAATTACAGCAAAAAGCAGCTTCAAACCGCAACACTTCAAGTCTATGCGCGTTTGCTTCTAAACAACGCTTGAGTTGAAAAACCGCCCGTTTAAGGGCATATTAGCGCAGCAATCACTGGCAACCATAGGAGAATAGCCATAGCCCGCAGACCATACGGCCGCCCTGAGCGCGCCAAACCTACCGGCCCTCGCACCAACCGCGATATTCGCGCCGACCGCGTCCTTCTCATTGATGAGAACGGAGAAAAACAAGGTGAAATGCCCATAGACGCTGCCTTGGACGCTGCCCGCGAAGCCGGTATGGACCTCGTTGAAGTCTCACCCAATCAAGAGGTCCCGGTCTGTAAGATCGTTGACTATGGCAAGATGCGCTACGAAGCGCAGAAAAAGAAAGCCGCTGCCAAGAAAAAGCAGAAGACCCAAGAACTTAAGGAAATTAAGTTCCGCCCGAACATCGATAATCACGACTATATGGTGAAAGCCAAAAAGATCGCTGAGTTCTTTGAAAAGGGCGACAAGGTCAAAATCACGCTCCGCTTCCGCGGCCGCGAAATGGCCCACCAGCATCTCGGCATGGAAGTCCTTCAACGCGTCAAAGAAGAGTTTGACGAGCAGATGAAAGTCGAGCTCGAGCCGAAGCTTGAAGGTCGTCAGATGACGATGGTCATGGCGCCGCGCTAGATCGCCTTTATCGAGCTGAAACCCAAAGCTTGATTTTCCACCCCTTTTGCGCTTAAACCCGCGCTTCCGCAGCGGCCGGGCCGAAAACGGCATGCCTGGTTGCTCTAAATGACGAACCAAGAGCCTCGCGCTCGACAGGAGATCGAAATGCCGAAGATGAAGACCAAGAAGGCCGCTGCAAAGCGGTTCAAGATCACGGCTACAGGTAAACTAAAGCATGGTGTGGCCGGTAAGCGCCACCGCCTGATCAGCCACAATGGGAAATATATTCGCCAGAACCGCGGCACAGAAGTCGTGGCGAAAGCGGACACCCAGCGTGTCATCAAGAAGTTTCTGCCAAACGGCCTGAAATAGAGATCTGAACCGAATTTGTAGGAAGGAGCCTCACTATGGCCCGTTCACGTAATAAAGTGCCTGCCAAGGCCCGTCACAAGAAAATCCTGAAAGCCGCTAAAGGCTATCGTGGCGCCCGCTCGAAACAGTTTCGCACCGCCTCGGCAGCCGTCTGGAAAGCCGGTCAGTACGCTTATGTTGGCCGTAAGGTCAAAAAGCGCAGCTTCCGTAGCCTGTGGATCCAGCGCATCAATGCGGCTGTCCGCGAGCACGATGACAGCATGACGTATAGCCGCTTCATTGGTGGTCTCGGCAAAGCCGGGATCGAGATGGATCGTAAAGTCATGTCTGATCTTGCCATCAAAGAACCTGCCGCTTTTGGCGCCCTGGTGGAGAAAGCCAAGGCCGCCCTGGCGTAACGCCGGTTCACACCTTCGCTTTTCTCCGCTACTCCGACCGCTTCAAGCGGGGTCGGAACGGCCCCGTTTGTCTCTAAACTGACCAACGGGGCTTTTCATGTCCGATATTGAGATCATCGAAACCGAAGCGCTCAAGGCGATTGATGGCGCGGGCGACCTACAAGCGCTGGATGCTGTTCGAGTGGCGGAGCTTGGCAAAAAAGGTCGTGTCTCCGGACTCATGAAAACGCTCGGGAAGATGAGCCCTGAAGAGCGCCAAGATATGGGGCCTAAACTCAACGCGCTCAAAAATCGGGTCGCGGACGCGGTCGAAGCGCGAAAGGCCGTCCTCGAAGATGCGGCCCTAGAGGCGCAGCTTGCAACCGAAAAACTCGACATGACGTTGCCCCCTCGCCCCGAGCCCGTCGGCGCGCTGCACCCGGTCATGCAAGTGTTTGAAGAAGTTGCCGCGATCTTTGGCGACATGGGCTTCGCCGTCGCGGAGGGCCCGGACATTGAGGACGATTGGCACAATTTCACTGCGCTGAACTTCCCAGAAGGTCACCCAGCACGCGAGACGCACGATACGTTTTTCATGGAAACGCCTGAAGGCGGTGACCCGAAGGTTCTGCGGACGCACACATCGCCGGTCCAGATCCGTACCATGATGAACCAGAAACCACCGATCCGGATCATCGCGCCGGGCCGCGTCTATCGCAATGATTGGGACGCGACCCACACGCCGATGTTCCATCAAGTCGAAGGGCTAGTAATCGAAAAAGGCATCCATATGGGCCACCTCAAAGGCTGCCTGATCGATTTTGTGAAAGCCTTCTTCGAAGTCGATGAAGTCGAAGCGCGTTTTCGCCCGCACTTCTTCCCGTTCACGGAGCCAAGTGCTGAGATGGATGTGAAGTACACTAAAAAGGGCGAGACGATTGAGATCGGCGCCGGCGACCGCTGGATGGAGATCCTTGGCTCCGGCATGGTGCATCCAAACGTGCTGCGCAATTGCGGCATTGATCCGGATGAGTATCAGGGCTTCGCCTTTGGCATGGGCGTCGACCGCTTAGCGATGCTGAAATACGGCATGCCGGACCTGCGCCCCTATTTCGAGGCGGATGCGGCTTGGACGCGTCACTACGGCTTCAAACCCTGGCTCACCCCAAGCGTCAGCGGGGGCCTCAGCTAGTGGGCGAAAGCCCAACATATGACGGTCTGAAGACCTTTCAGTTCGGCGACGGCGCCGAGCTGGCCGACCGTTTGGCCGCATTGGTGGTCGCGGGCGTAAAAACCGGTACCTGCTCCGCGGCTGTGCACGGCCCAGATGCAGACATTGGCGAACGCCAGGTCTGTTTGAATAGCGCTGGCCTACCCGTTTGCGAGATCGAGACCGTCGACATGCAAACCCTGCCCTTTACCAAGGTCACCCCTGAAATGGCCGCGCTCGAAGGCGAAGGGGATCTCTCTTACGCCTATTGGCGCGACGCGCATGAGCAGTTCTTCCGCCGGGAAGGCACCTGGGCGCCGGAAATGGACGTGATCTTCGAGACCTTCCGCGTGACGCGCGTGCTCGACGAGGCGTTTGCAGCTCAGGCGCCCAAAGCGCTTAAAGCCGAACGCGAAGAGGCCTTTGCGAAGGGTTACACTGCCTTAGGAGCCGATCATGGGTGATGGGAATAAGGTCGAATTCCTCGTCGCAATCTGCGCCCTGATTACGTCCGCCATGGCGGTCTATATGGCTTGGGACCAAGGCAGCGTCATGCGCGCACAGCAGCACGGCTCTGTTTATCCTGTTCTCCAAGTCGACGGGTTCGTGGACGATAGCGGCCGAAACACATCGATCGGGATCCATTTGAGCAATAGCGGCGTCGGCCCCGCTTTGATTGAATCGGTTGAGTTTTATGTGAATGATGAAAAGACCGAGCGGTTTGATGAATATCTCAACACGCTGCCAACAGGGTATGACGTGTCTTATTCCGCGATTTCAGGTCGAGCGCTGGCACCCGGCGCGACGGTCACAGCGATCGCGATCAATTGGCCGAACAATGTGTTCGATCGCAGCGTGATCTCTAAGATCCAAGCTGACTCTGACACTTGGTCGCTTGAGATTTGTTATTGCTCCGTCTTCGACCGATGCTGGATGACCAACGAAATCGGTCAATCGCGCGCCAAGCCGGTGAAGCGATGCCAACCTTCCGATGACGATATTTTTGAAACCCTCGGGGAGCCGCGCTTCGCGCCGCCACCGCCGCCGCAGTCTGATTACGAGTTGAACCCATGAAATTCCCTCTCTCCTGGTTGAAAGACTATCTCAACACTGATGCCTCTCTCGACGAGCTGCTTGGCTATATGCTGAAAGCGGGACTCGAAGTTGAGGAAGTTATCAACCCTGCCGAAGACCTGAAGGACTTCACCGTCTGTAAAGTGACCGCTGCTGAACCTCACCCGGACGCGGATAAACTGCGCGTTTGTACTGTCGACACGGTTGATGGCGAAAAGCAGATTGTATGCGGCGCGCCCAACGCACGGGCGGGAATGACCGCCATTTATGCGCCGCTCGGGGCATACATTCCGGGGCTCGATTTCAGCTTGGATAAGAAGCCGCGGAAAATTCGCGGCGTCGAAAGCCATGGCATGATGTGCTCAACCAAAGAGTTGAACGCTGGCGAAGATCATGATGGCATCGCCGATCTCGATGCGAGCTATAAGCTTGGGACCCCAGCTGCCGAAGCGCTTGGTCTCGATGATCCGGTGATCGACTTTGAAGTGACCCCGAACCGTCCGGACTGGCTTGGGGTTAAAGGCATTGCCCGTGATCTCGCTGCAGCTGGCGCGGGAACGTTTATTGATGACCCCGTTCGCAAAGTCTCAGGCTCTTATGATTGCCCAATCGAAATCGCGGTCGAAGATCCCGATGCGTGTCCAGTTTTCGCTGGAGCGCTCGTGCGCGGGGTCCAAGACGGACCATCGCCAGATTGGCTACAAGCGCGCTTGAAAGCCGTCGGCATTACGCCAAAATCGCTTCTGGTCGATGTTACCAATTACATTTCGATCGATCGCGCGCGTCCGCTTCACGCCTACGATGCGGCCAAGCTGAGAGGCACAATTCGCGCCCGATTAGGCAAAGATAGCGAGCATTGTAACGCTCTCGACGGCAAGACCTATCAAGTCAGCTCCGATATGTGTGTCATTGCTGATGATAGCGGCGTCATTGGCCTTGGCGGGGTCATGGGCGGCGAGAGTACGGCGGTTTCCGAGAGTACGACCGACGTGTTCATCGAAAGCGCTTGGTTTGATCCATTGCGCACCGCTCGCACCGGTCGTACGACGGGGATCATCTCCGATGCGCGTTACCGTTTCGAGCGCGGCGTCGATCCGATGTCCTGCGTCGAAGGTGTTCATCTCGCGCTGCGCTTAATTACGGAATATGGTGGCGGAACCGCTTCCAAAGTCTCGATCGCCGGCGAAGCCCCGAGACGCACGGACCGTGTCGAGTTCTTCAAACGCGATGTCGCAAGGCTAACCGGTCTCGATATCAAACCCGCAGCGATGAAAAAGACCATTCGCGCGCTTGGCTTCGGGATCGAGGATACAGGCGAGACCTGGTTGCTGAAAGTGCCGAGCTGGCGTTTCGACATAGAGCAGAGCGCCGACATCGTGGAAGAAATTGCGCGCCTGGAAGGTTTCGACGCCCTACCAACGCTGTCCCTACCCGCACTGGAAGGTGGCAAGCGCGTGATCATCACGTCGATCCAAGACCGCATTCGCACCGCGCGGCGAACCTTAGCGTCTCGCGGCTTCCTTGAGACGGTCACTTGGAGCTTCATGCCGAAAGCGTTTGCCGAGCGCTTTGGCGGCGGTGCAGAAACGCTCACCGTTGCGAACCCAGTGGCCAGCGAGCTCAACCAAATGCGCCCGAGCATTTTGGGGAATTTGGCCATGGCCGCTCAGCGCGGTGTGGACTACGGCGAGCGCGACATCCGCTTATTTGAAGCCGGCCCGATCTATCTCGGCGATGGACCAAAGGATCAGAGATCGGTCATTGCTGCCTTGGTTCGACCGTTTGCGTCTCGCCATTGGAACGAGGCCTCTGCTTATGATGTCTATGCCGCTAAGGCAGACTTGTTCGCGGTCCTGGAATCGATTGGACAGCCCCCTGCCCGTTTCCAAATCGGCGAAGCGCGTCAACCACACTGGCATCCTGGACAGGCGGCAAGTTTGAAACTCGGCCCGAAAGTCACCGTCGCCCATTTCGGCGCGCTGCATCCACGGGTTTTGAAAGCGCTGAAAGTGGACGGACCGCTCTACGCGTTCGAGCTGAACCTAAATGCGCTCCCTCAAATGAAAGCCAAGCCAACCAAGACCAAACCGGTCTTGGAAAAGGCAGATCTGACTCCAATCCGGCGCGATTTTGCGTTTGTTGTGGGTGAGGAAGTTGAAGCGGGAGCGATTGTCAAAGCAGCGCAAGGGTCCGACAAAGCGATGATCAGCGCCGTAGATGTTTTTGATGTCTATCAGGGCCAAGGCATTGAGCCTGGACAAAAGTCGATTGCCATTGAGGTGACCTTACAACCGCGCGGTGAAACTCTGAAAGATCAGGACATTGAAGCGATCGCTCAGAAAATCGTTGCGGCCGTCGCCAAATCCACAGGCGGTGTGCTACGAGGTTAAGGCGTCAGTGGAGAAGGGGCTGCGATGGTTACCCATCACGTCGTTACTAAAATCGGCCTTCGAGAAAGACTTTATAGCCAGCTAGAGCCGGATGCTCGAGCTTCATCCGGCTTGTCGCTGCTGAACAGTTTTATCATTGCCCTGGTGCTAATTAGCTTTCTCGCCCTCGCGCTTGAGACAGAAGAAACAATCGGCCCGCTTTGGCGCCAGGGAATCGACTATGTCAATCTCGCCATAGTGGTGATTTTTGCGATCGAATATATCGTGCGTCTCTGGGTGGCGGGCGAAGATCCCCGCTATCGGGGCGTGCGTGGGCGACTGCGATACATGGCGACGCCTTATGCGATAACGGATCTCATCGCGTTTTTGCCGGAGCTCCTATGGATCGTGTTCACGCCTGCGGGTGTTGGCGACGATGTCTTGATCATTTTACGCGTCTTGCGGCTGGCCCGTTTGGTTAAGCTGGCTCGATTTGTGCCCGCTTTTGACGTGCTTGGCGCGACGGTTGCGCGCGCTGGCACGCAGCTTTTGACGACGCTCGCGATGGCCTTGGCACTGGTCTATGTCTCCGCGGTTGCCCTCTATTTCATTGAAGGCGTCGGCGGCCAGCAACAGGAAGGCTTTTCCTCCATCCCGCGCGCGCTCTGGTGGGCGATCGTGACGCTGACCACGGTGGGCTATGGCGATGTTTATCCAGTCACCGCACTTGGACGCGTCTTCGCGGCAATTATTTCGCTTGCAGGTATTGGCGTCGTCGCCCTACCCGCCGGTGTTTTCGCCAGCGCGTTTTCCGACGAGCTCCGTGAACGCGAGATCAAGAAGCTGAAAGATCGCGTAGAGGAAGTTGAATCGGAAGTTGAGGAGCTGGAAAGCGAAGTCGAAGAGCTCGAGGCGGAGCACGACTCAAAGCCAGTCTAACGGCGCACGCTTATGATGCGAGTTTGACCGCAGCGTCAGCATCTTTGACCAATTGTGGCCGTCCAATCCAATAGCCCTGGATATGATCTGCCCCCAGCACCGCCACGCGGGCCGCGAACTCTTGAGTCTCAATCCCTTCCACACAGGATTCCAAGCCCAGCTGCTTTGCCAAGCGAATCGCGGCGAGTAGGATGCTCTTACTTTGCTCACTTTGATCTGACTTTCGGACAAAACTCTGATCGATTTTGAGTTTGTCGAGCGGCAAAGTGTCGAGCATAGAAAGCGATGAATAACCTGTTCCAAAATCATCCAGCGCAATTTGGATTCCCAGCGCGCGCGCTTGATTTAAAATCGCAACATTTCGCTCAACATTTCGGAACGCAACTTCTTCGGTGATTTCAATCGTGATCGAACTCGGGCTGACGGCATGGCGCTCAAGAATGCTGACCAGGGTTGCCAGAAAATCTGAAGCGAGAAGCTGCGCCGGTGAAACATTCACAGCGAGCCGTTTCTCGCACAGATCGAGCTGACTGAGCGCTTCGTCGAAGGTCAGCCAAAGAATTTCGTTCAGCAAGCCAAGCTTTTCAGCGATTGGGATGAAATCCTTCGGGCTTGGGTCGCGGTCAAAACCACTATCGGTCCAGCGCGTCAGCAGCTCATAGGCAACCGTCTTGCGCGTTTTTGCGTCCGCAATCGGTTGAATCGCGGCTTTGATTTGGCCGTTCTTGATCGCAGACTTGAGTTCCAATTCCAGCGTCGAAGTTGCCAAAGCGGCGTTGTCGATATGCGGATTGAACACCGCCCAATCGAGATGCCCAATCTTCGCGCGGCGCATTGCGGTATCTGCGGACCGCAACAGACCTGACAAAGACTGTTTGTTCGTCACGCCTTCTGCATAGCCGATTGAAGCCCCAATCGTAATGAGGCCAGAATCCCAGCGGATATCGCCTGTGATGGCGGCGTGTAATGTGGTCAAGATCGTATCGATGGAATGCGCACTTGTGGTTTGCTCAATCAGAACCGCAAACTCATCCCCACCTAGGCGCGCCGTGGCTGTCACCGAAGGCAAATCACCAATGCGCTCTGCCACGGTTCTAAGCACCTGATCGCCAACCGAGTGTCCATACTGATCATTGAGCGGTTTGAAATGATCGAGATCAATGAATGCGATCTGCACTTTATTCCGCGTTGGCCAAATGCGCCGCAAATGCTCCATAAAAGCACGGCGGTTCATCAAGCCTGTTAGACCATCCGTCGACGCGAGCGCCTCTTTTTCGGAAATCAAATCAAACAATCGCGCATCGGCCCGCTCGCGCGCAAAAGCAACAATGCCAAGCGCGCAGAATGAGAACCCTGAAAAGGCCGCCATAATCAAGGCATACGCTGTTTGTTCAGAGCTCGTCCAATTCGGCCCAATGCTTTCGATCGCAAAACCGTCTGTATAAAAGTATACGCAAGCCGCCTGGACCGGCGCCAAGGAAAACAATATCCGATGGTTCAAAATGATGACCAAGAAGAGCGGGACAAACAGCACGAGTGGATAATCGAAGGCCGCAGTTTGGTCGGTCAAACCTTCGATAAAGGTGCCAACCCAAAACACGACAAAAATAGAGAGCAATCCGACCGTGAAGGTCTGCTTGATGCGGAAGCGGCGGAACGAGCTCCAGGTGATGGCAGACAGGATGAGCGCATAGATCCCAACTTCGGCAAAAACCAGCGCATTGGCTTCGCCGCTCAGGATATAAACACCACAGACAAAAAAATTGATGATCAGCCCCAGGGCGCCCGTGCACAGAGCGATCAAGCGCATGCGCTCCGACACGCGCTTGTCAGCGTCGCCTTGATATGTGTCTCCCAGAACCATCCAAACGACATATCGCATCTGAATGAAAATCTATTTTGAGTAGTTTTTTAAACTAAACCCGGAGAAGTAGTCTTCTGTTAAGGTGAAAACGCACCGATTCTAGACTGTTTTTTGTCTTCCTACGGAAGCCATTTGGCTAACTATAGTCAGCAATCCGACTTAAGAGACGTCCTCTGAACTCAAAAAAGCTTGCGCCGCGGATCTTCACCGTTTCACCGGCTCGAACTCCATTTGGAAGGTCGACGGCGGCTTTGCCTTCAAATTCGATCTCAGCCGCAGCTTTACCTTCACCGACGACGATGCTGATCAGGCGCTGGCGCCGGTAAGAGAAGGCGTTTCCTGACAGACGCGCCACTTCACCCATTTGTTCGCGGCCCTCAAGACGCATGGATTGGCTCGCATTAGAGATGTTCTCGAACACGACGTCTTCGGTCACGCAATCGAGCATGCCTTCTATATCGCGCTCATTGTAGCTTTTGATGTATCGATTGATGATGTCTTCATGCATGGTCGCCATCTCCTTGCCACTAAATCGTGTCTAACAGATTCTTTTCAACAGGTCCGTTAAGTTGCACTGCAACAAATCCCATGACATAGGGGCGGACTGAATTTTCTAAGGAGGCAGGCTTATGGCTTTGCGCGTCGCAGTGGTAGGAGCAACCGGTAATGTTGGGCGAGAGCTCTTGAACATTATGGATGAGCGCACCTTCCCTGCCGATAAAGTCCATGCGGTTGCCTCGCGCCGGTCTGTCGGCCGCAAAGTCTCTTATGGCGATAAGACGCTCGCTTGCGAGGATCTCGAGTCTTTCGATTTCTCGCAAGTCGATCTCGTCTTGATGTCTGCTGGTGGCAGCGTTTCGAAAGAATGGTCGCCCAAGATCGCCGCGGCGGGTGCTATTGTTATCGACAATTCCAGCGCCTGGCGGATGGACCCGGATGTTCCGCTCGTGGTGCCAGAAGTGAATGGCGAAGCGGTGCTTGGCTATGGCACCAAGAACATCATCGCCAACCCGAACTGCTCGACCGCTCAATTGGTCGTTGCGCTGAAGCCTTTGCATCAAGCCGCTGGCATCAAGCGTGTGGTCGTGTCGACGTATCAATCGGCGTCAGGCGCAGGCAAAGCCGGCATGGATGAATTGTGGACGCAAACCAAAGGCATGTTCGTCAATGACAGCCCGACGCCGGATGTTTTCTCGAAACAAATCGCCTTCAATGTCATCCCACAAATCGATGTGCCAATGGAAGACGGCTCCTTCAAAGAGGAGTGGAAAATGCGCATGGAAACGAAGAAGATCGTCGATGAGAGCATCGAACTGGTCGCCACCTGCGTGCGTGTCCCCGTCTTTGTCGGGCACTCTGAAGCGGTCAATGTTGAGCTCGAAGACCCGCTCACGGTCGACGAAGCCCGCGAGCTTTTCCGCAATGCGGATGGCGTTCAGCTGATCGACAATATCGAGGAAGACCAGTTCATCACGCCGGTCGATTGTGTCGGCGAATGGGCGAGCTATGTCAGCCGCGTCCGCAAAGACCCGACCGTTGAGAATGGTCTGATCTTCTGGAACGTCTCGGACAATCTGCGCAAAGGCGCAGCGTTGAACGCGGTACAAATCGGCGAAGAGCTGATCAAACGCGGCGTCCTTCGGCCCGAGGCGGTCCCGGCCTAAGCCGGGCGTCGGCCTATGCGCCTCCTTTTTGTTTGCCTTGGAAATATCTGTCGGTCTCCGGCGGCAGATGGCGTGGCGCGCCACATCGCCGCGCGCGAAAGCTTGGATTGGCTGATCGACAGCGCGGGCACCGGCGCTTGGCATACTGGGGAGGCGCCAGATCCCCGCATGATCCAAACCGCTGCCAATCGCGGCATTGATTTGACGCCTCTACGCGCCCGCAAAGCGCGGGTGGACGACTTTTATAAGTTCGACCACATATTCGCGATGGATCATCGCAATCATGCGGATCTGGAAGATCTTTGCCCAGAGGATGCGACCGCCCGCTTGCATCTCTTTTTGGAAAGCGACGAGGTCCCCGACCCCTATTATGGTGGTGATCAGGGCTTTGAGCACGTCCTCGATTTGATCGAAACACGAATGGAAATGCTGTTTCGAACCTTGATCGCCCGCTAGTGTAAAAACCCCTTCCGGTCCGGCTTTTTCCGCTTGCGCGTCCAGTCTTTTTGCGGTTTATGGCGGCTTCGGTCCCGAGACAGGGACTGACTTACCCATCGGACGCGGGCGTAGCTCAGGGGTAGAGCACAACCTTGCCAAGGTTGGGGTCGTGAGTTCGAATCTCATCGCCCGCTCCAAATTTTCGGATCAATTTAGTCGCTGTCAACGTTCGCGTTGTTATGGCGGCTCGCACGGGCATAACGTTTCAGTCGCTCGCCCCGGCAGCCATCGCCTCTATCGCGTCAAGAACAAACCAAGCGCCGCAGGCGGTCCAGGCGCCTTTCAGTTCGACCAGCTCAGCTTCAGAGAGTTCGCGTCCAGCGATCGGGTGGCGCGACGCGCTCCAACGGCTGCCATGGACGCGGCTGGTATCGTAAAATGAGGTCGCCACCAGCTCCGGGCGCTCATACGCAAGCCGTTCCAATGGCAGGGAATGCCACCCGTCGCGCTCGATGAAATTAGATAATCCGGCGGCGAGCAGAGCGTGATGGATCAAAGAGTTGCCTCCGGACGTCACGCCGCCCGGCGTCACATAGAGGGTCGACTTGCCAGTCGCGCCGGCTTCGATCTCCTCTAAGCGTTGTGTGTACTCGCGCACCAGAGCTGCACCGCGGGCGCTCTGCCCCAAGCCGTCAGCAATATTTTGGGTGATTTGAGGAATGGCCGAGGCCGACTCGCCTTGAATGGCGTTCGCCCAGCCGATTTGCAGGACTGGAATCCCTGCGCGCTCAAAAAAGGCCGCGGCATTGGCACCGCCGCCATAAGAACGAACGACCAAATCAGGCTTCAAGATAAGCACATCCTCAGCGATCGGTCGCACAGTCGGCACCCGCTCGGCGGCCTCGCGCATATAGGAAAAGTCTTTCACTCCGTCGGGCGAGATCGCCAAGATCTGCTCAGGATCCGCAAGTTTTAAGACATATTGGTCGGCGCAAAAGTCGAGACTGACGATCCGCATCGGTCGCTCAGAGGCAACTGCGTCGCGGGGGTTTTCCGCACCACAAGCCGCGAGCCCGCAGGCGAGGATGAGGACCGTCAATCTCATCATGCGATTAATACCTCAACCGAATGCCGACATAGCCAGAGAGATCTGGCGTGCCGTATCCGATGATCTGCTGATAGTCCTCGTCGAACAGGTTCTCAATCCGACCAAAGAGTTCAACGCGCTCACTGACCGCATAAGCGCCATTCACGTCCACGCGCGTCCAGGCCTCGACGGTTTGTCCGCCTCGATCCGGCTCCTCCCCATTATAGCGCACCAGAACCGCCCCGGAGAACGGACCCTCTGGGGTAAAGTTCACGCGAAGGTCGCCAGAATTTTCGGGGATCCGAATAAGCGCATCGCCGTCTGAGTCTTTGGCATCAATGAAGGCATAACTCGCGGACACGCTGACCCAATCAGTGAAATCATAGCGACCGGTAAGCTCAAGGCCGGAGGATTCGGTTTTGGCTTCATTGAAGAAACCAGTTGTCGCAAACAGGATTTGGTTCTCGATATCTGTGTCAAAGATCGTGACACTAAGCTCAACGCGTCCGTCTTTGGAGCGCCAATCCACGCCCGCATCGATGGCGTCCGAGGTTTCGGGTTGCAAGTCGAAGTTCGCCGCAGCGCAGCAGCCGCCTGTGAGTTGGTTGATGGTGGGCGCTTTGAAACCTTGTCCCCAACTTGCCCGGAACGTGACCTGTGGCGTCGGATTGTAAGCGACGGCCACGCGTCCCGTAGTTTCGGTTCCGAATGTGCTGTGATCATCGACGCGCAGGCCAGCTGTGAGCGTAAGCGTCTCGATCGGCTTGAACCCATATAGAGCGAACAGGCCATCAATGGACGTGTCCGTATCATTGACCATAATTTCTTCGCGCTCGGCTCCGAATGCCAGCGTGTTTTGCTCGTCCAGGGTTAGCGTGCCTTGATATCGGTACAGCTGACGCTCGCCCTCGGCCGTGAACGCAAACGCATCCGCACCGGCGTTTTCACGTTCGATTTCGGAATAGCCAAGCAATAAAAGATTCTCGAGTTTGCCCTCAAACAATGGCGCCGTGAGGCTGATATTTCCCGACAATTCTTCAGTATTATTGACCGCATCACCATCACCCACATTGCCCGGAGCGCCGAAAACAAAAGCATCAAATTCAGATTCCGCATCTGACCAAAGCAGGTCTGCGGCGAGGCGCGCGTCGCCGAAGTTTAGGCCGCCTTTGCCTGACACCGTAAAGGCATCGTAAGCGTCATCTTCCACATTCCCATTGTCTTCATCGGCCTTTGAGATCCCTCCGGTCGAAATACCGGATACGGCGAGCCGAAAGTCGCCTGCGTCAGACGCGTTGCCGATAGAAGCACCGCCGCGAAACGTTTCAAACGAGCCAACTTCCGCAAAAGCGCTACCACCGAAACCAGGTTCAGGATCTTTGGTGATAATCGACACGACGCCGCCAATGGCATCGCTGCCCCAAAGGGTCGATTGGGGACCTTTAAGGATTTCAATACGCTCGATATTTTCCGTATCGAGCCGTGCAAAATCGAAACCGCCGCTGGACTGGCTTGGATCATTGACGGGGACGCCATCAATGATGACCAGTGTTTGGCTTGTCGCAGCGCCGCGAATACGGACGCTGGCCACCCCGCCAAAAGTGCTGTTTTGATTGACCGTGACGCCTGGCGCACTAGCAATCGCATCGATCGCGAAATCAAAGCCAAGCGCTTCAATATCGTCAGCGGTGATTATGCTGACAGACGAACCAATCTCCGTGACGGCTTGATTAAGCCGCGAGCCCTCGACAATGATGGTATCTTGGACCGATGGATCATCGATGTCCGTTTGCGCTAAAACCGGCAAAGACATCGACAGCGAAACAGCGCTCAAGAGCGCGAGTTTATAGATCATGGGACTTACCCCTCAGCGCCACGCCGCCCGTGAAATGGCGCGCTGAAAACGACACTTTGACCTCACAGACATGCTGCGCGAGCGGCCAAGCCATAGCTTTGTCGTTTCAAAGGAGAGGACGAACCCTTCCCGACCGCTGAGACTCTTCCCGGTCTCCGGACGAACGACGCGATGGCAGGTCTCCTGGCTCGCCGATCATTGCTTCAGGCCGCCTTCCCAAGGTCTCCCTCAGTGGCATATGGCCTGTCGCTCCTGGCTGACAGTTGCGGGTACAGCGCCGGATTTGAACCGGCTTCCCTCTTAGCTCCCAATTAAGGCAGCACCATCTGGTCCCGCTAATGCTGCGCGCGCAAATGTTTGTCAATCTGGTCGCATGTCGAGTAAGACTGGCACCAAACCAAAGGAGGAGCGCAATCATGGCGGACACGCGGACTTATAATGGGTTGGAACTCGATCAACCGGGACGTGGGCGAATTTATAATTCGATCCTGGAAACCATCGCGAACACACCCTTGGTGCGGATCCCAAACCTCAGCGAAGCTGAAGGCTTGAAAAGCGAGTTGCTGCTAAAACTCGAATTCTTCAATCCTTTGGCGAGTGTGAAAGATCGTATCGCGGTCGGCATGATCACCGCGCTGGAGAATGACGGCAAAATCGGTCCAGGCACGACTTTGGTTGAGCCGACTTCCGGGAATACGGGAATTGGCCTCGCCTTCGTCGCGGCTGCGCGAGGATATCGACTGATCCTGACCATGCCGGAATCCATGTCGATTGAGCGTCGCAAAATGCTGTCCATGCTGGGCGCTGAACTTGTTTTGACGCCCAAAGAAGAAGGCTTGGGCGGGACGCTCCGGAAAGCGGATGAGCTCTTAGAGAGCATAGAGGGCGCTGTGATGCCGAGCCAATTCACCAACCCCGCCAATCCCGCCATTCATGAGGCAACGACAGCTGAAGAAATCTGGGCCGATACTGACGGCAAAGTCGATGCTGTCGTGTCAGGGGTCGGCACAGGGGGAACCTTCTCCGGCTGCGCACGCGTTTTGAAAGCGCGCAATCCAAATCTTAAGATGTTCGCCGTGGAACCAGAAGGCAGCCCCGTGCTTTCCGGCGGCGAAGGCGGTCCACATATGATCCAAGGGATCGGGCCAGGTTTTGTGCCCGACAATATGTCTCCAGATCTCATGGATGAGGCGATTAAAATCTCGAATGAGGACGCGTTCGAGCATGCGCGCCGATTGGCTCGTCTGGAAGGCATCCCGGTGGGTATTTCATCCGGGGCTGCCTTGGGCGCCGGTCTGAATGTCGCGAAACGCCCGGACATGGAAGGTAAAACGATCGTTGTGATCATTCCTTCCTTCGCTGAGCGTTACCTCTCGACGGCCTTATTTGAAGGGCTTTAAGCGCGACGCTACGGGAACAGAGCCTGGAGCCCGGATAGCCCAAGCGTCTCGTCCCAGCCCATCATCAGATTGAGGTTTTGGATCGCCTGACCCGACGAACCTTTGACCAAATTATCGATTACGGCGATCACCACGACCCGGCCTTTAACACGGTCGGGATAGACCGCAATCCGGCAATTATTGGTGCCGCGCACATGCCGCGTGTCGGGAGCAGGTGCCCCAAGCGGGAGCACCGTTATGAAGGGCGCGTCAGCATACTTGGCGGCTAAAGCTGCTTGGAGTTGATCGACATCGCCGCGGACATGGCAGGTGACGAGCTCACCCCGTGTCATTGGGATCAGGTGCGGCGTGAAGGTGACGCCAATATCGCTTCGCCCAGCCTGTAGATTAAGCTCCTGCTCTATCTCAGGCGCATGGCGGTGGGTGCCGACTCCGTACGCGTGCGTCCCTTCCGCCGCTTCGGAGAAAAGATTGCCTTCTTTTAGGCCCCGCCCAGCGCCAGAGACGCCAGATTTGGCATCGATGATCACGCTATCTGGATCGATCAAATGGATGATCGGCAACAGCGCGAGCAAGCTTGCGGTCGGATAGCAGCCCGGACACGCCACCAGGGTTTCGCCTTTCAAAGTCGCGCCGCGCCATTCGGGCAGACCATACTTCACGCCCGCCGTCCGGGTTGGATTGAGGTGCGGTCGACCATACGTCTTGGCATAAAGCTCTGCATCGCGCAGACGGTAATCGGCGGACAAATCGACAACTTTCACATGCTCTGGAAGCGTTTCGATCAAGTCCTGACTGGTGCCATGCGGCAAACACCCGAAGGCAACGTCAATCCCGCCCCAATCGACATCTTCAGCCTTTACCACAGAGAGGTCGGTTGGGCCGGCAAGATGAGGGAATATTTCCGAAAGCTGCTTTCCGGCCAGAGAATGTCCGGTTGCGGCGATTGCTTCAACCTTCGGGTGACCTGCGAGCAATCGCACCGTTTCTGCGCCCGTATATCCCGACGCCCCAAGCACGGCCGCTTTCAGTTTTGTTTGTTCCGTCATCGCCAAACCCTTGATCCAGATACGAAAAAAGGCGCCCCAAGGAGCGCCTTTATCACGTGTTCGATTAAACCGTAACGCTTAGCGCTTAGAGAATTGGAAGCTACGGCGGGCTTTCGCACGGCCATACTTCTTACGCTCAACAACGCGTGGGTCACGCGTCAGGAAGCCGAATGGCTTAAGCGTGCGGCGCAGTTCTGGCTCAAAGTTGACCAGCGCGCGGGCGATACCGTGACGCACAGCGCCAGCCTGACCCGAAAGGCCAGAGCCTTTAACAGTTGCGACGACGTCGTATTGTGTCCGACGGTCGGCTTCGACCAATGGCTGCTCAAGCACCATGCGCAGAACCGGGCGAGCGAAATACTCTTCTTGGTCTTTGCCATTAATGGTGATCTTGCCAGAGCCGGGCTTGAGCCAAACGCGCGCTGTGGCCGACTTCCGGCGACCCGTGCCGTAAGAGCGACCTTGCTCATCAATCTTTGGCTCGGCCGTAATCGGCGCCAGCTCAGCCGGGGCGCCTTCGCCTTCGGTGACGTTTTTCAGGTCTTCGAGGGATTGTGCTGTTTCAGCCATCTTTAGGCGACCTTCGTGTTCTTGGTGTTCATAGAGGCAAAGTCGACCGCTTCTGGGGACTGCGCTTCATGTGGGTGATCCGAACCGGCATAGACGCGCAGCTTTTTGAACTGCTTGCGAGCCAGTGGGCTTTCTTTTG
The DNA here is from genome assembly GCA_965279045.1 of Henriciella sp. Classification (GTDB taxonomy): domain Bacteria; phylum Pseudomonadota; class Alphaproteobacteria; order Caulobacterales; family Hyphomonadaceae; genus Henriciella. The sequence goes on along the minus strand of CBDIHJ010000002.1, from coordinate 19,830 downwards.
GCAGCATACGCTTCACCGCGAGCTCAATCGCGCGCTCTGGGAAGCGACCGCCCAGGATTTTGCCAGCCGTTGTCTCTTTAATACCGCCCGGATGACCGGTGTGACGGTAATAGACTTTGTCACTCAGCTTATTGCCGGTGAACTTGGCTTTCTCAGCATTGACGACGACAACAAAGTCGCCTGTGTCAATATGAGGCGTGAAGTCAGCGCGGTGCTTGCCACGCAGACGTTTGGCGACGTAGGAAGCAAGACGACCCACCACGACATCGGTCGCGTCGATGACGATCCATTTGTTCTCAACGTCGGCAGGTGCGTTATAAGTTTTCATTGCTCCGCCGGAGCCTCTCATTCGGAGTTATTGGATAATGTTCAAGCGCCCGCATCTACGCGCCGCGAAACGCCTTGTCAACGCGCCTTCCGCGTTGATCCTGCTTTTCCTTGCCACAGCTTGTGGCCCTGGCCAAGAGCCGCAAGAAAATCAAGAGGTTGAGCCGCCCGTGGACGTGACGCAGCCTACACAACCGGAGGGACTCTTTCTTCCAGCTGTCTGGCAGACGAATGATCTTGGTAGCCCGATCTCGAACTTAGCGGTTGCGGGAGAGTTAGGGTCAACTGTCGCCGTGGTCTTTGAAGATGGCGGCCTGCAATTCCTAGATCTGGAAGGCGAACGAATTACCGATAAGGCTGATATTGGCGTCACGAAGGTCGCTGATGGTCGCTTCCTGCAATTGCAAGGCACGCCTGTGACTGTGTTTCCTGGCATTACGACCGAGGGAGATTTATCGCTCTATATCCACGGCGGAGATTTGACGGAGCCTTTGCCCTACCCGCTGGATGCAGGCACCGATGACCTGATAGAAGGATTGTGCAGCGGCACGCCGACATTTGAGCGCGATGGCGTCATGCGGATCGGCTTTTGGACACAAGGCGAACGGCGCGAGTTGAAGCTCGGGCGCTTGGTCGAAATTGGCGATAATCTGATCTTGCTGCTCGATGAACCTGCTCAAGCGGCGGCAGATATCACGGCCTGCGTTCTGACGGACACCGAAGACGTCGCTTATTCGGCACCGGTTCTGGCTGCGACGGAGCTAAGCCATCGCAGCAAGACTTACCGTTTTTTGTTGGATGAGTTCGGCGGCTATACACTCATCACGGGTAATGACGAGGTTGAAGCGTTCCAAGTCTTAGATGGTATCACCGTTCGTCCACCGGCACGCCCAGTTGATATGGCCGGCACTGGGGACGCCCGTGGCGGAGGCTATCCAGGCGGCGTGATTGTGATTGCGGGCACTGCGAGCACGGGCGCGCACACTGTGACTTATATTGATCCGAGCAAAGTTACGCTGGAGCCGTTTGGGTACTCTGTGTCGCCGTCGAGCGAGTAGCCCAGACGAGCCATAAGCTGCTGAGCAGAACTAAAACGCCCAGGCCTTGGTGGACCAAGGCAATCGGCAAGGGTGCGGCATTCAAGAGCGTGATGATGCCCCAAATCGCTTGCGCGGTGACCAAACCAGCGACGAGACCAAAACCGCCAAACGCCGCGGTTCCACGGGCTCGGAACGCCGCGTAGAGCGAGAGTCCCCAAAGGATATAGGCGCCAAATCGGTGATTAAACTGGGTCGCGGCACGGCCCTCGAATAAGCTGCGTAGGCCAAGCTCGCCTTCAACATAGTGAGACGGCACTAATTCTCCGGCCATGAGCGGCCAATCGGTATAGCTGCGGCCCGCATCGAGGCCAGCGACCAAAGCGCCAGTGAGCATTTGCAAGCTCGTCAAAGAAAAGAGTGCGACGGCCAGCGTGGCGAGCGCTCGATCCGCAACGATTTTGGTGCGCTCGCTGAGATCCAGCCAATACCAAGTGGTAATCACGATGATCACCAGGGCCAGTCCGAAATGTGTCATCAGCCGATACGGCGCAACGTCAAGCCGGTCCGTCTCGCCGATTCCGCTGGCGACCATCCACCAACCGATAAAGCCTTGCAATCCGCCGAGCGCGATCAAGCCGCCCAGGCGTAGCGCCCATTTCCGGGACAGCCAACGCATTGCAGCGAACCAGATGAAGCCACCGACCGCAACCAAGCCGATCAGCCGTCCAAACAAGCGATGTCCCCATTCCCACCAATAGATGAATTGGAACTCGGACATGGTCATGTTGTAGTTCTGCTGTTGGAACTCGGCCGTCGCTTTGTATTTCTCAAACTCGCTCAACCACGCCGCCTCGCTTAAAGGCGGCAACGTGCCTTTGATCGGCGCCCATTCGGTAATCGACAGGCCTGAATCCGTGAGTCGTGTCGCGCCGCCAATCAGGATCATGGCATAGACCATCAATCCGATGACAATCAGCCAGCGTTGAATCCAGCGTGCGGCGACAGGTGAAGTTGCGTCAGGCATCATGCGCTCTATTTGAAGACTTACGTTCGAACAGCAAGCGGCCACACGGTCGCAGGAATGAGGATTTTACAGTTCATGCCGCAGTCTCAACGTAGAATTGTCGCCAGCCTTGCGGTCCTGGTCTTCCTCGCCATTTGGATATGGGGCGCGGCCACGATTGGTACGATGTTAGCGACCGCGCCAAAATGGCTGACTTTGGTTTACTTTATTGTTGCCGGTATTGGCTGGGTGCTGCCGCTGAAACCGATCTTCACTTGGATGAATTCGGTTCCGGAAGACTAGGCGTTCGCTTTCTCGCGATCGCGCCGTCTTTGATTTTTGCCAGGCCGTTTGCGCGAGCGCAATTTCGTTTTTGACGGTTGCGCTTGGTTGGTGCCTTGTTTTCCGCTCTGCTGGCGGCGGGAAGACGGGCGCCCAGAACGGCGGGCCGGGCCTTTTGGCTTTCGCACGCGCAAATTCGGGTCAGGCGTTGGCAGAACCAAATCTTCGCAACCCTCAGGCGCGTCCAACACCTCCACAGAGATACCGGTGATCTTCTCGACTTCGCGAAGGTAATAAAGTTCGTCTTCGGCGACCAAGGAGATCGAAAGACCATCTTTGCCGGCGCGCGCGGTCCGGCCAATCCGGTGCACATATTGCTCAGGCAGATTAGGCATCTCGAAATTGATCACGTGCGAGATACCATCAATATCAATGCCGCGCGCGGCAATGTCGGTGGCGACCAGAATCCGACAATCACCGGTTTTAAAAGCATCCAACGCTTTCAAGCGCTGGCCTTGCGATTTATTGCCGTGAATGGCGCGGGCCGGGTATTTTTTGGCCATCAGCTTGCGGACGACTTTATCCGCCCCGTGCTTGGTGCGGGTGAACACCAGCGCCCGATCGATTTCTGGATCATCAAGAAGCTTGGCGAGAATGGTCAGCTTATTGCTCGTTGGAACATGCAACACGCTCTGGATCACGCGCTCCGCGGTCGTGCTTTGCGGCGCCACAGATACGCGCGCCGGATCTGTGAGTAGAGATTCCGCGAGATCTGCGATGGTCTTTGGCATTGTGGCTGAGAGCAGCATGGTCTGGCGCTCGTCTGGCACCTTGGCGACAATTTTCCGCAAGTCATGGATAAAGCCCATATCGAGCATTTGGTCGGCTTCATCGAGGATCAAGACTTCGACATTGCTCAGCGTCACCGCACCTTGCTGCACCAAATCGATCAAACGACCCGGCGTCGCCACCAAAACGTGGCAGCCTTTCTCGAGTGCGCGGATCTGGCGATTGATTTTAACCCCACCAAATACAGTCTGCGTGACGCAATCCATATATTTGGAATAGGTCTGGAAACTATCTGCGATTTGCGCGGCGAGCTCACGGGTCGGGGCTAGCACGAGGACCTTGGTGCTCTTGGGCTGGCGGTTTTGACCCTGCTTGACCAGGAAATCGAGCGTCGGCAGCGCGAAGGCTGCGGTTTTGCCGGTGCCAGTCTGGGCAATGCCCAATAAGTCGCGCCGCTCGAGCAGCAGCGGGATCGCCTGGATTTGAATTGGTGTCGGGGTCTCATACCCTTCGGCCGTCACAGCTTTGAGAACCTGGCGGTGCAGGTTCAGATCAGTAAATGTAGTCACGCTATCTCTTTCATACGTCGCGTCGGAAGCGACCCGCGTGAAAAGGGGCACTCTATAAATGGAGTGTCTGAAGGCATTGGCTCATCCCAATATAAGGCTGGGTGCGATTCACGCGGCCGATGCCATGCGCGGTCCACCGCGCTGTGACGGGCGCCACTTGGTGCTATTTGGGTTTACAGTCAATGAACGCTCTGCGCCCGGTGCTGCGTTTAGGGTTATTCATCGTCCTGCATCTTGCGGGCTTCCTTACGGAGGCGGGCAAACATTTCAGAGACGTCTTCGTCTTCTTTTTTGGGTGCTGGTTCTTCCCCCGCTAAGGCTTCGAGCGAGTCTTCGGCGTCCTCATCAATGACCAGTTCTGCCTCTTCTGGCTCGGGCTGAGCCACCGCATCTTCTTTGAGGTCAACCTTTGCCTCGGCCTCGCGCTCAAACAGATCAGCGCCAGCCCCGCCAAAACGCCCAAGCACCGTCTCTGAGCCGATCAGAGTTTGTCCGACCCCCGGCGCAACCTCGACATCTGCAGGAAGATACAAGTCATACCAACCGCCGAGCCGGAGCGTCCCGATCGCGCGCCCGAGGCGGACGGCATCGCCGGCTTCTTTGTCGACCTCCAATCGAGGCCCAAGACCGCCCGTGGCATATCGCATTCCAACGGAACGCGTCCCACTTTCGAGCGAAACATAGGCAACCGCCAAACCGAGACGGTCGGGCTTCATCGCGGCAAAAGCGGCCGGATCGCCGGTTTCGCGGATGACGTGATCAATTGCCCCATCCATAGGTGCGTAGATTCCATTCGTCTTCGTCGGGCCGACAGAAACGCGTATGCGGGTCCAGCTGGGTCCATCTAAACGGAGTTCATCTGGCGGGGTTGCTCCGGCGATGGAGACGATCAGACCGTCTGTTGGTGCGACAATCACCCCCTCGGCTTCCGGCGGCGTTCGGCGCGCGGTCCGGGTCGCCAAAAGGATGACGATGGCGGCGATAAAGCCAATCCAGAATAATGGCGCCCACAAGATCCCGAGCAGGATGCCGACGAGCCAAGCGGCCAAAGCACCGACATAGCCTTCTAAGTCAAACCCGCTGCGCAACCATGGGAACGTATCGCGGCTGAAATCCTGTTCAGACATGGTCTGCCTCTCCTATTCTGCAGCCACCGCCAAGGCATCTCGCTTGGCCTGACGCGCCCACATATCGGCATATTCGCCCTTGGCTGCCAAGAGGGCGTCATGCGTCCCGCGCTCAATCACTTGCCCTGCTTTAAGGACAACAATTTCATCGGCATTCTGAACCGTTGAGAGGCGGTGTGCGACCATCAGCGTCGTGCGCCCTTTCGAAGCCTCATCCAGCGCATCCTGCACCGCAGCCTCAGTCGCACTGTCGAGGGCTGAAGTCGCTTCATCGAGCACCAGAATCGCCGGGTTTGAGAGAATAACGCGGGCGATACCGACACGTTGTTTCTCACCGCCAGAGAGCTTCAAACCGCGCTCACCCACTTTAGTTTCCCAACCATCCGGCAGGCTTTCGATGAAGTCCAGCAATTGCGCTCGGCGCGCGGCGTCTCGAAGCTCATCCATGGTGGCATCGGGATTAGCATATCCGATATTGGATTTGATCGTCTCATTGAACAGCACCACATCTTGCGGCACCAAACCGAGTGCTTTGCGCAGGCTTTCTTGAGTGAAGTCCCTGACATCTTGTCCGTCCACCAGAACACGCCCGCCGAGGACGTCATAGAAGCGGAATAAGAGTTTCAGCAAAGTCGACTTGCCGGCCCCTGAGGTGCCGACAAAGGCGATCTTTTTGCCGGCATTGACCTCAAAACTAATGTCTTGCACGCCAACGGCCCGCGCATCATGCGTGAAGCTAACTCCTTCAAACGCAACGTCCCCTTTCGGGTCTTTCAGCACTTTGGCCTCTGGTTTGTCCGCGACTTCGGGCTTCATTTCGAGCAAGCCGTAGAGCTTTTCTAGATCCACGGCGCCTTGCTTAATCTCGCGCCACGCCCAACCGAGAATATTGAGGGGGGCGTACAGCGTGACGAATAGCATCTGAACGGCAACAATGCCGCCAATATCCATCCTGCCTTGAGTAATATTCCAAGCTGCCAAGATCAGCGCGCCCGCCATGCCCGCCATCATGACGAAGGCTTGGGTCGCATTCAGGATGTACATGCTGCGAACCGTTTCGACATAATGAGTGTTGTAATTGCGCATGGCATCATCGAAGCGGTTGGTTTCACGGCGCTCCGCAGCGAAGGATTTGACGGTCTCGAAATTGGTGAGAATGTCGACCGCAATGCCGCGAAATCGGGTGTCGGCGACGTTCATTCGTCGCCTTTGTCGGACACGCCACTCGGTAATAATGACCGTCGCGATGGCATAAATGACGACCGTTACGATTGCGATCAACCCGAGCCATGGATCAAACGCGACTGCCAAAGCGATCGACGCCAGAATTAAGCGCACAAAGGTCGGTCCGATATTAAAGGCCAGGAACCGGATCAGATAATCAATAGCGCTCGCACCGCGCTCAATGACGCGGTTCAGCGCGCCTGTTCGACGCGTCTGATGGAAGCCAAGCGAGAGGCTTTGCGCATGACCAAAGGCATCAACGCAGGCTATGCGCTGCGCGTCCTGGCTCACTGGCGAAAACAACCAATCACGTAATTGCGGCATGGCCCGCGCTGTAAATTGGACCGTCATCGCTAAGCCGATCCAAATCGCGGCGGCCCCAAATCCAGCGACGATGCCTTCATCATTTTCGACCAGCTGATTGACCGCAATGCCGACAAAAAGTGGGGCGGCCACTTCGAGCACGGCTGCAGCCAAAGTGAGCAAAATCGCGATCACCATAACGGGTCGCCACTTGCTCAGCTCTGGCCGCGCTAGCAATTTAAGAATTCGACCGATCGAAACGACAATGCCACCATCGGCGCTTTCAATCTTATCCGGATCCGCAGTTTGTGTATGAGTACTCATACAGCGCCATATGGTGCAGTCATTCGCGGATGCATAGGGTCAGCCTCAAAAAGAGGCTGTCAAAGCATGGCACCAGATGAAGAATAGATCACGCATAGCGCCTCACGCATTCGCTTTGTGCTCCTCTTAGAAGCGCCCGCTGATGGTGATCTTTGCATTCAATGGCGGCGCGACGGTTGCCTGGTGTGTGCTGTGCGAATTCGGGAAGTAGAGTTCATCGGTCAGGTTCTCGATATTGAGTTGAACCCGCAAGTCTTCAGACACGTCATAATAGGCCGCCGCGTCGACGCGCGTATAGCTCGGCAAGACCGCACTATTGCTATTATTGATAAAACTCTCGTCCTGGTACGTGAAGCCAAGGCCCAGACCAAACCGCTCCGTCACCTGATAGGCGTTCCACAACGAAAACATGTTTTCCGGCAATTCGCGTGGACGCAATGTTCCGTTCGCTTGCGTGCCATCGAGATAGCTATACCCGCCCGAGATGAACCAGTCCTCGGTGAGCTGGCCCTGTAATTGCGCTTCAAAACCGTCAATTGTGGTTTTGATAACATCGAACGTGCTCGCATCTTGGTCGGACACGACCGGAGATTCTTGCTCGATCTCGAACACTGCAGCGGTCAGGCTTAGGCCGGGAACGAAGTCCCATTTCACGCCCGCCTCGAGATTGGTGAATGTGTTAGGGTCGAGCCGATTGTTGTCGCCATTGATATTGGCGAACTGCTCCCCGGAGCGCGGCAAGAAAGATTCAGAGTAGGAACCATAGAACGAGATGTTCTCCATCGGCTTGTACACGAGGCCAAAGCGGGGTGAGATTTCCTCATCCGTACGACTCCGCTGACGATCCGCAGCGGCGACACTTGGATCGAGATTGTCGACGGAGATGTCGAAGCTATCGAAACGCGCGCCAATAATGATGTCGAGCTGGTCTGAGATCTCGATCTCGTCCTGAATGTAAGCTGAAAAGACCTCGACGGACGCTTCAGTAATGTCGTTTAGGTCTGTAAAGGTCATGCTGGTCGCATTGCCAGAGGCATTCGTCCCCACCCCATTACGGAACGCAAGCGGACGCTGCACGGTAAAGAATTCGACATCGTCATTGTTCGCGCCGGTCCATTCCGGGTTGAACCGATCATTATCATTTTGAGTGTCGATATATTCAACGCCCGTCACGATCGTGTGGCCGATGCGTCCGGTCTGAAATTGTCCAATCAGGTCACCCGACAGGATTAAATTCTGGCGCTGCGTGGTGTCTACGTATCCATCTATGCCAACAATATTGGTCGTCGGATCAAAGGCAGACGCATAGAAGTTCGAGTAGAACTTATCATAATCGCCATAGAACGCGCTAAACCGGCCTTTCAAATTGTCGGAAAAGCGGTGTTGAAGCATCGCCCGCAACAAATGGGCTTCAAGCTGAGTTGTGTTTAGCTCGGGGTCGCCAAAAACAATATCCTCAAAGGCCTCAACCGGCTCACCATTCGCACCCGTTGGAATGCCGCGATCAATAAAGCGCTCATGATCGACGTATTCATAAGACAGATCGAGTGTGGTCATCGGGCTGAACTGAAAGCGCGCTGTCGGATTAATTCCGAACCGCTCGCCATCATAAAAGTCCCGGTGGTTTTCGAGGCTTTCATACATCGCGTTGATCCGAAACGCGCTGGAATTGCTGAGGATCAAGTTGCTATCAACCTGAGCCCCAAACGCGCCGAACGTGTCTACGCTGGCTTGATAGCCGGTGAAGACATCGTCCAGGTCGGCCTTTTTGGTGACCCGATTTAAGATCCCGCCCGTGCCCCCGCGCCCGAAGAGCAATGCGTTCGGCCCGCGAAGGATCTCGACCTGCTCTAGATTATAGAGAGGGCGGTAATATTGAACGTCATCGCGCACGCCATCTATGAAAAAGTCCGCCGTCGAGCGGACACCGCGAAAAACGATCGCATCTCGGTGTCCCTCCCCCTGCGAATTGTTCACGCCGGGCGTGTAGTTGATAATGTCGCCAATGCTGGAAAAGCCCTGCTGGAGGATTTGGTCTGCCGTTACAATCGACAGGCTCTGAGGGACATCGATAACGGGCGTGGGCGATTTCAGGGCGTTGACCTGATCGGTGTATAAGAACTGCCCAATCACCACGATTTCTTCCTGGATCGAGACATCATCCTCATCATCAGGGGTCGCATACGCGAACGGCGTCACAATCAAGGTCGCGAGGGTGGCTGCGCTCATTAATCGCGTTGTTAGGTCTGTCATTTGTCCCAATCCACAAGGTCTAAAGGTGGTCGACTAAGCGACCCGTAAATGAAAATCAATCTCAACTAACGCAGATAATGACAATCAGTCGCATTTTTAGCACATACGGGAAAACCCCTAGCTTTTCGGGAAAAGGATTCGAAATGGACGCCGCTTTTCTCTGGTTTTTGCTGAGGACATCCCTTAAGGGTCCAAGGGTTTGAATCAAAAGGCAGCTTGTATGGCCGATATTAAATCGATTTGTGTGTATTGCGGCTCATCAAATGATGTGAAGTCGGATTATCTGCGCCTCGCGCAGGATTTGGGACGAACGCTTGCACAGAAGAATATCCGACTGGTCTATGGTGGTGGCGGCGTTGGCCTGATGGGCGCGTGTGCGCGAGCAACGCATTCTGACGGGGGTGACGTCCTTGGCATCATGCCCCGCTTTCTGCTCCAAAAGGAGCGTATTTTCGAAGACGTGCCGCACGAAATCGTCGACGATATGCACACGCGCAAACAACGCATGTTTGATGAGAGCGATGCCTTTATCGTCCTGCCGGGCGGCATTGGAACGCTAGAAGAAGCGGTTGAAATGTTAAGTTGGGCCAGGCTCGGACTGCACGCCAAGCCTATGGCCTTCTTGGACGAAGATGGCTTCTGGGCCCCCTTCTTTGAACTTATGGACCATATTATTGACGGGAATTTCACCCCGGAAGAATTCCGTGCGGCTCTGGTGCACGAGCAAACCCCCGAAGCGGCCATTCAGGCGCTCTGCGACCGCGTGATCAAACTGGGCGATTAACGCGACGGCCCAGAAACTATTATAGGTTGAATTTTATCGAAATTCCCGAGTGGGAATTGGGGTGGTCTTTAGCCTGTTCAGCTAAACCGCTGATATGTCATCGTTTGTCCGATCGCTGTACCACTTTGCCGATCGCTTGGCCGACCTTCCTGCGGATGTGAGTTCCACGACGCGGGCGCGCACACGTGCGCTGGTCGTTTGGACGGTTTTTTCCGTACCGCTTGGGGTTGGGTTGATTCTGTTTTCGGAAAGCGTCAGCGTTTTATCGCCCACCGCGATTGGCTTGTTTATCGGGTGCGCCGGTATGGGGCTCGCCATTCGACATCTGCGCGTCACGCAGAACTTAAACCAAGCCAGCATGATCTTCGTGTTCAGCGCTCTCTTTGGATTGGGCGCCGCCTCATGGGTTGAACCTGCTCCTAATATGGTGCCCTTGATCTTCCTGGCCGTGACCCCGGTTTATTTTGGGCTGATCGCGGACTGGAAACAGTGTCTAAAATACACGATTTGTTTGTTCCTGTTTTTCTCTGGATTGGCCGTTTGGGTCGCTTATCGCGGCGCCGCAAATGACGACACGATCGTCAATGTGATGGCCTGTGCCCTAGCTGCGATTGGCGGAGGGCTATCGACCACAGCGTACGCGTACACAACCGCACGCGCATCGAAGAAACTGCGCAAACAAAAAGACGAGATCGTCTCACTCGCGTTTCGCGACTCGTTGACCGGAATCTACAATCGCCGCGCTTTCAACGATCATATCAGTCACCCGGCCGCCAAGAATCGCGAGCACACAATTATCGTCGTCGACTTGGATAATTTCAAAGCGATCAATGATAAGTTTGGGCACGAAGTGGGAGACGAAGTGCTATCGGAGCTGGCAAGACGCCTGACACATCAAACTCCCAAAAGCGCAAAGTCTTATCGCGTGGGCGGGGACGAGTTTGCAATGATCCTGCACGACCGTCCACCCGAGCCCGAGGACTTCGCCAAGATCATCAGTGAGACCGCTTCTGGAACGTACTTAACGTCTGGTGGGGCGCTCGCTGTTAGAATTTCTGTGGGGATCGCTTATGCCGCGGCAGGCGACGGAGATCTTAAACGCCTCTACTACCAAGCCGACACCGCCTTGTTCGAAGCGAAGAAATCAAATCGCTCCGGTTGGGCGGCCTACACCGATGCGCTTGGCGAGAAAAAGCGTCGTCGCACGCGGCTTTCCGACCTCTTGAGAACGGCGATCCACACCTCCGCAATAGACGTCGCATTCCAACCGCAGCTTCGGGTCTCGCCGCGCACAATTATTGGCTACGAAGCCCTTGCCCGCTGGGAAACAGATGAATTTGGGATAATCTCTCCTAGCGAGTTTGTTGCCATTGCCAACGAAGCGGGCTTGATCAATCGCCTCGACCGCTGTGTCTTCGTCAAGGCGCTTGATGTGGCGAAAACCTGGCTCAGAGACGATCAAAAACTTGGCGTTAACGTCTCTGGAAAAACCCTGCTCAGCCCAGGGTTCATCGATTTTGTGAAAGAAACGATTGAAGCCTCCAATTTCGAGTTCAGTCAGATCCAGATTGAAATCACGGAAACGGAAATCATTGAGAGCAAAGAGGCTGCGAAAACGCTCTGCAATCAGCTGCGACGCCTCGGGGTCTCGATCGCGCTAGACGATTTTGGCACGGGCTATTCTTCGCTGAGCTACCTATCAAGTCTACCCATCAACACGCTCAAAATCGACAAATCCTTCGTACAAGCGAGCCACCAAGGCTCAAACCTCAAAATCATCAAATCAATTGTTGGGCTGGCCAGCAGCCTGGGGATCGAACTGATGGTAGAGGGCGTCGAAGAGCTGCATCACTTGCGCACGATTGAGCGCTTGGGTTGCAATGCTGTGCAAGGATTTTATTTCTCGCGCCCACTGACTGCGAAACAATGTGTCGAATTCGAACGTCAGTATCCCAGTGAAACGTCTTCGTCTTCAGGCGCCTCGACCCTCGCGTCTTATGCGCCTCGAAGCGTTTGAGGCGCCGACTTAGCTTAAGCGCTTTAGCGCGCGCTCGCGGCCCATCAATTGTAGCATGTCACCCACGCTCGGGCCACGCTCCATACCGGTAAGCGCCTTTCGAAGCGGCATGAACAGGCCTTTGCCTTTGCGACCTGTTTCGGTTTTCAAGGCCGCCGTCCATGTACCCCAAGTCTCGGCGGTGATGTCACCGTCTGGCAACAACTCTGCGGCGGCTGAGATAAACTCGCGATCCTCTTCGTCGACCATGGGTTCAATGTCGCCAAAGGCCACGGGGACAAAACGAGCGGCGTCTTCCACAGTTTGGCAGTTCTCGCGGACGAGCTCCCAGAACGCTTCATTGGCAGCGCTTGGATCGATCGCGTTTAGGCGAGCTTTAGCCTGTTCGAAGGGCATGACATGGGTCAGGGCCGCGTTCAGATTCATCAGATCCGCATCATCGAAGCGCGCGGGTGCGCGACCGATTTTGGCAAACTCAAATTCGGCTGAAAGTTGGTCGAGGGACTCCCGGATCTCAACATTGTCACTGGTGCCAAGCTTCGCCAAGAGCGAGCAAATCGCAAGCGGTTCGACCCCGCGCGTGCGCAACTCGCCCATGCCGAGGGAACCGAGACGTTTAGACAAGCTCGCCCCGTCAGCACCGACCAATAGCGGCGTATGTGCCATGTCCGGCGCGCGACCGCCAAGGGCCTTGAAAATTTCGATTTGAGCCCCTGAATTGGTGACATGATCCTCACCGCGCACGACATGAGTGATCCCTGCATCGATATCATCAACACAGCTTGGCAGGGTATAGAGATAAGACCCATCCGCTCGGATGAGGACGGGGTCTGACAACGAACTGGTGTCAATCGTTTGCTCGCCGCGCACCAGATCATTCCATTGCACGCGGTCGCCGCTCAGCTTGAACCGCCAATGCGGTTTACGACCCTCAGCTTCATAAGCCGCTTTCTCTTCATCGGTGAGGTTCAACCCGGCGCGATTATAAATGGGAGGTTTGCCGCGTGCGCGTTGAAGTTTGCGCTGACGGTCAAGCTCATCCGCTGTTTCATAGCAGGCGTAGAGCAGACCCATATCCCGCAATTTATCCGCGGCAGCGTCGTATTGCGCGAAACGCTCTGACTGTTTGAACGTATCGCCCCAGGTCAGACCCAACCAGGTCAGGTCGTCGCGAATCCCCTGTTCGTACGCCGCCGTTGAACGCTCAAGATCGGTATCATCAATGCGCAGGATGAATGTACCGCCCTGCCCTTGTGCGAAGAGCCAATTGATAAGCGCGGTGCGGACATTGCCGACATGCAAATTTCCCGTCGGAGACGGCGCGAAACGGACAACAGGTTTGGTCATGGCCTTGCCTTACTGAATTCGAAGCGCCCCTTCCACACGAAAACGCCTCAAATGCCAAGCCATTGCCGCCACATTTGACAGAGATGGTCGAGTCCGAGCAGGTTTCATTACAGGTTCAGGAGGTCGCCATGGTCCGTTTGGTTTTCACTGCTATCAGTTCGGCGCTCATAATCGCCGCCTGTTCGCCATCGACCGATCCGGTCAATGAAGTCACGCCGACCCCAGAAGCCACGACACCAGAGGTCGAGACCACAACTGTTGAATCGCCTGCACCTGAGCCCGACCCGCAGCCGAGCGTCGCCGAAGAGCTGGAGATCCCCACGATCGGATATCCCGAAGGATGGGAGCTTCAGCCTTACTGGTCCGGAGAATATCCCAATGCGTTCGCTGTGACACAAGACGGCGTCACGGTGATGGGGCACGAAACGATTACGTTTGAAGAGTATCCCCCGATCTATTGTGGTCTGCCCAACAAAGCAGTTTACAGCCCCTGGAACGCCGAGCGCCGCGACTCAGACGACCTCGAATTTGTTGCCATGGTATTTCCGACCACGTTCACGTTGAACGAAGATGTCAGCCTCCAAGCGCTCGTCGGCGACGGAGAAGAGCAATTGGACCTGAAAGCCGGCGATCAGCTGATCTATAAAAGCTATCTCGCGGAAGGGTTCTTTATCGCCGAAAAAGACGGCATCCAATATGAGTTGAACGAAGGTGATCTGCCGCAAAGCACTGAGTTTGAACAAGGTCCGGAAGATCAAGAATGGGTGCATGTGACGTGCACCGATGCCGACCAAACGCGCGCCTGGATACTTTATGAAGACGCGATCGGCGCCAATGGCGTGGAGCTGTATGAATACACCGGCTTCGGCGTGGCGGAAGATTTGCCTTAATCCAACCTTTGCGCTGCGCGAATGATTTCCCTCAGGCCTAGATTGGTCTATTTCGGTTTCGGCTGGATAGAGGAGGCGATCCATGAGCGAAGCGGCAGAAACCCCAAAAGCCGGATGGCGCATGAATGTCGCGATTTTCGCGCTTTCAGTGTCGATCTTCACCGTTCTTTGGTTCGCGGTTGCGGCCCTGGGCACAAAATTCGGGTTTTGGCCCTGGCAGGTGGGTCTGGGGCAAATGACCATCGACGTTGGCCCGACCATCGCGCTTGTTGCTGTGGGCACCGCCATCGTCGCGCAGATTATCGCCGTCATTAAAGCCCCGCGCGTTCAACCTTTTATCTTGGGCCTTTTGGCGTTTTTGATCGCTGTTTATTGTCTGATGAGACTGATGGGCTTGGGCGCCCAGGCCAACTCGCTCCCACCGCTACATGACATCCAAACCGATTGGGACAACCCGATCCAGTTTAGCCAAGAATTGATGGACGCCCGCGCCGCACAAGGTGAGACGAACCCTGTGCTCGATGCGCCAACGGTTCCCGAATATGCCGAAGCGCGATGGCCCGGAACAGCGGGCCGCTTGGTCTCTGAACTGCAAGAAGAAGCAGAGGTCAAAGAAGGCAGTCGCGGCACCGTCTATCCGAAAATGGAGACGATTTACTTCGACGCGGCCCCGGCTGAAGTCGCCGCGATCGCAGAGCGGATCATAAATAATCGCGGATGGGAAATTGCCTTCACTGGCCCAACAGGTGGCGCCATGGGAGAGGAATTGCAAATCGACGCCACGGCGACTTCAGGCTGGTTCGGGTTCAAAGACGACGTCGCCGTCCGGTTCCGTCCGGTCGAAGGCGCCACTGCCGTAGATATTCGCTCGACCAGCCGCGTTGGTTTATCGGACCTGGGCGCCAATTCGACTCGTGTCTATGGCTTGATGATTGAGCTTGAAGATCGTGGCAACGGGCGTCGAACGCCTTAAGCGTCGACTTTCGTCAAGCGGAACTCGCTCTGCACCACAGGGCGTATATCGCTCGCGACTACGCGGCCTTCTTCGATCAGTTTGAACATGTGCCCAAGCAAACTCATGCAGGCGGCGGGGAAGAGGCGTTCTTCCAAGCCAACATACATGGTTTTGACCATTTCCGGGATAGACGTTTCGCCGGCTTTCATTTGCGCGATGACCCCGTCCTCGCGGTCTTGGCGATGCTGGCGATAGGCTTGGATGAACTCTTTTACAAAGGCCTGGCCTTCAATTGGCGAGCCATGGGTCGGCCAGAGCGTTTCAAAGCCGCGTTCTTCGATCTTATCGAGGCTTTTGAAATAATCGGCCATATGACCATCTGGGGGCGCCACAATCGTGGTCGACCAACCCATAATGTGGTCACCGGATAGACACGCATTCTCTTCTTTCAATCCGAAACAGATATGATTGGTCGTGTGCCCAGGGGTTTCGATGGTTTCGAGGCTCCAACCCGGTCCTTCAAAGACATCGCCATCACGGGTGCACTCGTCTGGCGTAAAACTTGGATCGTCTTCACTGCCCAGCTCACCTTTGGCCGTCGGCTCCCCGCACCCTTTCGCATAGACTTTACAACCAGCCCATTCCGCCAAGGGTTTGGCCAGCGGTGAGTGGTCTGAGTGCCCATGTGTCACGAGGACATATTTGACGGTTTCGCCTTCGAGCGCCGCCTTCAGCGCGTCGAAATGCGCCTCATCATGCGGGCCCGGATCGATCACGGCCACTTCACCATGACCGATAATATAGACCCCGGTGCCGACATAAGTGAAAGGACCAGGATTGTTGGCGATCACGCGGCGGATGAGCGGAGAGACTTGCTCAACTTTGCCGTACTCAAATTCAATTTCACGCACAAAAGGAATTGCCATGGGAGATATGCTGCTTTGTTTTCTTCTTGTTTGTCTTGGGCTTGGCACCCGGTTGTCACTCGTCTGACAGACTATTTACGCTTCGGCGCGAATGCAGCGACAAAGGCTTTCGCCATTCTTCTTGTGGATTTCAGCTTGTCCCCAAGCTTCAGCGCCACTGGCGGTCCCATATCGGTTTTATTCGCGTCGACAATGTAGATTCTGCCTGACGCATTATCGCGTAGCACGTCAACACCGCCCCATTCCAGACCGATCTCTTCAGCAAATCGTGAGATCACGCGAATTTCATCTTCCGTGTAGCAGTTCTGCGGCGTGTCGAGCAAAACTTCAGCATTCTCATTCAAGAATCGGCGCCCGATGGGGCGACGCTTGCGAAAAACGACAGCCGGTTCGCCGCCGCAAATGCAACATCTCAAGTCTTCAATGAGGCCACCCTCGACTTCATTGTCGACTAGAACCTGGTAGGTTTTATCGTCTAAAGGCTCGATGGGGCCTTCGAGAATACGCCCATCATGGCAGGCATTCTTTTCCGACTTTTCGACCATGGTCCCATGGAAGGTGCGTGGATCGACAGAAAGGTTATAACCCGCAGCCCGCTCAAAGGCCGCCGCAACGTTTGATTTAGAAATATCCTGACACCCGAAATTGACGAGCTTCGCGCCTGGCTTGGTGGCGGGCGGTGTGTGGTTCACCGTAGTCGAATCATCAAATTGGAAGACGATATCAGCGACCCTGACATCCGAAATCAGCTTTGCACCGGAAGCATGCATAACCGGCCAAATGAAATACCAAGGCCGGGGTTTTTCAGGATAAAAGGCGATCGTCGGACGCTTGTGGCCGGTGACGCGTCGCCAAGACCGCCAAGACTGCGCCAACGAATAAAAGGTCAGCCAGGTGAAAATATCATTCACCAATTCGCGCGTGGCGGGAATGCGGTGCCCCGTCTTTTTGACGAGCCAGGCACCATCTTCATACTTAAAGTCTGCCAACCAGTTTCGTGACATACTTTACTCCTCAGGCCTTCGCAGCGGCGTTGTCAGGGTGGATCGCACGCTTAACCTTAGCTAGCAAGCTCTTTCCAACACTGTAAGTGAATAAATGCTCACAAACTCTATGCGCGAACTTACAGTAGCGGACGCAGCTGTCCGAGATCATAGCCCGCACCTGCTGCAGCGCCGACGATTTCTTCACCCATGCCCTGTCCGCCATGGGTTAGCGCCCATGCGGTGATCGACCGGGTTCCGGTGCGACAATAGGCGAGGATTGGGGCCGGGGCTTCGGCCAATGCAGCTCCGAAACGTTCCAAAATATCGGGGGTCGGGGCGCCCGAAAAAGGAATCGCGACAAATGTCAGCCCAAGCGCTTCGGCTTTGGTTCGGATCGCGCCCATGCGCGGCTGATCAATGCCGCCTTCGCCATCCGGACGATTCGCAATGATGGTTTTATATCCTGCATCCGCGATCGCCTGCACATCGTTTTCGTCGATTTGAGGGGCAACCGCAAACCCATCTGTGACTTTTCGCAGATCCAACATGGTCATACTCCGATGTAGATGGGCGTTGACTTTCCCGCTTCAGCCGTGAACGTAAGAAGTGTTGTTGGGGCTGCCAAGCCCTGAGTGTGGAACAAATTGCACAACTTCCCGGGAGCCTCGGATCTGTGACGACGCTGCAGCGTACTCTCTCTCGAATTCCATGGGCATATACGGGGCGGCGGCTATTAATCGCCATCCCAACATTGCTCCTGATCATCACTGTCGCCTTCTTTATGATGCGTCTCGCCCCCGGCGGCCCATTCGATGGAGAGCGCAAGCTCAACGCCGCAACCGAAGCCGCGCTGAATGCGAAATTCGGTCTCGATAAGCCGCTTTGGCAGCAATATACGGATTACCTTTGGGGGGTTCTGCAGCTCGACTTCGGACCGAGCATGAAGACGCTCGGAAAGAGCGTGAATGATCTGATCGCTGACGGCCTCCCGATCAGCTTGGCGATCGGCTTCCTGTCGATAACCCTGGCGATCATTGTCGGCACGGCGATGGGGATCTTTGCCGGCCTTCGCCAAAACACCGCGGGCGACTATTCCGTCATGGGCTTCGCCATGGCGGGGATTTCCATTCCCACTTTTGTGACCGGCCCAATTCTGATTCTCATCTTCGCGCTGACCTTTGGCGTGTTCGCGGTTGGCGGGCTTGGGACCTATCCAAATATTGGCATG
This sequence comes from Henriciella sp., assembly GCA_965279045.1. Taxonomy (GTDB): domain Bacteria; phylum Pseudomonadota; class Alphaproteobacteria; order Caulobacterales; family Hyphomonadaceae; genus Henriciella. Next base: position 1,456 of record CBDIHJ010000002.1, on the reverse strand, counting down.
ACGTTTCACAATATGACCTTGCCGGTGATCACGCTGGCGCTGCCGCAAATTGCGATTATTTCCCGCCTGATGCGGGCAAGTGTCATTGAGACCATGCGCTCAGGGCACATACGAACCGCGCGGGCCAAAGGGCTGAGCGAGCGAGACGTCGTCCTGAAGCACGCCTTACCTTCGGCGATCCTGCCGCTTGTTTCTTATGTTGGTCCAGCCATGGCGCGGGTGATGACTGGGTCTCTCGTGATTGAGCGGATTTTCGGCCTGCCCGGTATGGGGTCTTACTTTGTCGATGGCGCGATCAATCGTGACTATACGCTCGTTATGGGCGCGCTGATCATCTACGCGACCTTAATCGTGATCTTCAATTTGATCGCCGATATTCTCTATGCGCTCTTGGATCCGAAGGTGAAATATGACTGACACTTTGGATCTGACCGGCCGCAAAGAAGCCGTCGAAACCGCGATCCAAGGCGGGCGCTCGCTTTGGGACGATGCCAAAGCGCGCTTGTTCCGCAACAAAGCCGCCGTTGTCTCCATGTGGGTGCTCGGCATCATGGTCTTCATCGCCGCCATTGGCCCGTTCCTGTGGGTACACGATTACCGGACGATTTCGGCCAATGTCGAGCTGCCGCCGACCTTTGAGAACTTGCACCTGCTCGGCACCGACACGCAAGGCCGCGACAGTCTCGCGCGCTTGATGATTGGTTTGCGCATCTCGCTCGCGGTCGGCCTGGTGGCGACCATTGTATCCTTAATCATCGGTGTGACCTGGGGGGCAGTCGCAGGCTTTGTTGGCGGGCGGGTCGACAATATCATGATGCGGTTCGTAGACGTCTTGTACGCGATGCCGTTTATCTTCTTCGTGATCCTGCTGCTGACTGTTTTTGGCCGGAACATTATTCTCATCTTCGCGGCGATTGGCGCGGTCGAATGGCTGACCATGAGCCGGATCGTTCGGGGCCAAACCCTCGCCATTAAAAATATGGAATTCATAGAAGCCGCCCGCGCCACCGGCGTACCGTTCTTTACGATCATTCGCCGTCACATTTTGCCTAATGTGGTGGGTCCTGTGGCGGTCTATGTGACGCTGACTATTCCGGTCGTGATCCTGGCCGAAAGCTTCTTGTCATTCCTGGGTCTTGGTGTGAACGAACCACTGACGTCTCTTGGCGTGCTGATCTCGGACGGCGCCAAAGAAATGCAGGACAAACCCTGGATGCTACTCGCCCCGGCTTTGACGATGATGATCACCTTGCTCTGCTTGAACTTTATCGGCGACGGCCTGCGCGACGCACTCGACCCGAAAGAGCGCTAAACAAACAGCTCGAGCGGGTCGCGTCCGGCCTCATTTTCCAGGAAGCCTAACGTCTCAAACGTCTGTTTCATCGTCCCCGAAAGCGGCGCTTGCAGGGTCAGCGGTTTGCCGTTTTTGCGTGGGATCACCAGCGCCCGCGCATGC
>CBDIHJ010000001.1:0-22072 GCA_965279045.1 Henriciella sp. | reverse complement strand
GCGAATGGCTTTGCGATAAAGTGGGTCACAGCTGCCCGCGTCGAGAACAATACCATCGGCGCTGAAGGCGGCCGCATTGCGAAAAGCGGCGCCGACATTATCGTGATTGGAGATCTGGTTCAGGACGAGCAGTCGATTGGCGGACGTAAGCGTCGAGAGGTCGACCCCGTTTCCTTTTCGGGCGCACGCCAGAACCCCACGATGAATCGGGAAGCCGGCAATCTCATCCATCAGGTTTTGCGGAGCCGTGTAGATCGGAACCTGGCGCGGCACCTGGCTCAATAGATCCGCCAGCGGTCCTAAGCGTGTTTCGCACAAGAACAGGCTGTGCAGCTCGAATCGGGAACGGGTGAGCAGGATTGAAAGCGGCACCTTGCCTTCGACAATGAACATGCCATCTGTCCCACCCGTTAGATCCCGCTCGCGAACGCTGACATAGGGGGCGATGCGGGGGTCGTTCGGATCTTCGATATGGATTGTTTGATCTGTCTGCATCGTGACGGCTTAAACCGTTATCGCCTGAAAATGCAAAACCGCCCTCATCCTGAGCGAAGTCGAAGGAAGAGGGCGGTTCGATTTGGTTTTGATTGTTCATCCTTTGACATCGCTCAGGATGAGTATGGCCTAAACGCCGGTGGGCAGGCCCTGGTCTTTTGCCATTTTCTGCATCGCTTTTTGCAGCTTCTCAAACGCGCGAACCTCGATCTGGCGGATCCTTTCACGGCTGACATTATAGACCTCAGACAGCTCTTCGAGCGTCTTCGGTTCGTCGGTCAGACGGCGTTCTTGAAGGATGTGCTGTTCGCGTTCTGACAGATCGGCCATGGCGGTCTGCAAGAGTTCCATACGCGCATCAAATTCCTGCGTGCGGGCAAACTCTTCAGCTTGGTTTGGCTCTTCATCTTCCAGCCAATCCATCCATTCCATATCGCCTTCGGCGCCCATTGGGGCGTTCAAAGACGCATCAGAGCCGCTCATCCGGCCATTCATCGAGATCACGTCTTTTTCAGACACGTTCAGCTTTTCAGCGATCTGTTTCACCTGATCGGGTTTGAGCTGCGCATTGTCCAGCGCATCAATCTCGCCTTTCATCCGGCGCAAGTTGAAGAATAGCTTCTTTTGCGCGGCCGTGGTCCCGAGTTTGACCAGACTCCAGCTGCGCAGGATGTATTCCTGAATGCTCGCCCGGATCCACCACATGGCATAGGTCGCCAGGCGGAAGCCCTTATCCGGATCGAACTTTTTGACCGATTGCATTAAGCCGACATTGCCTTCGGAGATGACCTCCGCCATGGGCAAGCCATAGCCGCGATACCCCATCGCTATCTTGGCTACGAGGCGCAGGTGCGAGGTCACCATTTTCTCTGCAGCGTCTGGGTCTTCATGTTCTTGCCAGCGTTTGGCGAGCATAAATTCCTCATCCTTGCTCAGCATGGGGAATTTTCGAATTTCTGAGAGGTAGCGGCTAAGACCCTGTTCAGGGCTCAGCGTGAGCGCGCGGCTCGTGCTTGGTGTATTGGCCATCACTGGTCCTCCTTATGTCCCCGTCACAAGACCCTCTACGTTGAGGCATCCGTTTCGGTTCTATCGTTGGCGAGGGTCATAGCCCCGATCATCGGCGGCGTCTTTCCCTCAATCGCGAATAGTCCCTATCGCGAATACGCATAGATGGGGATGACAAGTGCGTTATTGAAGGCGGTTTGCTGACGAAAAGTGTCAGGACAAAGCCGGGAAAATGGCCGCTCACCCTGTTAAATGGGCCTTTACGCCACCTTGCGACGGTTTTTGACGAATTTTTCCATATTGACCGCCGGAATGGGTCGACCGAGGAGATAACCCTGCCCGTGATAGCATTTGAGTTGGCGAAGCAATTGGAGTTGTTCGCGCGTTTCGATGCCTTCTGCGACCATCTCGACCTTCATTTGTTTGGCGAGATTGATGATGGACTGCATGATTAGTGAATTCGAATGTTCACAGGCCTTTAGCAGGAAAGAACGATCGAACTTGAGTTTTTGAACCGGGAATTCCGCCAGATAGGAGAGCGACGAATATCCAATCCCGAAATCATCGAGGACGATGCGGATACCTTCTTGTCGCAATTTCTCAACTGTTGTCTTGGCGGCTTCCCAATTTTCAATCAAAGCCGTTTCGGTGATTTCGATCTCAACTTGCTCCGGTTTGAGATAATTCCGGCGCACGTGTTTGAGCACATAGTCTGCGAAATCGGTCGTCCGAAGGGTCCGGGCTGAAACATTCACAGAGACGCGTTGCTGAGCACCAAGCCATTTCGCGGCGTTGCGCAAAGCAATCGAAATGATTTGCTGGTCGAGGACCTCAATTAAGCGCGTCTTCTCTGCGACCTGGATGAATTCAGCCGGCGAGACTTTGCCCAAAAGCGGATCTTTCCAACGCGCGAGCGCCTCGAATGAAACAATGCTACCATTGCGCAGATCATATTGAGGCTGGAAGGCAATGCTGATGCTGCGCTTCGAAATCGCGACTTTCAGACATTCCTCAACTTCATATTGGCGGGTGATCTGACCATCAATCTGATTGTTGAAGACGAGGTGCGACGACCCAGCAATTTTCTTCGCTGCAAAAGCGGCATTGTCGGCTTGGCGATACAATTGATCATTCGAGGCGTCGGAACCATCCGATAGAGCAATACCTATCGAGACATCAAAATCTATATCGCCTGCCTGGGTGGCGATAGGCGCATCACTGAGAACCCGGATTTGGAGCGCCAAGTCCTCCAGCACAGATTGCGAAGCTTCGTTCGCGCACAAGATGGCGAACTCATCACCACCCAAGCGGAACACGCGTCCATTGCCAGCGACGGCGGTTTGCAGACGTTCGGCGAAAGTGCTGAGCACTTCATCACCGACGCCATGGCCAAACGTATCATTGATTTGTTTGAACCGATCGAGATCCATAATGAACAAGGCCGGGCGGAGCGAACGGTCTGAGACTTCGGCCACCTGTTCCATTGCGATTTGGAAGGCACGGCGATTATGACAGCGCGTCAGGGAATCAGTGAGCGCGATGGCTCTCACCTTGGCATTATCATCAATGAGTCGTTTGGCCTCGGCTTCGGTATGCCGTTGGAAGTGGGAGACCAGAACACCGCACAGGATCGTCGACAGCGTGGAATAGCTCAGGATCGAGATGGCGGCATCGGAAATACCAGATTGCTGGAACTGCGCGCTCGCCAGCACACCAATATAGGTCAAAATGACGAGGATGGTGCCGAACAGGCTTGCTGAGGCGCCAGACACGGAGCCCATGATCAGCGGGATCAGCACCAGAGTTGTCAGTGAAATCTGCTCGGGTTCGCCATAGTATAGCGGGCCATGCGCGACCACAGCCAATACCCAGAATCCTAAAGCAAGGCCTACCGTCTTAACGGCTTTGAACAGACGAGAGACGAGAAATAGGGCAAACGCGACCCCGATCAGCGCGCTCGACCAGAGCAACATCTGCCCATCACCAAACACGGATTGCTCTGATTGAGCAGTGAAGACGAGAAGCGGGGTGACCGTCGCCAAAAGTAAAAATAGGATCCGGACCCGGCGCCGTTCAGTTTCGTCTTGCGCTTTTCCGGCGCCAGACGCGGTATCAACAAACCGCGTGATCCAGCCGTAGGAAATAGGCTCGACGACGTCTATCGCACGCTTTCCAATGGTCCCACCCATCGACTTTCCTTGAACGTCTAAGTTCGGAAATGAGCGGATGCTCCCCCCGGTCTGCTTTTGGGGTAATTGAAATAGACTTCGATATAGAAAATCGGATTGATCGAATTTAATCGAAAATCGATATACGAATCAAAGGCTTGCTTTGGAGCAAAATGGCACAGTATCTGCTTCGGAGTCGGCCACTATGCCCGTAAATACTACAGAAACCGCCATTCGAGATGCGAGGATTTTGCTCCTCGGAGACTCACGCATGGCGTTTCCAATTGCAAAAGCGCTATCAAAACAAGGCGCAAAAGTGTTTGCGGGCGTTTCGATCTATAGCAACTATCTCGAATGGTCGCGTTACTTGACGGGCACATTTCAGCATCCATCGACCGATTCTGGGACGGATGCGGCTTTGCCACATATCTTGAATGGCTGGAATCGAACGCTCCAATAAACGCCATTCAACCGGTCAGTGAGTCTGCCTCGCGTCTCATTTCACGGCATCGCGCGGTGTTTGAAGCCCATGCGCCGTTAATCATGCCGGGTGCAGAAACGGTTGAGACATGTGGCCAGAAAGGTGCCATGTTCGAAACATGCGATGCCCTTGGCGTTCCGCTGGCGCCCTATCGAATTGTCCGTTCTAAGCGCGAATTGTTTGACGCCGCGGCGCAAATTGGCTTCCCGGTTATCGTCAAACCCTCCTGCGTAGACGCTGAGCTTTTCGGACGCAAAGCCCTGATCATTCAGTCGACCGCGGATCTCAACATTTGGGTGACCGAATGGCCAGATATTCATCCAGAACTGATCGTTCAGCGTTATGTTCGCGGACCGCGCCATAGTGTGATCTTCTGTGCTGAAAATGGGCATCTGCTAAAAGCCGTAGAGGTGCGAGCAGAACGTACGCATGAGAATGACGGTACAGGCTACACAACGCTTGGTGTGACGGTCGACCCGACCCCAGCCGTCAAAGCCGCGACTGAAGCCCTGGTCCGGCGATTGAACTATAGCTTTACTGGCTGCACCCAGTTCATTGTCGACCCTCAATCCGGCGAAGTCACCTTCATGGAACTGAACCCCAGAACAAGCCTCGCGCGGATTGCGGAAGCCGCCGGGGTTCCGCATAGCCTGCTAGGGGTGCAAATAGCGCTCGGGCTGACGCATTCAGATCTAGGAGAGCCCTGGGCCACAAAGACTGGAATCCGTTACGTTTGGACCAAAGGCGATTTAATGCGCGTCAAACGGGGTGTTCTATCACGTCAAATTAAGCTGTCTGCGGTTGGGCCTGAATTGCTCAAGATCAGTATGGATGCGGTCCGGTCACAGCATGCCATTCTAGACCCGAGCGATCCGGCGCCTGCGATTGGCACTTACTTTAATTTCCTGCTCAAACACATTCGAAGGCGACCTAAATATGACCTTCAATTGGAGCCCGCTATTTGAGACGAGCTCCTCACTCGGGGAGACAATTTAGACAGAACAGCGCCGTACTCTCGGCGATTATCGCCAGCGCGATTGGGCTCGTGTTAATCACCGCGCTCCAACCCTGGGTCGATCCACGCTGGCTGTACATGGACACGCAAACGGTCGGGGAGCTGTCTGGCGATTGCTGCCATATCTATGATGGCGCGATGTCGACCTTGGGCATTATGCTCTGGGCCGCAACGGCGGCGGTCTGCTTGTTCGCAGCTTTATTATTTTTCCCCGCGCATCGCACGCGTGCCGTCTTATTTGGGCTTCATGGCTTTACGCTCTCGGCGCTGCTTGCCTTGGATGATGCGTATCTGCTGCACGAAGTCGCTGGGCCTAAAATCGGGATCCCGCAAACCTTGATGATTGGGCTCATTACCGCGGCGATCGTCACTTATTTAGGCCTACAACGCCGATATCTGTTTGGTTCCTATAGCTGGTTGCTCGGGCTGAGCTTGTCGTGTTTTGGTCTCAGTGTTGGGATTGATCAGGTCTTTCACAGCACTGGATCAGTCTGGGTCGTCGCCGAAGATGGCCCGAAATTCATCGGCATCGTCGCCTGGTTTTTGTTCCACTTGATGACCCAGGTCAAACTCGTGCTGATGGTGCGTGTGTCCCATTCTTAAGCAGAGGGACGATCATTTCGAACAAGAATTGAAAGTCTTTGCGACGCAGCGCGTGGCATGCCAAGGTTGCGTGTGAGCAAAGGAGGCCTTCAAATGTCGAAAAGAGTTTTTCCAGCGATCTGTGTGGCATCGCTGATGGTTCTTGCAAGCTGTGGAGGTGGCAGTGAGCCATCTGACCCAAGCGCTGGGACCGAGCTCCTACCAAATGGAATGACGGTGCGGGCGCAAATTGAGGCCCGTCAAGACGGTTACAAAACCCTCGGAAAGAATTTCAAGACGATCAATGACCAGCTTAAAACTTCCGAACCCGATCTGGCTGAGATTGAAGCGGCCATCGACGCCATGATTGGCGCCTCAGAGGGTATGGCCGATTGGTTCCCTGAAGGAACGGGGCCAGAGAGTGGTGTCGAAACCGAAGCCCTCGCCGCTATTTGGGAGAACCCGGATGGATTTTCCGGCAAGATTGCGGATTTCGACGTGGCGCTAGCAGGGCTTAATACGGCCATTCAATCCGGTGATCTGGAAGCTATTGGCACGGCTACGCGCGCGACGGGTGCGACGTGCGGCGGGTGCCATGACGATTTCCGTCTCGACGACTAGGCCGCATGACTGAAGGGCCAGTGCGCGTTCGCGTTTGGGATTGGACGGTCCGGGTTTTTCACTGGAGCCTGGTCGGGCTGGTCGCTGGGATGTGGTGGACGGCCGATCGGGGCTATATGTTCTGGCATAAATGGCTGGGCGTCGCTCTGCTAAGCCTGCTCACCTATCGGATTGTTTGGGGCGTTATCGGCCCGCGTACAGCGCGCTTGTTGACCTTGATCCCGCGCCCTGGTGCCTTGATCAGCTATGTCAAATCGCTCACGGGGTCAGAACATAAGCCAGCATTCGGGCACAGCGCCTTAGGCGGCTTGGCGGTTTTGGCTCTGCTTGGGTTGCTCATCGCTCAAACGGTTTCAGGCCTGTTCACGGTTGACGTGGATGGCTTGAATTCAGGATGGTTCGGACACCTCATCTCATTTGATCTCGGTCGAATATTTGCCGACTATCATGAGCTGATCTTTGAAATTCTGCTCTATATGATCGGCTTCCATATCATTGCCATTCTGGCTTATGCGGTTTTGTTAAAATTGAACTTGATCGGACCGATGATTACCGGTCACCGCACGCAGGCCGATGCGTCTGAGGTGCCGGAATCGGTTACCGCGTCACCGCTCCGCGTCGCATGCGCTCTGATCGGTGCCGTCTTGGTCGCTGTATTGATTGTCACTTACGGGCGCTGAGCGGTTAAGACCGTCTCGCTTTAAACGCCGCCATTTGCTCCGGGGTCGCTTCGCCTTGGAACTTCGCTTTCCATTCCCCATAAGGCATGCCGTAGACCCGCTCACGCGCGGTCTCTTTCGACATTTCAATGCCTTCGGCTTCCGCCGCTTCACGGTACCAGTCTCCGAGGCAATTCCGACAGAAATCAGCAAGGATCATCAGCTCTATATTCTGGACGTCTTTGCGATTGTCTAAATGGGACAAAAGCCGGCGGAAGGCCGCTGCATCAAGTTTATCTTGTTGATCTTGCGTCAGGTCTGCCACGTCTATTCTCCTACGACACGCACGTCCGCTTCTACCACAAGCGTCATGGGCTCACCATTGGCATCGAAGTTTAGCGTTATATCAATCGTCTCACCGCCGACGACGTCGGACCCAACGCCAAACAGCATCAGATGATCACCGCCCTGCTTGAGTTCCAAATTCCCGCCATCCGCGATTTCAAAACCGTCCACCTGCCGCATCTGCATTTTGCCGTCGACCATCGCCATTGTGTGAAGCTCAATCGTATCGATGCTGGTTGAACTAGCGCTTGTCAGCGTCACATCACCGCCTTCGACACTCAGAGTTACGCCGCCCATGCTCATGTCTCGTGCGCCAATTGGCTCCATAACGAAGGCATCCGTGTAAGACAGAACCGGTCCGGTCTCAGCCGTAGGTGGGGTTGGTGCATCTGCCGGGGAGCAAGCTGTGGCGAGACCGATAAAGGCCGCACTGGCTAGAAGTCGAGACATCGTCATTTCCTGTGTTCATACGCCCCTCACATATAGGGGCGTTTAAACTTGCCAGAAGCCCACAACGCGTCGCACCTCTTCAATAATCGGTTCGGCCACCGCATTGGCTTTTGTCGCCCCTTTTGCGAGTGCCGCGTCGATCTCAGCAGGATCGTCGAGCAAGCGACGCATTTCTTGCGTGATCGGCGAGAGTTTTTCGACAGCAAGTTCCGCCAAAGCCGGCTTAAACGTCCCAAACCCTTTGCCGCCATATTCGGCCAACACATCCTCATCGCTGGTCCCTGACAGGGCCGCATAGATGCCGACCAAATTCGCGACTTCGGGACGGCCTTCCATCGCCTCAACACTCTCGGGCATATCGCCCAGCGTATCAGTTTTTGCCTTTTTGACCTTTTTCGCGATCGTATCGGTATCATCGATCAAATTGATCCGAGAGGTCTCCGCCGGATCAGATTTGGACATCTTCTTGGTGCCGTCTTTGAGCGACATGATGCGCGCGCCTGGTCCCTCGATCAATCCTTCTGGCTGCGGAAAAAAGCCCGGGACGTCATATTGCTGATTGAACCGAGCCGCGATGTTCCGGCTGAGCTCGAGATGCTGCTTTTGATCCTCACCAACCGGCACGTGCGTGGCTTTATAGACTAGGATGTCAGCCGCTTGCAGAACCGGATAGTCAAACAGACCAACGCTTGCGCGCTCTGAATCCTTTCCAGACTTATCTTTGAACTGGGTCATCTTTTCGAGCCATCCCATGCGGGCGACACAATTAAAGATCCAGGTCAGTTCTGTGTGCGCGCGGACAGAAGACTGAACGAAAATGGTTGATGTGTCGGGGCTGAGTCCGGCCGCCATCATTGCGGCCGCGATCTGCCGGGTCTGATCCGCTAGCGCCCCCTTGGGCTGCGGCATTGTGATCGCGTGCAGATCGACCACGCAGTAAATGCCTTCCCAGCCAGCATCTTGAAGGTCGGCGAACTTTTTCAAAGCGCCAAGATAGTTTCCAAGATGCAGATTTCCGGTCGGTTGAATGCCGGAAAAAATGCGCTGCGGGCCGGAATAGGTCACTTGCTCAGTCATGGCAGCGGGGTTTAGCGGATTTTGGTCTCGTGGCTAGAGGGAAATCACGTCGTCTTTCGCCGCGCGAGGCCTTTCAGATCACTGATCCGAATGGCGCCAAACACCAGGGCCGCGACTGCATAAACTGCGGCTCCGATCGATATAAAGGCAAGTACTTCAACGAATTTGCCATAGGGGAGCCAGCTTTGGATCAGGTCGCGATATCCCATCAGGACATAAAGGGCGCCGCCCATCGCGAGGCTGGCGAGCGAAACGGAAATGAGCCGTGAGATCAATCGACCACCCGGATGATACCAGCCGCGGGCTTGTAGTCCAAAAAGGAGGAGCGCTGCATTCACCCAGGCCGCGATGCTGGTCGCGATGGCCAAGCCTGGGAAGCCAGCCCAGCCTTGCGCTCTAAACCAAAGAAACAAGCTTGCCCCAAGCACCGTGTTCAACGCGACCGTGAAGAGGACGAAACGCATCGGTGTTTGGGTGTCCTCACGCGCGAAAAAGCCGGGGGCGAGCACTTTGATCAGGACAAAGGCTGGGACGCCCCAACCATAATGAATTAGGGCCAACCCGGCTTGCTGTGCGTCATTGAGCGTAAACGCGCCGCGAGCATATAATCCTTCGATCAGGTAAGCGGGCGCAACCATCAGCGCGATGGCGGCGGGCAAGGTCAGCGCCATGGCGAGGCCAATGCCATCATCCATTAATGTGTTTGAGGTCGCGGTATCATCTGAACGTGCCGCTCGCGCCAGACGCGGCAAAATCGCGACCCCGACGGCCACGCCGACAATGCCAAGCGGGAGCTGATAGAGCCGATCCGCATAGAACAACCAGGATTTCGCGCCTTCCTCGAAGCTCGCAAGCGCTTGGCTGACCAGGATATTGATTTGCGTTCCGCTTGCAGCGATCGTGCCGGGAATGGCCAGCGCGATGACTTTCTTGACGGCAGGAGTCAGCCGCGGCCAGCCTAGAGAGAGGGAAACCTTCTGACGTCGGACGCCCCACCAAAGCAAAGCGGCCTGCGCCACGCCTGCAAGAGAGACGGCAATCGACGCCAAGAAGGCCGTGTGGCGTTGATCATCGCCGAGTAAAGCCGCGGAAATGAGAAAAATATTCAACAGGGTCGGCGCGCCTGCGGACAGCGCGAAGCGACCAGCAGAGTTCAAGACGCCCGACAACAGCGCCGCCAATGCCATACAAGCGAGGTATGGCATCGTGATTTGTGTGAGCAGGACCGCCAGCTGAAAGCTCTCACTTTCTGGCGCGTAACCGCCATGGATGATCCGCATAATCCAAGGCATGGCGAACTGCGCGACAATAACGAGGGCAGCGGTGGCCGCGAACAGGCCGCGCATCGTTTGTTTCGCAACTTCAGCGGCGGCTTCAGGGCCTTCTGCTTCGAGCGTGCGCGCATACGCGGGCACAAAGGCTTGAGCGAACGCGCCCTCCGCGAAAATGCGCCGAAACAGATTGGGAAACATCAAGGCGGTGACGAACGCGTCGCCAATTGGACCCGCTCCGACTTTTGCCGCGATCAGAATGTCGCGCAGAAAGCCCAATATCCGGCTGCCCAATGTCAGCGAAGATTGCGTGAGCGTGTTGCGCAGGAGACTCATTCAGGGCTTTCGCGTTTAGAAACTGTCGGCGGCGCTGGCTCGCTTGAGTTTGCGTGCAGGCGTGCTTGGACCGTCTGGTTCTTCGCGTCCAAGCGCGGCAAGGAGTTGATCACGCAATGACGATTTCATGTCCTCGTCAAATCCCTCTGGAAGTTTGACGTAGAATGCGTCGAAGACACGTTCTCCGTAAGACCCCACATGCGCTGAGACGATAGAGATACCCGCATCTGCGAGGACTTTGCTCACATCACTCAACAAACGCGGTCGATCACGGCCGGAGACATCGATCACCGTGCAGGCTTGAGACGCATCATCCGAAATCGCCACACGCGGCTGAACGATGAAGGCGGCTTTGCGTTGGTTCTGACGCACATTCGGTTCGGCAATTTCTGTATCTTCATCAATCGCTTTAAGAACGGTTTTTTCGAGCCGATCCAGACGGTTGCGATCACCCATGGCGAACGGTTTGCCTTCCCCATCCTCTAATACGAAGACATCGATGATGCGGCCTGAAGGACCGGTAAAGACTTGCGCCGCGACTGTGTGTGCGCCGAGCGCTCCAATGGCTTGAGTCAATCGCGCGAAAAGTCCGACCCGGTCGGGCGCCGAGACAAACAAGACCGTGCGCTGGTCCTGCTCGCTGCGCGCTCGAATGATAATGTCATCATTGTCTGACAGCAGTTTTGAGTGGTCGATCAGCGTTTCTGGATCGAAGCCGGTCCAATAGGCCTCATCCATTTCCAGCATCACCCGCGGGAGTGCACCGGTTTGATCAATGACGATCTCCCGATTGGCTTCGGCGCGCGCTTTGAGTTCGGCTGTGACGGTCGTCTCATCCGTTCGCCCGCCGCGTAAGGCGGCTTCGGTATTGTGGTAGAGATCGCCCAGCAATTGGCCTTTCCAAGTGTTCCAAACATTCGGTCCAACGGCGCGAATATCGGCAACTGTGAGAATGTAGAGCAGCCGCAAGTGCTCAAGATCCATAACCCGCTCGGCGAATTTCACGATCGTGCGTGGATCAGCAATATCCCGTTTTTGAGCGGTTTCGCTCATCTCTAGGTGATTGCCGACCAACCAGGCGACGAGTTCCGTTTCTGCCTCATCGAGTCCTAAACGTTTACAGGCCCGGCGTGCGGTTTTCATGCCTTCTATTTGCTGGTCCCCGAGACCTTTTCCCGTGTCGTGAAGCAACATGGCGAGATAGAGCGCGCGGCGATTTTCGATGCGTCCGAAGAGCTGCTTCGCAAGCCCGAAACCCTCTTCGCCTTTGTCCATTCGAGACATGTGTTCAAGCGCGCGAATTGTATGCTCATCCACAGTGTAGTGATGATACATGTTGAACTGGGTCTGCGCGACAATCCCACCAAACTCCGGCAAAAAGCGCCCTAGAATGTCGGCTTCATTCATCCGGTTCAAAGTCAGACCCAAATTCCGGCTATTGAGCAGGATTTCGAGGAAGGTCGCGACCATTTTCGGGTTGGTCCGCGTCTTCGCATTGATGAGCTTGGTATTGCGGGTCACCAGTGACAGCGCATCCGGGTGTACATCGACGCCTTCTTTGTCCGCGACCTGAAACAGTTTGAGCAGCGTTGTGGGATGCCGGAGAGGAATATCATCATCCGCGAACGCGACCCGATTACCGACCATCATAAAGTTGAGATCTGGCAGTGTTTTGGTCTGAGACGTACCGGGCAAGAACCGCCGCCAGCCTTCAGGTTTAGCCTTCTGATCTGCTTCCAGTTTCGCCGCTAGAATTCGGGTTAATCCTCCAACGTCTTTTGCGGCGAGGAAATAGCGTTTCATAAAGCGCTCGACGCCGAGCTGTTCGCCGCGATCTTGATAGCCCATTCTGGCTGCGATCTCAGGCTGTAAATCGAAGCTGAGGCGTTCTTCGGGACGTCCGGTTATGTAATGTAAATGGCATCGCACGGTCCAAAGAAACCGCGCCGCGCGCATGAACAAGTGGTATTCGTGCTTGGTGAACACATTCGTCGTCATGACATCTTCGAGCGTACTGGTGCTCGTCGGGTGCATGTGTTTGACGATCCAATACAGCGTCTGCAGGTCTCTTAGACCGCCTTTGCTTTCTTTGACATTTGGTTCGACCAGATAACGCGCATTGCCCTGGCGGGAATGGCGATTGTCACGCTCTTCCAGCTTATCCGCGATGAATTGAGCATCATGACCGATCACGACCTGACGATGGAACATTTCCGTGGTCTCTTCCGCGAGCCCTCTGTCACCAAACAGATAACGCGTATCGAGCAAGCTGGTTTTGATCGTTACATCTTGTTTTGCGAGGCGCACACATTCTTGCGGCGTGCGGAAGGCATGCCCAACCTTTAGGCCCATATCCCACATGGCATAGAGCATGTACTCGATGACGCTTTCAGCGTGTGGGCTGGCTTTGTAAGCGCGAATGAAGAGCAGATCGATATCAGACGATGGTGCTAAGACCGACCGCCCATATCCCCCCGTTGCGAACACAGCCAGGCGCTCGCCTTCTGTGGGATTGCGCGCGCGGAAGACATGTGTCGTCGTGAAGTCATAAAGGGCGTGAAGCACTTCGTCTTGGACCGCAGCGAGCAATCGCGCTGTATCGAGCCCGTCCGCGCCTTGCTGAAGGCGTTCCTGGGCGATCAATCGTCCGCGGAACATGGCGCCGTGAAGGATGTCGAGCGCTTCTTTGCGCATCGCTTTGTCGTCACCCTCATGGTTAAGGGCGGCGGCTGTGAGCTTCACTCGAAGGGCGCGACCATCGATGATCGAGCTGAGCCGCCACTTCCCCGGCGCGCGCCGGGTCGGGGTCCGTTTTTCGACAAGTTCGATTTCTTTCGACATGCCCGTCCGTCTAGCCTGTTTTGAGACACTCTGGCTAGCTTTATCCCGGTTAAACCGCAGAGCGTCGGAGCGAAATCAAGGCCTGATCCAGAATGCCAGAGCTCGCGGAACACACCAATTGACCGCCCGGCTTGGCTGGGTTGCCGCGCCAATCACAAGCGAGACCGCCGGCGCCGCGCACCACGGGGATCAGGGCCGCCGCATCATAAGGGGCGAGACCAGTCTCAGCGACAAGGTCAATTGTCCCCGCCGCCACGCGCGCATACGCGTAGGCATCGAGCCCATAACGCGTGATCCGGGCCGTGTGCCGCAAATGCGTCCAGGCCCCTTGCTCGGGCGGGGTCATGATAAAGGGATCTGTCGTTGCGATAACCGCTTCCCGTAAATCCTCACAATGAGACACCCGGATGGGTGTTTCCCCATGAGCGGTTTGCAAAACTGAGCCCTCTGGCGTGCCAATATAGCGTTCATCTAAAACCGGTTGATCAATGACCCCAACAATCGCGTCGCCGGGTTCATCCACCAGACCAATCAGCGTGGTCCAGCTGGGCAAACCAGCTACAAAGGCGCGCGTCCCATCAATTGGGTCCAACACCCAGGTCCATCCTGTCGTGCCGTCTTGGCGGCCAAACTCTTCGCCGAAGATCGCATCATTGGGCCGAAGGTCCGCTAAGACCTCGCGCATCGCGGTCTCAGCAGCGCGATCTGCCACCGTGACGGGGTCGAAGGCGCCATCGTCTTCTTTATTCTCGACCGCCGTGAGCGCCCGAAAATGCGGCATGATCGCAGCACGTGCGGCATCGGCCATTGCATTCGCAACGGCCGTTACATCAAAATCCAAGGGAGTGGTCATACGCCGCGCTTAAACGCGGCGGGCTATTGGGGTCAAGCCGCGCCGGTGTCTGAGGTTTCAGATTCCAGGGCTTTTGCCAGTTCGAGCAAGCGACGACGAGGACGTTCACCCAATCTGTAATATGCACGGACCAGTTCGAGCGTTTCTTTCTGGCTCAGAATGTCCGCATCCAGCCGTTCGGCATCATTTGCGGCCATACCTTGCAGCGCATCAATTTCGAGACCGTCGAAAAAGTACTGAACTGAGACGTTCAGCGCGCGGGAAAGATCATATAAGCGCGAAGCGGTGACGCGATTGGCGCCGCACTCATATTTTTGAATCTGCTGAAATCGCACACCGACCATGCCAGCAAGGTCTTGCTGTGTCATGCCCAGTAGGCGCCGTCGCCGCCGCAGACGCTTTCCTACGTGCAGATCTGTATTGTCCGTCATACCGTACTCCCGGCTGATCGGAGCCCCCTATAGAGTCCCGAAAATGGATATTGCGGAAAACAACAGCAAGTTGCGTGCCGGAACGCTAAATCCTCAATTTTATCAGTTATTTACCAATTAATAACCATGCCAGCCGCGTGCGCTGCCATCCCTCTATCGCAACGGAGTTATGCGGCAGTGCAGCGAATAGGGGCTTGTTTTTTGTGCGCCGCACAATAGGTTGGGCCATAGCACTGCGGTGCTGACGCCTTCTGGCGTTTCCTCCCTTACCTATTTCAGCCGCGCCTTATAGCGCGGCTTTTTTTTATCCATTTTCTGAAATCGCGAATTTGAGAATATCGTCGATCAAGCGACTGACCTGGCTCTTCGTATGCTCGAACTGTGCGGATTTCCGCACATCAAGCTCGTTCATATAAAGCGCTCGATTAATCTCTATCTGCAACACATGCACCCCGCGGCGCGGGCGTCCATACCGTCGGGTCGTGTAACCGCCGGCATAAGGGGCATTGCGCGTCACGCTCAGGCCTTCTCGGCGAAACCGGCGTTCTGCCAGCGAGGTGAGTTTCGCTGAACAGCTTGACCCAAACCGGTCTCCGAGCACGATATCCGGTAAATTCGTGCGTCCCGGCTGCCGAGATGGCATAGAATGGCAATCAATAATGAAGACGTCGGCCCAATCCGCTTTCAAGGCATCAATCTCTTCCTGGAGCGCAGAATGATATCGGTCATGGACGGCGACCAAGCGAAACTCGCCTTCTTCCCGTGAAATAGGTTGGGCGTAAATATCCCGACCACTGGCTCCCACGCGCGGTAGACATCCGAGACCAGCTTTCACACGCGCGCTTGGCATCCCCGCCATGCGCGGCAAGCCATCATGAAACATACTCGCATCGAGTTCCCGGGCGTCTCGATTTAAGTCAACAAATCCGCGCGCATAATTCGCTGATAAAAGCGTCGCGCCATAATCCGTCGCCGCCGCATAGAGCTCATTCACGAACGCATCTTCCGTGCGTTGAAGGTCTGAAAGTGGGACAGAAAGTATATCCACCATGCGTTGCGGGTAGACTTGCCCGCTATGCGGAGAAGCAAAAATCACCGGCGCAGAACCATCTTCACCCCGTTGAAGCGTGTAAGCTTCGGGCCAAGGCTCATCAGTTCTCATCGATGTTTCGAACGCGGTTTGCATGATCCCAAGGTCGGTGATCTTAAGACAAGGTCAAGGAGAAAATGCCTATATGCGTCTCAATCCTCTACCAAAGGATAGGTCTTGGCGCTTTTCTTGCTGAAAACGCTTGCCATATTCACGGAGGGTTTACTGATATCCCGCCATTGTGGCATGGCAAAGTTTCTGGGACGGATGGTTATGAGCAAAATCCTGCTAGCCGAAGATGATGACGCGATGCGCAGCTTTCTAAGCGCATCCTTGCGACGGGCTGGACACGATGTGCAAGACTATGAAGACGGCGAAGGCGCGCTTGAGGCGCTTGAGCGCGAAGTTTTCGATTTGCTTCTAACCGATATCGTCATGCCCGGCATTGACGGCATCGAGCTCGCGCGTCGTGGTGCCGAACTCGATCCGGCTATGAAGATTGTCTTCATTACCGGGTTCGCAGCGGTTGCGCTATCCGGCAGCTCACCAACACCCGCTGGCGCCAAAGTGCTTTCCAAGCCTTTCCATTTGCGGGAACTGGTCGATGAAGTCGAACGGGTCATGGCGGCCTAATCGGGCACTGCGAACGATTGCAGTTCAGGCTTGACTAAACGCTTCCAAAAAGAGATGACCCGTCCTTCCAAAACGGTTGGTCGATTAGCTCAGTGGTAGAGCACTGCATTGACATTGCAGGGGTCACTAGTTCGAACCTAGTATCGACCACCATTTTTTCACAAGTCGCCTCGCCCATCGCGTGTCCGAAACATTACATTTGTCTCAATGTCGCAAAATGAGAAGCGGGGATAATCACGCGGGCGCCTGACCTCGATATAGCGCCTCCGATGGCCTCAAAAAAGAGGGGCGAGCGGAGTGGTTGCATGAACAAAAAATTCTGGGTTTGGGCCCCAAGTATCGTTTGCTTTCTCGCGACGCTCTGCTTCAGCTTAACCTTTTTCTATCGCGCCCCCTACCATGATCATTGGGATATCGTTCCACTCTTCACGAGCTTGCAATCGGGAGAGCTGACCTTTGGCGACTTATTCGCGCTGCATGGTAATCACTGGCACGCGTCTGCTTACTTTTTGCTCCTGGGCCTTGGTCAGCAGACGGCCATGTCGCATGCCGTCGAAGCCCTTGCCAGTGTTGTCTTCGCAGGAATCGGTTTTATCGCTCTCATTCGAATCCAGAACCGGAGCCTGGTTCAACTAGATTTGCCCTCGGCCAAAGTGTGGGTGCTCGGTCTGAGCGCCTTCTTTTTCTTTTCTCTGGATCAGGCGGCAAACTGGTTGTGGGGTTGGCAAGTTGCGGTGTTCATGAATCTCGCTGGCGCGCTCTGGGCCATAGAACGGCTCACGGTGGGGACCCCAACAATGGCCAATACATTGCTCGCGGGCCTAACTGCGGCGATTGCGATCTATGCGTTTGGAACCGGCTGGGTTTTGCTCCCGATTGGGTTTTTGCTTTTAGTTTGGTTTGGAGCGTTTCAGACCGTCAAAGGAGTATACCTGTTAGGGCTTTGGATGGCCTTTAGCGGACTGATATTATGGCACTTTATTATCGCGTTGAACGATCCTGCAGCGGCGTACTCCGCCGCATCATTGCCGGATGGGCTCGCGTTCGAAACTTGGGTCGGCCTGACGCACTACACATTGAATTTTGTCGCCTCACCGATCGTGAGATTTGCGCGCGATAGCTCGATTTTGGTGGCGATGATTGGATTGGGACTAATAATTTGGGCGGTTTGGTCGCTGCGAGATGTCGGACGCGAACGTTTGTCCAAGGGAATCGCGGCTTATCTTGCGCTCGCCGCCTATACCGTCGGCTCCGGCTTTCTGACAGCGCTCGGGCGCTGGGAAATGTTCGGAGTTAATCAGGCCTTTGTCAGCCGTTACATTTCTTTCGGGACCTTTTTCTGGATCGCGGCCTTTGGGCTGGTGGTCCTGGCGCTTGTTCACACCAAAGAACAACGCCACCGAACCGTTTTCGTGCTGATCGGCCTGCTCTTCGTTTTGAAAATTGGGAACATTCCAAGCGTCGTTCAGAAAAGCATCATGCTTTCAAATCAAATCGAGATCGCCGCCGACGGACTAAAGCAAACCTACCCAGATACACCGCCGGCTGCGTACAGCGTCTTGCATAGTCCGGCTCAAAACATCGATCCCCACTTGGAAGACCTACAGCTCAACGGAGCAAGCCTCTTTGCGGGGATCATTGCTCCCGGCGAACCATCCCGGCAATCGTCCGATGTATCTGCCTCAGAGATTGAGTGATGCGCGTTTCATCTATTTCTGTGGTGATCCCGGTTTACAATGAGGCAGAGAATATCGGTCCGCTTTTTGACCGATTGGTGCCCATTTTAAATGCAATTTCCACCCAATGGGTGATCGTGTGCGTCGATGATGGCAGTGAGGATGGCACATATCAGACGTTGCAAAGGCATCGTGCGAAAGAACCGCGCATCAAACTTTTGAGGTTCTCGCGGAATTTTGGAAAAGAGGCTGCGATTACAGCCGGATTGGAGCGGACGGACGGTGCCTATGTGCTCATTATGGATGGCGATTTACAGCATCCACCTGAAATCGTGCCAAAAATGATCGAAGCTGCCTTGGAGGGAGCAGATGTTGCCTATGGCGTCCGTCAATCGCGCCCGATGGAAAGTACAATTCGCAAAGCGCTTTCGAACTTATTCTATCCGATTTTTTCAATGTTTTCCGAAACCAGGATCGCGCCTGACGCCGGAGACTTTCGCTTACTGACACGGCCGGTCGTGGATGCTCTGATGAGCCTTCCTGAAAAGACGCGCTTTATGAAGGGGCTCTATGCCTGGGTTGGATTCGCCCATCAGCCAATACCCTTTCAGGTCGCTGCGCGGCAGAATGGGAAGAGCAAATGGTCGCTGCGTCATTTGTTTGGATATGGTTGGGGCGGCATCGTTTCGTTCAGCGTCTTGCCTTTGAGGCTCTGTTCCATAACCGGAATTCTGATCGCTACGATCGCGCTCCTATACGCAATTTGGATTGTTATCACGACGTCCACGTTTGGGCGGGATGTTCCGGGTTTTGCGACTTTGGCGGTTGCGATTTTCTTCTTAGGTGGTCTTCAATTGATCGGAATCGGCGTGCTCGGCGAATACATTGCCCGGGTGTTTACCGAAGCAAAGGGGCGCCCTTTATTCATCATCGAAGATGCTGACGGATTTGAGTTTCGTGATTGACAATAAACGTCACCCATCATTCTGGCTCATTGTACGATTTGGTAGTATTGGGATTGTTGCGACCTTGGTGCACGCAGCCGTGCTCATGATGGGGGTCGAGAGGTTCGGCCTAGCGCCCTCCATCGCCACAATGATCGGCTTTTGTGCCGCTTTGAACGTCTCGTATTTTGGGCACTATTATGTGACGTTTAGGTCTTCTCGATCGCATATTAGGGCCATACCCACTTTCATCGTGATGGCATTTGCGGGCGCAGGTGCGAACTGGCTGATCTTCGTGGTGATCAATACAAATCTTGAGAAAAGTTATTGGCTGGCTTTCCTAATTGCCATCGCCACGATCCCGATCGCGACATTTATAATCTCAAGGACGCTGGTCTTCCACGCGCCCGATTCAGACAAGTAGGTTGGGTTTACCCTTCGCGCCCAAATGGCTGAGGGCGTTGGGCGGCGCCGGGGAGGGCGGCCAATTCTTGAGCCTGCTCGACCCATCGATCTCGCGTGATCCGTCCTTGGTATCCTGGCAATAGCGCGTCGACGCTGGCAACATCATCGTCGCTCCACTCGGCGATCTGCCAATAATAGAAGACGCCGGTATCGTTCAGCAATTGCCGCAGCATAGGGCCGATCCCGCGGATCTTCTCAAGGTTATCGGCTTGTCCGAACCCGGGTTCCAGAAGCAGATTGCTGGCTGTATCTGTGGTCCGGATCATGTCGATCGGGTCGAGCGCCGACTCAGGTGTGCGCAGCGACGACTGGGGCGCGAAGGCATAATCTCGGGGCGGCTCACGATACGGTTCACGTTGTGGCGGTGGGGGCAGCTCAGTGCTTTGCTCCAGCCGAGAGCGCAGCATGTGGTGCGTCGCGGCGAGGCCGTATTCTATCGAAGTCAGGCGATTTTCGACGCCGACGAAATCCACCCGGTTTTCGATTGAACGGATCGCCCCATTGAGACTGGCCACATCCCGTTCCCGCAGATTGAAGACCATTTGTTGGAGCCGTGACAAGCCCTGTTCGAGCGGCTCAAATGCGGTCTGGCCGGGCAGGCTGGCGCGCAGTGACGTGAGCTCATGAGAGGTTTGCTCAAGCCGCGTTTCCAGCGAGGCGGTATCCACGCGTTGATCAAGCGTCGTCAGGATCGCCCCAATTTGGTCCATGCGTTGTTTGATTGCCACGATCGTGTTTTCAAAGCCGAGCAGTTTCTGATCAAGCGCCGCTAGGGTTCGGTGATTGCTCGCATTGGCGGCGCTGGCGGGGATCATCTCATCCAGTTTCTCACTGATCGGGCGCAGGCTTTGCTGATGGCGCGCGACTTGTTCTTCAATGGTTTGTAGACGCGCGTCTAAGCGCTGGGTTAAATTGTCCGCCGATGGAGATTTTGCGGCGAGTGCCTGAAGGTTTTGCTGGATCGGTTGCAGCATGCCATCTGAAACCGAGCTAAATCTTTGCTCGAGGCGCGCAATCTCTGACTTCATGCCGAGCGTTTGACGTTCTGCGAGTTCATTTGTCTGCTTAGACAGGGTCGCGATTTGCGGGTTAAGCGCGCTGAGTTGATCGACTTGTTTCTGAAGCTCCGCCAAGCGCGATAGCACTGGCTCTAAGTTAAACTCGGTCTTGTCGTTTATCGCTCCTTGCAAATGCCCCATTGAGGCACTGAAGCGATCAGACAGAGTTGTTTCGAGCGCCTCTAGGCGGCTTTCGAAGCCTTCCGCAAAGGCTTCCGAGCGCCGCACGTCTTCGCTGACCGTCTGGATTTCAGCGAGCAGCGGGGATAGGTCTGGCTGGGCTTCGGGAAACTCATTCGAAAGGCTAAGAATTTGAGACTCCAGCGTTGATAGATCGGTATTTTCGATTTCGTCGATCTTGGCGGAGAGCGCATTCAAGCGGGTCTCCAGATCGTCGCGGCTCATCACGTCGAGCGCTTTCTTGTCTGACCCTGAGATCAAACTCGAATAGGTCTCCGTTACATCCTCATAGCGCCCTTTCAGCCACCAATAGGCGAGCCCCGCGCCGCAAAGCGCAGCCAGGGCTAATAGAAACAGTATTTGCAGCCAAAGATACCACATGAACCCACCTAACTCAGTTAGCCTGCCTTCCTATTCCCGCGCTGTTTCAAGCGCGCGCACATTAAACTCGATCCGCCGATTTTGCTCACGTCCCTCGGCCGTCTCATTGCTCGCCACAGGCCACGCCGCCCCATAGCCTTCTGCGTCCAGTAAATCAGCGGCAACCCCGCGGATCACCAGCGCATCGCGAACGGCTTGAGCCCGCGCTAGGCTTAAGCGTTCGTTCAAAGCCGCAGATCCCGTTGAATCTGTGTGACCTTCGACCGTAACCTGTACGTCGCAGTCAGTGACCGCCCGCGCTAATTGATCCAATAAGCCTGAGCTCTCCGGGGCGATCCGCGCGCTCCCTGTGTCAAATTCGATTTTCGATTCAATCAAAAGCGCGCGCAGAGATTGATCACAGGCCTCTATTCGTTCGCGTTCAGTTTGGGCCGGCCTTGTTGTCGTTTCTGTTGGCGCTGAACGTTCGGTCTCGGGCTCTGGCTCTGAAGCCTCTGGGGCTTCCGGTTCTGGTTCAGTACGGGCCACCGCACCCGCCAGCGTGGTGCGATCAATAACGCGCGTCACCGGGCGGGGCTTGGCCCAGGAATGTCCCAGCTCTGCTGTTGCGCACCAAGTCGACGGCCTTTGCGGCGCGGTCCGCCGCGGGCGCCTCACCGGTGAGCGTAATCCACTGACCCGAAGCTGAGACACTGGCCCACCCCTCGCCGCCAGAGCGCAAGGAGGTGAGCGCCGCTTGTTCGGCATTTTCTTCAATCCAGAGCGACGCAAATGGGACCAAAGCGAACAGGGTCAGGAGCGCGAGCGCCGCCGCCGGGATCAGTCCATGGGGGAAAAAAGCCAAGCCAGGGCCGCCTTTGCGCCGCACATACCGTCGCGTGTGTTCGACACGCTCGGTTTGCGTTTTCTGACCACTTTCAGACACCGCCTTCCCCTTTAACTCATCACACCTAACCATCCACAGCCGTCTAGGTCTATGTTTATCTGTTAGTTTTTTCGGATTGTAATCTCA